>NZ_JAVIZX010000001.1:2507844-3195688 GCF_031453675.1 Paracidovorax wautersii | reverse complement strand
GCCGCTCTGCAGCGCCAGGTACTGCCTGAGCCGCCCGATGATGTCGCCGAAGAAGGCCGCGGCATTTTCCGGATAGGACTCGCCGCGCAGGCGAAGGGTGTGCTGATCGAACTGGAAGTCCACCTCGGGTGAACTGGGTGTAGGAGCAATGTAGAGAGGGTCCATGCGTGATCTCTGGTCGGGGTCCGCGGTGCGTCGGGTCAGATCGCCGCCTTCAGGTAGAAGACGGGGGCGCCTGCCGCGCCCTGGGCGGGGTCGAAGTCGAATTCCAGCGGCGCGCTGGCGTCGCGCGCCACGGTGAGAAAACCCATGCCGGCGCCCTTGCTGCCCTGCGGGGTGTCGTCGCGCAACGTCTGGCGGTAGGCCTGCTTGATCTCATCGAGGGTCATGCTGCGCAGGCGGTCCAGCTTGTGCCGCAGTTCGTCGGCCATTCCGGCTTCGATGGGGTTGGCGCACAGCAGCAGGAAGCGGCCATCGGCCTCCCGGCGGATGCACACCGAGCCGTGGCGCAGCTCGCCGTCGGGCTGGCTGGGCGGGGTGAGCGCGTCGGCCGAGTAGTGGATGATGTTCTGCGCCATCTCGATGAAGGACGAGAACAGCTTGCGCCGCGTCGGCCCGGCCACGCCGGCCACCTCCAGTTGCAGCTTCACGGCGTCAGCCATGGCCGCCACGATGTGCTGCGAGAAGTAGCCCACGTAGTAGAAGATGACCTGGTGTTCGCGGGCCACGCTGAAGAAGGAACCGTACTTGCCGGAAATCAGGGGGGAAGACATCGTGAGGGGGTGAGTCGTGGAAGGGAAAGACGCCGTCAGATGCGAAAGCACAGAAAGGTCACGTCGTCTCGCCGGTTGTGGTCGCCCTGCCATGCGCGCAGGCCCTCCAGCACGGCGCCGTTGATTTCCGCGGGGCTTGCAGCGCGGTGCTGCAGCAGCAACTCACGCAGGCGGCGCTTGCCGAGGGCGATGGCACGCGGCCCGCCCACCTGGTCGGTGAGCCCATCGGTCGTGATGAAAACCAGGCTGCCGCTGGGCAGCGCGACGGTCTGGTTCTGCCAGACATAGTCCGGGGCGCTGTCCACGTAGCCCACGCCCTGGCGCTGGCCTTCGATGACCTCCACTTCTTGGGCCTCGGGCCGCAGAACGTGGAGCGACAGCCGCGCGCCCGCGAACGTGAGCTGCCGGGCGGCGGTATCGACCCAGAAGAAGGCCGCGTCCATGCCGTCGTCCGAGCCGGGAGTGTCGTCGCCGCCGTCGACCTGCCCCAGCACCTGCTTGATGCCCCGGTTGACGGTGCCCAGCAGTTGCGCCGGATCCCGCGCGCCCTGGCGCTCGACGGCCTGCGACAGGCTGGTGGACGCGATCAGCGTCATGAAGGCACCGGGCACGCCGTGCCCCGTGCAGTCCGCCACCGCCCCGAACCATCCGCCTGCGCCCTGGCTGAACTGGTAGAAATCGCCGCCCACCACATCGCGGGGCTCCCACACCAGATGGGCATGAGGGCACACCCGTGCGAGTGCGTCCCTGGACGTGCGGAGCGTGGACTGCTGGATCACGCTGGCGTACTCGATGCTGTGCATGATCTGCCGATGGCGCGAGGCCTGCACATCTGCCACCACGCGCATCAACTGCAGCCCGTTCCCCACGCCAGCGAACGCGCCCTCGCGCGTGATGATGAAGCCGTCGGAAAGCGCCTTCTCTCCACATTCCACCGTGCGAACGGTCAGGGTGTCGATGTCCATGCCGGCATCGACGACGAGCGGCTCCTTGTCCATGAACGCAATGCAGCTCTTGCGGCCGTACAGCTCCATGCGGAACTGCTTGCTCATCTGCGATAGGAAGATATTGCGGTTGATCAGCCCGATGGGCCGGCCGTCTTCGACCACCGGCAGGGCCACCAGATCGCGGTGGCGGCTGAAAACCTCCAGCACCTCTTCATTCGTCTGGCCCGTGGTCATGCAAGGCACAGGGGTGCACAAATCCGCGGCGCTGGGGGGCTGGAAGCGGGGACGGAACTCGGTCAGATACGCACGGGAATCGGGCATGCCAGCGGCGCAGGAAATGAATGTCAAAAAATGTTAATGACAGAACATTTCCGTTTTATGACGACGCTGTGGCAAGACCGTGTCGGCGGCACGCGCCCTAGAGCCGGTGATGCATGCGTCCGCACCCACACCTGGCCTTGCAGCGTACGCCGCTTGCCCAGGCGACCGGGCTGGCGGACCGGCCACCCGGCTGCACGCAGGAAGCCTCGGCAGTCAGACCTCCAGCCACTCCTTGCGGACATACTGGTTGGCGCGCAATTCCTCCGGCGTGCCTTGGAAGACGATGCTGCCGTGCCCCATGACCAGAGCGCGGTCCGAGATGGTCATCGCGATGGTGAGCTTCTGCTCGATCAGCAGCACCGACACACCCCGTGCCTTGATCTTCATGAGGTACTCGCCCACCAGCTCCACGATCTTGGGTGCCAGTCCTTCGGTGGGCTCGTCGATGATGATGAGGTCGGGGTCCCCCATGAGCGTGCGGCACAGCGTCAGCATCTGCTGCTCGCCGCCCGACATCACGCCGGCCTCGGTGTGCTGGCGCTCCTTGAGGCGCGGGAACATGGCGTACATGTCATCGAAGCCCCATCGGCTGCCTTTGCCGTTGCCCTTCTGACCCAGCAGCAGGTTCTGATGCACCGTGAGGTTGGGAAAGATGTCGCGGCTCTCCGGCACGTAGCCGATGCCCAGGTGGGCGATCTCATAGGCCTTGCGTCCCACGAGCTTCTGCCCCTTCCATTCGACGCTGCCCTCCCAATCCACCAGCCCCATGATGGCCTTGGCAGTGGTGGAGCGCCCCGATCCGTTGCGGCCAAGCAGCGCGACGATCTCGCCCGGCTGCACATCGAAGGCCACGCCGTGCAGCACATGGCTCTTGCCGTAATAGGCATGCAAATTGTCAATATGAAGCATGTCAGTTTTCCAGAGCGCTGTGCGCCGCCCGCGTCGCGTTGAACCGGCGCCACCCCTGCGTGGGCAGCCGAGCAAGGGCCGCCCCGCAGCGAGGGCTGCGTCCTCCTGCCCGCCTTGCGCAGCAAGGCGAGAGCGGGGGCTGAGGGCCGCGGCTCCGAACCTGCATGCGCAGGCTTGGACGTGCCCGAAGGGCAGCCGCCTCTGGCGGCAGCACGGAGGCCCACAGGGCCACAGGGGGGTATCGTTTCATGTCAGTGCGCCCCTTCCTGTTGCGCGGCGATCACCGACCCCAGATAGGCCTCCTGCACCCGCGGGTTGGCGCGCACGGCCTCCGGTACGTCGAAGGCGATCACCTCGCCGTACACCACCACCGCGATCTTGTCCGCCAGACCGAACACCACGCCCATGTCGTGCTCCACGGTGAGCAGGGTGCGGCCTACGGTCACTTCCTTGATGAGATGGATGAACCGCGCCGTTTCGCTCTTGCTCATACCGGCGGTGGGCTCGTCCAGCAGGATGACGTTGGCGCCGCCGGCAATGGTGATGCCGATCTCCAGCGCGCGCTGCTCCGCATAGGTCAGGTTCATGGCCAGCGTGTCGCGCTTCTTGTCCAGGTGGATCATCTCCATGAGCTGCTCGGCACGCTCGTTGGCGTCCCGCAGGCTGGAGAGAAAGCGCAGGAAGGTGTAGCGGTAGCCCAGGCTCCACAGCACGCCGCAGCGCAGGTTCTCGAACACGCTCAGCTTGGGAAAGATGTTGGTGATCTGGAAGCTGCGCGACAAGCCCATGCGATTGATCTCGTAAGGCGCCTTGCCATCGATGCGCTGGCCATTGAGCAGCACCTCGCCGCTGCTGGCGCCAAAGCGTCCGCTGATCAGGTTGAACAGCGTGGACTTGCCCGCGCCGTTGGGCCCGATGATCGCCACGCGCTCGCCCGGAGCCACGGCCAGGTTGGCGCCGCGGATGATCTCCGTGCGGCCGAAACTCTTGCGCAGATCACGCAGTTCCAGCGCATAGCCTGCCGGGTTGCCCGGGGACGATGGATTCACTACGCTGCTCATGCCGCACCTCCCCGCTTGATCTGGTGTTCTATCTCCTCCTGAATGCGTCCCCACTGCCGCACGAACCTGCGCCGGCAGACTTCGAACGCGGCGAGACCGATGGCGAACAAGGCGCCCGCTCCCAGCCAGCTGGCCGTGGCCTTGGCGTCCAGGGTGAGGCCCAGGAACTTGAGCTGCGAGCCCAGGGCCGCATTGAGCTGCAGGTGGTAGAGCATCTCGATCATCGCCGCCGCGCCCAGCACGGCCAGCAGCGCCGTGGTGCCCAGCATCAGGTAGGAGCCGCCCAGCTGCCGCAGCTTGCCGAACTTGGCCAGGCGCAGGTTCATCATGATCAGGCTGGCGATGCCGCCCGGCGCATACATCACCATGAACAGGAACACCAGTCCCAGGTACAGCAGCCACGCCTTGGAGAGTTCGGACAGCAGCACGGACGCGAACACCAGCAGCACCGCGCCGATGATCGGACCGAAGAAGAACGTGGCTCCGCCGAGGAAGGTGAACAGCAGGTAGGAGCCGGAGCGCAGCACGCTCACGCTGTCGGCCCCGGTGACGATCTCGAAGTTGATCGTGGCCAGCCCGCCGCCCACGCCTGCGAAGAAGCCGGCGATGACGAAGGCGTAGTAGCGCACGCGCTGCGGGTTGTAGCCGATGAACTCCACGCGCTCCGGGTTGTCGCGCACCGCATTGAGCATGCGCCCCAGGGGCGTTCCGGTGAAGGCGAACATCAGCGCCGTGCAGATGAAGCAGTACGCCGCGATGAGGTAGTACACCTGGATGGCAGGCCCGAAGCTGATGCCGAAGAACGACTGGCCGTAGACGCGGTCGGTGGTGATGCCGCCCTCCCCGCCGAAGAACTCGGGGAACATCAGCGCCATCGAAGCCACCAGTTCGCCGATCCCCAGCGTGATCATGGCGAACGTGGTGCCCGATTTCTTGGTCGTCACATAGCCCAGCAGGATGGCGAAGAACATGCCCGCCAGCCCCCCCACGATGGGGATCAGCACCAGCGGGATGGGCGGCGCGCCCTTGCCCGCCAGGTTCATGGCATGGATGGCGATGAAGGAACCCAGGCCCGTGTACACCGCATGGCCGAAGCTCAGCATGCCCCCCTGCCCCAGCAGCATGTTGTACGAGAGGCAGATGATGATGAGGTAGCCGATCTGCGAGAGCATGGTCAGCGCCAGGCTGCTCTTGAACAGCATCGGCGCGACGATGAGCGCGATGGCGAACAGCCCCCAGACCACGGCGCGGCCCACGTTGAGGGGCTTGAAGCGGTAGTAGCGCGTAGCAGTGCTGTCCATGGGCGGGGCAGAAGAAGATGGCGTGGTCGTCGTGCGCATGGTCTCAGCCCTCCCGCGTGCCCAGCAGCCCCTTGGGCCGGAAGATCAGGATCAGCACCAGGAACAGGTACGGAAGAATCGGCGCGATCTGCGAGATGGTGAGCTTCAGCACCGGCCAGCCGAAGGTCTGCTCGGTGACCACCACCCCCAACCGGGCGAAGGCATGCACCAGCGAATAATCCAGCGCGACGGCGAAGGTCTGCACCAGCCCGATGAGCAGCGATGCGAGGAAGGCCCCGGCCAGCGAGCCCATGCCGCCGACCACCACCACCACGAAGATGATGGAGCCTACCGACATCGCCATGGCCGGCTCCGTGACGTAGGTGTTGCCACCGATCACGCCGGCCAGGCCCGCCAGCGCGCACCCGCCGCCGAACACCAGCATGAACACACGCGGCACGTTGTGGCCCAGCGCCTCCACCATGTCCGGGTACTTGAGCGCCGCCTGGATCACCAGCCCGATGCGGGTGCGCGTGAGCAGCAGCCATACCGACAGCAGCATCAGCAGTGCGACCAGCATGATGAAAGAGCGCGACTTCGGGAACTGCGTGCCGTACAGCGTAAAGAGGGGTCCTTGCAGTTGCGTAGGCAGCCCGTAGGGCACGGTGGAGCGACCCCACACGAGTTGCACCACTTCGAGGATCAGGTACGACAGGCCGAAGGTGACCAGCAGCTCGGGTACATGGCCGAACTTGTGCACGCGCCGCAGCGCGTAACGCTCGAACGCCGCACCCAGGATGCCTATGAGCAGCGGCGATAGCACCAGCGCGGGCCAGAAGCCCACCACGCCCGAGATGGTGTATGCAAAGTAGGCACCCAGCATGTAGAAGCTGGTGTGCGCGAAGTTCAGCACACCCATCATGCTGAAGATCAGGGTGAGCCCCGAGCTCAGCATGAACAGCAGCAGCCCGTAGCTGATGCCGTTCAGCAGAGAGATCACGAAAAACTCAAGATTCATCGGATTGGCTTGTCAGTACGGCTGAAAAAAAGGCCCGAGGGCGAGTCGGGCCTCGAAGGTCATCACGGCATAGAGTCTGCTGGCGGTCTCCCAGGGGTCGCACAGCGGCCTTTGCGGGACGGGATGCTAGGCGCGGTGTGCAGCCAATAGCACGGCTATCCACCAGCGCCGCAACTCCGCAGACCGCCCGCAAAGACCGCTGCCCGAAGGGTTGGAGCGAAATCGGGCGATTGGAGGCCCCGGCTGCTGGCATGGGCACGAGCCCATGCGGCGCACCCGAGGCCTCCACTCATCCCGATTGGGTTCCAATGCGATCCCCTGCGAGACCGCCAGCAGGCTCATGACGGCCGCTTCATCTGGCAGGACGTCGGCGTGCTGGCCACGTAGGGCTCGTAGTATTTCACCGGAACGAAGGTGTAGCCGGTGTTCTCCGCGTCGTTAGGATACTTGCCGCCGGCCTTTTCCCACTTCGAGATGAACAGGCCTTGCTGTAGCTGGTGGTCGGTCTTGCGCATCTCGACCTCGCCATTGAAGCTGGTGAACTTCAGGCCCTCCAGCGCGGCCGCCACCTTCACCGGCTCCGTCGACTTGGTCTTGGTAAATGCCGTATCGAGCATGGCGAACGCGTGGTACACCGCGCCGGTGTACATGTCGTCGTTGAACTTGGCCTTGTAGTCCTTGACGATGCGGCCGATCTCACCGGGCAGGTTCAGATGGTTGTACGAGGCCATGTACACGCGCCCCGCCGCCGCCGCGCCCATGGCGGTGGGGCTGCCGGTCACGCCGCCGTAGTAGGTGTAGAAGTTGACGTTGTTGAGGCCCGCGTCGTTGGCGGCCTTGATCAGCAGCGCCAGGTCGGAGCCCCAGTTGCCGGTGATGACCGTGTCGGCGCCCGACTGCTTGATCTTGGCGATGTAGGGCGCGAAGTCACGCACCTGCGCCAGCGGGTGCAGATCGTCGCCGACGATCTGCACATCGGGCCGTTTGCGTGCCAGGTTCTCCTTGGCGTACTTGGCGACCTGGTGACCATGCGAGTAGTTCTGGTTGATGAGGTAGACCTTCTTCACCGCAGGCACGTCCTTGATGAAGGTGGTCAACGCTTCCATCTTCATGGAGGTGTCCGCATCCAGCCGGAAGTGCCAATAGCTGCACTTGCTGTTGGTGAGATCGGGGTCCACGGCCGCGTAGTTCAGGAACAGCACTTCCTTGCCCGGATTGCGGGCGTTGTGCTTTTCCAGCGCGTCGATGATGGCCAATGCGGGGCCGGAGCCATTGCCCTGCACCACATAGCGGGCGCCCTGGTCCATGGCCGAGCGCAGCGCGCTCGTGGTCTCTTGCGGGCTGAGCTTGTTGTCGATACCGATGATCTCGAACTTCACGCCCGAGGCGCTCTTCTTGTTGAACTCCTCGGCGATGAACTGGAAGCTCTTGAGTTGGTTCGTTCCCACCGCTGCCATGAGTCCCGAGAGCGGGTCCAGCCATGCGATCTTGACGGTCTCACCCTTTTGGGCAAATGCGCCGCCAGCGCTTACCAATATGACGGATGCAGCTACTGCCTTGATAGCAAATCCCATGGTCTGTCTCCTGTTTTGGTATCAACACGGGGCAGCGTAGCGTGTTGACCCAGGGCAGCGCTCAGGGAATGCCCCTACCGGCTATCGCCGATGCGACTGCCTGCGGCGCGCGCGGCGCCGGGACAGTCGCGCCACGGCTCAGAGCCCCGGCAGGCGGTAGTCCTTCAGCTGCTCGCGCAGGCGGGTCTTCAGCATCTTGCCCGTAGCGCCCAGGGGGATCGCGTCCACGAACACCACGTCATCGGGGATCTGCCATTTGGCCGTCTTGCCCTCGTAGAACTGCAGAAGTTCCTCGCGCGAGACGTCGGCGCCCGCGCGCTTGACCACTGCAACGATGGGCCGCTCGTCCCACTTGGGATGCGGCATGCCGATGCAGGCGGCCATGGCGATGGCCGGGTGGGCCATGGCGATGTTCTCGATGTCGATGGAGCTGATCCATTCGCCGCCCGACTTGATCACGTCCTTGCTGCGGTCGGTGATCTGCATGAAGCCGTCCGCGTCGATGGTGGCCACGTCACCCGTGGGAAACCAGCCGATGCCGCGTGCATCCTGGACCAGCGGATGCCCTCCCTCGGCCTTGTAGTAGCTGTCCACGATCCAGGGCCCCTTGACCAGCAGGTCGCCGTAGGTCTTGCCGTCCCACGGCAGCTCCTTGCCTGCGCCATCCACGATCTTCATGTCCACGCCGTAAATGGCCCGGCCCTGCTTCTGCAGGATCTTCATCTGCTCGTCCTTGGGCAAGGCGAGGTGCTTGTTCTTGAGCGTACCGAGCGTGCCCAGCGGGCTCATCTCCGTCATGCCCCAGGCATGCAGTACGCGTACCCCGTAGACGTCCTGGAAGGTCTGGATCATGGCCGGCGGGCAGGCCGAGCCGCCGATGACCGTGCGGTTGAGGGTGCTGAATTTCAGCCCACCCGCCTGCAGGTGGTTGAGCAGCATCTGCCACACAGTGGGCACGCCCGCAGCAAAGGTCACCCCCTCGGCCTCGATCAGCTCGTAGACGGACTTGCCATCCAGCGCAGGGCCGGGGAACACCAGCTTGCAGCCCGTAAGCGGCGCCGAGTACGGCAGGCCCCAGGCGTTGACGTGGAACATGGGCACCACGGGCAGCACGCAATCGCGCGCCGACAAGCCCATCACGTCCGGCAGTGCCGCCGCATAGGCATGCAGCGTGCTGGAGCGGTGGCTGTACAGCGCGGCCTTGGGGTTGCCGGTGGTGCCGCTGGTGTAGCACATGCCCGACGCCGTGTTTTCATCGAACACCGGCCAGTCGTAGGCCTCCGGCGCCGCGCCGATCAGGGCCTCGTAGCTCACCAGATTCGGTACGCCGGAGTCCGCCGGCAGCTTGTCGGCGTCGCACAGCGCCACCCAGTGCCGCACCGTGGGGCACTTGGCGTGCACGGCCTGCACCAGGGGCAGGAAGGTCAGGTCGAAGCACAGCACCTGGTCTTCCGCATGGTTGGCGATCCAGGCGATCTGGTCCGGGTGCAGGCGCGGGTTGATGGTGTGCAGCACGCGGCCGGAACCGCTCACCCCGAAGTACATCTCCATGTGCCGGTAGCCGTTCCAGGCCAGGCTGGCCACGCGGTCACCGAACTGCAGCCCCAGGCCGTCCAGCGCGTTGGCCAGGCGCTTGGCGCGCCGGGACAGATCGCGGTACGTATAGCGGTGGATATCACCCTCCACCCGGCGCGAGACAATCTCGGCATCACCGTGGTGCCGTTCCGCGAACTCGATCAGCGACGAGATCAGCAGCGGTTGGTTCTGCATCAGGCCCAGCATGTGTTTGTGCTCCTCTGTATAGGTTGTGTGCGGCGGAATTCTCATCCTAACCGGGCGCCGGCACACCCCGCAGCAGCAGCGAAGCCGACGCGCGCGGCGCATGTCACGGGCACGACACGCCTGGCCGTTGCCCTCCGCCGCCCCGCACCAGGTGATCGCCCTAGGACGCAAGGCCCTGCCCCCGACGGGGCATCCGCCCGTGCAGGACAATCGTCCGATGTCTTCTACCCCGACGCCTGCCGCATCGCCGCGCTCCGGCCTGGCCTGGCACAACGGCTTTGCCGCGCTGGGTCCGGCCTTCTTCACCGAGCTGGTACCCACGCCCCTGCCAGCGCCGCATTGGGTCGGCAGCAGCGCCAGCGCTGCCGAGTGGCTGGGTGTGGACCGGGAATGGCTGGCTTCCGACACCGCCCTACAGGTCTTCACCGGCAACGCGATGCCGGCGGACGCGCGCCCGCTGGCCAGCGTCTACAGCGGCCACCAGTTCGGCGTGTGGGCCGGCCAGCTCGGCGACGGGCGCGCCATCCTGCTGGGCGAAACCGATAGCGGCATCGAGGTGCAGCTCAAGGGCGCCGGCCGCACGCCCTACTCGCGCATGGGCGACGGCCGCGCCGTCTTGCGCTCCAGCATCCGCGAGTTCCTGTGCAGCGAGGCCATGCACGCGCTGGACATCCCCACCACGCGGGCCCTGTGCATCACCGGCTCGACCGCCCCGGTGTACCGCGAAGAGGCCGAAACCGCCGCCGTGGTGACGCGGCTGGCGCCCAGCTTCATCCGCTTCGGCCATTTCGAGCACTTCGCCGCGCGCGGCCAGGAGGCGGAACTGCGCCAGCTGGCCGACTACGTGATCGACCGCTACTACCCGGACTGCCGCACCACGGCGGCGCTCGGCCGCAACCCTTACGCTGCTCTGCTGCAGGCCGTGAGCGAGCGCACCGCTGCGTTGCTGGCGCAGTGGCAGGCCATCGGCTTCTGCCACGGTGTGATGAACACGGACAACATGAGCATCCTGGGCCTGACCATCGACTACGGCCCCTTCCAGTTCCTCGACGGGTTCGTGCCGGGGCATGTCTGCAACCACAGCGACACCCAGGGCCGCTATGCCTTCAACCGCCAGCCCAACGTCGCCTACTGGAACCTGTTCTGCCTCGGCCAGGCGCTGATGCCGCTTATCGGCGACACCGAGATCGCCCAGGCCGCGCTGGAGTCCTACCGCAGCGTGTTCCCCGCGCAGTTCCTGCAGCGCATGCGCGACAAGCTGGGCCTGCGGCAGTCGGGTGACGGCGATGCGGCCCTGGTTGATGCCCTGCTGCAGCTGCTGGCGGGCGATGGTGTGGATTACCCCATCTTCTGGCGCCGCCTGTCGCACGCGGTCGCCACCGGCGACTACGAAACCGTGCGCGATCTGTTCGTGAACCGCCCCGGCTGGGATGGCTGGTTGCTCACCTATCAGGAGCAGCTTGCGCAATCGGATCAAGGGCTGGCGGCCGATTTGATGCTGAAAACCAATCCCAAGTTCGTGCTCCGCAACCACCTGGGCGAACAGGCCATCCGCGCGGCCCGGTCGGGTGACTTCTCGGTGTTCGCCACCTTGCAAACGCTGCTCGCCCACCCATTTGACGAACATGCGGACCAGGATGCCCACTGGTCCGGCTTTCCGCCCGACTGGGCGTCCACCATCGAAATCAGCTGTTCATCATGACCTTTCCCGTCCAGAAGACCGACGCAGAATGGCAAGCCCTGCTCCAGGAAAAGGGCGCCGAGCCCGCCGCCTGGAAGGTGACGCGCCACGCCGCCACCGAACGCCCTTTCACCGGTAAGTACGAGGCGCATTGGGCCGACGGCAGCTACCACTGCGTGTGCTGCGGCGCCAAGCTGTTCGATTCCGACACCAAGTTCGACGCCGGCTGCGGCTGGCCCAGCTTCTCGCAGGCTGTTCCCGGCGCCATTAAGGAGATCGTGGACCGCAGCCACGGCATGGTCCGCACAGAAACCGTTTGTGCACAATGCGGAGCCCACCTGGGCCACGTCTTCGAAGACGGCCCGGCCCCGACCGGGCTGCGTTACTGTATGAATTCCGCCTCGCTCGACTTCGAGTCCGAGGCGCCCTGACCGTCCCCTGGAGCCTTTCGCGCCCTGCACCGTCCATGAAACTGCTGATCGACTTCTTCCCCATCATCCTGTTCTTCGCCGCGTTCAAGGTCTGGGGCATCTATACCGCCACCGCAGTGGCCATCGTCGCCACCGTGCTGCAGATCGCCTACCTGCGTGTGCGCCACGGCAAGGTCGAGCCCATGCAGTGGGTCAGCCTGGGGGTGATCGTGGTCTTCGGCGGCGCCACGTTGCTGGCCCACAGCGAGACCTTCATCAAGTGGAAGCCCACGGTGCTGTACTGGCTGATGGGGGGCGCCCTGCTGATCGCGCAGCTGGTGTTCCGCAAGAACCTCATCCGCTCGCTGATGGGGGCGCAGATGACGCTGCCCGACAACGCCTGGCGCACCCTGAACTGGAGCTGGGCCGGCTTCTTCGCAATCATGGGCGTGGTCAACCTGTGGGTGGCCTACACCTTCGACACCGATACCTGGGTCAACTTCAAGCTGTTCGGCGGCCTCGGCTTCATGCTCGTCTTCGTCGTGGCGCAGGCCCTGTACCTGAGCCGCTACCTCAAGGAGGAGGAAGACAAGCAACCCACGGACGTGCAGCCATGAGCGGACAGCCCATCACCGCCGAGGCCATGCATGCCCGGCTGGCCGGGCGGCTGGCTCCCACGCATCTGGAAGTCATCGACGAAAGCGCCGCCCACGCAGGCCATGCCGGGGCCAATGGCACGGGCTTCGGTACCCATTTCCGGGTGCGGATCTCGTCACCTTTGTTTACCGGCAAGGCCCGCGTGGCCCAGCATCGCCTTGTGTATGATGCGCTGCAGGTTTTCATTGACCAGGGCGCCCACGCCATCGCCATTGAAGTTCTCTGATTCGCCCTCAGCTGACGGGCTTGCAGCCAAGGTTGGTTGCTATCAATTTCCTTTTTGTGGATTTCCAATGAAGAAAAAGCTCTTGTCCGGCCTGGTGGCCGCTGCCATGCTGGGCACCGTAGTGCTGCCCGTGTCTGCGCAGAACATCGCCATCGTCAACGGCAAGGCCGTTCCCAAGGAACGCGCAGATGCCTTGAAGCAGCAAGTGGAACGTTCCGGCCGCCCGGTGACCCCTGAAGTCGAAGGCCAGATCAAAGAGGAAGTGATCGCCCGTGAGATCTTCATGCAGGAAGCGCAAAAGCGCGGCCTCGAAGGATCCGCCGACTACAAGGCCCAGATGGAACTGGCCCGCCAGACCATCCTGATCCGCGAGTTGTTCGTGGACTACCAGAAGAACAACCCGGTCACTGACGCTGAAATCCAGGCCGAGTACGACAAGTTCGCCGCGGCCAATTCCGGCAAGGAATACAAGGCCAGCCACATCCTGGTCGAGAAGGAAGACGAGGCCAAGGCCATCATCGCCTCCCTGAAGAAGGGCGCCAAGTTCGCCGACATCGCCAAGAAGCAGTCCAAGGATCCCGGATCCGGCGCACGCGGTGGCGATCTGGACTGGGCCAGCCCCAACAGCTACGTCCCCGAGTTCACCGAAGCACTGGTGAAGCTCGAAAAGGGCAAGACCACGCAAACCCCCGTGAAGAGCCAGTTCGGCTGGCATGTCATCCGCCTGGACGACGTGCGCGAAGCGCAGCTGCCCAAGCTGGAAGAAGTGAAGCCGCAGATCGCCCAGCAACTGCAGCAGCAGAAGCTGGCCAAGTTCCAGGAAGACCTGCGCACCAAGGCCAAGGTCGAGTGATCCGGCTAGGTCGAATGACCTGTTTAGAAAAAGCGGCCCGTGGGCCGCTTTTTTATTTGCCGCTCGCGGGACGGTAGAGGAACCACTAACGGGTGCCGCCGTGCGCCGGCCCGCTGGCGTGTGGCCTACCCGCTTGCCGCGCAACCCAGGCGCTCAGCCCAGCCACCACCCCACAGCCATCAGACCGCCGATCATCACCGGCTGGTGCAGCATGTAGTAGCTGAGGCTCCAGCGGCCCAGCCATGCCAGCGCGCGGCCCGGTGCAGACAGGGGCGCGGCGAGCACAGCAGGCCGCAGGCCCAGTATCCACTGCCCCGCCGCCATGCCCCACCAAATCACGCCCAGCCAGGGGAAAAGCGGCACATAGTCCTCGGTGAAGGGCTTGCGGGACACCAGCCCGAGCCAGTTGAGTGCGCGGCTGTCGAAGACGGAAGCCCAGGCATGCCACGGTCCGGCCAGCAGCCATTGTGCGGCCCAGGGCGCCGCCAGGGCCAGCAGGCCCATCGGCCATAGCCACGGACCCGCTCCGGACGTCAGGCGGGTGATCAGCAGCATCGCGGCCATGCCGTGCAGCACCCCGAAGTAGATGAAGCTGCGGGGAAACATCCAGGCAGATCCGAGCGTGACCAGCAGCGCGCACGCCACGATCTGCCCCCAGCGGCGCCAGAAGCGCGGCCATGCCACGCCCTGTTGCCACGCAATGGCCTGCCCGAAGCCGGCACACAGCAGAAACAGGCTCACGATCATCGTGCGCTGCACGGTCCAGAACGGATCCGCGCGGAACTCCTGGGGCCAGTACCCGAAGTGGCTGAGATCGAAGCAGAAGTGAAACACCGTCATCCACACCATGGCCACGCCGCGTAGGGCGTCCACCGCATCCAGGCGCGCCGCTGCAGGCCGCGCAGCCGCGGGGGGTTGCATGTCATCTGTCGAACGCATGGCTATGCAGTTTCTCCGTTCTTGCGCGCCGGACTTCCCACAGATGGGAGCAGGCAGGGGTAAACGGCGAGCCTACACCAAGCCGTCAACGGGATGGACGGATGGAGGTGCCGCGGCGCAGAGCGGAATGGGCCACATCGTAGCGGGCAGCGTTGGGAGGCACAGGTATGCCAGGACCGGGCGAAGCGAAGCGTCTGGAAGTCGGAAACGGCGTTCCACCGTCGCCTGCAGGACCGTCTTGCTGACCGTTGAGAGGGCCGTGCGGTCCATTTGCGCGATCTGGTGCCTAGTGGGACCCGCCACCTGGTGGCGGAACGTGCGCCGGCCGCTCCGTACCGAAGCTCTCGCCAGGGTCGTAGACCTTGTCGGGCGCGAACAGGAAAGTGCCGCCCAGGAGCAACACGGCCGCGATCGCCACACATCCCAAGACGATCAGAGCTGCGCGGCTTCTCTTCTTCCGATCCGGCAGGTGCGGCGGGCCGCGCGGGCGGTCGGGAGCTTCAGGACGTGGGTCAGCGCGGGACATGGAAGGTTCCTTTTGGTGAGAACCATCCTAGAAACCGCTGCAGGCGCGAAGCTGTAGGACGTAAGCGGCACTGCCTACATTGCGTGCTTATAGCCCGCCGAAAATTCTGGCGAACCATCCTGGCCGACTCTGCTTTGCCACGCCACTATCCAACGGGAAGTCAGCAGTCTGCTCGCGTCGTGGCGATGGAAGGTGCGTCGTGAGTTTCCCGGGGCGCAGCAGATCCCCTGGATAGTCGGCATGTCCCAGACACAGGCTGTCATCCATGCCGAAGGCTTTGACGGCGGCTACCGCCTCCACACACCAGCGCCCGAAATACGCGCCGCCTTCGAAATTCTGCTCACCATACCGATGCCAATAGGGGCGGGCATTTTTCATCGCTGTCGTCTTGGCCAAGCCTCTTGCCGGAGGGCCGTGGAGTTCGAGATGCCATTTTTCCAGGAACGTCGATAGCAACAGGGCCTGTTCCGCCCTCGGCGCATTCACGGCGTCCAGCAGCCGCTCGTACGGCCTCGGATGGCAGAGCGCGGCGCCTATTTTGCGCCCCGACTGCCGAGACGCTATCACGCGATCCAACAAGGCATCCTCGCCTTCGTTTCCCACCAAGGTGATCAGCCGCTGCCATTGGTCATCCGGTATTTCAAGCACCAGCGCCAAGCCCACCAGCCAGAAGCAAACGATGTAGTGATCGAGATTCACCTTCCATGCGTGGCGCGTGTACTGTTGCTTCGCCGTCCAAACAGCGTATCCCAGACGTTCGGACTCTTCCCAGGCGTCCAGCAACGGCGGGAAATACGACCTCAGTTCGGTAATGGCGTCGCCCCGGGAGTAGCGCCGCAGCATTTGCTCATAGTGCTTTCGCACAAGGTTGAAAACATACTGCGGCCGATAGGACGGGTCACCTGCCGGCTCCGAAATCTGCTTCGTCATGTGGGCGATGTGCTCATCCGCATACGAGCACCATTCGTTCCAGTAAGAAGCACTTCCCATTGGCGAACGAACCATTGCGTCCCCGCACATTTCTCAAGGCTTGGATTGTTACACGGTCAGCACGAAGGTGATGGACGGTACAACTCTGACCCGCTTCTGACTCCTGGCGCCCGATGCAGCCCGTGAATGAACAGGGCCAAGACGCTGAGCGCGAGGTTGTGCGGCCTGTCCAACGATCTAAAGACAGCCAACGACATATCCATTGCGCTGTGTCGCGCCGAAACCGACGCCGGCCCCGTCAGTCCGTCAGTCAGTGAACGCCGAATACGTCGATGATCGACTTGGCGTTGCGCAGTCCCACCGCGTACGCGGCCTCGGGCGTCGGATGCGAGCCGGTGATTCCTGCGCGAAGAAGCGGGAGTTGGTCCGGGAACACCATGATGGTGCAATCACAGTTGAACCCCCCTGCCCCATCGCTCACGGGCGTCGCGATGATCCTGTGACCACAATACTCCTCATAAGACGGAGCCTTCGCGGCATCCGCCAATCCTGCAGCGTGCATTCCGGCCTCCTGGCGTAGTGCAGGAATGGTAGACACCAGTCCCGCGCCGCCGTGTCAGGAATATTCCAGTCCGTCCTGCACAAAAGCTGCCTGCGATCACTCCGAGGCCGTGCCACCCCCTGCCGAGCCGTCGATGACACGTCTGGCCTGCGCCACGCCTGCGTGGTACGCAGCCTTCTGGGTTGCGAAGGGACCCTGGACCTGGCCGGTCTGGCGTTGGTGCTTGGGATCGGGCGGAATGACCAGGAAGTTGCATGACCACTCCCCGCCGGCACTCTCCACCGGAGTCGCCAAGATCTGGAAGCCCTGGTGAACTTCCTCTACCGGAGCAATGAATTCTTCGTGTGTGGCCATGGGTCCTCCTGCGAAGAGCCCATGCTATTCGGAGCGCGCGGCGCGCCTTGTGGGACGGACGGCAAACCGCTGGACCTCCTGAGACCCCTGTGCCCGGGCTTCCAGGTTCGCTGAGTCGCTCTGAACGACAAAAGGGGTTAGGTCTTGTGAACCTAACCCCTTGATATCAATGGTCGGAGCGGCGGGATTCGAACTCGCGACCCTCTGCTCCCAAAGCAGATGCGCTACCAGGCTGCGCTACGCTCCGACAACTGGCATTCTACCGTGCCGTTGCGGTCGCCCCGGGCAAAAACGGATGTTTTTGCCATATTTCGATGGGTTCGACGCAACGCCCTGCCTCAACGGGGAGAGGGACCCGGGCCGCGGCCGGCCAGGTGGCGGAAGGTGATGCGGCCCTTGGTCAGGTCGTAGGGCGACATTTCCAGCGACACCTTGTCGCCCGCCAAGATGCGGATGTGGTGCTTGCGCATCTTGCCGCCGGTATAGGCGATGAGTTGGTGCCCATTGTCCAGCGTTACGCGAAAGCGCGAGTCCGGCAGCACTTCCGTCACGGAGCCCTGCATCTCGATCAGTTCTTCTTTGGCCATGGTTCAGTCAATCTATCAATAACAAATATTCTGTGGCGAGCATGCACGCGTTCCTGTGCGGCGGCCGTCCACCGACCACCGGGGCCCTCGGGGGCCCTGGGAACGGAGCATTGCAGGCAGGGGAGTCGCTGCACCCGGGGCGCAGGCAAGCAGTGAGGCCGGGCAGACGGCTTGGATGGACAGGCGAAGCGCTGTGCAAAAGCCTTCCTATTGTACCGCGGCGCGGGATCGCATGCCTAGGCGGGCACCACGGCCCGCGCCAGGGCGCGCACCAGACCGGTCTGGGTGATGATGCCCACCAGTTCGCTCTGCGCATTCACGATGGGTAGATGGTGGTGGCCTGCTTCGGAAAAGAGGGGCACCAGATCCATCACCGGCTGGTCCTGCCTGGCCGTCTGCACGGGCTGTGACATCAGGGCCGAGACCGTCCGCGGCTGTTGGGGGCGACCGGTGACGAGCGCGCGCAGACGCTGGCCGATGCCCTCGTGCGCTTCCAGGTGGGCCAGCCGCATGAAGTCGGACACGGTGACGATCCCGACCACCCACCCGCGGCCATCCACGACGGGCACGGCCTTGATCTGCTCCTTGCGCATCAGCGCCCACGCGTCCTTGAGGGGCAACTCGCTGGTCACGGAGTGCACGGGGGCCGACATGATGTCGGCACACCGCAGCTCGCCCAGCGTGCGCTGGAATGCGGCCTTGCCGGCCAGCTGCAGCAGCCCTTCCAGATCGGCACGCCCGATGTCCAGCACAGCGTTGTAGTGCTGCAGGGCCATGTCCAGATCCTCCTGCGTGAAGCGCCCGGCCGGCCCCGCGCCGGCAGGCGGCGCGTGCTGGGCATGGGGATAGCGCCGTCCGGTGAGGCGGTGGAAAGCCATGGCCACGGCGACGAGCACCACCACATCGAGCAGCACAGGGAACCCAGCCAGCCGCAGCCCATCGCTCTGTGTCAGCACCACGTACAGCGCCATCGAGGCACCGGGCGGATGCAGGCAGCGCAGCGCCAGCATGGCGGCAATCGCCAGCCCCACGGCAAGCGCCCCGGCCACAGCAGCGTCGGTAACCAGCGCGGAACAGGCAGTGCCCACCAGGGCCGACAGCGTGCTGCCGGCGATCACCGGCCAGGGCTGGGCCATGGGACTGGTGGGCATGCCCAGGACCAGCACGGCAGAGGCGCCGAGCGAAGCCACCATCCACGGGCCCGGCATGGCGCCCCCCATCCACCGGCTGATCCAGGCCACGATGAGCACACCGATCACGGCGCCCGCCACCACGCGCGCGCCTTCCTGGCGGCTGATGTGCATGGGGGCCGGCAGCAGGCGGAGCATCCACGGGCGCAGATGCCGTGCCAGGGCAGCACGGCGGGAAGGCGTGGGCGACGAGGGATCGGGCATGGGTCAGGGGCCGCGCGGGCACGGACAGGCCAAGCGGCGGCAGAGGCAACGACGAGAGCGGCGATTGTGCCGCGTCCGCCCGCCCGGCACAGACACCGCCCTGCCGCTCCCGGCGGCGGGCGGGCGTGCGGCCTGCGCCGAATTGGCCGGTGCTGGCGTTTCCCTGGGCACGCCCGCCCGCAGTCACCCCCTAGAATCGATTGATCCGGGCCCACGCCTCGCGTCAGCCTCTCCTTACAAGACCCTGAGCCCCACCACGTGTCTGACCGCCTCGCCGTTCTTCCCCAATACCTTTTGCCCAAACAGGCGCTGACCGCCCTTGCCGGCCGCTTCGCTTCCGCCAGGGCGGGCCGCCTGACCACGGCGGCGATCCGCCGCTTCGTGGCGCGCTACCGCGTGGACATGGGCGAGGCGGCCGATCCGGACATCGGCAGCTACGCGACCTTCAACGACTTCTTCACGCGGGCCCTGCGGCCCGGTGCCCGCCCGCTGGCCGATGCGGCCGTGGTGTGCCCGGTGGACGGGGCGGTGAGCCAGCTCGGGCCCATCGAGCGCGACCAGATCTTCCAGGCCAAGGGCCACCGGTACTCGACCACGGCCCTGCTCGGCGGGGACGCGGCGCTGGCGGCCCAGTTCGAGAACGGCAGCTTCGCCACGATCTACCTGAGCCCGCGCGACTACCACCGCATCCACATGCCCTGCGACGGCCGCCTCACGCGCATGGTCCATGTGCCGGGCGATCTGTTCTCGGTCAACCCCCTCACCGCCCGCGGCGTGCCCGGGCTGTTCGCGCGCAACGAGCGCGTGGTGTGCATGTTCGACACGCCGATGGGCCCCATGGCGCTGGTTCTGGTGGGCGCGACCATCGTCGGCAGCATGGCGACCGTGTGGCATGGGCAGGTCAACCCGCCCCGCACCGGCACGCTGCGCAGCTGGGACTACAGCGGCCAGGACATCACCCTGCGCCAGGGGGAAGAGATGGGCCGTTTCCTGCTCGGCTCGACCGTCGTGCTGCTGTTTCCGGAAGGGGCTGTGCAGTTCCAGGCGGATTGGGATGCCGCACGCGCCGTGCGGCTGGGTGAGGCGATGGGGCAGCGCCCCGGCATGTAAGCAGGAGGGCGGTGCGCGCTGCCGCCCGACATGGCGCTATCAAAAAAATAGCTGCCAGCGCTTTACCCGCTTGATCTTGCGATGGTTATCGCCTTGAAGGTCAATCGCATCCAGCGCATGTAGCTCTCATTGAGATAGCACGCCATGGCTTGGTTTCAAGGCGCCTGCAGGTTGTGCGCCCTGCCCCTCCAAGCCCCATCGCACTGTGAATGGCGCCCAGGCCGGCGCGAATGTGTCAGCGGCAACGGCAACGGCGCATGTCCAAGCGGATGGGCCCGGCCAGGGCCGGCGGCCGACGGCGCCGGCAGAAGCGGCCTCAGCGCGCCTCAGGCACGCGCAGCGTAGTGAAGACCGTGGGCTCCAGCTGCACTGCGGAAGGGTCCACCGTGTTCTCGTGGCCCACCAGGTGAATGCGCAGCTGGTCGCGCTTGAGGCTGATATGGCTCACCGTCTCCCACCCTTTTCCCATGCGCACCCGGGTGCCGGGCTTGTACAGCGGCATATGGAAGCGTTCGCCCCAGCCCCAGACGGGCTCGCGCGGGGGAGCGGCGGGCGCAACCTCCACGCCCTGGGCGACTGCGAAGAGGTCATCGGCTGACACGTTTTCCATGGCGGTCATGGTAGCGGCTGCCCGACGCTCGCGGGGGCTTCCCGGGCGCGGCGGGCGATCTTTCAGGAGGCGCGTCGTTTTTCGGCGAATGCCAGAGCGGCTTCGATCATGCGGCGCAGGTGCGGCTCGATGCCGGCCGCCACCTCGGGCAGGTAGTCGAAGGGCATGGCTTCCTGCATGTAGCTGCTCTGCGTCATCTCCAGCTGCACGGCGTGGATGTTGCGCGCCGGATCGCCGTAGTGGCGCGTGATGTGTCCGCCCTTGAAGCGGCCATTGAGCACCGCGGTATAGCCCGTGGCGGCTTTACCGATGGCCAGCA
The DNA here is from genome assembly GCF_031453675.1 of Paracidovorax wautersii. NCBI lineage: Bacteria > Pseudomonadati > Pseudomonadota > Betaproteobacteria > Burkholderiales > Comamonadaceae > Paracidovorax > Paracidovorax wautersii. The sequence goes on along the minus strand of NZ_JAVIZX010000001.1, from coordinate 3,174,865 downwards.
GTTCCTCGGCCAGCGCCGGATCGCACGACGTGCCGTTGCCGGTGCCCAGGTTCAGGTCGGGCAGCTTGCCCTCGAAGAAGCGCGGCAGCACCGATCGGATGGAATGCGCGTCCCACAGCATGGCGACGCCGTGCGCGGCGTGGATGCGGTCCAGCTCCGCGCGCAACTGCGCGTGGTACGGCGCCCAGACGGCGTCGCGGCGCGCCGCGACCTCCGCATCGCCCGGAACGTCGCCCGCCGCGTAGATGGGCGTGTCGTCGAAGGTGTCCACCGGGCACAGGCCGGTCACGCTCTGGCCGGGGTAGAGGCTGGCGCCGTCGGGCGGCCGGTTCAGGTCGACCACGTAGCGCGAATGCGTGGCGACGAGGATGGAAGCGCCCAGTTCCTTGGCAAAGCCGTAGAGGCGCTCCAGGTGCCAGTCGGTGTCGTGCACCTGGCGGGCTTCATCGGTGAAGCGGGCGGCCAGGGCTGGCGGCACATAGGTGCCGACGTGCGGCATGGAGATCAGCAGGGGCGCCGTGCCCTGGTGGAAGAGGAAAGGCGGGGGGGCGGTATCTGTCATGAGGGCTGGGATTATCGGGAGAAAGCGGCCCGGTCAGGCGTTGGCGACGGTGGCCGATCGGGCGGCCACGAAGGCGGCTGCCGCGCTGTCGTGCAGCACATGGCGGCCGGCGTGCACGCGCTGCGTGCCGCCCACCCACAGGCTGTGCAGGGCCGACGTGCGGTGGCTGCCGAACACGTGGGCGCCCAGCATGCTGTCGGCCGGCAAGCCGGCCAGGGCGACGTGGCCGGCGTCCAGCGCCACCAGGTCCGCCTGCTGGCCCACGGCCAGGCCGGCAATGGGCCGGCCTGCCGCCTGCGCCCCGCCCTGCACGGCCTGCAGGGTCATGGCGGTGGCCACCTGCGGCTGCGTGGCCGAGGCCAGTACGTTGCGCTGGCGGCGCGCCAGGCGCTGGCCGTATTCCAGCATCAGCAGTTCCTCGGCCGCGTTCACACAGGCATGGCTGTCGGAGCCCACGCCCCAGCGCCCGCCGTGCTGCAGCCACAGCGGCATGTCGAAAAGGCCGTCGCCCAGGTTGGCCTCGGTCGTGGGGCAGATGCCGGCCACGGCGCCGGTGCGGGCGGCGGCTGCGTATTCGGCGGGCGTCATGTGCGTGGCGTGCACCAGGCACCAGCGCGCGTCCACGGGCGCATGCTGCAGCAGCCACTCGACGGGGCGCCGGCCGCTCCAGGCGATGCAGTCGTCGACCTCCTGCGTCTGCTCGGCGATGTGGATGTGGATGGGCGCCTGCGGGCTCAACGCCGTGAGGCCTTCCACCGCGGCGGCTAGGCTGTCGGGCGGCACGGCACGCAGCGAATGCGGAGCCAGGCCCAAAACACCCCCCAGCGCTTGTATGGCGGGAGAAAGGCGCTCCAATAACGAGAGCATGTTGTCGGTGCTGCGGATGAAGCGCGCTTGGGTTTCACGCGGCGCGTTGCCGCCGAAGCCGCTGGTCTGGTACAGCACGGGCAGCAGCGTGAGGCCGATGCCCGCCGTGCGCGCGGCTCGCAGCAGCGCATGGGCCAGCGTGGCGTCGTCGGCATAGGGCGTGCCGTCCTGGTCGTGGTGCACGTAATGGAACTCGCAGACCGATGTGTACCCCGCCTCCAGCATCTCCACGTACAGCCAGGTGGCGATGGCTTCCAGCGACTCGGGCGTGATGCGCGCAGCAAAGCGGTACATCAGGTTGCGCCAGCTCCAGAAGCTGTCCTGCCCGGTGGCGCGGTATTCCGTCAGCCCGGCGAAGGCCCGCTGGAACGCGTGCGAGTGCAGGTTGGACATGCCGGGAATCACCGGGCCGGGCGCCACCGGCGCACCGCCGCGCTGTGCGCCGGGCGTCACCGAGGTGAGCAGGCCGGCGGCATTCCATTGCAGCAACACGTCGCGCGCCCAGCCCGCGGGCAGCAAGGCATTTTCGGCGAACAAGGCGCCCGATGGGGAGGAAGACGGATCGTTCACAGGTCGAAAACCTTGCCAGGATTCATGAGGTTGAGCGGGTCCAGCGCCTGCTTGACGGCGCGCATGGCGGCCAGCTCGGCCGGCGTGCGGCTCACCGCCAGATACGGCTTCTTGTGCAGGCCGATGCCGTGCTCGGCCGACACGCTGCCGTGGAAGGCGGCCACCTGCTCGTACACCAGCGCCTCGACGGCGTGTTCTTCGCCGCTCACCGTACTGGCGTCCGTCGTCAGGTGCAGATTGCCGTCGCCCACATGGCCGAAGAACACTGTGTGGTGCGCGGGCCAGCGGGCGGTGAGCGCCGCCCGGCACGCGTCGGCGAAGCGGCCGATGTCCGCCAGCGGCAGGCTCACGTCGAAGTTGATGGGCGGGTGCATGTGCTCGGGCAGCACGGCCGTGGCCTCGCGGATCTTCCACAGCGCGCGCGCCTGGGCGTGCGACTGGGCGATGGCAGCGTCCAGCGCCAGGCCGGCCTCCATGGCCTCGCCCAGCACCGCCTCCAGCGCCGACTGCAAGGCGCCCTCTTCCGATCCGCCCACATCGACCAGCGCGGCGAAGGGATGTGCGGCATCGAACGGCTCGCGCAGTTGCTGCCAGGACAGCGAGGCCGCGACGAAGTCGCGCCACATGAGTTCATAGGCCGACACGGCTCCTGGAAAGCGCGCATGCAGCCGCGACAGCAGCGCCAGCGCCGCGTCAAAGGTCGGGAGCGCCACCAGCGCCGTGGCGCGTGCGGCCGGCGCCGGGCGCAGCCGCAGCACGGCGCGGGTGACCACACCCAGCGTGCCTTCCGCGCCAATGAACCAGTGCTTGAGGTCATACCCGGTGTTGTTCTTGAGCATGGGGCGCAGCATGGGCAGCACGCTGCCGTCTGCCAGCACCACCTCCAGCCCCAGCACCTGTTCGCGCAGCATGCCGAACTGCAGCACGCCATTGCCGCCCGCGTTGGTGGCGATGCCGCCGCCGATCTGCGCCGAGCCGCGGGCGCCCCAGTCCACGCCCAGCTGCAGGCCGGCGGCCGCAGCGGCTTCCTGCACGCTCTGCAGCGTGGCGCCGGCCTGGCAGGTGAGGGTGCCGGCCAGCGGGTCCACGGCCTCGATGGCGTGCATGCGGTCCAGCGACAGCGCGATGCCCTGCGCGCACGGCACCGCCGCGCCTGCCAGGCCGGTCAGCCCGCCCTGCGGCACCACGGGCACGCGGTGCGCGGTGCACAGGGCCAGCACGGCGGCCACCTGTTCGGTGCTGCGCGGGCGCACCAGCGCCAGCGGCGCGACGGGCGCGGTGCCGCTCCAGTCGGTGTGGTGGCGCGGGGGAATCGCATCGCCGGTCTGCACCGCGTCCGCTCCCACCGCCTGCACCAGGGCGTCGATGAACGTGAACGTGCTCATGCGCCGCCCTTCACCACCCTGCCCTGCCGCACGATGGTGTGCGCAGGTCGGTGGCCAAACCAGTAGGCCAGCTCGGCCGGTTCCTGCACGGACCAGAGCACGAAGTTGGCGGGCCGGCCCGCGGCGATGAGGCCGTGCGACTCCTGCAGGCCCAGCGCCCGGGCGGCGTGCGTGGTGATGCCGGCCAGCGCCTCGGGCACCGTCAACCGGAACAGCGTGCAGGCCATGTTGGCCATCAACAGCAGGCTCAGGGCGGGCGAGGTGCCCGGGTTGTGGTCGGTCGACACGGCCAGGGGCACGCCCGCATCGCGCAGGGCCTGGATGGGCGGCAGCTGCGTGTCGCGCAGCGTGTAGTAGGCGCCGGGCAGCAGCACGGCCACGGTGCCGGCCGCCTGCATGGCGGCGATGCCCTCGGCCGAGAGATGCTCGATATGGTCGCACGAGAGCGCGCCGTAGCGGGCCGCGAGCGCCGCTCCGCCCATGTCGCTGAGCTGCTCGGCATGCAGCTTGACCGGCAGGCCCAGCGCCTGCGCGGCCTGGAAGACCTGCTCGGTCTCTGCCAGCGTGAAGGCGATGCGCTCGCAGAACACGTCCACCGCATCGACCAGGCCTTCGGCGGCCAGCGCGGGCAGCATCTCCTGGCAGACGAGGTCGGTGTAGTCCTGGCTGCCTTGCGTTGTGCCCGCGTATTCGGGCGGCAGCGCGTGCGCGCCCAGGAAGGTGGTGCGCACCGTCACGCCCAGCGCCTCGCCCAGCCGGCGCGCCACGCGCAGTTGCTTGCGTTCGTGCGCCAGCGCCAGGCCGTAGCCGGATTTGATCTCGATGGCGCACACGCCCTCGTCCAGCAGGGCCTGCAGGCGCGGCAGTGCCTGCGCGAAGAGTTCGTCCTCCGAGGCCTCGCGCGTGGCCTTCACCGACGAGACGATGCCGCCGCCCGCGCGGGCCACCTCTTCGTAGGTGGCACCGGCAAGGCGCATGGCGAATTCGTTGGCGCGCTGACCGCCGTAGACCAGGTGCGTATGGCAGTCGACCAGCCCCGGCGTGACCAGGCGCCCCCCGCCGGCGTGGCGCGGCCCGGCGGCCCATTCGGCGGGCACCCCGCCCTGCGGCCCCACCCAACGCACCTGCCCCTGCTGCACGACCAGGCTGGCGCACTCGCCTTGCGGAATGGGCACATCGGGCTGCGCCAGCCCATCGGCCAGGCGCAGACAGGTCCACACGCCGTCGGCGCTGAAGAAGTCGGAACGGGAAAGGTCTTGCATGGCTGCCATTTGCTATCAACTAAATAGCTGCTTGCGCTTATTGCATGTGCGCTGCAGCCCTATTTCATTCAAACCGCGTCAGACCGGGTTCAGCGCCAGCCAGGCCAGCGTGCCGGTGCCGCGCGGCGCCAGGCTGGCGTGGGGTGTGCTGGCGCTCCACCACAGCCCCTGGCCGGGTTTGAAGACGGCGTCGCCCTGCGCGTCCTCGGAGGCCCAGGTGCCCTCCAGCACCATGCACAGCCCGGCGGGCGACACGCCCGGCTGCACCGAGCCGCGCACGATGTCGATGCCGCCCTTCCACGCGCCGCGGCGCAGCATCAGGTTGAAGTCCTGCGAGGTCGCGCCGGCCAGCGTGCAGTCCAGCGCCAACTCGCCCGCAAAGCAGAAAGGTTGCCACAGCTCGTCCAGCGCGTGCTGCAGCGATCCGTCGCGCGCCTGCAGGTGCAGGCCGCCGCCCTGCAGCAGCATGATGTGGCGGTCGATGCCCGGAAAGGCCGAGAACGGCCCGGCCTGCACGACGGTGGCCACGCTCACGCGCCAGTCGAAGGCCTCCATGCCCGCACCGGGCGGCCAGCAGGCCAGCTCGCGCGTGGCGCCGCCGCCGTTGCGCCATGGGGTGGAAGGGATGGTGGCCAAGTCGAAGCGTTGCATGGTGGGGCACCCTGGTGGACAAAACGTGAGTGTGCGCGGACGGCAAGGCGCGCCGCCGCAGCCCGGCGGCTTGCCCTTTACTTCACCATGGGCAGATTCAGCTGGTGCTTCTTGGCCGTGGCGATGGCGATGTCGTAGCCTGCATCGGCGTGGCGCATCACGCCCGTGGCCGGATCGTTCCACAGCACGCGGCCCAAGCGGGCGGCGGCTTCGTCGGTGCCGTCGGCCACGATGACCACGCCCGCATGCTGCGAATAGCCCATGCCCACGCCGCCGCCGTGGTGCAGGCTCACCCAGGTGGCGCCGCCGGCCGTGTTGAGCAGCGCGTTCAGCAGCGGCCAATCGCTCACGGCGTCGGTGCCGTCCTTCATGGCCTCGGTCTCGCGGTTGGGGCTGGCAACGGAGCCGGTGTCCAGGTGGTCGCGGCCGATCACGATGGGCGCCTTCAGCTCGCCGTTCTTCACCATCTCATTGAAAGCCAGCGCGGCCTTGTGGCGCTCGCCCAGGCCCAGCCAGCAGATGCGCGCCGGCAGGCCCTGGAAGGCGATGCGGTCGCGCGCCATATCGAGCCAGCGGTGCGTGTGCTTGTTCTCGGGGAACAGTTCCTTGATCTTGGCATCCGTCTTGTAGATGTCTTCCGGATCGCCTGACAGCGCCACCCAGCGGAACGGGCCCTTGCCCTCGCAGAACAGCGGGCGGATGTAGGCAGGCACGAAGCCGGGGAAGTCGAACGCGTTCTTCACGCCTTCGTCGAACGCGACCTGGCGGATGTTGTTGCCGTAGTCCACGGTGGGGATGCCCATGGCCTGGAAGTCGAGCATCGCCTGCACGTGCACCGCGCAGCCCTTGGCCGCCGCCGCCTTGAGCGTGGCGTGCTGACCGGGGTCGGCCGCTGCGGCGCGCCATTGCGGCACGGTCCAGCCCACGGGCAGATAGCCGTTGACGAGATCGTGCGCCGAGGTCTGGTCGGTCACGATGTCGGGCCTGGGGCCGCCGGCCTTGGCACGCTTGACCAGTTCGGGCAGCACCTCGGCCGCGTTGCCCAAGAGCGCGATGGAGACGGCCTCCTTGCGTGCGGTGTGGTGCGCGATGAGGGCCAGCGCATCGTCCAGGTCCTTAGCCTGCTTGTCCACATAGCGCGTGCGCAGGCGAAAGTCGATGCTGCTCTGCTGGCATTCGATGGCCAGCACGCAGGCGCCGGCCAGCACGCCCGCCAGCGGCTGGGCACCCCCCATGCCGCCCAGGCCGGCCGTGAGGATCCATTTGCCCGACAGGTCGTTGTTGTAGTGCTGGCGGCCGGCCTCGACGAAAGTCTCGAACGTGCCCTGCACGATGCCCTGGGCGCCGATGTAGATCCAGCTGCCGGCCGTCATCTGGCCATACATGAACAGGCCCTTGCGGTCCAGCTCGTTGAAGTGCTCCCAGGTGCCCCACTTGGGCACCAGATTGGAGTTGGCCAGCAGCACGCGCGGCGCGTTCTCGTGCGTCTTGAACACGCCCACCGGCTTGCCGGACTGGATGAGCAAGGATTCATCGGCTTCCAGCGTTTTGAGCGACGACAGGATCTGGTCGAAGCACTCCCAGTTGCGCGCGGCCCGGCCGATGCCGCCGTACACCACCAGCGACTGCGGGTTCTCGGCCACGTCCGGGTCCAGGTTGTTCTGCAGCATGCGGAAGGCGGCCTCGGCCAGCCAGTTCTTGCAGTGCAGTTCGCTGCCGCGCGGCGCGCGGATCACGCGCGTAGGGTCGTGGCGCGGATCGGCGGCCGTGGCGGACAGGATGGCGTCGTTGGCGTTCATGGGGTCACTCCTTCACGAATGGACAGTGCGAATGGGCAGTGCAAGGGATCACTGGAAGCTGGGCAGGCAGGCGGTCAACGGATCGGGCCAGGAAGCCTCTTGCGCCCAGACGCGTACGGCTTCGATATCGGGGGCGAGGTAGCGGTCCTGCTCCAGGAAGGCCACGCGTGTGCGAATGGCCGCGAACTGGGCTTCGATGAGGACGGAGCTCTTGATCGATCTGTCGAATTCCATGCCTTGCGCTGCGGCCATGGCCTCGATGCCGACGATCACGCCCGTGTTGCGCACCATGTCCAGCAGGCGGCGCGCGGCGTAGGTGGCCATGGAGACATGGTCTTCCTGGTTGGCCGAGGTGGGCAGGCTGGTCACGCTGCTGGGGTTGGCCAGGCACTGGTTCTCGGTGGCCAGGGCGGCGGCGGTGACCTGGGCGATCATGAAGCCGGAGTTCACGCCGCTGTCCTGGATGAGGAAGGCCGGCAGGCCCGACAGGCCCGTGTCCAGCAGCAGCGCCAGGCGGCGCTCGGAGATGGCGCCGATCTCGGCAATCGCCAGCGCGAGGATGTCGGCCGCAAAGGCCACCGGCTCGGCGTGGAAGTTGCCGCCCGAGATCACCTCGCCCGTGTCGGTGAAGACCAGCGGGTTGTCCGACGCCGCATTGGCCTCGATCTGCAGCACGCGGGCCGCGTGGTTCAGGTTGTCCAGGCACGCGCCCATCACCTGGGGCACGCAGCGGATGGAATACGGGTCCTGCACGCGCCCGCAGTGCGGGTGCGAGGTGTCGATGGCGCTGCCGTCGAGCAGCGCACGCACGGCAGCCGCCACGGCGATCTGCCCGGCCTGGCCGCGCGCTTCGTGGATGCGCGCATCGAACGGCTTCACCGAGCCCTTGATGGCCTCCAGCGTCAGGCAGCCCGCCACCAGCCCGGCGGCGAACACGCTCTCGGCGCCGAACAGCCCGGCCAGCGCAAGCGATGTGGAGACCTGCGTGCCGTTCAGCAGCGCCAGGCCCTCCTTGGGGCCGAGCACGAAAGGCTCCAGCCCGATGGAGGCCATGGCCTCGCGGCCGGAGACGACCTGCCCGTTCACCTTGGCGAAGCCTTCACCGATGAGCACGCAGGCCAGATGCGCCAGTGGAGCCAGGTCGCCCGAGGCACCCACCGAACCCTTGGCGGGGATGACGGGCAGCACATCGGCATTGGCCAGGGCCAGCAGCGCCTCGACCAGCGCGGTGCGCACGCCCGAGTGCCCCCGTGCCAGGCTTACGGCCTTGGTGGCCAGCACCATGCGCACCACGTCGTCGGGCAGCGGGTCGCCCGTGCCCACGCTGTGCGACAACACCAGGTTGCGCTGCAGCTCGGCCAGGCGGTCGTGGGCGATCTTCGTGCTGGCCAGCTTGCCGAAGCCGGTGTTGATGCCGTAGACCACCTGGTCCTCTTCCACGATGCGGTCCACCGTGGCCTTGGAATCGGCCATGCCGGCGAGCGCAGCCGGGTCGAGCGACAGGACTACGCCGCCCGCGGCGATATGGCGCAGTTCGGCCAGGGTGACGCGGCCGGGGTGGAGCACAAGAGAGGACGAAGGGTTCATTGTGTCATCCTGTATATACAAGTTGATGCCAGAAAATTAGCGCGGCGTGGCCGCAGCGGATCGCCCGTATTGAACCATGACACGATCAACTTGTATATACAGGTTGAACACCATTTTTCAGCCTACCAGCGGGTTGCCATCCGCGCGGAAGCGGCTGCCCAGCCGGTAGCGCGAGCCCGGATGCAGGCAGCGCACCATGGTCACCGGCATGCCTCGCGACCAGGTGCGGCGGGTGAGCAGCAGGCACGGGTCGGTCACCGCCATGTCGAGCAGGCGGGCCTGTTCGGCGGTGGGCAGCACGGCATCCACCACGTGTTCCATCTGGTCGAACGGCACATTGCGCACCAGGAACTCGGAGGGCTGCAGCTGGGTGAAATCCTGCGTGGCGAAGTGCGGCACAGCGCGCGGGTTGACGTAGCGGTCTTCCAACTGCACGGGGACACCGTCTTCGCGGTGCACGCACACGCAATGGAACACCGATTCGCCGGTGCGCAGGTCCAGCGCCGCGGCGATCTCCATCGAGGCGGAGATGCGTTCGACCGACAGCACGTCGCAGCGGTAGTCGTGGCCGCGCTGGCGGATCTCGCTGGCCAGGTTGGCGATCTGCAGCAGCGTGGACTGCGGCTTGTCCTCCGCCACAAAGCTGCCCACGCCGGCCACGCGCACGATGCGGCCCTGCTCCACCAGTTCGCGCAGCGCGCGGTTCACGGTCATGCGCGACATGCCGAACTGCAGCACCAGCTCGTTCTCGGAGGGCAGGCGGTCACCGGCGCGCCACGATCCGTCCTGGATCTTGCGCACGATGTGGTCCTTGACCTGCTGGTACAGGGCCAGTGCGGGCTCGGCGCGCGCGGGCTTCTGCTGCTGCTGCGCCGGGCGGGGGTTGCGGTCGGTTGCGGTCATCGCGCGGGACTCTATCAGCGCGTGCAGCAGGGGCGGCAGACGGGCGCCATCAGTGCGCGTCCGCCGCCATCGACTCGGCGCGGATCTCTTCCGTCAGCCGCGCCTTCAGTTCCATGAACTCGGGCGAGGTCTTGATCGTGTAATGCCGCGGGTGCGGCAGATCGACGGCGATCTCGGTCTTGATGCGGCCGGGCCGCGCGCTGAACACGGCCACGCGGTTGGCCATGAAAATGGCCTCGTCGATGTCGTGCGTGACGAACAGCACCGTCTTGCGCTCGGCCTCCCAGATGCCCAGCAGCAGCTCCTGCATGAGCACGCGGGTCTGGTTGTCGAGCGCGCCGAAGGGCTCGTCCATCAGCAGGATCTTGGGGTCATTGGCGAGCGCGCGCGCAATCGCGGTGCGCTGCTGCATGCCGCCCGACAGCTGCTTGGGAAAGTGCTGCTCGAAGCCCCGCAGCCCCACCTTGGCGATGAAGTACGCGGCGCGCTCTTTCTGCTGCGCCTCGGGCATGCCGCGCTCGCGCAGGCCGAAGCGGATGTTCTGCTCGATGGTGAGCCAGGGGAACAGCGTGTAGCTCTGGAACACCATGCCGCGGTCGGCGCCGGGGCCCTCAACCGGGCGGCCGTCCAGCAGCACGCGGCCGCTGGTGGGGTAGTCGAGCCCGGCCACGATGCGCAGCATGGTCGACTTGCCGCAGCCCGAGGGGCCGAGGATGGTGACGAAGTCGTTCTCCTGCACCTGGAAATCCACCGGCAACAGGGCCTGCGTGGACTGCCCCTTGGGGCTGACGAACGTGCGCGAGACACCTCGAATGGACAGCAGGCTCATCGCAGGGCACTCCAAGCGAACAGGCGGCGGTTGGCGAGTTTGAAAAGTGCATCCGACACCAGCCCGATGAGGCCGATGACGATGATGCCGAAGATGATCTGCCCGGTGTTCAGCAGCGCCTGGCTGTCGGTGATCATGTGGCCGATGCCCGACGAGGAGCCGATCAGCTCGGCCACGATCACGTACGTCCACGCCCAGCCCAGCACCAGGCGCAGCGTCTCGGCGATGTCGGGCGCGGCGCCCGGAATGAGCACGCGGCGCACGATGCCCGTGGGCGTGGCGCCCAGCGTGTAGGCCGCCTCGACCAGGTCCTTGCGGGCGTTGCCCACGATGACGGCCACCATCAGGATGATCTGGAACACCGAGCCGATGAAGATCACCAGCAGCTTCTGCATCTCGCCCAGGCCCGCCCACAGAATGAGCAGCGGAATGAAGGCCGAGGCCGGCAGATAGCGGCAGAACGACACGAACGGCTCCAGGAACGCCTCGACGCCCTTGTGCGCCCCCATGCCGATCCCCAGCGGCACGGCCACGATGGCGGCCAGGATGAAGCCGCCCAGCACGCGCCACACCGTCATGCCGATGTCGTGCAAAAAGCCGAACTGCGTGAACAGCAGCCAGCCTTCCTGCACCATGGTGATGGGGCTGGCCAGGAAGGTGGGCGAGACGAAGCCGCCCAGCGTGGCCACGGCCCACACGGCAAAGAACAGGACGAAGAACGCCAGCCCGAGCAGCCAGCGCGCGCCGGCGCTCACGGGCTCCAGCGGCGCCAGGCGGCGCCGGCGCGCCGGGTGGCCGGAGTCCAGGGTCGGGGGGGTCGTGGGCGCAGCGCCCATCGCTCGGCTCATACGGCAGATCCTCAGGAAGGCAGGTTCGTCGGGTTCGTTCGGCAGTCAGGCAGCGGGAGCGGCGCGCTTACTTGATGAAGCGGTCGTCCACCATGGCTGCGTAGTTGTCCGGCAGCTTGCGGATCACGCCGGCCTCCAGCAGGATGGCCGCGGCGTCCTTCATGAACTGCTGCAGCTCGCCCGCGAAGAACTTCTGGTTGGCGGCCTTGTCCTGCCAGCGCAGGTAGGCGGACGACTTCGCGAAGGCTTCGCCCGTCTGCTTGACGGCGGTGCCCATGATCTCGTTGGCCTTGGCCGGGTCGGTCTTGATCATCTCCAGCGCATCGAAGTACGACTGCGTGAGCGCCTGTGCGGCCTGGGGGTTGGCCTTGAGCCAGTCGGGCGCGCAGCCCACCGTGTCCATGACCATCGGGTAGTCGATGGTGGTGGCCAGAATCTTGCCGGCCTGCGGGTTGGCGCGCACGGTCGACAGGTAGGGCTCGTACGTCATGGCCGCGTCGTTCTGGCCCGAGACGAAGGCCTGCGCGGCCGGCTGGGGCTCCAGCGAGACGGTCTTCACATCCTTGAGGCTCATGCCGTTCTTGGACAGCATCCAGGCCAGGCCGAAGTACGGCGCCGTGCCGGGCGCGCTCACGGCGATGGTCTTGCCCTTGAGGTCGGCAAAACCCTTCACGTCGTTGCGCACGGCGATGCCGTCGGCGCCGTAGGACTTGTCCATCTGGAAGATCTGCACGATGGGCACGCCGTTGGTGTTCCACGCGACGTGCGTCTCGACCGTGGTGGCGGCGCACTGGATGGCCTTGGAGGCCAGGGCCAGGTGGCGGTCCTTCTGCGGAATCATCTTGAGTTCCACGTCCAGGCCGTTCTTCTTGAAGATGCCGGCCTTGTCGGCCAGCGTGAGCGGGGCGAAGCCGGTCCAGCCGGACATGCCCAGCGCGATCTTCGTCTCCTGCGCGTGGACCGCCGTGGCGGTTCCCAATACCAGCGCGCCCGTCGCCACCAGCGACGCCATCTTCACCACCATCGTTCGGCTCATCTTCAGCTCCTGTTGAAAAAACGGCTTTCGTGCAGGACTCGGCACGCCGCGCGGCCGCGATGATGCGCTCGCGTCCATACCTGTCTATACAGGGTTAACGCGCACGCATCCCGAAATCACGGGCAGCCTGCACCACGCCAGTGCGCTCTGCCTGCACAAGGCGGGTGGAATGCAAGACGCGGGCCAGCCCCGACCGCCCCGCCGGTGACGCGCCCAGGGCTGTCGCGGCATCGCTATTTATTTGATAGCTGGATGCGCTTATCACGCAACACGCTCAGCACCTAATGTATTGAAATTGCTTGAAATACAAGCGCATACAGCTCCTGATTCAGGAGCAGCAGCCAGGCGCCCGGCGTCTTTACGCTTTCTTTATGCCGCCCCCCGCACTCTGTGCACCGTCTTTGCGCGCCCGTTTCCAGAATCGCCGCCATGTCTGAACCCCGAGGAGGAACGATGGACCTGGTATGGATCGGCGCCCTGGCGGCGCTGTGGGTGGCGGCCGCCGAACTGGCCCTGTGGCTGCACCGGCTGGGCCGGCCGCGCAAGGAACAGCGCCCATGATCGCGCTGCACATGCTGTACGGCCTGGCGGCCATCGTGGCCGTGCTGCTGCTGGCCTATCTGGTGTTTGCGCTGATCTGCGCGGAGGAGTTCTGACATGGGCGCTTCCGCCTGGGGGCTGCTGGCCCTCTTCCTCACCGTGTTGGTCGCTGCGGCCTGGCCGCTGGGCCGGGCGCTGGCCGCCGTCTGCCGCGGCGATCTGCCGCGCTGGATGCGCCGCTTCGAGGCGCCGGTCTACCGCCTGTGCGGCATCGACCCCGGCGAGTCCATGCCCTGGCACCGGTACGCGCTAGGCCTGCTGGCCTTCAACGGGCTGGGTGCGCTCTTGCTCTACGGCCTGCAGCGGGCACAGGCCGTGCTGCCGCTCAACCCGATGGGCCTGGGCGCCGTGGCCGGCGACTCGGCCTTCAACACGGCGGTGAGCTTCGTCGCCAACACCAACTGGCAAGGCTACGCGGGCGAGTCCACCATGAGCTACCTCACGCAGATGCTGGGCCTGACGGTGCAGAACTTCCTGTCCGCCGCGACCGGCATCGCCGTGGCCTTTGCGCTGGCACGCGGCTTTGCCTCGCGAGGCCAGAGCGCCGCCGGCCAGCCGAAGGAAGCGGGCCGGGTGGGCAACTTCTGGGCCGACATCACGCGCATCACCCTGTGGGTGCTGCTGCCGCTGTCGTTCGCCATCGCCCTCGTGCTGGCGGGCCAGGGCGTGATCCAGAACTTCAGCGCCTCGGCTACCTCGGACCTGCTGGAGACGGTGCATTACGAAGCACCGAAGCTCGACGCCGCCGGCCAGCCGGTGCTGGACGCGAGCGGCGCGCCCGTGCTGCAGCCGCAGCAGAGCGCCACGCAGACGCTGGCCATGGGCCCGGTCGCCTCGCAGGAGGCCATCAAGATGCTGGGAACCAACGGCGGCGGCTTCTTCAACGCCAACTCCGCCCACCCGTACGAGAACCCCACGGCGCTGAGCAACCTGGTGCAGATGCTGGCGATCTTCCTCATCCCGGCCGCGCTGTGCTTCGCCTTCGGCCGCGTGGTGGGCGACCAGCGCCAGGGCGTGGCCGTGCTCGCCGCGATGGCGCTGATGTTCGTCGTGGCCGTGGTGGTGCTGACCGGCGCGGAACAGGCCGGCAACCCGCTGCTGGCGCCGCTGGGCGCCGACCAGGCCGCCAGCGCGCTGCAAAGCGGCGGCAACATGGAAGGCAAGGAAGTGCGCTTCGGCATCGATGCGTCCGCGCTGTTTGCCGTGGTGACCACGGCCGCCTCGTGCGGCGCGGTCAACCTGATGCACGACTCGCTCACCCCGCTGGGCGGCATGGTGCCGCTGGTGCTGATGCAGCTGGGCGAAGTGGTCTTCGGCGGCGTGGGCTCGGGCCTGTACGGCATGCTGGTCTTCGCCATCCTGGCGGTGTTCATCGCCGGGCTGATGATCGGCCGCACGCCGGAGTACCTGGGCAAGAAGATCGAGGTGCACGAGATGAAGCTCACCTCCATCGCCATCCTGGTCACGCCGCTGCTGGTGCTGGTGGGCACGGCAGTGGCCGTGAGCACCACGGCCGGCACCGCCGGCGTGGCCAACCCGGGGGCGCATGGCTTCTCCGAGATCCTCTACGCGCTGACCTCCGCCGCCAACAACAACGGCAGCGCCTTCGCGGGCCTGTCGGCCAACACGCCCTTCTACAACGCGCTGCTGGCCCTGGCGATGTGGCTGGGCCGCTTCGGCGTGATCGTGCCCGTGCTGGCGATTGCCGGCGCGCTGGCGGCCAAGCAGAAGCTGCCTGCCACGGCCGGCACCCTGCCCACGCACGGCCCGCTGTTCGTGCTGCTGCTGGTGGCCACGGTGTTGCTGGTGGGCCTGCTGAACTACGTGCCCTCGCTGGCCCTGGGCCCGGTGGTGGAGCACCTGATGCTGTGGAAGCAGCCGTGAACCGAGTCATCCCCTCATGAAAACCAGTCAATCCCTGTCCCTGATGGACCGCGCCCTGCTCGCCCCCGCGCTGCGCGGCGCGTTCACCAAGCTCAACCCGGCCGCGCAGTGGCGCAACCCGGTGATGTTCGTGGTCTACGTCGGCAGCATCCTGACGACGTTGCTGTGGCTGCAGTCCCTGCCCTGGAGCGGCGGCAACGGCGATGCCGGCGGCATGCAGCCCCGCTTCATCCTGGCCATCGCCCTCTGGCTGTGGTTCACCGTGCTGTTCGCCAACTTCGCCGAGGCGCTGGCGGAAGGCCGCAGCAAAGCCCAGGCCGCATCGCTCAAGGGCCTGCGCAAGGACACCTGGGCCAAGAAGCTCAAGGGCGCGGCCACGGGCGCCACCTCGGCCTGGCTGCCCGAACAGGCACACAACCTGCGCAAGGGCGACGTGGTGCTGGTGGAATCCTGCGACGTGGTGCCGCTGGACGGCGAGGTGGTGGACGGCGTGGCCTCGGTGGACGAGAGCGCCATCACCGGCGAGTCGGCCCCCGTGGTACGTGAATCGGGCGGCGACTTCTCGGCCGTGACCGGCGGCACCCGCGTGCTGTCCGACTGGCTGGTGGTGCGCATCAGCGTGAACCCGGGCGAGTCCTTCCTCGACCGCATGATCGGCATGGTGGAGGCCGCACGCCGCCAGAAGACGCCCAACGAGATTGCGCTGACCATTTTGCTGGTGGCGCTGACCATCGTGTTCCTGGTGGTGACCGCCACGCTGCTGCCCTATTCGCTGTTCAGCGTGCAGGCGGCGGGCGCGGGCACGGCCGTGTCGCTGGCCGCGCTGATCGCGCTGCTGGTGTGCCTGATCCCCACCACCATCGGCGGGCTGCTGTCGGCCGTGGGCGTGGCCGGCATGAGCCGCATGATGCAGGCCAACGTGATCGCCACCTCGGGCCGCGCGGTCGAGGCGGCCGGCGACGTGGACGTGCTGCTGCTGGACAAGACCGGCACCATCACCCATGGCAACCGCCAGGCGCATGCCTTCCTGCCCGCGCCGGGCGTGGCGGCCGACCAGCTGGCGCGCGCCGCGCTGCTGGCCTCGCTGGCCGACGAGACGCCCGAGGGCCGCAGCATCGTGGAACTGGCACGCACCCAGGGCCTGGCGGGCGCCCCCGCGCAAGCCCCCGACGGCGCGCAGTTCGTGCCCTTCACGGCCCAGACGCGCATGAGCGGCGTGGACCTGCCGCCCACCGCGCTGAGCCTGGACGCCGCCCCGGTGCCGCTGCGCAAGGGCGCCGTGGAAGCGCTGCGCCGCCATGTGGAGGGCCTGGGCGGCCGGCTGCCCCCCGAGGTGGCGGCGGCGGCCGACGAGGTGTCGCGCCGCGGCAGCACGCCGCTGGCCGTGGCCGAGGGCGCGCGCGTGCTGGGCGTGGTCGAGCTGAAGGACGTGGTCAAGGCCGGCATCAAGGAGCGCTTCGCCGAGCTGCGCCGCATGGGCATCCAGACGGTGATGATCACCGGCGACAACCGGCTGACGGCCGCCGCCATCGCTGCCGAAGCCGGGGTGGACGACTTCATGGCCGAGGCCACGCCCGAGGACAAGCTGGCCCTCATCCGCAAGTACCAGGCCGAGGGCCACCTGGTCGCCATGACCGGCGACGGCACCAACGACGCTCCCGCCCTGGCCCAGGCCGACGTGGCCGTGGCCATGGGCAGCGGCACGCAGGCCGCCAAGGAGGCCGGCAACATGGTGGACCTGGACTCCAACCCCACCAAGCTGCTGGAAGTGGTGGAGACGGGCAAGGCGCTGCTGATGACGCGCGGCTCGCTCACCACGTTCTCCATCGCCAACGACGTGGCCAAGTACTTCGCCATCATCCCGGCGATCTTCGTGTCCACCTACCCGCAACTGGGCGCGCTCAACGTCATGCAGCTGGCCAGCCCGTCGTCGGCCATCCTGTCGGCCGTGGTGTTCAACGCGCTGGTCATCGTGTTCCTGATCCCGCTGGCGCTGAAAGGCGTGCGCTACCGCCCGGTGGGCGCCGCCACGCTGCTGCGCCGCAACCTGGCCCTCTACGGGCTGGGCGGGCTCATCGTGCCGTTCATCGGCATCAAGCTCATCGACCTGCTGCTGGCCGCAGCCGGCCTGGTCTGACCCCAAGGAGGTTCTTCCATGATCCGCACGATATTCCGTCCCGCCCTGGTGCTGCTGGTGCTGCTGAGCGCCGTCACTGGCCTGCTGTACCCCGCTGCCGTCACCGGCGCCGCGCAGGCGCTGTTCCCCTGGCAGGCCCAGGGCAGCCTGGTCGAGCGCGGCGGCCGCACCGTGGGCTCGGCCCTCATCGGCCAGCCCTTCTCGGACCCCGGCCACTTCTGGGGCCGCCCCTCCGCCACCGCGCCCCAGCCCTACAACGCCTCGGCCTCCGGCGGCTCCAACCAGGGGCCGCTGAACCCGGCGCTGACCGACGCCGTCACCGCCCGCGTGCAGGCGCTGCGCGCGGCCGATCCGGGCAACAGCCGGCCGGTGCCGGCCGATCTGGTCACGGCATCCGCCAGCGGCCTCGATCCGCACATCACCCCCGCCGCAGCGATGTACCAGGCGCCGCGCGTGGCGCGCGTGCGCGGTTTGCCCGAAGCCACCGTCCAGGCCCTGGTGCAGCAGCACACCGAGGCGCCCCTGTGGGGCCTGCTCGGCGAGCCCCGGGTGAATGTGCTGGCGCTCAATCTGGCGCTGGACACTGGCTCTGCGCGGCCGGCGCAGCCGTAAAGGGTGCCCTCGCCCATGCCGTGGCAATGGGCGGAAGCCGCCGCCCTCCTGCTGGCCGTTGCCGTGCTGGCGATCCCGCTGGCCCTGGCCTGGTGGCTCCTGGACCGGCCGCGTGCCGGACGCCCGCGGCGCCCCTGCGCCGCTGACGCCGCCGGCCCTTTTGGTCCCCTGTTTTGCGCCATGATGACGACCCGATGTCCGAACCCGAACGCCCCGACCCCGACGCCCTGATCGCCCAGTGGCGTGCCGAAGACCCCGCCCAGCGGCCCGGCCGCCTGCGCATCTACTTCGGCGCCAACGCCGGCGTGGGCAAGACCTGGTCCATGCTGTCGGCCGCGCAGCGCGAGCGCCGGGCCGGGGGGCGACGTGGTCATCGGCGTGGTCGAGACCCACGGCCGCGCCGAGACCGCCGCCCTGCTCGACGGACTGCAGGTGTTGCCGCTGCGCGAGGTGCCCTACCGCGGCCATGTGCTGCGCGAGCTGGACATCGACGCCGCCCTGGAGCGGCGGCCGCAGGTCCTGCTGGTGGACGAGCTGGCCCACTCCAATGCGCCAGGCTCGCGCCATGCCAAGCGCTGGCAGGACGTGAAGGAATTGCTGGCCGCCGGCATCGACGTGTGGACAGCACTCAACGTGCAGCACCTGGAGAGCCTCAACGGCACGGTGGGCTCCATCACCGGCATCCGCGTGCACGAAACGGTGCCGGACGCGGTGCTGGACGGCGCCCACGAAGTCATCCTGGTCGACGTGACGCCCGACGAGCTGCTGCAGCGCCTGGCCGCCGGCAAGGTGTATGTGCCCGAGCAGGCGCGGCAGGCCACCCGCAGTTTTTTCCGCAAAGGCAACCTCATCGCATTGCGCGAGATCGCCCTGCGCCGCACGGCGGAGCATGTGGAGGACGACATGCGCGACTGGCGCGTGGAGCATTCCGGCAGCCCCGCCACCGCACAGACCTGGAACACGTCCGGCGCGCTGCTGGCCGCCGTGGGCGCTGGCGAGGAGGCCGCCCAGACCGTGCGCACCGCCGCGCGCCTGGCCGGCCAGCTCAACGTACCCTGGCACGCGGTGCATGTGCAGACGCCGCAGCGCAGCCGCGCCGACGCCGGCCAAAAAGCGCTGGCGACCCTGCAATTGGCCGAAAGCCTGGGTGCAGAGACCGCCCTGCTGCAAGGCGCCTCGGTAGCGGACGCGCTCGCCGCGCACGCGCTGCAGCTCAACTGCGCCACCCTGGTACTGGGCCGCCCCTCCAGCAACGGCCCCGCTTGGGCCCGGCTGTTGCCAGTGGGACGCCCCGCGCTGCGCGGGCGGTTGGCGGCGCTGCTGCCATCCGTGGACATCGTCGAGGTGGCCCCTTCGCCGCACCACCGGCGGCTGCCGGCCGGCCATGCCGCCTCCGGCCCCCAATCTCCGCCCCGCAGCAGCCGGGCCGGCTACCTGTGGGCGGCGGGCGTCAGCCTGGCCATCACGCTGGTGGCCGCCCCCATGGCCGACACGCTGGATCTGGTCAACATCGTCATGCTGTTCCTGCTCGGCGTGGTCGGCGTGGCGCTGCGCTGGGGCCGGGCGCCCGCGGCCGTGGCCGCGCTGCTCAACGTGCTGGCCTTCGACTACGTCTTCGTGCCGCCGCGCATCTCCTTCGCCGTGAGCGATGTGCAGTACCTGGTGACCTTTGCCGTCATGCTGGGCGTGGGCCTGCTGATCGGCCAGCTCACGGCGGGCCTGCGCTTCACGGCCGGGGTGGCCGCCCAGCGCGAGCAGCGCACCCGCTCGCTGTTCGCCCTGACGCGCGACCTCTCCGGCGCGTTGGAGAGCAGCCAGGTGGCCGAGCTGGGGGAAGCGGCCATTCGCAGCTACTTCGGCGGCCAGGCCTGCGTGCTGCGCACGGATGCCAACGACCAATTGGTGGTGCCGCACCCGCCGCCCCCGGGGCTGGACGCCACGGTGGCCGGCTGGGCGCTGCGCCATGGCGAACCCGCCGGCCTGGGCACGGCGACGCTCTCGGCCCAGCCCTGGCGCTATGTCCCGCTCAAGGCGCCCATGCGGGTGCGCGGCGTGCTGGCGCTGACCTTGCCGGACCCTCAGTGGCTGGCGGCGCCGGAACAGATGCGCCAGCTCGACACGCTGACGCGCCAGATCGCCATTGCCCTGGAGCGCGTGCACTACGTGGAAATCGCCCAGCAGGCCGTGGTCGAGATGGAATCCGAACGCCTGCGCGGCACGCTGCTGGGCGCGCTCTCGCACGATATCCGCACCCCGCTCACCGCACTGCTGGGCCTGGCGGAATCGCTGCGCGGCCTGCCCCCCGGCCCGCAGGCGGACGCGGCCCAGGCCATCGCCGCCCAGGCCCGCGCACTCAACACCCTGGTCACGAACCTGCTGGAGATGGCGCGGCTGGAGTCCTCCGGCGCGCAGGGAACCCATCCGCTGCGGCACGGCTGGCAATCCGTGGAGGAAGTGGTCGGCTCGGCCCTGCGTGCCGCAGAGCCGGCGCTGGGCGGCATGGAGGTGCGCACCCGGCTGCCCGCCGATCTGCCGCTGGTGGAATTCGATCCGGTGCTGATGGAGCGGGTGCTGGTCAACCTGCTGGAAAACGCCGCCAAGTACGGCCGCGCGCCGGTAGAGATCACCGCCAGCGCCAGCGCTGAAGCGCTGCACTTGTCGGTGCGCGACCACGGGCCGGGCCTGCCTGAAAGCCACCGCGGCGCGGCGCATCTGCTGTTCGAGAAGTTCACCCGCGGCCACGCGGAATCCGCCATCGCCGGCGTCGGGCTCGGCCTGGCCATCTGCAAGGCGATCGTGCGGGCCCATGGCGGCAGCATCACGGCGGAGCAGGCCGCGGGCGGCGGTGCAGAATTCCGCCTTTCCCTGCCGCGGAGGGAACCTCCGCCGCTGCCGGAACTCGATGACTCCATGCCAGCCACTGCTGAGCCAAAGTGAAGCCGGCGCACTCCATGCCTTCTGCCCGTACCGTGATCGTGATCGAGGACGAACCCCAGATCCGCCGCTTTGTCCGCGGTGCGCTGGAGGCGGAGCAATGGCAGGTGCATGAAGCGGCCACGCTGCGCGACGGCCTGTCGGCCGCCGGCACCCGCCAACCCGATCTGCTGGTGCTGGACCTGGGCCTGCCGGACGGCGACGGCGTGGAACTGATCCGCGAAGTGCGCGCCTGGTCAAGCGCCGCCATCATCGTGCTGTCGGCCCGCACCGACGAGGCCGACAAGATCGCCGCGCTCGACGCCGGCGCCGACGACTACCTCACCAAGCCCTTCGGAACCGGCGAACTGCTGGCCCGCGTGCGCGCCAACATGCGGCGCCCCCGCCACGGCGATGCAACCGCCGGCGCCGAAGCGCGCTGGCAGTTCGGTGACGTGGACATCGACGGAGCCGCGCGCACGGTGCTGCGCGGGGGTCAGCCAGTGCACCTGACGCCGATCGAGTACCGCATGCTGCTGGTGCTGCTGGGCAACGCCGGCCGCGTGATGACGCAGCGCCAGCTGCTCACCGACGTCTGGGGCCCCGGCCATGTCGACCGCAGCCACTACCTGCGCATCCACATGGGCCATCTGCGCCAGAAGCTGGAGGCCGATCCCGCCCGGCCGCGCCACCTGCTGACCGAGACCGGGGTCGGCTACCGGCTGGTCATCGACCCACCGGGGGGCGGTACATGAGCCGCCCGCGCTGTGCCGTCAGGGGCGGCCGCTATAATTTCCCTACCATGCTTCGGTGGTTCATTGCGGTTTTCACCCTCCACTTCTTCCTGAGCGTTGGGGTGTCCGCTTTCGGCAAGGCATCCTCGCTCGAGCCCCTGCTCCAGGGGCCGCATGCGGCCGCCTCTTGCATTCTGGAAGACGCGCTCCCGGCGCTGGATGCCTCCGTGGCGGCCGACGAAGAGACCGAAGCACTGGCCGAGGCGTCCCCCGAGCATGGGCTGGCCGATGACCAGCAGGACCTGCCTGACGACCTCAACATCCGCGTGCGTCCGCACCATGACCGCGTGGCGCTGTACCCGCCCTTGAGGCCGGACGACGCCCGTTCCCCCTCTCCGGCACCCGACGTGCCGCACAAGCCCCCCCGCACCGCGCGCCTGGTCGCCTGACCGCGCGCGGGCCGCTCACGGGCGCCCGCCGCAAGCCTTCAGGCCAACGCGGCGCTCCTGGGCGCCTGCTCGCACCGCCTCAGCGCAGCCGAGCGACGTTGGCCTCCTTCCGGCCCCTTGACGTCGTTCCTTGCGCCATGCAGCCCTGCGGCTCCTTTTTACGTTCCCTGTTGCCTGAGGCGCCACGCGCCTCTGCGCGTGCGCTGGGCTTGCCCGCCGCACTGGCGACCGCCCTGCTGTCCGCCGGCTGCAGCGACGGCTACCCCCAGGCGGACAGCCCGGTGCTCGACCCGTTCAGCATGACCCAGCACCAGCGGCTGGCCGCCATGAACCAGGTCGGCCGCCAGGCCCACGCGGGATTCCAGTGGAGCTACACGCTGCTGCCCGGCTGCACGCTGCGCATCGACGTCGACGGCGAGCGCGGGCCGGTGCCGTCGGTGGACATTCCGCTCATGGGCGCGGCCATCGACATCTCCAACGACAGAGGCCGCAAGACCTACGGCGTCCAGGTGGCGCCGCCGTCCGGCCACGCCAGCCCCCTGCACCCCGTGCTGCAAAGCAGGGACTGGGCCGACGTGAGCTGGATGCAACTACTGCTGCGCGTGCTGCAGAAAGGGTGCGACGACGCCCGGACGACCGCCAGAAGCACCACCCCCTTTGCCCGCCAAGGGCTCCCCCACACCACGATCGAGGAGTAAATCATGCGCCTGACCACCCGCGGCAAGATGGCCGTCACCGCCGTAACCGACCTGGCCCTGCGCTCGCACGGCGGCCCTGTGGCCTTGCCGGCCATCAGCGCCCGCCAGGGCATTTCGCTGTCCTACCTGGAAGACATCTTCGGTGCGCTGCGTCGCGCGGGGCTGGTCAGCAGCATCCGCGGACCGGGCGGCGGCTACACGCTCACCCGCAACCCCCAGGAGCTGTCCGTAGCCGACATCGTCACTGCATCGGAAAAGTACATGACCCGCCCGGCCGACAAAGCCAGCGCCGAGCCGCATCCGCTGCCCTCCGGCGAAATGACCGCCGAGCTGTGGGCCTCCTTCCACTCGCGCGTGATGGACTACCTGCAGTCCATCACGGTGGCGGATCTGATCGCCAGCCAGGATGCGCAGACCCTGCGCGACGCGGCGCCGGCCGCCTCCGTGGCGCTGAAAGCCCGCACCCCGGCCAAATCGCAGTTGCCGGCGAGAAACGTGCCGAACTCGGTCTTCGCCTTGGGCGGGCTGCTGGGCTCATCCACCTGAGGCCGTAAGAACGTGTTTACGATCTCCCTGGGGCCGTGCAATGGCGTTTGCGGGAGGGGATGCAAGGCGCGGTGCGCTGCCAATAGCTCGGCTATTGGCAAACGCCGCAACGCCGCAGACCGCCCGCAAACGCCACTGCCCGAAGGGTTGGAGCGAAATCGTCAACACGTTCTAAGGCGGCCCCGTGCACGGGGCCGCCAACCGCTTGCGCGCAGATCAGCGCGCCGAGCCCCTTTGGCCGTGCGGAACCAGTAAGGCGCGGTCAGCCCAGTTGCGCCAGATCCGCGGCCAGCGCATTGCGAGCGCCGTCGCCCCCGATGCGGAAGTAGGCGCCATGGCGGCTCGCCACCTCGATATACGCATCGAAGTAGCGCGCGTGCAGCGCCAGCGTGCCCACCGCCGAGTCGTCCCCCAGAATGAAGGACGGCGGGGGCAGCGTGAGCGCATCGGCGAAGCAGATTTGCAGGGTGGTGCGGTAGGGGCCCGCCGGGCCACCGCTCAGTTCCAGCATGCCGACCGCGTTTTCCACGCGGTGGCGCCCGTCACTGAAACTGGTGCGACCGGAGAGCGTGAGCACCCGGCGATCGCGAACGGGAGTGGTGAAGTAGTCTTCCCAGAGCGGTGCCAGTCCAGGGCGGGATGCCCAGGACAGCCCGTCCTGCAGGCCGATGCGTGGGGTGGCGTATGGCATGGGAATCACCTTCCGTGAAGTTCACTCCCCTCGCAGCGGCAGCGGCCCGCCCAGCACCACGCAAAAGAAAGCCCGCTCAGAGCGGGCTGAACTTGCGATAAGGATCACAAGAGAGGGAGTGTCGAGGGGGATCGACCAACGCAGTGTGCGGCGCCCGGGGGCGGGCCCGCGTAGGACAACTTCCACGATCTTTACGCCGCTCTGGTGAGCACGGCAACTGGTCAAGCCCCTCCGCTTTGCAGGCCGGCGTGGACCCCCGACTCGATCAGCCCAGTACATCCCTCAGGGCTGCCTCGTACAGCGCCGTGAGGCGGTCCGTCACCTCCAGCAGGCGCTCGCTCGTCGTCGCGACAGCCTCCAGCCTGCGGGGCTCCGCCGCGTGCTGCAGGGCGTTGTCAAAGAAGAGCCATTGAGCCTCGCCCTGGGCCAACTCGGCACGGATGGCTGGTGTCGAAATCGGTGCGGCACCCAATGCCGCAAGCGCGCGCCGGAATTCGCTGGCATCGGCAGCCATCTGGCCCTGCAACTCCTTGCCGTCGAACCCTGCTGCTGCCAGGTTGTAGTTCTTCGCCAATCGCTGCGACAGCATGCGCTGGCGCCCGGCGGTATTGACCAGTTTGGCGGTTCCGGCCTGGGCGAGCCGTTCCAGCGACTGCGTCGCCGCGTCGGCCGCAACGAGCATGCGATTGGCCCATGCGGAAACGGAAGCCACCCCCTCCTTGCTGGGCGGGCGGGACACCAGGGCGTCGAGCCGTTCGGCATGCTGGCGCGTTTCTGCGAGCTGCGCGGCGAGCTCGGCCGGCCATGTCTGCCCACCCATGTCGTCGAACCCTGCCTGTACCAGCGTGCGAGCGGCAGCCAACGCCTCGCGCGCGCGATCGGGCATCACGCCCAGGTGCAGCTGGGCATACGCCTTGGCGATGCGCTGCGAGAGCGCCCGGAAACGCGCCGTGCGGTTGATGGCCGTGGCGATGGCCACCCGTGCCTGCGCTGAGATCGGCAAGGCGGACAGCAGCAACACCCCAGCCAGCGTCTGCACTACGGCGCGCCGCTGTCCACGGCGCAGCTCCTCTGGCGGGGAAAGCGTAGAAGGCAGGGCGGCGGGCTCGCCGGGAAGACGTCGAAGGCAGGGCATGCGCGGCATTGTGTGGCGCCCTTCGGCATGGCCCGCTGATGTGCATCAACCGGCCCGCAGTCGCCGCATGCCGCCCTCCGCAACCGCCCGATTCAGCCGAGGGCCGTATCCAGCAGCATCATGATGACGAAGCCGATCATGAGCCCGCCCGTAGCCCACGCCTCGTGGCCCTTGCGGTGGGATTCGGGAATGATCTCGTGGCTGATCACGAAGAGCATGGCCCCGGCCGCGAAGCCCAGGCCCCACGGCAGCAGATGCACCGAATAGCTGACCACGGCAGCGCCCAGCACGGCCCCCAGCGGCTCGACCAGGCCGGAGGCCATCCCCAGCCCCACCGCGATCGCCCGCCGGTAGCCAGCCGCCAACAGGGCCACGGCCACCACCAGACCTTCAGGCACATCCTGGATGGCGATGCCCGCAGTCAGGGTGCCGGCCTGCAGGGGATCGGCTCCGGCATAGGCCACGCCGATGGCCAGCCCTTCCGGCAAATTGTGCAGGGCGATCGCGAACACAAAGAGCCAGGTGCGCTGCAGCGTACGGGAGGACTGCCCTTCCACGCCCTTGATGAAGTGCTCGTGCGGCAGCAGCCGTTCCATGACCAGCAGGGCCAGCGCCCCCAGCAGAATCGCGGCACCGATGGTGCCCCCCGCCTCCCACGGTCCCGCCCCGGCGGCCTTGGCCGTGGTCAGCCCCGGAATCACGAGGGAGAACGAACAGGCGGCGAGCATCACGCCCGCGCCGAAGCCGAACAGGGTGTCCTGAACACGGTCGGACAGGCGCTGTGAGAACATCACCGGCACGGTGCCCAGGGCCGTGGCGAATGCGGCCACCAGCCCTGCCTGCCAGGCCTGCGCCACCCTCTCGTTCGCCTGCAGGAACTGGGCGAACTGCAGGCCCAGGACGATCACGCCGAGCAGCGCAATCCCTGCACCCAGCCATTTACGCAGGCCCCAGGCGGGGCGGGAGGGGGTGGCGGTGGACTCGGATGGCATGGGCGCGGGATCCTCGCGGTGTTCAGGCATGAAGGGCGGCGGCAGGCAGCGCGAACTCAGCGGCGTGCCGAGGCGATGGCGGCGTCATGGCGGCGGGCCACTTCCACCCAATCCACCACGTTATAGAAGGCCGCGATGTATTCGGGGCGACGATTCTGGTACTTCAGGTAGTAGGCGTGCTCCCACACATCCAGCCCGAGGATGGGGGTGTTGCCCGAAGCGATACCGGGCATGAGCGGGCTGTCCTGGTTGCCGGTGCTCTCCACCACGAGCCGGCCCTGCGGCGACACGCTGAGCCACGCCCAGCCACTGCCGAAGCGGGTGAGCGCGGCCTTGGTGAAGGCTTCCTTGAAAGCGTCGAACCCGCCCAGATCGGCATCGATGGCCCGCGCGAGTGCTCCTTGCGGCGCACCGCCGCCCTGGGGCGACATCACGGTCCAGAACAGGCTGTGGTTGGCATGCCCGCCGCCGTTGTTGCGCACCGGCGCCTGCAGCGTCGCGGGGAGTGCGTCGATTCCGGCGACCAGGGCCTCTACCGACCGCCCCACATGCGGCGTGCCTTCCAGCGCGGCATTGAGGTTGTTGATGTAGGTCTGGTGGTGCTTGGTGTGGTGGATCTCCATCGTCTGCGCGTCGATATGGGGTTCGAGCGCGTCGTAGGCATACGGCAGGGTCGGGAGCGTGTAGGGCATGGCAAAAAACTCTCTGTGGTGGCAGGACACGGAAGGCGCGCTTGGCGGATCGGGCAGCGGGCCGGTGTGCACACCGCTCGCGCGACGCGGTCCACAGCCGGCACCACCGCCCTGCCGAGCGCGTGCACAGCCCTTTGCGTGGAACCGGAGGTTCGTGCGTACCGAGGCATTAAATGATAATTATTTTCATTTCAATTGACCTTGCCGCCAAGGGGACATTGGCTGATTGCCGGGCGACGGTGCGGTGCGAGGACGCGCGGGTGATTCAGCCCAAGTTGACGCGCGTCAAATTTCGCCGCAGCGCGATAACCCTACACAGGGCCATACGGCAAAATCGCGCCATGGCTGAACGTGTCATCCCCCTTGTGGACCAGCGCCTTGCTGCGCTCTCCCCTGCCCTGGCCCGGGGGCCGGCTGCCGCGCCCACGGGTCGGCTCTCCGACACGCTGGGCAGGCCGCTGCGGGATCTGCGCATCAGCGTCACCGACCGCTGCAACTTCCGCTGTGCGTACTGCATGCCCAAGGAAGTGTTCGACAAGGACTACCGCTACCTGCCCCACAGCGCGCTGCTCAGCTTCGAGGAGATCACGCGGCTGGCGCGGGTGTTCCTGCGGCACGGCGTGCGCAAGATCCGCCTCACCGGCGGCGAACCGCTGCTGCGCAAGCACCTGGAAAACCTGGTGGAACAACTGGCCGCCCTGCGCACCGTGGACGGCCAGGTGCCCGACCTGACGCTGACCACCAATGGCTCGCTGCTGGCGCGCAAGGCCCGCGCCCTGAAGGACGCCGGCCTGAACCGTGTGACGGTCAGCCTGGACAGCCTGGACGACGCAGTGTTCCGCCGCATGAACGACGTGGACTTTCCGGTGGCCGAGGTGCTGGCCGGGATCGAAGCCGCCCAGGCCGTGGGCCTGCAGCGCATCAAGGTCAACATGGTGGTCAAGCGCGGCACCAACGACCACGAGGTGGTGGCCATGGCGCGGCACTTCCGCGGCTCGGGCATCACGCTGCGCTTCATCGAATACATGGATGTCGGCGCCACCAACGGCTGGCGCATGGACGAAGTGCTGCCGTCCGCCCAGCTGATCGAGCGCCTGCAGGAACATCTGCCCCTGGTGCCGCTCGACCCGCAGGCCCGCGGCGAAACAGCCGAGCGCTGGGGCTACGCAGGTACCGACGGCCGGCACGACCCGGCGCTCGGCGAGGTGGGCGTGATCAGCAGCGTGACCCAGGCCTTCTGCCAGGACTGCAACCGCGCCCGCCTGTCGATGGAGGGCCGCCTGTACCTGTGCCTCTTCGCCACCCAGGGCTGGGACCTGCGCACCCTGCTGCGCGAGGGCGCCGGCGACGAGCAACTGGCCGCGGCCATCGCCAGCATCTGGCACGGCCGCACCGACCGCTACTCCGAGCTGCGCAGCAGCCTGCCGCCCGACCGCGGCACGCCGGCCCAGCGCCGCGTGGAGATGAGCTACATCGGTGGCTGACCCCGCTGCCTCGGCGCGGCGAACGGCCCCCGCCGCCTCCGCCCCGCACGACATCACCGGCCTGGTGCTGGCCGGCGGCCAGGGCAGCCGCATGGGCGGCGTCGACAAGGGCTTGCAGACCTTCCGCGGCACGCCCCTGGCACGGCATGCACTGCACCGCCTGCAACCGCAGGTCGGCGCGGTGCTGCTGAGTGCCAATCGCAACGCGAAGGACTACGCCGTTTGGGGCGCCCCGGTACTGGCGGACGGCGTGGCGGATTTCGCCGGCCCGCTGGCCGGCTTCCTCGCAGGCTTGCAGCACTGCAGCACCGGCTGGCTGTTGACCGTCCCTTGCGACACGCCCTTGTTCCCGACCGACCTGGCCCAGCGCTTGGCCCAGGCCGCGCAGGCCGCGGGCACCGCGCTGGCCATCGCCGCGGCGCCCGAATCCGATGCCGGCACGGGCGCCACCGTGCTGCGGCGCCAGCCGGTGTTCTGCCTGCTGCGCGCCACGCTGCAGGCCGACCTGGCCGGCTACCTGGACAGCGGCGGCCGCAAGATCGGCGCCTGGCTGGCCCGCCATCCGTGCGCGGTGGCCGCCTTCGACCGGCCCGGCGACGATCCGCAGGCCTTCGCCAACGCCAACACCCTGGCCGAGCTGCAGGCCCTGGAACACGCCCGCCCCGCATGACCCCGCCCGCCCCCGAAGCCCCCGCCCCGCTGCAGCCGCCTGTGCGCGTCACCGTGCTCACCGCCGCGGACGCACCGGCCTACAAGCCGCTGCGCGACGAGGCCCTGCGCCGCTTTCCCGAGGCCTTCACATCCGACTACGCCACGGCCGTGCAGCGGCCCGCCGCCTCCTACGCCGAGCGGCTGGGCGCACCGGCAGCGCGCGGCTTCTTCCTGGGTGCGTTCGATGCCGACGGGCACCTGGTGGGCAGCCTCGGCTGCGAGCGCGAAGAGCGCCTGCAGCAGCGCCACACGGCCCAGATTGTGGCCATGATGGTGGCCGCGCATGCGCAGCGTTGCGGCGTGGGCCGGCTGCTGCTGGAGGCCTGCATCGCCCGCGCCGCCGAGATGCCCGGGCTGGAACAGCTCACCCTCACCGTGACGGCCGGCAATGCCCCTGCCGTGCGGCTGTACGAGCAGGCGGGCTTCCGTGCCTACGGGCTGCTGCCGCGGGCCATCGTGGTGGCCGGCACCGGCCATGACAAGCTGCACATGGTGCGGCTGCTTCCCTCTTCTCCGCTATGAACACCTGCATGACCACCACCGCCCAGATCGCCGCCGACCTGCCGGGCTACGACCCGGGCGACCTGCCCGCGGACGCCGTCGGCGCCTTCCTCGAACGCCTGGTCGAGCCTTTGGCCGAAACCGAAGACCTGGCCCTGGCGGCCGCCCTGGGCCGCGTGCTGGCGCAGAACGTGGTCTCGCCTGTCAGCGTGCCGCCGCACGACAACTCCGCCATGGACGGCTACGCCTTCGACGGCGCGCTGCTGCAGCCCGGGCAACCGCTGGCGCTGCGCTGCGTGGGCACCGCGCTGGCCGGACAGTCGCGCCACGGCGCCGTGCCCGCCGGCAGCTGCGTGCGCATCATGACCGGCGCCGTCATGCCCGAGGGTCTGGACACGGTGGTGCCGATCGAACACACCTCGGTGGCGGGCGACACGGTGCATGTCGCCGCCGACGCGCTGCGCCCCGGCGCCAACCGCCGGCTGCGCGGCGAAGACCTGATGCAGGGCCGCGTCGCCCTGGCACAGGGCACGCCGCTCACCCCCGCGGCGCTCGGATTGCTCGCCAGCCTGGGCCTGCCGCGCGTGCCCGTGGTGCGGCGCCTGCGGGTGGCCTACTTCTCCACCGGCGATGAGCTGCTGGGCCTGGGCGAGCCCCCGCGCGAAGGCGCCGTGTACGACAGCAACCGCTACACCCTCTTCGGCCTGCTGACGCGGCTGGGCGTAGAGGTGGTGGACCTGGGCGTGGTGCCCGACGACCCGCAGGCCCTGTCGGCCGCCTTCCGCACGGCGGCGCAACAGGCGGACGCCATCGTCACCAGCGGCGGCGTCAGCATGGGCGACGCCGACCACACGCGCGGCATGATGCAGGAACTGGGCGACGTCGCCTTCTGGCGCATCGCCATGCGCCCGGGCCGGCCTATGGCCGTGGGCCGTATCGCGCGGGGTGCGGCGTCGGAGCCGGCTGCTGGCACGGGCACCAACGCCGGCAGCGCCGTGCTGTTCGGCCTGCCGGGCAACCCCGTCGCGGTCATGGTGACTTTCCTCGCCTTCGTGCGGCCCGCGCTGCTGCGCATGATGGGCAGCCGCCAGAGCCCGCCGCCGCTGCTGCGCGCCGTCTGCGCCACACCGCTGCGCAAGCGCCCCGGCCGCACGGAGTACCAGCGCGGCTGGGTGAGCACGGCGGCCGACGGCACGCTGCAGGTGCGCACCACCGGCAACCAGGGCTCCGGCATGCTCAGCTCCATGGTGCAGGCCAACGGACTGATCGTGCTGCCGCACGGCCGCGGGGACGTGGCCGCGGGCGAGCCGGTCGATGTGCTGATGTTTGAAGGCGCAGTCTGACAATGCCATGCCGGCACGGCCCCGTAAGCTGATGGTCCAACGGCAGCGCGGCATGCTCTTCTTTCAATAGCTGCATGCGCTTCCGTAGCAATGGTTTCAATGCAAAAACCATTCAAGTTCTTTTACCAGCAAGCGCAAGCAGCTCTTCTTTTTGAAGCACCCTGCACGCTGGCAGCCGACAGGAGAGTCCCGTGACCTACGCATCCCGCCACCTCGCCCAGCCCCCGGCCCGCGAAGAGGTCGACCGCCTGCCGGGCGCAACCGTGCTGGAGTTCGGCACCCCGTGGTGCGGTTTCTGCCAGCGCGCCCAGCCCCTGATCGAGCAGGCCCTGGAGGACCGCGACGAGGTCGCGCACGTCAAGGTGGAAGACGGTCCCGGCCAGCGACTGGGGCGCAGCTATGGCGTGAAGCTCTGGCCCACGCTGGTGTTCCTGCGCGAAGGGAAAGAGGTTGCGCGCCTCGTGCGGCCGAGCGATGCGCAGAGCATCCACGAGGCGGTTCAGGGCATCACGGCCGCAGCCTGAATCTGCGCCAGGCCTGCGGATCTGCGGGCTCGCACATCCTCATCGTCTGTCGGGCCCCGTTGCCAAGTCAGAGGCAGCTCCAGC
This sequence comes from Paracidovorax wautersii, assembly GCF_031453675.1. Lineage (NCBI taxonomy): Bacteria > Pseudomonadati > Pseudomonadota > Betaproteobacteria > Burkholderiales > Comamonadaceae > Paracidovorax > Paracidovorax wautersii. Next base: position 3,143,836 of record NZ_JAVIZX010000001.1, on the reverse strand, counting down.
AAGGGCCGCCCCGTAGCGAGCGCTGCGACCCCTGCCTGCCGTGCACCGTGGGCGCGAGCAGGCAAGCCGCGCGGGCCTCACACGAAGCGACCGCTCTCTCACGCCGTGGCGCGGCCCAGCACCTTGTCCACGCCCTTGTTGGCCAGCGCGTCTGCCCGTTCGTTGCCCGGGTCGCCCGCATGGCCCTTCACCCAGCGCCAGTCGATCACGTGGCCCGAGGTGGTGACCAGTTCGTCCAGCCGCTTCCACAGCTCCACGTTCTTCACCGGCTGGCCGGCGGCGGTGCGCCAGCCCTTCTTCTTCCAGCTGTGGATCCATTCGGTAATGCCCTTGCGCACGTACTGGCTGTCCAGGAACAGGGTCACCGTGCAGGGGCGCTTGAGCGCGGCCAGGCCCTCGATCACCGCCAGCAGCTCCATGCGGTTGTTGGTGGTACCGAGTTCACCGCCGAACAGTTCCTTTTCCAGCGCGCCCGAGCGCAGCACCACCCCCCAACCGCCAGGCCCCGGATTGCCCTTGCAAGCCCCATCGGTATAGATCACAACCTGATTCAAAAAGCGCTCCCAGAAAACGTCGCCACGACAACAACAACAAAAAATAAGAGAAGGAATCGGCGCCTGAGCGGCTCAGCGCTTGCGCGGCGCGGCATCGCGGCGCGCCACCGGCACCGGGGCGGCGGCCATGTGGGGCGCTTTGCGCCAGGCCGGCGTCAACAGCCGCATGCCGTGCACGCGCTTGACGGCGACCACCATGTAGGCGGCCCCGAGTATGGGCCACCAGCGGGCACCGAGCGCATCCATCCATTGAAAGGATTCGAGCCAGCGCGCCTGCCGCACGGCAGGCCGGTAGCAGCCGAAGCTCACCGTCTCCACCTCGAAGCTCAGCAGCCGCAGCCAGTCGCGCATGCGGCCGGGCGCGATGAACTCGCCCACATCCGGCAGGTACAGCGAGCCGCCGGCGCCCACGCGCTGGTACAGGCGCTCGCGCCGCTGGCGCAAGCCCCACAGGCTCAAGGGGTTGAGGCCGCTGATCACGACCTTGCCCTCGGGCACCAGCACGCGCTCCACCTCGCGCAAGGCGACATGCGGGTCCACGCTCAGCTCCAGCGCATGGGGCAGCAGGACCAGGTCCAGGCTGGCGTCGGCAAAGGGCAGTGCGACCGGGTCGGCCATCAGCGCCGGGGCCGCGCCGGCAGGCGTCTGTGCCGACGCCTGCGCGCCCTGCCCCGTCATCAGCAGAGCCTGGTCGGGGCCCACGGCCAGCCAGCGGTGCGGCATGCGGTTGGCACGCAGACCCTGCAGCCCCGGCATGCCGACCTGCAGCGCGTGGTAGCCGAACAGGTCGGCCACCAGCTCGTCATAGCGCTCCTGCTCCCAGGCGAGCAGGTAGCGCCCCGGGGGCGAGTCAAACCAGTGGTGCAAACCTATAATTTCGTCGCTCATGACCTTGCTGCCGCTACCCGCCCTCACTGACAACTACATCTGGATGCTGCATGACGGCCGACAGGCCCTCGTGGTGGATCCGGGCGAAGCGGCCCCGGTGCTGGACGCGCTGCGCAGCACGGGTTTGCCACTGCAGGCGATTCTAGTCACCCACCACCACGGCGATCATGTGGGCGGCGTGCAGGCGCTGCGCGAGGCCACCGGCGCGCAGGTGTACGGCCCGGCGAACGAGCGCATGCCCGAGCCCCTCACCCGGCTGGCGCAGGGCGACGCGGTCACCGCCTTGGGTTTGCAGTGGCAGGTCCTCGATGTGCCCGGCCACACCAGCGGCCACATCGCCTACTACTGCCCCGACGTGGATGGCGCCCCGGTGCTGTTCTGCGGCGACACGTTGTTTTCGGGCGGCTGCGGGCGATTGTTCGAAGGCACGCCGGCGCAGATGCAGGCCTCGCTCGACGCGCTGGCGGCCCTGCCTGGCGGCACACGGGTATGCTGCGCCCACGAATACACCCTGTCCAACCTGAAATTTGCGCGCGCCGTGGAACCTCGCAACGCCGCGCTGCTCCAGTACTCCAGCGCCTGCGAGGCCCTGCGCCAGCAGGCACGTCCCACGTTGCCGTCGCTCATGGACACGGAACGTGCCATCAACCCATTCCTGCGCACCCGCGTTGCCGAAGTGGCCCGTGCGGCCCACGGCTTCGACGCGCAGGTCGACCCGAACGACGCAGTGGCCGTATTGGCGGCGCTGCGCCAATGGAAGAACGAGTTCCGATGAAACCTCTGCATATCCTGCTCCTCGCCAGCCTGCTCTGGCTCACAGGCTGCGCCACCACCGGCTCCCCCACCTCGTCGGCCAACTCCTCTCCCTCATCCCCCACGCCGGATGCAGCCGTCTACCCGAACGGCCCGCTCAAGCCCATCACCGCCGTCAACGGCCTGGGCGCCCACGGCGTGGCCGCCACGCAGGCGCCTGCCGATCTGTGGGAGCGTATCCGCCGCGGCTTCGCCATGCCCGACCTGCAGGGCGATCTGGTGCAGGACCGCGAGCAGTGGTATGCCACGCGCCCCGACTACATCCAGCGCATGACGGAGCGCTCCAGCAAGTACCTCTTCCACATCGTCGAGGAACTGGAGCTGCGCGGCATGCCGACCGAGCTGGCCCTGCTGCCCTACATCGAGAGCGCGTTCAACCCGCAGGCCGTCTCCAGCGCCAAGGCCGCGGGCATGTGGCAGTTCATGCCCGCCACCGGCACCTATTTTGACCTGAAGCAGAACGCGTTCCGCGACGACCGCCGCGACGTGCTGGCCTCCACCCGCGCCGCGCTGGACTACCTGCAGAAGCTGTACGGCATGTTCGGCGACTGGCACCTGGCACTGGCCGCCTACAACTGGGGCGAAGGCAGCGTGGGCCGCGCCATCGCCAAGAACCAGAAGCTCGGCCTGGGCACCAGCTACACCGAACTGACCATGCCCGCGGAAACGCGCATGTACGTGCCCAAGCTGCAGGCCGTGAAGAACATCGTGGCCAATCCACAGGCGTTCAATACCGAGCTGCCACTGATCGAGAACCACCCCTACTTCCAGACGGTGGAAATCACCCGGGACATCGACGTGTCGCTCGTCGCCCAGCTGGCCGACGTGCGCGAGCAGGACTTCCGCGCCCTCAATCCGTCGCTGCACCGCCCCGTGATCCTGGCCGCCGGCATGCCGCGCATCCTCCTGCCCTGGGACAACGCGCAGGTCTTCCGCAAGAACCTGGAGGCCTACACGGAAGGCCAGTACGCCAGCTGGACGGTGTGGAGCGTGCCCTCCAACATGACGGTGTCCGCTGCAGCGCAGCGCGCGGGCATGAGCGAGGCGGACCTGCGCAAGATCAACGGCATTCCGCCCCGGATGATGATCAAGGCCGGCTCTGCGCTGATGGTGCCGCGCAGCACCACGACCCAGCAGGATGTGCCAGGCCAGATCGCGGACAACGGCCAGCTGGCCTTCACCCCCGAGATCGTCACGCGCCGCACCTCGGTGCGGGCCGGCAAGCGCGACACGGTCGCCACCATCGCGCGCAAGTACAAGCTGCTGGCGGCCGACGTGGCCAACTGGAACGATGTGAAGTCGAGCGCGAGCTTCAAGGCCGGCCAGCAGGTGACCGTCTACCTGCCGGTGCGCATGGCTGCGGCCGCATCGTCCTCATCGTCTGCGCGCGCGCCCGCCAAGGCGGTCAAGCGCACCGCGGCCGCCAGCTCCCAGCCGGCGCGCAAGGGCGGCACGCCTTCCAAGGTCAAGAAGCGCTGACCTGCCCGGGCGCGCCCGCAGGGCGGCGCCTGGACAGACGGTCTGGCAGACCCATCACCTGCCCGCCCCGCGGCCTGGGCAAGGCTCAGAAGCGCAGGTTGTGCATGCCGACCAGTCCCAGAATGCCGATCACGATCAGGTACAGCGCAACGATCACGTTGAGCAGCTTGGGCATGATGAGAATCAGGATGCCGGCGATCAGGGAGACCAGGGGGCCGATGCTGAGTTGGAACGACATGGAATTTCCTCGGTAAGGACATCAGGAATCGAAGCGGCGCCGGCCTCGGTGGCCTTGGCTTTCGGGGTGGCTCAGGGCCTGCCGGCCCGCCACTGCCCGCACTCTAGCCGCGTTACGCGGGCCCGCGTGTCAGACGCGCACCTGCCCTGCCCCGGCACCCCCGCAGCAGCAGCGGGTGCGGGGCCGGTCCCCATCGTTCAGAGGTTGAACTTGAGCTTGGCGCGGCGGACCCACTCGTTGGAGTAGGTGCGGCCCAGGTCGACCGAAGACGGGTCCAGTTCGGGCTGCAAACGCGCCACGGCCCGCAAGGCCGTGGCGGGGCCGTCTACCGGCATCAGGCCATCCGGCGACAGCGTTTCGCGCACCTTGTCGAACGCCGCCAGGTAGGCCACGCGGTTGCCCATCAGGTAATCACTGGGTACGGCCCGCATGAGGTCCGCCGGGGCGGCCGTCTGCAGCCATTTCAACGCATGCACCATGGCGTGGACCAGCGCCTGCGCCTGCGCGGGCTGGCGCTGCAGGAAGGCTTGAGGCGCGTACAGGCAGGCGCCGGGCATGGCACCACCGAAAACTTCCTGCGTGCCCTTCAGGCTGCGCAGGTCGCCCAGCAGGCGCACCTCGCCGCGCTGCTCCAGCAGGGTGAGCAGCGGGTCCGACTGGCACAGCGCATGCACGCGACCCTGGCGCAGCGCGGCCAGGGCGCTTTGCCCCGTGCCCACGCCGATGAAGGAAACCCCATTCAGTGGCGTGCCAGCCTGGGTGAGCCAGTAGCCCGCGACGAAGTGCGTGGACGATCCCGGCGCGGAAACCCCCACCCGCATGCCTTTGAAGCCCGACACGCTGCGCACCGGCCACGTCCGTGTGGAAGCGCCCAGCGCCAACTGCGGTGCGCGGCCGAGTTGCACCAGGCTGCGGTACGGCACCCCGGCCACCTGCTGGCGGATGGTGTGCTCGTACGCACCGCAGCACACATCCGCGCTGCCCGCCTGCACAGCCTGCAGGGCCAGGGCGCCCCCGGCATGGTCGATCAGCGAGACCTCCAGCCCCTCGTTGCGGAAGAACCCGAGCTGGTCGGCGATGGTGAGCGGCAGGTAGTACAGGGCGCTCTGCCCGCCCACCGCGATGCGCACCCGCCCCCCGGCCTGCGCACGCAGCACGGCCGGCGCAGCGATGGACGCGGCGGCAAGGACGGCGTGCACGCTGAAGCGGCGGCGATGGAGGGGGGCGAATGGCATGGAAAAAGAGAAAGGGACGAAATGCTGCAGTGCAACAATTGTGCCCGCAAGACAGTCCGCCGCATTGGGAGAATCCCTGCGGAGAACTACGTAGCTTTGCGGGCTGACGCGGACACGGGGCCGTGAACCGCTGACGCTGCCGCGCTGGCCTCAGAGCGCGGGCACGGCCGGCACCCTCGGGGCCGCCGCAACCCGCCGCCGTTCAGCGATAACCCGTGAACAAGATCGCCACGTTGGCCAGGAACGCCCCGGTCCACATCGCACTGCGGGCCGTGGGCAGGTCGCCCACGTACATGAGGATGTAGAGGATGCGCAGCATCACGAAGGCGAAGGCCAGCAGGTCGAGACCCGTCTGCGCCGCTCCGAGTTGGTGGGCGATGACCACCGCGCCGATGAAGAACGGAAGCGCCTCGAAGCTGTTGGCCTGCGCCGCATACGCGCGCGCCCGCCAATCGGTCTGGCGGGCGGCCCACGCCCGGGGATGGTGGTTGTCCTGGGCGCGGAAACTGCCCCGTTTGGCCAGCATGGCGCACAGGATGGGCAACACCGCGGCAATCAGCACGCACCAGTACGCCACGGTGAAACGTGCGATGTGCATCGTCGAGTTCATGGTATTTTCATGCGCCAGCGCCCGTCAGCATTGCGCATATTGCTATGGATAAGTGAGCTTATCACACGATCTGCCCGCCGTGCCACGCCCGGGACAGCCGCACGCCGCATGCGTGCAGCAGAGCCGCCGTCAGCGCCGGTCCACCAGGGCGTGCGCGATCGTGCCCAGATCCACATACTCCAGCTCGCTGCCCACCGGCACGCCCCGTGCGAGGCGCGTGACATGCACGCCGCGGCTCTTGAGCCCCTCGCTGATGGCATAGGCCGTGGCCTCGCCCTCGGCCGTGAAGCTGGTGGCCAGGATCACCTCCTGCACGACGCCGTCGCTGGCCCGGTCCATGAGTTTCTTCAACCCGATGTCCTTCGGCCCCACGCCGTCGAGCGGCGACAGCCGTCCCATCAACACGAAGTACAGCCCCTTGAACGCCGCCGTGCGCTCCAGCGCCGCCTGATCGGCCGGCGTCTCCACCACGGCCAGCCGGGAGGGGTCGCGCTCCGGGTCCAGGCACACATCGCAGATGGGCGCCTGGGTGAAGGTGTGGCAGCGCTCGCAGTGCCTCACCGACACGGCCGCCTCCTGTAGCGCGCGCGACAGCACCTGCGCGCCCTCCCGGTCGTGCTGCAGCAGATGGAACGCCATGCGCTGCGCCGACTTCACGCCCACGCCCGGCAGGCGCCGCAGCGCCTGGATCAAGAATTCAAGGGAGTTGGGTTCAGACATCGTGTGAAGTGGGCCAGACGGCGCATCGGGCGTAGCGAGCGGGATGAGATGCTAGGCGGCCGGAGCGCAGGAACCGGAGCGTACTGGAAGTACGCGAGGATTCCGAGCACCGCCCAACGACGCAGATCGCCCGCGCAGTAGCTCCGCTCAGAAGGGGAATTTCATGCCGCCGGGGAGGCCCGGCATCCCCGACGTCAACTTGCCCATCTTCTCCTGCGAGGTCTCCTCGGCCTTGCGCACGGCGGCGTTGAAGGCGGCGGCCACCAGGTCTTCCAGCATGTCCTTGTCGTCGGCCAGCAGGCTGGGGTCGATGGTGACGCGCTTGACGTCGTGCTTGCAGGTCATGAGCACCTTGACGAGGCCGGCGCCGGACTCGCCCTCCACTTCGATGTTCGCCAGTTCATCCTGGGCCTTCTTGAGGTTGTCCTGCATGGCCTGGGCCTGCTTCATGAGGCCGGCGAGCTGTCCCTTGTTGAACATGGGTGTTTCCTTTGCTTGGTAGGTATGAATGAATGAATGAAGGGGTTGGAGGGGATGATCCCTGAAAAACCGTTGCGTTGCGTTGCGGCCGCCGCCGGTGGGGCAACGCGGCCTGCCTGCAGGTCGCAGGCCTGGTCGCTCATGCCGGCTTGATGCTCCCGGGCACGATTTTCGCCCCGAAATCGCGCATCAGAGTCTGCACGTAGGGATCGTTGTGCACGATCTCCTCGGCCACGCGCTGGCGCTCCGCCGCCGCGTGCGCATTGCGCCGCGCCGGGCTGTCGATGATCTGCCCCACCTCGACGGTGATCTGCGTGGCGTGCCCGGCGGCCTCCAGCGCCGCGCGCAAACGCTCGCGGGCCGTGGGCTGGTTGAGCGACTCGCGCTCCACGCGCAGCAGCCAGTGCGTGCCATCGCGTGCCACCAGCTGGGACTGCAGGGCCAGTTCGCGCACCAGCGCGGTGATGGCTTCGGCCGCCACCATGGCCATGACCGTGGCATGCCAGACATCGCCTTCTTCGGTCGGGGTGTAGCGGGCCGAGGCGGGCAATCCCTCCCGTGGCGCCGCCGGCTGCAGGCGGATGCCGGGCTCCGGTGCCTCACGCACAGGGATGGCCACGAAGTCGTTCGACTGCGGAGCGGCCGCGGGCGCGGTCGCCGATGCAGGGGCGGGCACACCGGATGAGGTGGCGGAGTGGCGGCCGAAGTGTTCCTGCGGGCGCACGGACAGGCGCACGGCCTCGGCGGCGGGCGGTGCGGCGCGCACCGCGCTTGCGGCAGGTTCCCGCTCCGCTGCAGGCATCTGCGGTTCGGCCTGCTCGGGCAGCACGGCCACCTCTTCTTCTTCCCACGGCGCGGACTGCACCGGCTCCTGGGCGATCGCAGCAGCTGCAGAAGGTGGGCTGTAAGACGGCTGCGGCGACGGGGCGCGCTCGGGTGGGCCGGCGGACGGCACGGCGGGGGCCGCGGCCGAGGTGGGCGCAGCCGCCCTTTCAGCCGCGTTCAGAGTTTTTTTTTCCGCCGAGCCCGCGCCGGGTGCGGGCTTGAACGCCAGCAGGCGCAGCAAGGCCATGGTGAGCGCGGCGTATTCGTCGGGCGCCAGGCCCAGCTCGGTGCGGCCATGCAGGCAGATGCTGTAGAGCAGCTGCGTCTCGTCGGGCGGCATGATCGCAGCCAGGCGTGCGATCTCGGCGGCTTCGGGATCGTTGGCGTCTGCCGCGCCCGCCATCTGGGGCACAGCCTGCAGCACGGCCATGCGCTGCAGCACGGTGCTCATGTCTTCCAGCGTGGACGCGGCCGACAGGCCGTTGGTGCGCAACGCATCGGAGGTCTCGACCACCGTCTTGCCGTCGCCCTGCGCCAGCGCTTCCACCAGACGGAAGACATAGCTGCGGTCCACGCTGCCCAGCATCTGGCGCACGCCGGCCTCCTGCAGCTGCCCGCTGCCGAAGGCGATGGCCTGATCGGTCAGGCTCAGCGCATCGCGCATGGAGCCCCGCGCCGCTCGAGAAAGCAGGCGCAGCGCCTGGGGCTCGGCCGGCACATTCTCGGTGGCCAGCACGCGGGTGAGGTGCTCCAGCACCGTCTCGGGGGCCATGGGGCGCAGGTTGAACTGCAGGCAGCGGCTGAGCACCGTGACCGGCACCTTCTGCGGATCAGTCGTGGCCAGCACGAACTTGAGGTACTCGGGCGGCTCTTCCAGCGTCTTCAACATAGCGTTGAAGGCCGTGTTGGTGAGCATGTGCACCTCGTCGATCATGAAGACCTTGAAGCGTCCCTGAACCGGCTTGTAGACCGCCTGCTCCAGCAGGCCCTGGACTTCGTCCACGCCGCGGTTGGAGGCTGCGTCGAGCTCGGTGTAGTCGACGAAACGGCCGCTGTCGATGTCGGTGCAGGCCTGGCACACGCCGCAGGGGGTGGCGGTGATGCCGCCCTGCCCATCCGGCCCCTGGCAATTGAGTGACTTGGCCAGGATCCGCGACACGGTCGTCTTGCCCACGCCGCGGGTTCCCGTGAACAGGTAGGCATGGTGCAGCCGCTGCTGCGTGAGGGCGTTGGACAGCGCCTGCACCACATGCTCCTGGCCCACCATCTCCGAGAAGGTCTTGGGACGGTATTTGCGGGCGAGGACGAGGTAGGACATCCACGGGATTCTACGGGGGTCGGCAGACCCTCCGGAAGGCCAGGCAGCACCTAACATTTGCTCACACCGTGGAGACGCATCCCATCGGAGCGGCCACCGTGTCAGAGGGAATGACATGAGCACCACAAAGCAGACATCGCGCGCCACCATGGGCATTGCCCGGCGCCTGGGCCTCCTGATCGGTTGCGCGCTGCTGGGCATCGCCGCCATCACGGCCATCCTGCTGGCCTCCGAACGCCGGCTCATCATGGAAGAACGACAAGCCAGCGTGCGGCAGACCGTCGAGGTGGCCCACAGCCTGGTGGCCCACTACCACGCACTCGCCTCGCAGGGCAAGCTCACCGAAGCCCAGGCGCAGCAGCAGGCCAAGGACGGCTTGCGCGTCATGCGCTACAGCGGCAACGAATACCTGTGGATCAACGACATGGTGCCGATGATGGTCATGCACCCCATCCGTCCGGAGCTGGAGGGCAAGAACCTGTCGGAAAACAAGGATCCGACAGGCAAGCGCCTGTTCGTGGCCTTCGTGGACGCCGTGAAAGCCCAGGGCGCCGGCTACGTGCCCTACCTGTGGCCCAAGCCCGGCGCCTCGGAGCCCGTGCAGAAGGTGTCGTACGTGAAAGGCTTCGCGCCCTGGAGCTGGGTCATCGGCTCGGGGGTGTACGTGGACACCGTGGACGCTGCCGTGCTGGACCGCGTCCTGCGCTTCGGCCTGGGCGCTCTGGTGCTGGCGAGCGTGCTGCTGGCCGTGGGCCTGCTGATCGCCCGCGGCATGCTGCGCGAGCTGGGCGGCGAGCCCGGCTACGCCACCCGCGTGAGCGAGGTGATGGGCCAGGGCGACCTTTCCACCCCCGTCGTGCTCAAGCCCGGGGACCGCAGCAGCGTGCTGCACGGCCTGGAGCGCATGCGCCAGAGCATCGCGCACATCGTGAGCGAGGTGCGGGCCAGCACGCAGTCGATCACCAATGCGTCGTCCGAGATCGCCGCGGGCAACAACGACCTGTCCAGCCGCACCGAGCAGCAGGCCAGCGCCCTGCAGCAGACGGCGGCATCGATGGAGGAACTCACCAGCACCGTGCGGCAGAACGCCGACAACGCGCGGCACGCGGCCGAGCTGGCGGCCAGCACATCGGAAGTTGCGCAGCGCGGCGGCGAGGTCGTGGGCCAGATGGTTAGCACCATGGGCGCAGTCAACGCCTCTTCGCGCAAGATCGTGGACATCATCGGCGTGATCGACGGCATCGCCTTCCAGACCAACATCCTGGCGCTGAATGCGGCCGTGGAAGCGGCGCGGGCGGGCGAGCAGGGACGCGGCTTCGCGGTGGTGGCGTCGGAGGTGCGCGGCCTGGCACAGCGCTCAGCTTCGGCGGCCAACGAGATCAAGCAGTTGATCGACGCCTCGGTGCAGCAGGTGGGCGAGAGCTCGCGCCTGGTGGAGCAGGCGGGCACGACCATGACGGAAGTGGTCGGCAGCGTGCAGCAGGTCACGCGGCTGATCCAGGACATCGCCTCGGCGAACCAGGAACAGGCCGCCGGCATCGACCAGGTGAACCTGGCCGTCACGCACATGGACCAGGCCACGCAGCAGAACGCCGCCCTGGTGGAAGAAGCGGCCTCGGCCGCCGAATCGCTGCGGCACCAGGCGGCCCGGCTGGATGAGCTGGTGGGCGTCTTCCGCGTGACGGCCGCGGGCTGACGCCCGTCGACCACTGCTGGCATCGGGCCTGCGGGCGCGGCCGCTCCTGGCGCCCTTCGGAGAACCACCAGCGCTCATCGCATGGCCTTTTTCCGGAAAGGGCTCCCGCATTGGCTACAATCGCCGGTGACGGGCCTCCCCGCATGGTGAAGCAGCCAACCGGGTCAGGTGGGGAACCAAGCAGCCCTAACTGTGGAGCCAGTGCCGGGGGTAAGGCTCGTCAACTTTCTTTCTTGTCCTCGATGGCCGCTGCGCCGGCACCGAGCGCGTCTTGCGGGCACCGCGCCCTCTCTCCCCCTTCCCGCACTTTCTGCCAGTCGTCACCGGGTGACGAGCTCCCACGGCATCGCTGCGCCGTGTCGGCGCATTCCGACACCGTTTTGCGCTTTTGGGGCCGGCGGCCAGGGAACTTTGCTGCGCACACTGCCGCCATCGTTCCTACTGCATCGCCAGGTGCTGCCATGCCTCCGTCCGTCCCCATGCCGGTCTCCGTCGCCCGCAGCGCAGCCCCATCCGCAGGCACGTGGCGCGCCTTGACGGCGGCGCGGGCGCCCGGCCTGCGCATCGTCGCCCCCCTGTCGCTCTGCATGGCCGCCTGCACCGGCAGCTGGGCGGCAGACACGCCGGAAGGCCTGCACGCCGTGGCCATGGCGTCGCTGCCGGGACGGGCAGCTCCCGCCCTCGAATACCACACCGCCACCTATCCCCAACTGCCCACGGCCGCCAGCCTGGACGCGCAGCAGGCTGCCGGGGGCCCGGCGCCCGCCCTGGGCGGCACGCTGCAGTCGAGCAGCATCACCCGCTGGATGACGCCCGAGCAGCCGCGCAGCCTGGGCGTGAGCCTGGGGGTGAGCACGCTGAGCGGCCCGACAGCAGCAGCGCAGCCCGGCGCAACGGCGGCCTTGCCCCGCAGCCTGGACATGGGCGTGCGGTGGCGCTCGCAGTGGGACACGCGGCGGCAGCTGGACGTGGCCGCCTGGGCGCGTGCACCGCAGAACGCACCCGCCCCGGACGCCATGCAGCTCATCTGGCTGGCGCAGCAGCCCAGCTACGGCACGCGGGTGGAGATGCAGTGGTCGTCCGCCCGTACGGGCGCCCTGATGCCGGAGTTCGGCGCCATCGGCATGCAGCTGGAGAGTGGCTCGCGGCTGGTACTGCGCGCCAAGCGCGGCAAGCCCATGCTGTACTACCGCGCGAAGTTCTAAGAGCGTGGTGATGGCGGTCGCTACTGATTAAGTAGCACGGTGCGCTTGATACACCATGATTTCAAATGCATTTGCATCTGAAGTGGCCGACTGACAAGCGCCAATCGCTCTTACTTTCATAGCAAAAAACACACCCCAGGCTGGCGTGCCATTCCGCCTTCCGCGACGCACTTCAGCGGCGCAGCCACTGCAGCGCCCCGCGGCCCGCGGCCCGCCCGGTGGCGCAGCTGGCGGTGAGCAGGTAGCCCCCAGTGGGCGCCTCCCAGTCCAGCATCTCGCCCGCGCAGAACACGCCCGGCACGGCGCCGAGCATCAAATGGCCGTCCATCGACTCGAAGGGCACGCCGCCGGCGGTGCTGATGGCTTCGTCCAGCGGGCGCGGCGCCACCACCGTGATGGGCAGCGCCTTGATGGCCTGGGCCAGCGCGGCGGGGTCGTTCATGCCCTCCTTGCCCAGCTGCTCGTACAGGATGGCGGCCTTGATGCCGTCCAGCCCCAGGCGGCTTTTGAGGTGGCTGGTCAGGCTGCGCGAGCCGCGCGGGTGCTGCACCTCGGCCAGCACGCGCTCGGGCGTGTGGTCCGGCAGCAGGTCCAGCGTGAAGGTGGCGTGGCCGTGGGCCTCGATCTCGTCGCGCAGCAAGGCTGAGACGGCATAGACCAGGCTGCCCTCCACGCCCGTGACCGTGGCCACGAACTCGCCGCGCCGCGCGAAGTGCCGGCCCTGGCTGTCGGTGAAGGCAATGGCCACCGACTTGAACGGCTGGCCGGCGAAGCGCTCGGTGAAGAACGGCGTCCAGCCCACGGTGGGCGTGCTCTGGCGGCCCAGCAGTTCCTTGAAGAAGTCGCGCCGCGTAGCGCCGATGGGGCCGCCGGGCTCGGTCAGGCGCGGCACGTCGAAACCGCAGTTGGCAGGCCGCAGCGGCGCCACGGGCACGCCGCGCTCAGCCAGCAGCGGCACCCAGGCGCCGTCGGAGCCCAGCCGCGCCCAGCTGCCGCCCCCCAGCGCCAGCACCACGGCGCGCGCGTGCACCAGCACCTCGCCCGTGGGCGCGGCGAAGCGCAGCACCTGCGCGGTCTGCGCCGCATCAGCGCCGCCTTCGGCAGAGGCTTCGCCCGCCCAGCCCAGCCAGCGGTGGCGCATGTGCAGCTGCACGCCCTGGCTGCGCAGCCGGTGCAGCCAGGCGCGCAGCAGCGGCGCGGCCTTCATGTCGGTGGGGAACACGCGGCCGGAGGTGCCCACGAAGGTCTCCACGCCCAGGGCCTGCGCCCAGTCGCGCAGCGCCTGCGCGCCGAAGCTCGCCAGGGGCGCCGCCAGCGCCGGCTCACGGGCCCCGAAGCGGGTAGAAAACAGTTCGGCCGGCTCGGAATGCGTGAGGTTCAGGCCGCCCTTGCCCGCCAGCAGGAACTTGCGCCCCACGGAGGGCATGGCGTCGAACACGTGCACGGCCACGCCGGCAGCGGCCAGCACCTCGGCGGCCATGAGGCCGGCCGGCCCGCCGCCGATGATGGCGGCGTCGCAGGCGATGGGAGAAGAATCGGAAGAGGAAGCAGCGGAGGTCATGGAAGTCTCGATCAGGGCAGCGGCGCCTGGGGCCGGTCAGAACAGGGAGCGCTGGGGCGACGGCTCGTCGCCGCCGGAAGACGGGGATGGCGGTAGCGGGGCTGGCGCGGATGGCGCCTGCGGGACCGGGGCCGCGGATGCCGGGGAGAAAGGCGCATCGCCCTCCGCCCCGCCGCCATCGACCACGACCAGCCGGCCGTCGCCGGTGAGGAAGGCCACCGACACCGGCTCGTCCGGCATCTGCGCCTGCACGGCCTCGCGGTACAGCCGCAGCTGGGCGATCAGCTCGGGCTGGCGTTCCGGCTGGGCCGCGCTCTTGTAATCCAGCACCCACCAATGGGCGGGCGATTGTGCCGTAGCGCGGCGGCGCACCAGGCGGTCCAGGCGCAGGCTCTGGCCGCGGAAGGCCAGCGGCGCCTCGTTGGCGGCCTGGTCGATCTGGTCCGGCTCCCACGCCCAGGCGCCCTCCCCGGCCAGGATGCGCTGCGCCAGGGCGGCGGCTACCCGGGCCGCAGCGGGGGCGATGTCGAAGGCCCGCGCCAGCTGCGCCAGGCGTGCGGCGCTCCAGCCTTCGCGGCGCAGCGCTGCCAGCGGCGCGCCCGCCACGCCGGCCTGTTCCAGCAACTGGTGCATGGCCTCGCCCTGGCGGCTCTGGGGCGTGGAGGCGACCGCGGCCCGCGCCGCACTGTCGGCGGCGGCGGGCTGCTGCGGCACGGCGGGCGCGGGCAGCTCCGCCAGCGTGACCGTTTCCGCGGCCGGCGAGGCGTCCGCGGCCTCGCCGGTCTCTGGCACGGGCACATCGGCCAGCAAGGGCTCCAGCCGGTTCCACCAGCTGCCGGGGGCCGCGCTCGCAGGCCGCACGGACGACAGCGCCAGGCAGTGCTTGGCGCGGGTCATGGCCACGTAGAGGGTGTTGAGCTCCTCGCGCTGGCGCTCGGCCCGTTCGGCGGCCAGCACGGCCTCGGCCGAGGGCGGCGGGCTCGATTCGCTGGCCAGGAAGGCGAAGCAGCGCGGCACGGGCGACTCGCCCGGCCAGTCGACCAGCGCGCCCATGGTCTCGGTCTTCTGCCCGCGGGTGTCGGTGTCCAGCAGCAGCACGCTGTGCGCTTCCAGCCCCTTGGCGCCATGCACCGTGAGCAGGCGCACGGCCTGGGCATCCACCCGGCCGGGCGCGCGCGCGCCGGGGCGCTTCATGGCCCGCACGAAGGCGTAGGCCGTGAGGTAGCGGCCGCCGTCCTGCTCCAGCGCGGCGGCCAGCAGGGCGCGCAGGTTGGCCAGCACCGCCGCGCGCTGCGTGGACGGAGCGGCGGCGGCAAAGCGCGCCAGCACGTCGCCGTGCTGGTAGATGGCCTGCAGCGCATCGTGCGGCGGCAGCGTGGCCGCCCAGTCGCGATACAGCGCCAAAACCGGCCCCAGCGCTTGCAGTTCCTGCGCAAGCAGCTCCTCTTTTTGAAGCAGATCGAACCAACTGCACGCGGCATGCGCGGGCTGGCGGCGCAGCAGCGCCAGCTGCACCAGTGCCGCGTCGTCCACGCCGAACAGCGGCGATTTGAGCGCGCGCGCCAGCGACAGGTCATGCCCCGGCGAGACCAGGGCATCGAGCAGTGCGACGATGTCCTGCACCTCGGGCGCCTCGCCCAGCTCGGCCTTCTCGGGCTGCACGCAGGGCAGGTGCAGCGCGCGCAGGGCGTCCTGCATGGCAGCCAGGCGGTCGCGCTTGCGGGCCAGCACCATGATCTCGCGCGGCGGCACACCGGCGGCGATCTGTGCGGCCACCCACTGCGCGGCCTGGGCGCACTCGCGCATGCGCTGGGTTTCCTCGGGTTCGTGGCGCGGCTGGGTCAGGCTGTCGCGCCAGGCCAGCGGGTCGCGCGGCGCGGTGCCGGCCCCTTCACCATCCTCTTCCTCTGCATCCGGCGGAAGGATGGCCGGCAGGCGCAGCAGCGCGCCGGGGTCGCGCGATTCTGTCGTGTGGTCGCGGAAGTGGGCGTATTCGCCGGCCGCCTGCGCGGCCTGCATCACGGCGTTGACGGCCGCGATCACGCCCGTGGCGTTGCGGCGCGTGTGGTCGCAGCTCAGCAGGTCGCCACCCAGCCCCTCGCACACGAAGGCCTGCGCCGCCAGGAACACCTGCGGTTCGGCGCGGCGGAAGCGGTAGATGCTCTGCTTGGGGTCGCCCACGATGAACACGCTGGGCGCCTGCGCGCCGCCGCCCGATCCGGCGTAGCCCGCCAGCCAGGCGTGCAGTGCCTGCCACTGCAGCGGGTTGGTGTCCTGGAACTCGTCGACCAGCAGGTGGCGCACGCGGGCATCGAGCCGCTCCTGCACCCAGCCCGAGAGCACCGGGTCGGACAGCATCACCAGCGCCGTACGCTCCACATCGTTCATGTCCACCCAGCGGCGCTCGCGCTTGAGCTGGGCGAAAGCCGCCACCAGGCTGCGCGTGAGCCGTGCCATGCGCTGCTGGTGCTGCCAGGCCTCGTGCTGGCGCCGTGCGGTGCACAGGCGCTGCAGCTCGGCCTCGGCCTCCTGCGCGGCGGCGAACTTCTCCAGGTTCTTGCTCAGGCGGTCTTCCTTGGCGACGAAGAAGGCGCGCCGCAGTTGGTCGAGGCCCTGTTCCGGATCGCCGCAGGCGAAGGCGTCGATCACCGCATCGGCGGCCTTCTGCGGCGTCTTGTTCGCCTCGGCGCCCAGCGCGCGCGCCCAGCCGTGCCAGCGCTGCTGCGCGGCGGGCGCGGCCAGCGCATGGGCGGGCGACGGCAGGCCGGCCAGATCGGGAAAGCGCTCGCCGAAGGCGGGTACCGACGCATCGACGATGCCGGCCTCGTCGGCCAGCGTGAACTCCACCCGCTTGGACAGCGCGCCCTCCAGCGCCTTGTGCGTCTGCGAGCGGCCGTGGCACGCCACGGCGGCCTCGTAATCGGCACGCAGCGCGGCGTCCTGCGCCACCGTTTGCAGGAAGGGGCGCCACACCTCGCGCACGGCCTCGGCGTCGTCCTCCAGCAACTCGTAGTTGGCGGGCAGGCCCTGCGCCTGCAGCACGGCCAGCGGCGCCGTGCCCAGCAGCGCGGCGAACCAGCTGTGGAAGGTGCGGATCTGCACCGGCCGGCCGGCATCCAGCATGCGGCGGTACAGTTTTTGTAGCTGCTCGCGCTGCTCCAGAGCGCGCTGCGGGCTGATTCCGCGGGAAACCAGCTCCTGTTCCAGGCGCGGCAGCGGGCATTCGGAGAACTCCTGCAGCCACTCCTGCAGCCGCTGGCGCATCTCGCCCGCGGCCTTCTTGGTGAAGGTGATGGCCAGGATCTCGTGCGGCGCGCAGCCATCGAGCAGCGCCCGCAGCATGCGCGAGACCAGCATCCAGGTCTTGCCCGCCCCCGCGCACGCCTCCACCGCCACACTGCGCGCCGGGTCGCAGGCGATGGCGTAGAAAGCCTCCCGCGTGACGGGGCGGCCGTTGTGCTCATAGGCGGCTTGCATGCGCACCTCCCTCATGGGCGTTCATCACTGCAGCCATCACCAAAGGCAGCGGCACTTGAGACCGGCGCGGCCCAGCCCAGCAGACGCCGCGCAAGGGCCGCCCCGCCGCGCTGGCGTCGTCTCCCTGCCCGCGAAGCGCAGCGTAGCGAGAGCGGGGAGAAGGCGCGCAGCGCCTCAGGGGGGTGTTCTTAATCACTTCCAGAAGTCTTTCCTGCACAGCCCGCGGGCAGCGCACCATTCGCACACCGAGCCCTCGCCCAACGCCGGCAAGGGCGCACCCTCGGCGATGCGCGTGAAGTCGTGCAGGATGCCTTCCACGAGCTGGTCGCGCAGGGCGACCACGTCGGGCTGCTCATGGGTGCGGGTCTCGCCGCGCTCGCCCACGTTCACATAGGCGGCACGCAACGCGTCGTCCTGCAGCAGCGCCGCGTAGAAGGCGAGCTGCGTGTCTTCGGACCCGATCGCCAGGCGCTTGCGTGTCGCGGTGTCGTTCTCGGTCTTGTAGTCGATGACGAGCGCCATGGACTCGCCGCCGCCGGGCGGGTGCACGGCATCGACGCGGTCCAGCATGCCCACCAGCTGCAGCGGGCCCAAAGGCTGTGTGGCACGCACCTCGGCCTGGCGGAAGGACGCCCCCGAGGCTTCGTGCCCGGCCAGCCATTGCAGGTAGCCTTCGCGCAGCGCCGGCCAGCCGGAGGCGAAGGGCAGGAACTCGCCCGCGTCGAGCCGCTGCTCCCGCGTAGCGGCCTCGGCGGCGGCGTCCATGAGCGCGCGGCGCGCGGCCAAATCGTCCGTCGGCGCGTCGGCCAGCGTCTCATGGAAGTGCTGCAGCACGGCGTGCAGCCAGGTGCCGAAGTCGCGCTTGTCCACATCGGCACCCAGCTCATCGGACTCCTGCAGCTGCAGCTGGCGCAGGGCGAAGAAGCGGTAGGGACAATGCCGCAGATCGGCATAGGCGCTGGACGAGAGCTGCGCCACCGGCAGGCTGGCACCCACGGGCAGCGGCCGTTCGACGGGGGCGGCGGGCACGGTGCGGGCCAGGCGGGCATCCGCGCCGGCGGCGGCCTGGCCGTCCAGTCGCAAAGCCAGCACCAGCGGGCTGGCCAGCAGCGGCTCCCCACCTTCGTCGCCCTCGCGCCAGAGCACGTCCACGCGCGGCGTGTGCAGAGCGCTGTGCCAGGCGGCGCGCTGCGCGGCCTCCAGCACATCGCGCGTGGGCAGGCCCAGCCCTTCGCGCTGCGCCTGCGTCCACGGGCCGGGCGGCTCGGGCGCGGCCTGCAGCCGCTTTTCATCGCAGCCGGGCAGCACAAGGGCACAGAACGGACGGGCCAGCAGTTGGGACAGCGGCAGCACCACCACGGCGGCATCCATGGGCGTGTCGGGCCGGTAGCGGCCGGCCTCCAGCACATCGTCCACCCAGCGGGTGAAATCCACCTGGCCCATGCGGCGCGGTGCGCCGGCCAGGCCTTGCAGGTCGGCCTCCAGCCCCTCGCGCAGGCGCAGCTCGTCCAGCACACGCTGGCCGGCCGGGTCGGCCTCCAGCACCTCCCACAGCTGCGTCTGCTGCAGCACGCCACGCAGCGCGGCCAGCCATTCGGCCAGGGGGCGTGCGGCGCGCAGAGGCTCGCGCCAGGCCTGCGCCTGGGCGATGAGGGCGGCCGCGGGTGCCAGGGCAGCGTCGCGGGACAGGTCCAAGGCCGACGCCGCGCTCCACTGGCGCAGGCCGGCGCGGCGCAGCCACTTCTCCAGCAGGCGCAGCGCCCGGCCATCCACCGCCGGCAGTTGCTTGAGCCAGTCGAGCGCGGCATCGGCAGGCGCATTCCAGGCCGCGGCGCGCAGCGTGGCCATCAGCTGCGCGGCGGCGCGCGTAGTGGACAGCGTCCAGCCGTTTTCATCGTGCACCGTCACGCCCAGGCCACCGAGCAATGCCGTCACGCGCCGGGTGAGCGCGCGGTCGGTGGCAGCCAGGGCGATGGGCGTGTGGCCGGTCTCCAGGTGGCGCAGCACGCAGGCTGCCGCGCGCTGGGCTTCGTCCTCGCCTTCGTTCGCGGCATGCAGCGCCGCCAGGGTGGCGGGGGCTTCCGAGGTGTCGCCCTCGCGCCAGGGTTCCAGCTCCAGGGCGGCGTCGCCCCAATGGGCCACCAGGGCCTGGGCCAACGGGTCGGGCTGAAAGCCCTGCAGCACCACCAGCGCATCGACGGTCGGCCGCACGCCGGGATCGAACAGCACGTCGGTGGCATGCGCGGAGGCCAGCACCCATTCCAGCGCGATGCGCGCCGCGGCGGCCTCCAGGCGCAGGGCGCCGCCATCGCCGCCGGCGGGCAGCAGGGCCCGCGCGCGCTCGCTCCAGGCGCCGCGGGCCAGCGGCGGCACGGCGGCGGCCGCGGCGGCCAGCTGCGCGGCCATGTCCAGCAGCGGCGTGGCCAGGGCTTCGCGCTGCTCGGACAGGCCGGCCTGGTCCAGCAATCCGCGCGCGGTGATGGCGTCGCGGGCCACGTCGTGCGCCAGCTCATCGCCCACCGGTTCGGGCGCGCCCAGCTGGCGCGCCCAGTTGCGAGTGGTCTCGAACCGCGGCATGAAGCCGTCGGGAAACTGCCGGGCCCACTGGCGGCGGCCCTCGGCCATCAGCTGCGCATAGGGCACCAGCACGACCGTGCGCGCCGCATGCGCGCCCCGCGCCGCCGCATGGGCACGCACGCGCCGGAACACGGACTGCCAAGCCTGCGCCACATGATCATTTTTCGCTATGACTGTCATAGCGGCGCAGGGCGCATCCATAACGGGAAGCGGGGAATCGGTTTCTGTCACAATGCCCTGGACTTTATACGTACCCACGTACCCCACCTTCCCACTTGCACAACCCAAGGAAAGCGCCATGGCAAGCGAACTCATCAAACATCTCTCCGACGCCAGCTTTGAAGCCGATGTGCTCCAGTCCAGCAGCGCGGTGCTGGTGGATTACTGGGCCGAGTGGTGCGGCCCTTGCAAGATGATCGCCCCCATCCTGGACGAAGTCGCAGGCACCTACGAAGGCAAGCTGACGGTAGCCAAGATGAACGTGGACGAGAACCGCGAGATCCCGGCCAAGTATGGCATCCGCGGCATTCCCACGCTGATGCTGTTCAAGAACGGTGAACTGGCCGCCACCAAGGTGGGCGCCATGAGCAAGGCCCAGCTCACGGCCTTCATCGACCAGCAACTGGCCTGATCCGCGAGGGAGCATGGCGCGGCTGGAGCCGTCCGCGCCCTGCTCCACACCTCGTTTCTGGTGCGCCTTGTGCGCCTGCGCCCCGCTTCACCGGCCCGCTCCGCTCCTACGCTTGAGCTGCGCAGCCCGCACCAGCGCTAGATGCTCCTGATTTTTTTCCTGTCATAATCTGCGTCGATCACCAGCCCGCATGCATAGGCGGCTGGTTTCAGATCCAGGTCTGCCCAGGTGTGCACCCCAACGCACCGCACGGCACGCAACCTCCCCCCTGAATTTTCAAATTCCACTCCGTCAAGGAGTCACTCCATGCACTTAAACGAACTCAAGGCACTGCACGTGTCTGAAGTCCTCAAGCAGGCCGAAGAGCTTGAGATCGAAAACACGGGCCGCATGCGCAAGCAGGAGCTGATGTTCGCGATCATCAAGAAGCGCGCCAAGGCCGGGGAACAGGTGTTCGCCGACGGCGTGCTCGAAATCCTGCCCGACGGCTTCGGCTTCCTGCGCAGCCCCGACACGAGCTACACCGCGAGCACGGACGACATCTACATCTCGCCCAGCCAGGTCCGCCGCTTCAACCTGCACACTGGCGACATGATCGAAGGCGAAGTGCGCACGCCCAAGGACGGCGAGCGCTACTTTGCGCTGACCAAGCTGGACGCCGTCAACGGCGGCCCGCCGGAGCAGAACAAGCACAAGGTCATGTTCGAGAACCTGACGCCGCTCTTCCCGAAGGAGCAGATGAAGCTCGAGCGCGACATCAAGGGCGAAGAGAACATCACCGGCCGCATCATCGACATCGTCTCGCCCATCGGCCGCGGCCAGCGTGCCCTGGTGGTCGCACCGCCCAAGAGCGGCAAGACGGTGATGATGCAGCACATCGCCCACGCCATCACGGCCAACAACCCCGACGTGCACCTGATGGTGCTGCTGGTGGACGAGCGCCCTGAAGAAGTGACGGAAATGCAGCGCTCGGTGAAGGGCGAAATCATCGCCTCCACCTTCGACGAGCCCGCCGCCCGCCACGTGCACGTGGCCGAGATGGTCATCGAGCGCGCCAAGCGTCTGGTCGAACTCAAGAAGGACGTGGTGATCCTGCTGGACTCGATCACCCGCCTGGCCCGCGCGTACAACAACGTCGTGCCCTCCAGCGGCAAGGTGCTCTCGGGCGGCGTGGACGCTGCCGCGCTGCAGCGCCCCAAGCGCTTCTTCGGCGCTGCACGCAAGGTCGAGGAAGGCGGTTCGCTGACGATCATCGCCACGGCCCTGGTCGACACCGGCAGCCGCATGGACGAAGTGATCTTCGAAGAGTTCAAGGGCACCGGCAACTGCGAAGTGCACCTGAGCCGCCGCCTGTATGAGAAGCGCGTGTTCCCGGCCATCGAGCTGAACAAGAGCGGAACGCGCCGCGAGGAACTGCTGCTGGCGCCCGAGATCCTGCAGAAGACCCGCATCCTGCGCCAGTTCATGTACAACATGGACGAGATCGAGTCGATGGAACTCATGATCAAGAAGATGCGCGAGACCAAGACCAACAACGATTTCTTCGAGGCCATGCGCCGCGGCGGCTGACCCGCCCTGCCGAAGTTATTGCCAAGACAGCCTGCCATGCGATAATGGCGGGCTTTTTCTTGCGGAAAGTACGCCAGACTGGCTGGCGCGGCTCCCGCAGCTGAACTTAAGGAAGATCATGAAAGAAGGCATTCACCCCAACTACCGCGAAGTGCTGTTCGCGGACCTGTCCAACGGCTTCAAGTTTGTGACGCGTTCGTGCGTGAACACGAAGGAAACCGAAACCTTCGAAGGCAAGGAATACCCGCTGTTCAAGCTGGACACCTCCTCCGAATCGCACCCCTTCTACACGGGCACGCAAAAGTCCGTGGACAACATGGGTGGCCGCGTGGAGCGCTTCCGCAACCGTTTCGGCAAGACCGCAGCGAAGTAAAGCAGCGCGAAGAAAGCGCCCTGGCATCTGCGCAGGCCCGCGCCTGCAGCGCTACGCAGCAGCGGCCACGCCGCGCAGATTTCCACCGCTTTCCAAAAAGGCAGCCCGGTTACCCGCGCTGCCTTTTTTGTTTGCGCTTTGCCGCTATCCTCGGGCGCGGGCCTCGCGTGCCCGCCTCTCCTCGTTCCGGTAACTGAACCCGTCGTGATCCACCCTACCCCTGCCATCGTGCCCCAGAGCGCCGTGCGCACGCTGCCGCGCTGGGCGCTGCTGCTGCTGTGCATCGCCTATGTCGTTCCCGGCTTCGTCGGCCGCGACCCCTGGAAGAACGCCGATGTATCGGCCTTCGGCTACATGCAGGAACTGGCCCTGGGCCGCACGCCGTGGATGGCGCCGCTGCTGGGCGGCCAGCCGCCCGACACCGAAGGCCTGCTGCCCTACTGGCTGGGCGCGTGGTCGCTGAAAGTCTTCTCGCCGATGCTGTCGCCCGAGATGGCCAGCCGCCTGCCCTTCATGGCCATGCTGGTGATCACGCTGGTGGCCACGTGGTATGCGGCCTACTACCTTGCCCGCAGCCCGGGCGCGCAGCCCGTGGCGTTTGCCTTCGGCGGCGAGGCGCGGCCCACCGACTATGCCCGCGCCATGGCCGACGCGGGCCTGCTGGCCCTGATCGCCAGCCTGGGACTGGCCCAGTTCTCGCACGAGATCACGAGCTACGTGACCCAGTTGACCTGCAGCACCCTGGTCTTCTTCGCGGCAGCGGCGCTGCCCTACCGCACGGCAGCGCCCATCGCTGCGGCCGCCGCCGGGCTGTTCGGCATGGTGCTGAGCTGCGCGCCGGCCCTGGCCGTGCTGCTGGGCCTGGGCGGCGCGGCGCTGGTGCAGTGGTCTGCCTCGGATACCCCACGCAACCGCACGCCCTGGGCTGCCGCGCTGGTGGCGCTCACGCTCCTGTCGGCGCTGCTGGCGTGGAAGCTGGACCTCTGGCGCTGGCGCATCGTGGATGCGGAAGGGGCCAAGGAATGGCAGAGCCTGGCGCGCCTGCTGCTGTGGTTCTCGTGGCCCACGTGGCCGCTGGCGCTGTGGACGCTCTGGCGCTGGCGCCGCCAGATCGTGAGCCGCGAATTGCATCGCCATCTGCTGCTGCCGCTGTGGTTTGCCGGGGTCGCGGTCACCGCCACGCTGACCACCCAGCCCGCCGACCGTGCGCTGCTGCTGGGACTGCCGGCGCTGGCGATCCTTGCGGCCTTCGCGCTGCCCACGCTGCGGCGCAGCATCTCGGCATTGATCGACTGGTTCACGCTGCTGTTCTTCAGCGTGTCGGCCATCACCATCTGGGTGATCTGGCTCTCGGTGCACACGGGCGTGCCGGCCAAGCCTGCTGCCAACGTGGCCAAGCTGGCGCCGGGCTTCGTGCCGTCGTTCTCGCTGCTGGCCTTCGTGGTGGCCCTGGCCGCCACCGTGGCCTGGTGCGCACTGGTCTGGTGGCGTGCGTCGCGCAACCGCGCCGCCATCTGGAAGAGCCTGGTGCTGCCGGCCGGCGGCGCCGTGCTGGGCTGGGTGATGCTGATGACGCTGTGGCTGCCGCTGCTGGACTACGGCCGCAGCTACGGCCCGCAGATGCGCATGGTGGCGCAGACGATCGGCCCGGATGCCGGCTGCGTGGGCACCTACGGCCTGAGCCGCGCGCAGATCGCCGCGCTGCAGTACCAGGCGGGCCTGGACGTGGCCCCTGGCCAAAGATCGGAAGCCTGCCGCTGGCTGGTGGCGGATGCGACCGTCCAGCCGCCGGTGTTCACCGTGCTGCCCCGCAAGGAATGGAAGCAGGTGGCCGACATCCTGCGGCCGACCGACAAGAACGACCGGCTGCTGGTGCTGCGCCGCACGAAGCCGCCCGCCCAGTGACCGCGACGTCGGAGCGCTCCATCGTCCTGCGCCACGGGGCGACGGTGCTGGCAGGCCAGCTTGCCGTGATGGCGTTCGGGGTGGCAGACACCATCGTCGCCGGCCGCCACTCCGAAGAGGCGTTGGCGGCCCTTTCGATCGGCGCGGCCATCTTCATCAGCGTGTATGTGGCGCTGATGGGCCTGCTGCAGGCGCTGCTGCCCGTGTGGGCGGAGCAGCACGGCGCGCGCGCGCAGTCGGCCATCGGCGCCAGCGTGCGCCAGTCGCTGTACCTGTGGGCGCTGGCTTCCGTCGCAGGCATGGCGGTGCTGCTGTCGCCCGGGGCGATCCTGCGCTGGACCGAGGTGCCCCAGGCGCTGCGCGGCGATGTGGAGCGCTACCTGGCCATCGTCGCCTTCGCGCTGCCACCGGCGCTGCTGTTCCGCATCTACAGCACGCTGAACCAGGCGCTGGGCCGGCCGCAGCTGGTGACCTGGCTGCAGGTGGGCTCGCTGGCCATCAAGGTGCCGCTGTCGATCTGGTTCACCTTCGGCGGCGCCGGACTGGCGCCGCAGGGTGTGGTGGGCTGCGCCTGGGCGACCCTGGCCGTGAATGCCAGCCTGCTGGCCCTGGCGATCGGCATGCTGCGCACGCAAACCATGTACCGGCCGCTGGACCTGTGGCGGCCCCTGGAGCGGCCCGATCCGGCGCAGATCGGGCGCTTCGCCCGGCTGGGCGTGCCCGCCGCACTGTCGATTCTGGTGGAGGTGACATCGTTCACGCTGATGGCGCTGTTCATCGCCCGCCAGGGCACGCTGGCCTCGGCTGCGCACCAGATCGCCTCCAACCTCACGGCCGTGCTCTACATGGTGCCGCTGTCGCTGGCCATCGCGACCAGCGCGCGCGTGAGCTACTGGCGCGGCGCGGGCGACGAGGCCCAGGCGCGCGCCGTGGCATGGATGGGCCTGCGCCTGGCGGCAGGGCTGGGTCTGGCGCTGGCGCTGCTCCTGCTGCTGGGACGCGCGCCGCTGGCGGGGCTGTATTCGAGCAGCGCAGAGGTAGTGGCACTGACTGCGGCGCTGCTGCTGTGGGTGGCCGGCTACCACGTGGCGGACGCATTGCAGACGCTGTGCATCTTCGTGCTGCGCAGCTACGGCATCACCCTGGCGCCGCTGGTCGTGTACTGCGTGCTGCTGTGGGGCGGCGGCCTGGCGGGCGGCTATCTGCTGGCCTACCGCGGGCTGGCCGGCTGGGGGCCGACCGGCTCGCCTGCCGCGTTCTGGGCCGCCAGCGCAATCGCCCTGGCCGTGACGGCGGCGGCATTCAGCGGGATGCTGCTGCGGGTGTTGCGCCGCCGGCCTGTGCCTGCCGCCGGGCCGACACATTAGCTACCAATACTATAGCTGATTGCGCTTATCCAGCAAGCGCTAGAGGCCTAAAACACTCCAAATCCAAAGCACCGCGATGGCCGGTCGGCACCGCACGCCGCCGCATCGCCAGCGGTGGCTCGGCGGCTTCAGGCGGCGGTGGCCACCGCTGCGGGCGCCGGGATCGCTGCCGGCCGCTGCACACGCTGTGCGGGAAAGATGACCGAGAAGACGGAGCCCCGGCCCACCGTGCTGGTGATGTGCAACGTGGCTCCGTGGCGCTGCACCGCGTGCTTGACGATCGCCAGGCCCAGCCCGGTGCCGCCCGTCTCGCGCGAGCGGCTGCGGTCGACGCGGTAGAAGCGCTCCGTCAGGCGCGGGATGTGCACCGCCTCGATGCCCGGCCCGGTATCGCGCACGGAAAAGCGCGCGCCGCCGTCCTCCAGAGGCAGCCATTCCACCGTGATGCGGCCGCCGGGCGGCGTGTAGCGCACGGCGTTGTTGACCAGGTTGGACAGCACGCTCTGCAGTTCGGGCACCACCCCGGCCACCTGGCCGGCCGCGCGCAGGGCCTCGGGCGGCGGGAAGGCGATGTCGTGCTGCCGCCCCGGGTCCTGCACCAGCATCGCCGACAGGCCGCGCGCCTCTTCCTCGCAGCGGCGCAGCAAGGCCTCGACCGGCACCCACTCGTTCATGCCGGGCGGCGGGCTGCCCTCCAGCCGGGACAGCGTGAGCAGGTCCTGCACCACGTTCTGCATGCGCGCCGCCTGCTGCGACATCATGCCCAGGTAGCGGTCCTGCTCGTCCTTGGTGAGGGGCAGCGTCTGCAGCGTCTCGACGAAGCCGACCAGCACCGTCAGCGGCGTGCGGATTTCGTGCGAGACGTTGGCCACGAAATCGCGCCGCATGGCGTCCGCCTGCTCCAGCGCCGTCACGTCGCGCGACAGCAGCAGCTTGCGGCCGTCGCCATACGGGTGCAGGTGCACGGAAATGCGCACGGGCCGCGACAGCTTGCTCTCGCGCCCCTGGAGCACCACGTCGTGCGAGAAATCGCCGCCGGCGTAGTAGGCGCTGAAGTCCGGGTCGCGCACCAGGTTGCCGATGGACTGCATCTGGTCGCGCCCGGTGTCGATGCCGAAATGGCTGGCCGCCACCTGGTTGCACCACTCGATGCGGCCATCGCCGTCCAGCAGCACGACGCCGTTGGGCGACGCCTGCAGTGCCTCCAGGATCTCCTGCAGGCGGCGTTCGCTGCGCTGCAGATCCAGCTCCCGCTGGCGCAGCAGACGCCGCGCCCGGTCGGCCGCCTCGCCCCACATGCCGCGTAGCGACGGCGCGCGCTGCAGCTCCCCATGGCGCAGCCACGCCAGCACCCGGCCGCCGCGCCACAGGTCCCACACGAAACAGACCCACGCGCCCACCGCCGCACCGATGGCGGCGCCCCAGGCCCCGCCCTGCCACCACCCCAGCACACCGCCCGTCAGTTGGCAGGCCAGAAAGAAAACGAATCGCCAGAACATGGATGCAGTGATGTGAGGAGTAAGGCCTGACGCCTTGCAGCAAGAGTCATCGGTAGACGGTAGACGGTAGACGGTAGACGGTAGACGGTAGACGGTAGACGGTAGACGGTAGACGGAGCGTCAATCTTGCGGGTGGTCATCCCAAGATCGAGCCCCCATTTTGCGCCGGGGCGCCGCAGTCAGAACAGGCACCCCGTCACCCATCAAAAGGCCGCGGAGCAGGCCAGACCAGCAGACGCCGTGGAACGGGCTTTGCCCGGCCACCGGCGTCGTCCCCCTTCCCGGCGAAGCCGAGAGAAGGGGGAAGCGGCGCAGCCGCTCAGGGGGTTGTGCGCCGGCTCAAGCGCGCATCAGCGCCTGCGGCTGCGCCGTGAGCCGGTAGCCCGCGCCGCGCACGGTTTCCACCATGGCGCCGGCCACGCCCAGTGCTTCGCGCAGGCGTTTCACATGCACGTCCACCGTGCGCTCTTCGATGAAGACGTGGTCGCCCCACACCTTGTCCAGCAACTGCGCGCGGCTGTGCACGCGCTCGGAATGCTTCATCAGAAAGTGCAGCAGCTTGAACTCGGTCGGGCCGACCTTGAGCTGCTGGCCCTGGAAGGTCACGCGGTACGTGGCGGCATCCAGCACCAGGTCGCCGATGGTGACGCTGTCGCTCACCTGCTCGGGCGCGCGGCGGCGCAGCACGGCGCGGATGCGCGCCAGCAGCTCCTGCGTGGAGAACGGCTTGGTGATGTAGTCATCGGCGCCCGCGTCCAGGCCCGCCACCTTGTCGGGCTCATCGCCGCGGGCGGTGAGCATGAGGATGGGAATAGGCTTGGTGCGGCTGTCGGCACGCCATTTGCGCGCCAGCTGCAGGCCGCTCTGGCCGGGCAGCATCCAGTCGAGCAGGATCACGTCGGGCAGCACGGCATCCAGCTCGCGCTGGGCCGACTCGCCGTCCTCGGACCAGATCGGCTGGAAACCGTTGTGGCGCAGATTGACGGCGATGAGTTCGGCAATCGCCGACTCGTCCTCGACGATCAGCACACGGGGTAGCTTCTTCATTCAGTCCACCGCCTTTCAGAGCACGGCCGATTCGATCTCGTCGAGCGTCGTATGCCGCACATCCTTGCCCTTGACGAGATAGATGATCAGTTCGGCTACGTTCTTGGAATGGTCGCCGATCCGCTCGATGGCCTTGGCCAGGAAGAGCAGGTCCAGGCTGGAGGAGATGGTACGCGGGTCTTCCATCATGTAGGTGATGAGCTTGCGCACGAAACCGTCGAACTCCTTGTCGATCAGGTCGTCCTCCTTGAGGATGGACACAGCGCCCTTGGTGTCCAGCCGGGCGAAGGCGTCCAGCGCCTTGCGCAGCAGGCCGGAGGCCAGATCGGCCGCCACCCGCAGGTCGTTGGTGGGCAGCGAGCGCGCCGAACCGCTCTCGATGATGGACTTGACCATGCGCGCCATCTTGGTAGCCTCGTCGCCCATGCGCTCGAGGTTGGCCGTGGCCTTGCTGAAAGCGATGAGCAGGCGCAGGTCGCGTGCCGTGGGCTGACGCCGGGCGATGATGGACGACAGCTCGTGGTCGATCTCCACTTCCATCGCGTTCACGCGCAGCTCGATGGCCTCGACCTGGGCAGCCGCTTCGACGCTGAACTGCGACAGCGCGTAGATGGCCTGGCGGATCTGCGACTCGACGAGGCCGCCGAGTTCCATCACGCGGGCCGAGATGCTGTTGAGTTCGCTGTCGAACTGGGAGGAAAGGTGTTTTTCTGGCATTGCCGCGTCTCCTGTCAGCCGAAACGGCCGGTGATGTAGTCTTCGGTTTCCTTGCGCTGCGGCTTGAAGAACATCTGCTCGGTCTCGCCGAACTCGACCAGATCGCCCAGGTACATGTAGGCGGTGTAGTCGCTGCAACGCGCAGCCTGCTGCATGTTGTGGGTGACGATGACCACCGTGTAGTCGTTCTTCAGCTCGGCGATCAGCTCTTCCACCTTGGCGGTGGAGATCGGGTCCAGCGCCGAGCAGGGCTCGTCCAGCAGCAGCACCTCGGGCTTGATGGCGATGCCGCGGGCGATGCACAGCCGTTGCTGCTGCCCGCCGGAGAGGCCGGAACCGCTCTGGTTGAGCTTGTCCTTCACCTCGTTCCACAGCGCGGCCTTGCGCAGGGCCCATTCCACCCGGTCGTCCATGTCGGTCGCGCTCAGGCTCTCGAACAGCTTCACGCCGAAGGCGATGTTGTCGTAGATGGACATGGGGAACGGCGTGGGCTTCTGGAACACCATGCCGACCTTGGCGCGGATGAGCGCCACGTCCTGCTTGCTGGTCAGCAGGTTCTCGCCGTCCAGCACGATCTGGCCTTCGGCGCGCTGCTCGGGGTACAGCTCGAACATGCGGTTGAAGGTGCGCAGCAGCGTCGACTTGCCGCAGCCCGACGGACCGATGAAGGCGGTGACCTTCTTCTCGGGAATGTCGAGGTTGATGCCCTTGAGGGCGTGGAACTTGCCATAGTAGAAGTTCAGGTCGCGCACCGTGATCTTGGACGCGGCGGGCGAGGTCGTCTTGTGAAGGGGCATGTGGTTTCCCTGGAGAAAAGCTTACTTCTGGCGCGTCAGCACGCGGGCCAGGATGTTGAGGCCGAGCACCGCCACGGTGATGAGGAACACGCCGGCCCAGGCCAGCTGCTGCCAGTTCTCATACGGGCTCATGGCGAACTTGAAGATCGTGACCGGCAGGCTGGCCATGGGCTTGGACAGGTCGGAGTTCCAGAACTGGTTGTTCAGCGCGGTGAACAGCAGCGGCGCGGTCTCGCCGGCGATGCGGGCCACGGCCAGCAGCACCCCGGTGATGACACCGGCGCGGGCAGCGCGCAGCGTGACCAGGGTGATGACCTTCCACTTGGGCGTGCCCAGGGCATAGGCCGCTTCGCGCAGGCTGGCGGGCACCAGCGTGAGCATGTTCTCGGTGGTGCGGATCACCACCGGAATCACGATCAGCGCCAGGGCCAGCACGCCGGCGTAGGCCGAGAAGCTCTTGAAGCGCGCCACCACCACCGCGTACACGAACAGGCCGATGACGATGCTGGGCGCCGACAGCAGGATGTCGTTGACGAAGCGGGTGGTGGAAGCCAGCCAGCCACGGGGGTCGTATTCCGCCAGGTAGACGCCGGCCATGATGCCGACGGGCGTGCCGACGAAAGTGGCCAGCAGCACCATCACGAAGGAGCCGTAGATAGCATTGGAGATGCCGCCCGCCTCGTTGGGCGGCGGTGTCATCTCCGTGAACAGGGCCAGGCTCAGTCCGCCCACGCCCAGGCGGACGGTTTCCCACAGGATCCAGATCAGCCAGAACACGCCGAAGGCCATGGCGGCCAGCGACAGCGTGAGTGCGATCTGGTTCACCCGCTTGCGACCCGCGTAGCGCGCCTGGCGCACCTGAGCCAGTTCGGCCGCGGAGATGAGTTTTTGCGACGTGCTGCTCATGCGCGGGCTCCCTCGCCCTTCTTGAGGCGCGACAACAGGACCTTGGACAGCGCCAGGACCACGAAGGTGATGAA
Source organism: Paracidovorax wautersii (assembly GCF_031453675.1). Lineage (NCBI taxonomy): Bacteria > Pseudomonadati > Pseudomonadota > Betaproteobacteria > Burkholderiales > Comamonadaceae > Paracidovorax > Paracidovorax wautersii. The sequence continues at coordinate 3,113,275 of NZ_JAVIZX010000001.1, read as the reverse complement.
GAACAGGACCAGGCCCAGGTAGATCAGCGAGGCCTGGTGCAGGCCCTCGCCGGCTTCGGCGAACTCGTTGGCCAGTGCCGAGGTGATGCTGTTGGCCGCGTCGAAGATCGACAGCGAGCTGAGCTGGTTCATGTTGCCGATGACGAAGGTGACGGCCATGGTCTCGCCCAGCGCACGGCCCAGGCCGAGCATGACACCGCCGAGCACGCCGGTCTTGGTGTAGGGCAGCACGACCTTCCAGACCACCTCCCAGGTGGTGGAGCCCAGGCCGTAGGCCGACTCCTTGAGCAGGGCCGGCGTGACCTCGAACACATCGCGCATCACCGCAGCGATGAACGGAATGATCATGATGGCCAGGATGATGCCGGCCGCCAGAATGCCGATGCCGACCGGCGGGCCGGACACGAAGGCGCCCAGCACCGGCACGCCCGCGAAGAGCGACTGCAGCGGCTGCTGGACGTAGGTGGCGAGGATGGGGCCGAACACCATCAGGCCCCACATGCCGTACACGATGGAAGGCACGGCGGCCAGCAGTTCGATGGCCGTGCCCAGGGGGCGCTTGAGCCACGCGGGCGACAGTTCGGTCAGGAACAGGGCGATGCCGAAACTGACCGGCACGGCGATCAGCAGCGCGATGATGGAGGTGGCCAGCGTGCCGTAGATCATCACCAGGCCGCCGTACTCGTTCTGGACGGGGTCCCAGACGCTGCTCGTCAGGAAGCCCAGGCCGTACTGTGTGATCGAAGGCCAGGCGCCGACCACCAGCGAGGCCAGGATGCCCAGCAGCAGCGCCAGCGTCAGCAGCGCGGCGCCACGCGCCAGCCAGCCGAAGATGCGGTCAGCGATGACACCGGAAATCATGGGAGAGCGTGGCGGAGGGGTGGTACGGGGAATGCCCGGCGCGGCGTCCAGGGACGGCGCGGGGCGGACGGGCAACGTTGAGGACACGTCGGTGGGCCTTCGATGGTTGAGCGAAAGGGGCAGCCCGCCTGCGCGGGCCGCCCCCGGTTTTTACTTCAGGGCAATCGCCTTGCCCGAAGTGTCCCTGATGTCGTCCCACGACTTCAGGATCACGTTCTTGACGCTGTCGGGCATGGGCACGTAGTCCAGATCGGCAGCGGTCTTGTCACCCGACTTGTAGGCCCATTCGAAGAACTTCAGGGCGGTGGCGGCCTGCGCCGGCTTGTCCTGCGACTTCTGCATCAGGATGAAGGTGGCCGAGGTGATGGGCCAGGCATCCTTGCCGGGCTGGTTGGTCAGGATCTGGTAGAAGCTCTTGGCCCAGTCGGCGCCGGCGGCAGCCGCCTTGAAGGTGCCATCGTCAGGCGACACGAAGCTGCCGGCGCTGTTTTGCAGCTGGGTGTAGGTCAGCTTGTTCTGCTTGACGTAGGCGTACTCGACATAGCCGATGGAGTTGGGCAGACGGCCCACGAAGGCGGCCACGCCCTCGTTGCCCTTGCCGCCCGCGCCGGTGGGCCAGTTCACGGCCGTGCCTTCGCCGACCTTGGACTTCCACTCGGCATTCACCTTGCTCAGGTAGTTGGTGAAGCCGAACGTGGTGCCCGAACCGTCGGCGCGGCGCACCGGGGCGATGGCAGCGTCGGGCAGGTTCACGCCAGGGTTCAGCGCCTTGATGGCGTCGTCGTTCCACTTGGTGATCTTGCCCAGGTAGATGTCGCCCAGCACCTGGCCGTTGAGCTTCATCTGACCGGGAGCGATGCCCTTGATGTTGACCACGGGCACGATGCCGCCGATGACGGTGGGGAACTGCACCAGGCCCTTCTTGGTCAGCTCGTCGTCCTTCAGGGGGGCGTCGGAAGCGCCGAAGTCCACCGTCTTGGCTTCGATCTGGCGCAGGCCGGCGCCGGAGCCCACGGACTGGTAGTTGATCTTCACGCCCGTGGCCTTGTTGTAGTCGGCAGCCCACTTGGAGTACAGGGGAGCCGGGAAGCTGGCGCCGGCGCCGGTGGCTTCCTGTTGCGCCCAGGCGCTGGAGAAGGCACCCGCAGCGACGACACCAGACACCAGGACACGAATCGCAGACAGTTTCATGAAGAGACCTCTTGGTTGGGAAAAATCAATGAGGGCGACTCTAGGTGGCGTTTATGACATCGTCGTGACAGTCATCCCGGCATGTCACAGGCGCCGCCCGCGGTGCAGCGCCACAAAAGTGTCACAGGGCTGTCGCAGAGGCTGCGTAGATTCCCGCCACCGATCCGCGGCCCGCCGGGGATCGGCCCATCACAACCCCTCGGGAGATTCGTCCATGTTCCGCCGCAATGCCCTTCAATCCGTCCTCATCCTGGCCACGGCCGCCCTGCTGGGCGCCTGCGCCAGCGCGCCGACCTCCCGCACCCTGAGCGGCACGGTCGCTGATACCAAGGGTCTGAGCACCTTCCAGCAACTGGTCGCGGAAGCCGGCCTGGCCGGCACGTTGGAGGGCGCCGCCCCTTACACCGTATTCGCCCCCTCGGACGCGGCCTTCCAGGCGGTGCCCGCCAAGACCCTGGCCGCTCTCAAGGCCGACAAGGCGCAGCTCAAGGCCGTGCTGAGCTACCACATCGTGCCCGGCGCCCTGGCCGCCGCCGACCTGAAGGCCGGCAATCTGAAGACCTTGCAGGGCGCCAATGTGGCCGTGTCCCGCGCCGGCACCTTCGTGACGGTGGAAGACGCCATGGTGGAGCAGGCCGACCTGCGCGCCAGCAACGGCGTAATGCACGTGATCGACCGCGTGCTGATGCCGCCTAAGAAGTAAGCCACTGCTGCAGAAGCCGCTTACCACCGCCCCAAGACCCATCCGATGGCAGACAGCCGCCCTCACCCTCCGGCCGTCCGCGGCCTCAGCCGCAGGCAATGGTTGGGGTGCGCCGGCGCGCTCGGCGCCGGGGCGGCTTTGCCGGCCGGGGCCCAGGGCGATGCCCCGCGCACGCTGGCCGTGGCCCAGATCGCGGACATGTCGGCCGCCCACCAGGACGTGGGACGCGATTTCCTCACCGGCTCGCGCGCCGCGTGGCAGGAGGTGAACGCCCGCGGCGGCATCAAGGGCCGCCCGGTGCAGCACCTGGTGTTCGAAACCGACGGCAGCCCAGCCACCCTGCGCACGGCCGTCCAAGCGGCCGGGGCGGACAGCGCCTGCCTGGCACTGTCGGGCTGCGTGGCCGACGATGCGGCCGCGGCCATTGCCGCCCTGCCGTCCACAGGCGCGCCGCTGGCCCAGATCGCGCCCTGGCTGCTGCGCCAGTACGCGGACTGCACCGACACCGTGTTCCGCGTGTTTCCGGACTACCAGGCGCAGATCGCGCATGCACTGAAGTCGCTGGCGAACATCGGCGTGCAGCGCCTGTCCGTGCTGTTCGCAGACAGCCGGCTGGCGCAGCAGCTCCAGCCCTCCGTGGCGCAGGCGGCCGCGGCGCTCCGGCTGCAGGTGCGAACCATCGCGCAGCCCAGCTCTGCCCCGGGCCAGACCGCAGGGCGCCCGCCGCCGGACGCGCTGCTGCTGTTCATCGGCGGCACCCCCGAGCTGCACGGCTTCGTGCGGCAGCTGCAGCTGCCCGCCGGCGGGCAGTGCTACGTCATCGCACTGGCGGATGTGAACCTGCAGGTGCTGGCGCAGCTGGGCGGCGTGCCACGCGGCGTCTCGGTGATCGCCACCCAGGCCGTGCCGGCGGTCACGGCCGGGTTGCCGGTGGTGCGCGCCTACCGCGATGCGCTGGCCCGGCTGTATGACGAGCCCCCCTCGCCGCTGGGCCTGGCCGGCTTCATCGCCGCGCGCTACACCGCCGAGGTGCTGGCGGGCGTAAGCGGCCCACTCACCCGCGCCAGCGTGCTGGCGGCCCTGCGCCAGCGCCCCACCGTGCAGGTGGGCGGGTTCAGCGTGGGCTACCAGGACGGCCGGCTGGTCACTCCGCCCGTCACGCAGACCATGCTGAGCGCCCATGGCCGCATCGTGGGCTAAGAGCCTGTTCACGATCTTCCAGGGGTCGCGCAGCGGCCTTTGCGGGAGGGGATGCAAGGCGCGGTGCGCAGTGGATAGCCCCCGCTATCCACCAGCGTCGCAACGCCGCAGACCGCCCGCAAAGACCGCGGCCCGAAGGGTTGGAGCGAAATCGGGCCACAGGAAAGACGCCTTGACGCCCCGGCTGCTTGCATGGGCACAAGCCCATGCGGCGCATCCGAGGCATCCACTCATTCCGATTGCGCTCCAACGCGGTCCCCTGTGAGATCGTCAACAGGCTCTAAGGCCGTCATCGCACGGCCGGCAGCGCGGCGCAGATGCTATGCTGCCCCGCCAGAAAACCAGCGCGCCCGACCGCGCACAACAATGCAAGATGGAACACTGCTCGCGGCTGTGGATCTGGGATCCAACAGCTTCCGCCTGGAAATCGGCCGCTTCGAGCACGGCCACATCCAACGCGTCGAATACCTGAAGGAAACCGTCCGCCAGGGCGCCGGCCTGGACGAGAACCGCAACCTCAGCGCCGCCGCCATGCAGCGCGGCTGGGACTGCCTGGCGCGCTTCGCGGAGCGGCTGGCCGGCTTTCCGCGCGGCCACGTGCGTGCCGTCGCTACCCAGACCCTGCGCGAGGCGCGCAACCGCGACGAGTTCACCCAGCGCGGCAGCGAGATCCTGGGCTATCCGATCGACATCGTCTCCGGCCCCGAAGAGGCCCGCCTGATCTACCAAGGGGTGGCCCACCTGCTGCCGCAATCCGACGAGCGCCGCCTGGTGGTGGACATCGGCGGCCGCTCCACCGAGATCATCCTCGGCCAGCAGTTCACGCCGCACGCCGTCGCCTCGTTCCGCGTGGGCAGCGTGGCCTGGTCGAGCCGCTATTTCGCCGAAGGGCTGTTCACGCCCCAGGCCTTCCAGGCCGCAGAGATCGCCGCCAAGGCGGTGCTCGATGAAGCTCTGGGCACCTACCGCCGCGACGCCTGGGACGTGGCCTACGGCTCCTCCGGCACCGCGGGCGCCGTGGGCGACATCCTGGAGGCGCTGGGCGGCCCGCCGGGCGTGATCACGCGCGAGGGCCTGGATGCGCTGCACGAGATGCTGCTGCGCGCCCGCAGTGCCGACCGCGTGCGCATGGAGGGCCTCAAGGAAGACCGCCGCCCCGTGATCGGCGGCGGCGTGAGCGTGCTGCGCGCCGTCTTCGACCTGCTGGAGATCGACCGCATGCAGGTCGCCCAGGGCGCCCTGCGCCAGGGCGCTCTGTACGACCTGCTGGACCGCGAGCGGCCCGGCACCGATCTGCGTTCAGCCACAGTGCGCGGCCTGATGCAGCGCTTTGCGGTGGATACGGAGCATGCCGAGCGCGTCGCCCGCCTGGCCTGCGCGCTGTTTGAGCAGGCCGCGCCGGCCGGCAGCGAACGCGCGTCGCGCAAGCTGGACTGGGCGGCCCGCCTGCACGAGGTGGGCTGCCGCATATCCCACAGCGATTACCACCGCCACGGCGCCTACATCCTCGACCACACCGACGCCGCCGGCTTCGCCCTGCCCGAACTGCACCGCCTGAGCCAACTGGTGCTGGGCCACCGCGGCAAGGTGCGCAAGCTCGAGGCCGGCCTGGACGACCCGACCTTCGCCCTGCAGCTGATGTGCTTTCGCGTGGCCGTGGCGCTGTGCCACGCGCGCCGCGCGCCGGACGTGGAAGGCCTGCAGCTGCGCCTGCAGGGCCAGCGCTGCACCATCAGCACGCGGCCCGGCTGGGCAGCCAGCTACCCCCAGTCGGCGCATCTGCTGCGCGAAGAGAGCGTGGCCTGGCAGAAGACGCCCTGGGAGTTCGCGGCCGAGCTGCCGTGACGCGCGAAGTCAAACGGTATAAACTGTTTATACCGTTTACTTCCAACCACGCCATGTCCGCTACCCGCAACTCGCCCACGCCCTCCTCCGCCGCTCCCGCCACCGCCCCGTTGGCTGCTGCGGCACCCGCCCCGGCCGCCGCGCCCGCTCCGGCGGCCCCGGCCAAGACGGCCGCTGCCGTAACCTCAAAGCCTGCCGTCCGCACCGCGCCCACCAAAGCACCGGCCAAGGCATCGGGCAAATCGCCTGTGTCCGCCAAGGCAGCCACCCCGGCCAAGCCCGCCCCGGCCGGTGTTGCCGCCGCTGCGAAGCCTGCCAAAGCCGCCGCCCCCGCTGCAGCGCCCGCCCCCAAGGAAGCCAAGGCCAAGAAGCCGAAGCTGGTGCGTGACAGCTTCACGATTCCGAAGGACGAGTACGCAGCCATCGAGGTGCTCAAGCAGCGCACCGGCCAGATCGGCCAGACGGCCAAGAAGAGCGAGCTGCTGCGCGCCGGCCTGAAGCTGCTGGCCAGCCTGGACGATGGCGCCCTGGCGAAGGCGCTGCAAGCCGTACCGTCCATCAAGACGGGGCGCCCGAAGGCGGACGTCGCCAGCGCGGCACCGGCTGCCGCCGCCAAGACGGCCAAGGCGGCGCAGCCCGCCAAGGCCGCCAAGTCCGCGAAGGCGCCGCGCAAGTAATCAAAAAAGAGAGCTGCCTGCGCTTGCTGAGCAATGATTTCCAAGCCCTATAGCATTGGATCGCTTGCCCATCAAGCGCCAGGCGCTCTGGTTTTGATAGTGGCTAGAGCAGTTCCGGCGACTGCACCGTCAGCAGCACGGTCTCGCTGACGTCCTGCCGCTGGCGCTGGCGCAGCCACCACACGGCCCCCTTGCGGATAGCGCAGTCCGGCGCCTGCAGGCCCATCAGCTGGGCCACGGTCTGCCCGAGCAGGGGCTGGTGGCCCACCACCAAGACCGCGCCGCGCGCCTTGGGCCACTGCGCCAGTTCCAGCAGATCGGCCGGCGTGCCGCCGGGCAGCAGCTCGGCGCGCAGCTTGTACTTGCGGCCCAGGGCCTGGGCGGTCTGCTCGGTGCGGCGTGCCGGGCTGGCCAGCACGCGCAGGCCGTCGGGCAGTTGCCGGTCCAGCCAGGCGGCCATGCGCGCCGCCTGCTTCTCGCCCCGCCCGGTCAGGGCGCGCTCCAGGTCCTCGGCCCCGTCGGCAGGGTCTTCGGCTTCGGCGTGGCGCCACAAAATGAGGTCCATCATGCCGGCCCGCCCTGGTGTGCGCCTCCGGCAACGGGGTGACCGCTGCGGCCCGCAGGCGCAGAACCCGATGGAGGCGCCGGCGCATACCGTGCCGACAGCGCCTGCTGCGCGCCCAGGCCGTCCAGGGGCCGCGGCGCGCGCTGGTAGCGGCCATCGGGCTGCAACGTCCAGGCGTCGCGATCGTCGTGCAGGTAGGCGACCAGGCATTCGTCGATGATGCGCTGGCGCAGCTTGGGATCGGTGACCGGCCAGGCCAGCTCCACGCGGCGCAGCATGTTGCGGTTCATCCAGTCGGCGCTCGACAGGTACAGGTCTTCGGCCGCGCCGCTGCGAAAGTAGAAGACCCGCGTGTGCTCCAGAAAGCGCCCGATCACCGAGCGCACGCGGATGTTGTCCGTCACGCCCGGCACCTGCGCGCGGAGCATGCAGGCGCCGCGCACGATGAGGTCGATGCGGGCGCCACGCTGCCCGGCGCGCACCAGCGCATGCATCAGGGCCTCGTCGGTCAGCGCGTTCATCTTGGCGACGATGCGCGCGTCCTCGCCGCGCTCGGCGGCCAGGCCCACCGCGTCGATGCGCTCGATCATGGCCTGCTGCAATTGGAAGGGTGCCAGGATCAGGCGCTTGAGCCGCGGCAGCTGGTTCTGGCTGGCCAGGTGGTCGAAGACCGCGTCCATGTCGGCCATGACGCGCTCGTCCGCGGTGAGGTAGCTCAGGTCGGTGTACAGGCGCGCCGTGCGCGGGTTGTAGTTGCCGGTGGACAGGTGGCCATAGCGGCGCAGCGTGCGGCCTTCGCGCCGCGTCACCAGCAGCATCTTGGCGTGGGTCTTGAGCCCCACCACGCCGTAGACGACCTGCGCGCCGATGGACTCCAGCGCTTCGGCCCAGTTGATGTTGGCCTCTTCGTCGAAGCGGGCCTTGAGTTCCACCACGGCCATGACTTCCTTGCCGCGGCGCACGGCCTCGCGCAGCAGTTCCATCATCTCGGAGTCGGAACCGGTGCGGTAGATGGTCTGCTTGATGACCAGCACCTGCGGGTCGTTCACCGCCTCGCGCAGGAAAGCCAGCACGCCGTCGAAGCTCTCGAACGGCTGGTGGATCAGCACGTCGCGGTGGCGCATCTGCGCCAGGATCGATCCACCGCCGGCAGGCATCTGCAGCGGCCAGGCCGGCCGGTGGGGCGGGAACATCAGCGCCGGGTCGTTGACCAGGTCGACCAGCTGCGACAGCCGCACCAGGTTGACGGGGCCATGCACACGGTACAGCGCGGCGGCCGGCAGGCCGAACTGCGACTGCAGAAAATCCGACAGGAAGCGCGAGCACCCCGCCGACACCTCCAGCCGCACGGCCTGGCCGTAATGGCGGTGCTGCAGGCCCTGGCGCAGGGCGGTGCGCAGGTTGCGCACGTCTTCCTCGTCCACGGCCAGATCGGAATGGCGCGTGACGCGGAACTGCGAGAACTCGGACACCTCGCGCCCCGGGAACAGGTCGGCCAGGTGGGCGCGCACGATGCTCGACAGGCTGACGAACTGCGCCCCCGTGGGCGCCACCTGCGCCGGCAGCCGCAACACGCGCGGCAGGATGCGCGGCACCTTCACGATGGCGATCTCGTTCTCGCGGCCGAAGGCGCCGTCGCCCCGCAGGCGCACGATGAAGTTGAGCGACTTGTTGGCCACCTGCGGAAACGGGTGCGCCGGATCGAGCCCCACCGGGATGAGCAGCGGGCGCACCTCGCGCAGGAAGTAGTCGCGCACCCAGCGGCGCTGCGCGCCGTTGCGCTCGCCGTGCGAGACGATGCGGATGCCGTGCTGCGCGAAGGCCGGCACCAGCGATTCGTTGTAGAGCGCGTACTGCCGCGCCACCAGCGCGTGCGCCTTGGCGGCCAGCGCCTCGAACGAGGCCACGCTGTAGACGCCCTTGGTATCACCGCTCTGAGCAGCCGTCAGGTGCGCGGCGGCCCGCACCTCGAAGAACTCGTCCAGGTTGGACGAGACGATGCACAGATAGCGCAGCCGCTCCAGCAGCGGCACATCGGTGCGCGCCGCCCAGTCGAACACGCGCTCGTTGAACGCCAGGATGCTGTGGTCCCGGTCCAGGAAGGGCACGGTCGGGGCTACTGCGGCTGCATGTAGCAGGCCACGGCCCTGCTCCGGCGGGTCGGTGGCGAGCAGGAGCGGCGGGACCGGTTCGGCAGCGGAAAACGCGGGCATGGGAGGCGCAGGAGCGGTAGCGGTAGCGGAGACGGTTTCAGTATTGACACCCAACATGACACCTTGATGACACCGACTTGTTTCCGTCACAGGAGGTGAAGCCGGCCCGGACGGTTCGCCCACCACGCGCGGGACAGCGTTTTGCTTTCAGATGGCGCGTGGCGCGTTCAATTGCCCAGAAAGTGCTTGCGGTAGCGCAGCGGCAGATCGTGCAGGCGCATCAGCATGGGCAGGTCGGCGGTATTGAAGTCCGGGTCCCACGCCGGCGCGCCCAGCACTTTGGCGCCCAGGCGCAGATAGCCCTTGATGAGGGCGGGCGGCTCGATGGGCAGGGAGCCGTCGAGCTGCTCCACGGGCAGCGGCAGCCGCGGACGGACGTGGTAGTCGATCGGTGCCAGATGGGTCTGGCGCAGCTGCTGCCAGATGCTGGCCGCCGCATCGCCGCTGACCATGCCGTTGTGCAGCATGGGGATGCTGGCGCAGCCGATCATGGTGTCCAACTGGTTGCGGACCATGAAGTCGGCCAGGGCGCCCCACAGGGCCAGGATCACGCCACCATGGCGGTGGTCCGGGTGAACGCAGCTGCGGCCCAGTTCCACCATGCGCTCGCGCAGGCTGCGCAGGCGGGTGAGATCGAACTCGGTGTCGCTGTAGGTGCTGCCCACGCGGCGGGCCTGGGCCGGCGTCAGGACCCGGTAGGTGCCAATGACCTGTCGGGTGTCTGAGTCGCGGACCAGCAGATGCTCACAATAGTCATCGAACAGGTCCACGTCGTGGCCGGCCACCGGCGTGTTCAGCCGGGCGCCCATCTCGGCGGCAAAGACCGAGTACCTCAGTCGCTGTGCCTCGCGGATTTCGTCCTGGTGCCGCGCCCACGCGACGTCCACCCCGCCGCGCGCCTGCGCAGAGACTTCCACACCACCCGCGCTGCCAGGGCGGTGAAGTGACCCCCTGGGCAGATGGGATGGGCTCAACGGCATGGTCGGGCTGGGCAGATCGTTCATTCAGGCTCTCCTTGCAAAGGACTGCGGACTACGCGGGCCGCAACGTGCCACCGGATGTGGCGGCTTGCGGTGCTCCCGCTGCAGTGACTGTGCGCGTGCACCATGACCGGCCCATGTCCGTGCCATGACCGGACGATGACGCGCCATTCGCTGCGTGCCCGGGCCCTCTCGGCCATCGGTCCCTCCCGATGAGGGGAATGGCCTTGGATACCTGCGGCGCCACCAGCGCCAAGCCACACCCACTGCTACAATTTGGTACACATAGGCCCACTCCGCATTCCTCGCCCCGGGCCTGCCCTACCCCCACCCATGTCACCTTTGAACGGTGTGCTCGAGCTGCCGCAGCCCGAGACATCCTCCGGGAACACCCTGGAGCGCATCCTGCGGGAACAGCAGACGCTGCTCGACAGCGCAGGCGTCGGCATCGTCTTCATCCGCCACCGGGTGGTGGTGCGCTGCAACCAGCGCTATGCGGAGATCTTCGGCTACCGCTCCCCCGAGGATGCGGTCGGCCGCAGCAGCGCCAGCCTCTACCCCGGACCGCGAGGACTACCGTGCGCTGGGCCGGGCGGCGTTCCCCGTGCTGTCACAGGGACAGACGTACCGGGAAGAACGGCAGATGCGGCGCTGCAACGGGCGCCTGTTCTGGGGGCACCTCACCGGCCGCCTGATCAACCCGGCCGACACTTCCGAAGGCTCCATCTGGATCGTCGACGACATCGAGGAGCAGAAGCACGCCCAGGCCCAGCTCAACCGCGCCCTGCATGAGAAGCAGGTGCTCTTCGATCACGCCATGGTGGGCATCGTGTTCATGAAGGAGCGCCACCTCACCCGGTGCAACCGGCACTTCGAGCAGATGCTGGGCTATGGGCCGGGCGAGCTGGTCGGCATGCCCGCACGGCAGTGGTACATGACCGATGCTGACTGGGAGGAAGCCGGCCGCCGCTGCTATGCGCCGCTGGCGCAGGGCCGCGTCTTCGAGGGCGAGCTCACGCTGCGCAACAAGCAGGGCCAACCCATCGTCTGCGAGATCCGCAGCAAGGCCATCGATGCGGCCAATGCCCACGGTGGATCGATCTGGATCGCCATGGACGTGAGCGCGCAGCGCCACGCCCAGGCACTGCTGGCGAAAGTGCATGGGGAGCTTGAGCAGCAGGTGCGCGACCGCACGCGCGAGTTGCGGGAAACCGTGGACAGCCTGCACCGCGAGATCAACGACCGCAAGCACGACCAGGAACGCATCTACTGGCTGGCCCACTACGACGCACTGACGGGCCTGCCCAACCGCAGCCTGCTGGCCGAGCGCAGCCAGCAGGCCATCCGCCTGGCGCAGGAGAGCGATACACCGCTGGCCGTGATGTTCGTCGACCTGGACCACTTCAAGCATGTGAACGACTCCCTGGGCCACCGGGTGGGCGATGAGCTGCTGGTGCAGATCGCCCAGCGGCTGCGCGCCATCGTGCGCGAGCGTGACACCGTGTCGCGCCTGGGTGGGGACGAATTCGTGCTGCTGCTGCCCGGAGCCAACGCCCACGGCGCTGCGCGCGTGGCAGGCAAGCTGCAGGAAGCCGCGCGGGTGCCCACCAGATAGGCCACCACGAGCTGACGATGGCGCCCTCGATGGGCATCGCGCTCTTTCCGCAGGATGGCGTCGACTTCGAAACGCTGACCCAGTCGGCCGACACGGCCATGTACCGCGCAAAGCGCGATGGCCGCAATACGTTCCGCTTCTTCACGCCCGAGATGCAAGCCCAGTCCGTGCGCGCGCTGCAGCTCGAAAATGCGCTGCGCCGCGCGCTGGAGCGCAACCAGCTGTACCTGCACTACCAGCCGCAGGTCACGATCGCCACGGGCGCCGTTCGCAGCGTGGAAGCCCTGCTGCGCTGGAACCATCCCGAGCTGGGCACCATCTCCCCGGCCGAATTCATTCCCATCGCCGAGGACAGCGGGCAGATCCTGCAGATCGGCGAATGGGTGCTGCGCACGGCGCTGGCACAGCTGCAGGCCTGGCGCGCGCAAGGCCTGCAGCATGTGAAGGTGGCTGTGAACCTGTCGGCCATCCAGTTCCACCAGCCGCAGCTGCCGGAACTGGTCAACCGCCTGCTGGCCGAGGCCCAGCTGCCGCCCGACGCGCTGGAACTGGAGCTTACCGAAGGGGTGGCCGTGGCCGATCCGCGGGCGGCGATGTCCACCATGCAGCAGCTGCGGGCGCTGGGCGTGCATCTGTCGATGGACGACTTCGGCACGGGCTACTCGTCACTGAGCCAGCTCAAGCACTTCCACCTGTACAAGCTGAAGATCGACCAGTCCTTCGTGCGGGACCTGGAACACGACAGCAACGACCGCGCCATCGTCAGCGCCATCATCCGCATGGCCCAGGCGCTGGGGCTGCAGACCACCGCAGAAGGCGTGGAGACCGCAGCGCAGCTGCAGTTCCTGCGCGAGCAAGGCTGCGGCGAAGCCCAGGGCTACCACTTCAGCCCGCCGCAATCGGCCGACCAGATCGAGCTCCTGCTGCGGCGAAGCAGTGCGCCGGAGGCACTGCGCTGATGTGATATGCCCCGTCGGCCCGCTGGCGCATCGCTGGCGCACGCGGTCGGTCCATAGACACCAAAAAAGGCAGAAACGCTTTCCCCGCCTGGGCTTTCAGCTATTCAATTAATAGCAAAAGAAGAGATAGCCTGCGTCAGGCAGCGGGCGGGTCGGCTTTCCGACATCCGTACTCGCACATCGCCCTGCAGCGCGGGTACCATCAGTCCAGCCATTTCTGCATCAGCTGGGCCTGCCCCATCGCCGGGTCCAGGGTGTAGCCGGCGAAACCCTCGCGTTCGTAAGCCCGCACCGCCGGCGCATTGCCCTGCAGCACCTCCAGCGTGAGCTTGCAGGCACCGCGTTCACGCGCGATGCGCTCCACGGCCGCGAACATCTGCTGCGTGATGCGGCGGCCCCGCCATGCCGGCAGCACCGCCACATCGTGCACATTGATCAGCGTACGGCAGGCGAAGGTCGAGAATCCTTCCAGGCAGTTGACGAGGCCTACGGCCTGCGCCTCGCCGCCGTCCTCCGCGGCCGGCACCCAGGCGATCACGCTGAACGCGCCCTGACGCCCCGCCAGGGCCTGCGCCAAGCCGGCCTTGACGTCTGGAGACAGCGGCTCGCCACCGCCTGCCGGGTCGCGGGCGTAGGCATCCAGCAGATCCGCCAGGGCCTGCGCCTCGCGCGGATTCGCGTAGTCGACAACACGTATTTCCACCATGGCGCTCATCCTGCCTTTGCCGCGTCGGCCAGGCGCTGTGCGCAGCGGTTGGCCTGGTCGGCATCCCGCGCCTCCACCATCACGCGCAGCAGCGGCTCCGTCCCGCTCGCACGGATGAGGACCCGGCCGCTGCCTGCCAGTTCAGCCTCCACGGCCTGCGTGGCCTGCGCCAGCGCGGCGTTGGTCTTCCAGTCCTGCCCCGGCGCCAGGCGCACATTGAGCAGCACCTGCGGAAACAGGCGGATCGGCTCCAGCATGGCGGGCAGCGTGCGGCCACTGCGCACGCAGGCCTGCAGCACCTGCAGCGCGCTGATGAGGCCGTCGCCGGTGGTGTGGCGGTCCAATGCCAGCAGGTGGCCGGAACCCTCGCCGCCCAGCAGCCAGCCATGGCGCGCCAGTTCTTCCAGCACATAGCGGTCGCCCACCTTGGCCCGCACGAACTGCACGCCACGCTCCTGCAGAGCCAGCTCCACCGCCATGTTGGTCATGAGCGTGCCCACGACGCCGGGGACGATGTCGCCCCGGGCCAGACGGTCGGCCGCCAGCAGATACAGCAGTTCGTCGCCGTTGTAGAGGCGGCCGGCCGCATCCACCATCTGCAGGCGGTCCGCATCGCCGTCCAGTGCCACACCGTAGTGCGCATGGTTGGCGCGTACGGCGCGCACCAGCGCGTCGGGGTGCGTGGCGCCCACCTCGTGGTTGATGTTGAGCCCGTCGGGCGAGCACCCGATGGCCAGCACCTCGGCCCCCAGTTCATGGAATACCTTGGGCGCGATGTGGTACGCCGCCCCGTGCGCGGCATCCACCACGATGCGCAGGCCGCGCAGAGACAGGTCCTGGCCGAAGGTGCTCTTGCAGAACTCGATGTAGCGGCCCGCAGCATCGTCCAGGCGCCGCGTCTTGCCCAGCGAGGCCGAGTCCGCCCACACGGGCGGCTGGTCGAGCGCGGCCTCGACCGCCAGCTCCCATTCGTCGGACAGCTTGGTGCCGTTGGCACTGAAGAACTTGATCCCGTTGTCGGGATAGGCGTTGTGGCTGGCACTGATGACCACGCCGAGGCTGGCCCGCTGCGCCCGCGTCAGGTAGGCCACGCCAGGCGTGGGCAGCGGGCCGAGCAGCACGACGTCGACGCCGGCGGAGTTGAACCCGGATTCCAGGGCACTCTCGAGCATGTAGCCCGAGATCCGCGTGTCTTTGCCGATCAGCACCGTGGGGCGGGGCTCCTTCTCGCGCAGCACGCGACCGACGGCATGGGCCAAGCGCAGGACGAAGTCCGGGGTGATGGGCGGTTGCCCGACGGTGCCGCGGATTCCGTCGGTGCCAAAGTACTTGCGTGCCATGTCGTTATGTCCTCTCTCTATCGTTATGTTGAGGGTGATTGTGCCTCGGGACGGGCCTACTGCGCGGCGCCCCAGACCTGCAGCGCCGCCACGGTGTCCCGCACGTCGTGCACACGCACGATGCGCGCGCCGCGCTCAACGGCCAGCACGGCGGCTGCCACGCTCGCGCCGAGGCGCTGATCCACCGGCAGGCCGGTCACGGCACCCAGTGACGACTTGCGGGACCATCCGGCCAGCCAAGCGTGGTCGCCCGCTGCCATCAGTTCGTCCTGGCGTGCGAGCAGCGCGAAGTTCTGCTCCACCGTCTTGCCGAAGCCGATGCCCGCATCCAGCACGATCCGGTCCGCACGCACGCCGCGCGCCTCCAGGCCCGCAGCCTCGCGCCTCAGGAACGTGAGCACTTCAGCGACCACATCGCCCTCCATGGGCGCAGTCTGCATGGTCTGTGGATCGCGGTGCATGTGCATCAGGCAGATCCCGCAGCGCGCATGGGCGGCCACCACGTCGGCTGCGCCCGGCTGCCGCAGCGCCCACACGTCGTTGATGATGTCCGCCCCGGCATCCAGCGCCGCCTGCATCACCTCAGGTTTATAGGTATCCACGGACACTGGAACGCCGAGCCGGACGGCTTCTTTCACGACCGGCAGGACACGCGCCAATTCCTCTTCCAGACCGACCGCCGGGCTACCGGGGCGGGTGGACTCGCCGCCGATATCCAGAATCCCCGCCCCCTCGGCGACCAGGCGCTCGCAGTGCGCCAACGCCGCTGCCGGATCGGCGTGCCTTCCGCCATCGGAAAACGAGTCCGGCGTGGCGTTGACGATGCCCATGACCACAGGGCGGCTGAGATCGATCTGGAAACGGGAGGTCTGCCACAACATGGTTTCAGCGCGTGAACGGATAAACAAAAGGATGGGAGCAAGGGCCATGGGCATCCGGCCCCTTCGTGGAGAAGCCCGCGCCGTCGGCCCCAATGAAAAAACGGAGCCGCAGGGCTCCGTTTTTGTGGCGGATCAAACCGCCTCAGGCGGCCGTGGGGGCCGGATCCGTCGCGACCGCCGGCGTGCCGCCGCCCGAATTGTCACCACCCGACGAAGGTGTGCGCGGCGTCCAGTCCTTGGGCGGACGGGGCGGCTTGCCGGCCATGATGTCGTCCAGTTGCTCGGCATCGATGGTTTCCCAGTCCAGCATGGCCTTCGCCATGGCGTGCATCTTGTCCTGGTTTTCCTCGATAAGGCGGCGAGCCAGCGAGTACTGCTCGTCGATGATGCGGCGCACTTCGTCGTCCACCTTCTGCATCGTCTGCTCGCTCATGTTGGTGGTCTTGGTGACCGAGCGGCCCAGGAACACTTCGCCTTCGTTCTCGGCGTAAACCATGGGGCCCAGGGCCTCGCTCATGCCGTACTTCATTACCATGTCGCGCGCCAGGTTGGTCGCACGCTCGAAGTCGTTCGACGCACCCGTGGTCATCTGGTTCATGAACACTTCCTCGGCGATACGGCCACCGAACAGCATGCTGATCTGGTTCAGCATGTACTCGCGGTCGTAGCTGTACCGGTCCTTCTCAGGCAGGCTCATCGTCACGCCCAGCGCACGGCCACGCGGGATGATGGTGACCTTGTGCACCGGATCGCACTTGGGCAGCAGCTTGCCGATGAGGGCGTGGCCGGCTTCGTGGTACGCGGTGTTGCGGCGCTCTTCCTCGGGCATGACCATGCTCTTGCGCTCGGGGCCCATGATGATCTTGTCCTTGGCCTTCTCGAAGTCCTGCATTTCGACCGTGCGCGCATTGCGGCGCGCAGCCATCAGGGCAGCCTCGTTGCACAGGTTGGCCAGGTCAGCACCGGACATGCCGGGCGTGCCGCGGGCGATGACGCTGGGGTTCACGTCCTGGCCCACCGGGATCTTGCGCATGTGCACCGTCAGGATCTGTTCGCGGCCACGGATGTCGGGCAGCGTCACGTAGACCTGGCGGTCGAAACGGCCGGGGCGCAGCAGGGCCGCGTCCAGGATGTCGGGCCGATTGGTGGCAGCCACCACGATCACGCCGAGATTGGTCTCGAAGCCGTCCATCTCCACCAGCATCTGGTTGAGGGTCTGCTCGCGCTCGTCGTTGCCACCGCCCAGGCCAGCGCCACGCTGGCGGCCCACGGCGTCGATTTCATCGATGAAGATGATGCAGGGAGCGTTCTTCTTGGCGTTCTCGAACATGTCGCGGACGCGGGATGCGCCCACGCCAACGAACATTTCCACGAAGTCGGAGCCGGAGATGCTGAAGAACGGCACCTTGGCTTCGCCGGCGATGGACTTCGCCAGAAGCGTCTTACCGGTACCCGGAGGGCCGACCAGCAGCAGACCACGCGGGATGCGGCCACCCAGCTTCTGGAATTTCTGCGGGTCCTTCAGGAAGTCCACGACTTCCTTGACCTCTTCCTTGGCTTCGTCACAGCCTGCGACATCCGCGAAGGTGACGTTGTTGCTGTTCTCGTCGAGCAGGCGCGCCTTGCTCTTGCCGAAGCTGAAGGCGCCGCCCTTGCCGCCACCCTGCATCTGGCGCATGAAGTACACCCACACCCCGATGAGCAGAAGCATCGGGCCCCAGCTGACGAGCAGCGTCATCAGCAGCGAGCCTTCTTCACGCGGCTTGACGTCGAACTTGACGTTGTTGTTGATCAGGTCGCCCACCAGGCCGCGGTCCAGGTAGGTAGCGGTCGTGCGGATTTTGCGGTCATCGTTGGTGACCGCGACGATCTCGGTGCCGCCCTGCCCTTCCTGGATGGTCGCGCTCTTGATGCGGTTGCTGCGCACTTCTTCCAAGAATTCCGAATAGCCCACGGCGCCAGCGCCAGCGCCTGCTCGGGTGTCAAATTGTTTGAACACCGTAAACAGCACCATGGCGATGACCAGCCACACGGCGATTTTTGAAAACCACTGATTGTTCAAGCGGAACTCCAGAAACAGAAAGAGACAACGGCCACGAACGCGTCATGGAGACGTTCTGCCGCAGTTGAGGCACATTTTAGGCGTTTCAACCCTGCCGACGCTGCCATTTACCCCAGCAAGGGCCATGGTCAACGGCAGGAACGCGGCGCCGGCTGACAGGAAATGACGGCTTTATTTCAGCCCCAGGCCCACCAGAAAGGTCTCGGCTGATTTGTCGCGCGAGGCTTTGGGCTTGACGGTCTTGACCACTCGGAAGGTGTCTTTGAACAGTTGCACCAGTTCCGCGTAGCCGCTGCCATGGAAGAGCTTGACCACCAGAGCGCCTTCGGGCTTGAGGTGGTTGCGGGCAAAGTCTACGGCCAGTTCGATCAAATGGGCGATGCGGGCGGCGTCCGCCGAGGCGATGCCCGACAGGTTGGGAGCCATGTCGGAGACCACCACATCGACCGGACGGCCCTGCACCGTCTCCTGCAGCTGGGCGAGCACGCTGTCTTCTCGGAAGTCTCCCTGGATGAATACCACGCCTTCTATGGGCTCCATCGGCAGGATGTCCAGTGAAATGATGGTGCCGTTGAGTGCACCCGCCGCCGCCCCGTCGGGCGACAGCCGGCGCCGCACGTACTGGCTCCACGCGCCCGGGGCGGACCCCAGGTCGACCACGATGTGGCCGGGCCGGATCAGGCCGAGCTGCTCGTCGATCTCCTTGAGCTTGTAGGCCGCCCGGGCCCGGAAGCCATCCTTCTGCGCCTGCTTCACGTACGGATCGTTGACGTGTTCGTGCAGCCACGCCTTGTTGACCTTCTTGCCCTTCTTTTCCTTGGGGGCGGTGCTTTGAGTGCTGCTTTTCATGTGGGCCCGATTGTCCCAGTGTTTAGGCCGCCACGGCACGCCAGCGGGCAGGCCCCGGCACTTGAGATAATACGGCCCATGCCCCAAATTCAATTGACTCCCGCAGAGCGCCGGGAACACCGCGCCAATGCCCACCACCTGGACCCCGTCGTCCTGATTGGCGGCGACGGTCTCACCCCTGCCGTGCAGAAGGAGATCGATGCCGCCCTCAACGCGCACGGCCTCATCAAGGTGCGGGTGTTCGGCGACGACCGCGCCGCGCGCGAGCAGATGTACCAGCAGCTCGCAGACCAGCTCAACGCGGCCCCCATCCAGCACATCGGCAAGCTGCTTGTGCTGTGGCGCCCCCAGCCGGCCAAGGTCAAGGCCGTGGATGAGGACCGCATGCCCGGCCCGCGCGATGTGAAGATCCTGAAATTCAGCAAGCGCGGCGGCCAGCGGCCCGAGGTCAAGCAGCTGCGCGTGCTGGGCAACCAGCGGCTTACCGCCGGCGGCCAGATCAAGCGCGCCAAGCCCAAGCAGAAGTCCGTCAAGAAGCGCCAGGCCGACTGATGGCGACCGCCAGCGCGCCCGCGCGCCATGTGATCTGCATGAAGTGGGGCACGAAGTACGGCCCGGAATACGTCAACCGGCTGTACGCCATGGTGCGCCCGCCATCTGAGCGGCGATTTCCATTTCGTCTGCCTGACCGATGACGCCACAGGCATCCGCCAGGAAGTGAGCTGCCTCCCCATTCCGCCCCTGGACCTGCCCGCAGGCATTCCGGAACGCGGCTGGACCAAGCTGGCCACCTTCAGCGCGGATCTGCACGGGCTGCGCGGCACGGCCCTGTTCCTGGACGTGGACGTGGTGGTGACCGGCAGCCTGGACGACTTCTTCACCCGGCCGGGCGAGTTCCTCATCATCCACGACTACAAGCGGCCGTGGCGCATCACCGGCAACTCATCGGTCTACCGCTTCGAGCTGGGCGCCCATCCAGACGTCCTGGAATATTTCCGTACGCACTTCGAAGAGATCCGCGGCCGCTTCCGCAACGAGCAGGCCTACCTCTCGGACTTTCTGCACCGCCAGGGCAAGCTGGGCTACTGGCCGGACGATTGGTGCCCGAGCTTCAAGTACCACAGCATTCCGCCCTGGCCCACCAACTACTGGAAGCCGCCCGTGGTGCCGCCAGGCGCTCGCGTCGTGATCTTCCACGGCGAGTGCAATCCGCCCGATGCCCTGGCCGGACGCCGCAACCGGCGCTTCCGCCACATCGAACCGGCCACCTGGGTGGCCGACCACTGGCACGAGTAATGGAAAGAAAAAAGCCCCGGCATGCCGGGGCTTTTTTGATGTGCGTCGCGCATTGAGACGCGCGCGTCGGGTCACATCGGGCCGGGGAGCACCTTGTGCCGCACCGCCGATGGCAGGCCGCTGTGCCGCCGCAAGCCAGGCGTCATTGCCGCACCGTGCGCCACAGCACGGCCAGCGCGCACAGCCACTGCGCCGCATACAGAACGCTGCCGACACCGTGCCAGAGCGCCAGGTTCTGCCGCGCCACGATGCGGGGCGCCGCGCCGTACTGCAGCAGCAGCGCCGCCAACAGGCCGCCGATCAAGAAAACCATAGCAGCTTGCGCCCATGGTTCTTCCTTTTCGCTATGTTTTCGCTTTGAAAGCAAGAACAGGCAAGCGCAGCATGCTATCGAAATGTAAGTCTGCGCCTCGAACAACTGCGCCGCCATCTGCCCTGCCGCCGCTGGCGATGCCAGGTGCCGGAACAGCAGCGGCACGGCCACGAAGCCGATCGCCGACAGGCTGCCCCACCACAGCGCAGCCGCCAGGGCGGGAAGGCGGTCTCGCAGGGCGTCCATGAACCAGCTCAGAGGTAGCTGACGGCCACCACTTCGTAGCGGCGCACGCCGCCGGGCGCCTGCACCTCGGCGGTATCGCCCTCTTCCTTGCCGATCAGGGCGCGCGCGATGGGGCTCGATACATTCACCAGGCCGAGCTTGAGGTCGGCCTCGTCCTCGCCGACGATCTGGTACTTGACCGTGTCGCCGCTGTCCTCGTCTTCCAGCTCGACGGTGGCGCCGAACACCACGCGGCCGCCCGCGTCCAGCGTCGCCGGGTCGATGACCTGCGCCGCCGACAGCTTGCCTTCGACTTCCTGGATGCGGCCTTCGATGAAGCCCTGGCGGTCCTTGGCAGCCTCGTACTCGGCGTTTTCGCTGAGATCGCCCTGCGCGCGCGCTTCCGCGATCGCATTGATCACGGCGGGACGCTCCACGGTCTTGAGGCGGTGCAGCTCTTCCTTGAGCTTTTCAGCACCGCGCTTGGTAATCGGAATGGTGGCCATTGATCAGTCTCCACGTTCAATTCAGTGCCGCACCCGCGGTGCGGCCTCCCTTTGCGCGCCGGCCTGCCTGAAGCAAACAGCCTTGGCGACGCCCCAAAAGCAAACCGCCGCGCGTTGCCGCGCGGCGGTCTCATTCGGTTCTGATTATGCCGCGTTTGCCACGGCGCTCTGCGGCGAAGACCCGCTGCCCGACTCGGACAGCCGGCCCCGCCCGGAGCTTCAGGCCGCGGCCAGTTGGGCGTGCAGTTCCTGCACCGAGTACACGTCGAGGTTGTCGAGGTGCTTCATGCCTTCCACGGCCGCTTCTGCGCCGAAGATGGTCGTGAACGTGGTCACGCGGGCCAGCAGCGAGCTGGTGCGGATCGCACGCGAATCGGCGATCGCGTTGCGACGCTCTTCCACGGTGTTGATCACCATGACGATCTCGTTGTTCTTGATCATGTCCACGATGTGCGGGCGGCCCTCGG
Organism: Paracidovorax wautersii; assembly: GCF_031453675.1. Classification (NCBI taxonomy): domain Bacteria; kingdom Pseudomonadati; phylum Pseudomonadota; class Betaproteobacteria; order Burkholderiales; family Comamonadaceae; genus Paracidovorax; species Paracidovorax wautersii. The sequence continues at coordinate 3,091,821 of NZ_JAVIZX010000001.1, read as the reverse complement.
TCACCTTGTTCACCACGCCCACGGGCACGCCGGCCTCGGCAATCGCCGCTGCCGTCCCCTTGGTCGCCACCAGTTCGAAGCCCAGGGCGACGAGCTGGCGGGCGATGTCGACGGCACGCGGCTTGTCGGCATTCTTCACGGTGAGGAACACCTTGCCCGACGTCGGCAGCTTGGTGCCCGCGCCGAGCTGGCTCTTCACGAAGGCCTCGCCGAAGGTCTTGCCCACGCCCATCACCTCGCCGGTGGACTTCATCTCGGGGCCGAGAATCGTGTCCACACCAGGGAACTTGACGAACGGGAACACGGCTTCCTTCACGCTGAAGTACGGCGGCGTGACCTCCTTGGTGATGCCTTGCGACGCCAGCGTCTGGCCGGCCATGCAGCGTGCCGCCACCTTGGCCAGCTGGATGCCCGTGGCCTTGGAGACGAAAGGCACCGTGCGCGAGGCGCGGGGGTTGACTTCCAGCACGTAGATCACGTCCCTGCCGTCCACTTCCTGGATGGCGAACTGCACGTTCATCAGGCCGACCACGTTCAGGCCGGCCGCCATGGCGGCGGTCTGGCGCTTGATCTCGTCGATGGTGGGCTGCGACAGGTAGTACGGCGGCAGCGAGCAGGCGGAGTCGCCGCTGTGCACGCCGGCCTGTTCGATGTGTTCCATCACACCGCCGATGAAGGTCACGCCGGCGGAGTCGCGCACGCAGTCCACGTCGCACTCGATGGCGTTGGACAGGAAGCGGTCCAGCAGCACGGGCGAGTCGTTGCTCACCTTCACGGCCTCGCGCATGTAGCGCTCGAGGTCGCGCTGCTCGTGCACGATTTCCATCGCGCGGCCGCCCAGCACGTAGCTCGGGCGCACCACCAGGGGGTAGCCCAGGGCCGCGGCCTTTTCCAGCGCCTCGGCTTCGGTACGGGCCGTGGCGTTGGGCGGCTGGCGCAGGCCGAGGTCGCCCAGCAGCTTCTGGAAGCGCTCGCGGTCTTCGGCGGCATCGATCATGTCGGGCGTGGTCCCGATGATCGGCACGCCTTCGGCTTCGAGGCCCAGCGCGAGCTTCAAAGGCGTCTGGCCGCCGTACTGCACGATCACGCCGACCGGCTTTTCCTTGGCCACGATCTCCAGCACGTCTTCGAGCGTGACGGGCTCGAAGTACAGGCGGTCGGAGGTGTCGTAGTCGGTGGACACGGTCTCGGGGTTGCAGTTGACCATGATGGTTTCATAGCCGTCCTCGCGCATGGCGAGTGCGGCATGCACGCAGCAGTAGTCGAACTCGATGCCCTGGCCGATGCGGTTCGGGCCACCGCCCAGCACCATGATCTTCTTGTTGCCGGTGGGCGCTGCCTCGCACTCCGCAGCACCGCCGTAGGGCGCCGCTTCATACGTGGAATACAGGTAGGCCGTGTTGGTGGCGAACTCGGCCGCGCAGGTGTCCACGCGCTTGTACACGGGGCGCACGTTGAGCGCGCGGCGCGCTTCGCGCACGGCCTTCTCGGTGGTCTTGAGCAGCTTCGCCAGGCGGCGGTCGGAGAAACCCTTTTGCTTGAGCGTCAGCAGCGTGCCCGCATCCAGGGCGGCCAGCGCGCCCTCGCCCTTCTCGGCGACCAGCTTGTCGATCTCGAGCTCGATCTTCACGATCTGCTCGATCTGTACCAGGAACCACTTGTCGATCTTGGTCAGGTCGAAGACTTCGTCCACCGACAGGCCCATGGCGAAGGCATCGCCCACGTACCAGATGCGCTCGGGGCCGGGCTCGCCCAGTTCCTTTTCAAGCAGTTCGCGGTCCTGGGTCTTCTCGTTCATGCCGTCCACGCCGACTTCCAGGCCGCGCAGGGCTTTCTGGAACGACTCCTGGAAGGTACGGCCCATGGCCATGACTTCGCCCACCGACTTCATCTGCGTGGTCAGGCGGCTGTCGGCCGTGGGGAACTTCTCGAACGCGAAACGCGGGATCTTGGTGACCACATAGTCGATCGACGGCTCGAACGATGCCGGCGTGGCACCGCCGGTGATCTCGTTCTTGAGTTCATCCAGCGTGTAGCCCACGGCCAGCTTGGCCGCGACCTTGGCGATCGGGAAGCCCGTGGCCTTGGAGGCCAGAGCGGACGAGCGCGACACGCGCGGGTTCATCTCGATGACGACCATGCGGCCGTCCTTCGGGTTGATGGAGAACTGCACGTTGGAGCCGCCCGTGTCCACGCCGATCTCGCGCAGCACGGCGAGCGACGCATTGCGCAGGACCTGGTATTCCTTGTCCGTCAGCGTCTGGGCCGGGGCCACGGTGATCGAGTCGCCGGTGTGCACGCCCATCGGGTCCAGGTTCTCGATGGAGCAGATGATGATGCAGTTATCCGCCTTGTCGCGGACCACTTCCATCTCGTACTCCTTCCAACCGAGCAGCGATTCTTCGATCAGCAGCTCGTTGGTGGGCGAGGCTTCCAGGCCGCGCTTGCAGATGGTCTCGAACTCTTCGGGGTTGTAGGCGATGCCGCCGCCCGTGCCGCCCAGCGTGAAGCTCGGGCGGATGACGGTGGGGAAGCCGACCGACTTCTGCACAGCCCAGGCTTCGTCCATGCTGTGGGCGATGCCGGAGCGCGCCGAGCCCAGGCCGATGCGGGTCATCGCATCCTTGAACTTCAGGCGGTCTTCGGCCTTGTCGATGGCTTCGGGCGTCGCGCCGATCAGCTCCACCTTGTACTTGTGCAGCACGCCGTTGCGCCACAGATCCAGCGCGCAGTTCAGCGCGGTCTGGCCGCCCATGGTGGGCAGGATCGCGTCGGGGCGTTCCTTGGCGATGATCTTCTCGACCGTCTGCCAGGTGATGGGCTCGATGTAGGTGACGTCGGCCGTGGCCGGGTCGGTCATGATCGTGGCAGGGTTGCTGTTGATCAGGATGACCTTGTAGCCCTCTTCGCGCAGGGCCTTGCAGGCCTGCACGCCAGAGTAGTCGAACTCGCAGGCCTGGCCGATGATGATCGGGCCAGCGCCGATGATGAGGATCGATTTGAGGTCGGTGCGCTTTGGCATTACTTCTTCTCCATCAGCGCGGTGAAGCGGTCAAACAGGTAGGCGATGTCATGCGGGCCGGGCGAGGCTTCCGGGTGGCCCTGGAAGCAGAAGGCCGGCTGGTCGGTGCGCTCCAGGCCCTGCAGCGTGCCGTCGAACAGGCTGGTGTGCGTGGGGCGCAGCGTGGCGGGCAGCGTCTCGGCCTCCACGGCAAAGCCGTGGTTTTGGCTGGTGATGCTGACGCGGCCGTTGTCCAGGTCCTTCACGGGATGGTTGGCGCCGTGGTGGCTGTTGTCCATCTTGAAGGTTTGGGCGCCGCTAGCCAGGGCCATGATCTGGTGGCCCAGGCAGATACCAAAGGTGGGCACGCCGGCGTCGATGATCTGGCGCGTGGCCTCGATCGCGTAGTCGCAGGGCGCCGGGTCTCCGGGGCCGTTGGACAGGAACACCCCGTCAGGGTTCATGGCCAGCACCTCGGCGGCCGGCGTCTGCGCGGGCACCACGGTGAGCTTGCAGCCACGCTCGGCCAGCATGCGCAGGATGTTCTTCTTCACGCCGTAGTCGTACGCCACCACATGGAAGCGCGGCGCGGTCTGCCGGCCGTAGCCTTCGCCCAGCTTCCACTCGGTCTGGTCCCAGACGTAGGAGGTCGGCGTGCTCACGACCTTGGCGAGGTCCAGGCCCTTCATGCTCGGCGCAGCCTTGGCCGCCGCCAGGGCTTCATCGACGCGTGCCTGCGTGACCTGCTCGCCTGCGGCCAGACCCACGATGGCGCCGTTCTGCGCACCCTTGTCGCGCAGCAGGCGCGTCAGCTTGCGGGTGTCGATGTTGGCGATGGCCACCGTGCTTTCGCGCACGAGGTACTGCGACAGCGTCTCGCTGCTGCGGAAGTTGCTGGCCAGCAGGGGCAGGTCTTTGATGATGAGGCCGGCGGCGTGGACCTTGTCGGCCTCGATGTCCTCGGCGTTGATCCCGTAGTTGCCGATGTGCGGATACGTCAGGGTGACGATCTGCTGGCAGTAGCTGGGGTCGGTGAGGATTTCCTGGTAGCCGGTGATGGCGGTGTTGAACACCACTTCGCCGACGGTGGTGCCGGTGGCACCGATCGAGTTGCCGATAAAGACCGTGCCGTCTGCGAGCGCCAGGATGGCGGGCGGGAAGGATCCCTGTAGAGACAAGAGCACTGGGTTCTCCGAATGGTTACGGGTCGCCCGGTAGCCCGCGGGAAGGCTCGACTTCCTGAGGACTGCTGCTTGTGAGGGATTGCTTTGGGTGCGGCCGGGCGACTGTTTGCGGGAAAGCCCCCGATTATAGCCGGACACAGCCATGCCTGCTTGCCGTCGTCCGTGTAAACCCGGAGCCCAGAGCAGGCCGGAAAGTAAAAAACCCAGCCTCCGAAGAAGCTGGGTTTTCACATCGATGGTCGGCGTGGCGGGATTCGAACTCGCGACCCCTTGCACCCCATGCAAGTGCGCTACCAGGCTGCGCTACACGCCGACAAGACTTAGAGTATATAGCGAAAAATCAGCCCAAAGAAAGAAGTTCGCGAATTTCGATCAATTCACGGCGAACGCCCTGCGCGTCCAGCATTGCGGGGGTCGCCATCACACGCAGCGCCTCATCGCCGGTCGCAGGCATGTGGCCATCGCCGCCCTCTTCTTCCTCCAACTCGGCGTCCAGGGCCAGGCCATGTCCCTTGCCCGCGTGTGCGAGCTCCTGCAGGCGGTTGCGCGCACCGCTGATCGTGAACCCCTGGTCGTACAGCAGGTCGCGGATGCGCCGGATCATGAGCACTTCGTGGTGCTGGTAGTAGCGCCGGTTGCCGCGCCTTTTCATGGGCCGCAGCTGGGTGAACTCCTGCTCCCAGTAGCGCAGGACGTGCGGCTTCACGCCGCACAGCTCCGCCACCTCACCGATGGTGAAGTAGCGCTTGGCTGGAATGGCGGGCAACGGGGAGTTCATTGGGACGCGGGTGGGGGCGAAGAAGCCTTCTAGCCTAACGCAGCCGGCCGGCTCGTGCCATCAGGACGTACTCCCGAGGCGAGCACGCGGGCAGGCGCAGGCACATCAGGCCTTGGGCTCGCCCTGGATCTGTTCCTTGAGCTTGCTGCTCGCGTGGAAGGTGACGACGCGGCGCGCCTCGATCGGAATCGCCTCGCCCGTGCGCGGATTGCGCCCGGGCCGCGGCGCCTTGGTGCGGATCTGGAAATTGCCGAAGCCCGACAGTTTCACATCCTTGCCCTCGACCAGGCTCTGCGAGATGAGGTCGAAGAACGCGTCGATCATGTCCTTGGACTCGCGCTTGTTCAGGCCGATCTGGTCGAACAGCAGATCGGCCAGCTGCGCCTTGGTCAGTGCAGGCGTCTCCAGGCTTTCGACCGCAAATTCCACCATTTCGCGTTCCTCGTTCAACATTGCCATCCCTTCAACGCAGGCGTGCGCCCAGGCGCTCGCCCAATTGTTGCACCACGGCCTGCATGGCGGCGTCGATTTCGCCCTCGGCGAGTGGGGCATCGTCGCGGGCCAACGTCAGGCGCACCGCCAGGCTTTTCTCGCCCGCAGCCAGGCCGACCGTCGGAGCCGCCTCGCCGCCCTTCGCGGGCTTGGGACGGTACACATCGAACAACACGGCGGAGCGTAGAGTCGTGGCCGGCACCGCGGCGGCAATGGCCGCCTGCACCTCTGCATGCGTCACCCGCTCGGCCACCACGATGGCGACGTCGCGCTCTACCGCTTGCTGCTTGCCCACGGCGCGGAAGTTCGGCACATCGCGCTGCAGCACGGCGTCCAACTCCAGCTCGAAGAGCACCGGCACCTGCGGCAGGTCCCAGCCCTGGCGCCACTGCGGATGCAGTTCGCCGACGAAGCCGACCGGCGCGCCGTCCACCAGAACCCGCGCGCAGCGGCCCGGATGCATCGCAGGGTGTGCAGCCGGCTCGAACGTGGCGCGGCGCGGCGCCAGCAGCGCCTCCACATCGCCCTTGACGTCGAAGAAATCGACGCCCGCGTCCTTACAGCCCCACTGCAGCGCGTCAGCACTGCCGCAGGCGATGCCCGCCACGCGCATCGGCTGATGGAAGCCCTGCACGGTGGTGTCCGTGTTCTGCACGGCGGCGTCGCGCAGGAAGACGCGGCCCAGCTCGAACACGCGCACGCGCGGCGCCTTGCGGTCGAGGTTGAACTTCACCACCTGCAGCAGCGAACCGATCAGCGACGAGCGCATGACGCTCAACTGGCTGGCGATGGGATTCAGCAGGCGAATCGGGTCAGTGTTGCCGGCCAGCTCGCGCTCCCAGCTCTCTTCGACGAAGCTGAAGTTGATGGTCTCCTGATAGCCCAGGCCCGCCAGCGCACGGCGCACGGCGAACGGGCTGCGGCGGTTCTCGGCGCGCAGCTTCGGGCTGATCGGCGCCAGCGGCTTGGTGGTGGGCAGCTGGTTGTAGCCCACCATGCGCGCGACTTCCTCGATCAGGTCCTCTTCGATGGTCAGGTCGAAACGATAGGACGGCGGCACCACGGTGACGCTGCCCTCGCCCTGCGTGACGGGCAGGCCCAGGCGCACCAGCGCATCGGTGCACTGCGCCTGCGTCAGCGGCATGCCGATGACCTTGGCCGCACGGGCGACGCGCAGCGTGACGGGTGCCGGCGCCGGCATCGCCGGCTGCTGGTCGTCTATGGGGCCGCAGACCGTCTCGGGCGTGCCGCAGATGTTCAGCACCAGCTGCGTGATGCGCTCAATGTGCTCCACGGTCAGTTGCGGGTCCACGCCGCGCTCGAAGCGGTGGCCGGCGTCGGTGGAGAAGTTGTAGCGGCGCGAACGGCCGGCCACGGCCTTGGGCCACCAGAAGGCGGCCTCGATGTAGATGTGGCGCGTGTCGTCGGACACGGCCGTGGCGTCGCCGCCCATGATGCCGGCCAGCGATTCCACGGCCTGCCCGTCGGCGATCACGCCCACCTTGGCATCGAGCGTGACGGTGCTGCCGCTGAGCAGCTTGAGCGTCTCGCCCTCGCGCGCCCAGCGCACTTCCAGCCCGCCGTGGATCTTGTCCAGATCGAAGATGTGCGACGGACGGCCCAGCTCGAACATCACGTAGTTGGAGATGTCCACCAGCGGCGACACGCTGCGCTGCCCGCAGCGCGCCAGGCGGTCGACCATCCACTGCGGGGTCTTGGCCAGCGTGTTCACGTTGCGCACGATGCGGCCGGAGAAGCGGCCGCACAGGTCGCTGTCCAGCACCTTCACGGGCAGCACGTCCGCATGGACCACGGGCACGGCGGGAAAGCTGGGCGCCTTCAGCGGCGCACCGGTCAGCGCCGCCACTTCGCGCGCCACGCCGTAGACGCTCAGGCAGTGCGCCAGGTTGGGCGTGAGCTTGAGCGTGAACAGCGTGTCGTCCAGGTTCAGGTACTGGCGGATGTCCTGGCCCACGGGCGCATCCAGGGGCAGCTCCAGCAGGCCGGCGTTTTCCTCGGACAGCTTCAGCTCGCGCGCGGAGCACAGCATGCCCTGGCTTTCCACGCCGCGCAGCTTGCCGACCTTGATCAGGAAAGGCTTGCCATCCTCGCCCGGCGGCAGCTCGGCACCGACCAGCGCGCACGGCACCTTGATGCCCACGCGGGCGTTTGGCGCGCCGCAGACGATGTTGAGCAAGGCGCCCTGCCCCGCATCGACCTGGCACACGCGCAGGCGGTCGGCATTCGGGTGCTGAACGGCTTCCTTGATCTCGCCGACGACGATCTTGGTGAACGGCGGGGCCACGGCTTCCAGTTCTTCGACCTCGAGGCCGGCCATGGTCAGCGTTTCGGCCAGCTCGGCGGTGGAGAGCGGCGGATTGCAGAACTCGCGCAGCCAGGATTCAGGAAATTGCATGGTCACTCAGTCTTGGTGGCGTTCTTCGGTGCGGACACGGGCGCCGGCCGACGGAACGGAGAAACAAAAAAAAGATAGCTACCTGCGCTTGTCATTGCTGGTTTTCCATATGAAAACACTTTGAATTCCTTATTGGACAAGCGCCGGCAGCTCACTTTTTATGGGATTACTGGAACTGCGACAGGAAGCGGATATCGCCGTCGAAGAACAGGCGCAGGTCGTTCACGCCGTAGCGCAGCATGGTCAGGCGGTCGGGCCCCATGCCGAAGGCGAAGCCGATGTACTTCTCGGGGTCCAAGCCCATGTTGCGCACCACGTTCGGGTGCACCTGGCCGGAGCCGGCCACTTCCAGCCAGCGGCCGGCCAGCGGGCCCGCCTGGAACTGGATGTCCACTTCGGCGCTGGGCTCGGTGAACGGGAAGAAGCTCGGACGGAAGCGCAGCACCAGGTCATCGCTTTCGAAGAAGGTACGGCAAAAGTCGGTGAAGACGACCTTCAGGTCCTTGAAGCTCACGTTCTCACCGATCCACAGGCCTTCGCACTGGTGGAACATCGGCGAATGGGTGGCATCGCTGTCCACGCGGTAGGTGCGGCCGGGCGCGATCACGCGGATCTCGGGCATGGACTGGCCGGCGTCCAGCAGATGGCGGTATTTCTTGACGTGCTGCACGGCATGGCGCACCTGCATCGGGCTGGTGTGCGTGCGCAGCAGGTTGGGCGCCTCGGGCGTGCCGCCTTCCACATAGAAGGTGTCGTGCATCGAGCGCGCGGGATGGTCTTCCGGCGTGTTCAGCGCGGTGAAGTTGAACCAGTCGGTCTCGATCTCGGGGCCCTCGGCCACGTCGAAACCCATGGAGCCGAAGATGGACTCGATGCGCTCCAGTGTCAGCGACACCGGATGCAGGCCGCCCTGCCCGCGCTGGCGGCCCGGCAGCGTCACGTCGAGCGCCTCGGCCTTGAGCTGGAGCTGCAGTTCGGCATCGGCCAGCGCCTGGCGGCGCGCCGTGAGGGCCGCCTCGATCGCCTGCTTGGCCACGTTGATGGCAGCGCCGCGCGACTTCTTCTCTTCCACCGACAGCTGCGCCATGCCCTTCATGAGCTCGGTGAGGCGCCCCGACTTGCCCAGGAACTGTGCCTTGGCGTTTTCCAGATCAGCGGGGGTGGCGGTCTGCGCAAACAGCTGCTGCGCGCTCTGGACCAGAGCATCCAACTCGTTCATATCGACTCTTGAAAATAAACAAGGGCTAGCGCCTTTTCAAGCCCTAGCCCTTGTTGTTTAAGCGCTGGCAGCTATGAAACTCATAGCCGCCGACCGTGAACTCAAGCAGCCAGCTTGGCCTTGACTTGTTCCACGATGCTGCCGAAAGCAGCCTTGTCGTGCACCGCGAGGTCGGCCAGCATCTTGCGGTCGATCTCGATGGAAGCCTTCTTCAGGCCGTTGGCGAACTGGCTGTAGGTCAGGCCCAGTTCACGTGCAGCGGCGTTGATACGGGCGATCCACAGTTGGCGGAACACGCGCTTCTTGGTGCGGCGATCACGGTAGGCATATTGCCCAGCCTTCATTACCGCCTGTTTGGCGATGCGGAAGACATTACCGCGGCGACCACGGAAACCCTTGGAGAGGGCCAGAACTTTCTTGTGACGGGCACGGGCCGTTACACCACGTTTGACGCGAGGCATGTGAGTACTCCTTGTTCGTCGTTAATTAAACGCCCATGCCGGGCAGCATTTGTGCGATCGAGCCCATGTTGGTCTCGTGCACAGCAACCGCACCACGCAGATGGCGCTTGTTCTTGGTGGTCTTCTTCGTCAAGATGTGACGCTTGAAGGCTTGACCGCGCTTGACGGTGCCACCGGGACGAACGCGGAAACGTTTCTTCGCGCTGCTCTTGGTCTTCATTTTGGGCATGTGAATGCTCCTTTTCGTTGTGCTCGTGAGGCGTTTGCAGACCGATCTGCAAACTTGTTGGCCCCGAGCCACTTTTTTCAGCCAGCTCGCGCCGGCTGTACGGCAGTGCAAAGCACCACCTGTTGCGTTACGCCCGCCCGAAGGCCGGCGCAACCCACATCTCTTGAAACCCTCTTGCCTCAGCTGGCCTGCCCGGCGGGAGCCGCAGCCGGGGCTGCAGCACCGCCATCGGCCGGCTTGGCCGGCGCCGGCTTCTTGCGGCTGGGCGCGATCATCATGATCATCTGGCGCCCTTCCAGCTTGGGGAACTGCTCGATCAGGATGCTGTCACCCAACTCGTCACGAATGCGGTTCAGCAGGTCCAGGCCCAGCTGCTGGTGAGTGATTTCACGGCCGCGGAAACGCAGCGTGATCTTGCACTTGTCACCGTCCGCCAGGAAGCGGCGGATATTGCGCATCTTGATGTTGTAGTCGCCATCGTCCGTACCGGGACGGAACTTGACCTCCTTGATCTCGATGACCGTCTGCTTGGCCTTGGCCTCGGCCGCGCGCTTCTGTTCCTGGTACTTGAACTTGCCATAGTCCATCAGGCGGCACACGGGAGGGTTGGCCGTGGCGGCAATCTCCACCAGGTCCACATCCAGCTCGCCCGCCATGCGGAGGGCTTCCATGAGGCTTACGACGCCCAAAGGCTCGTTGTCAGGGCCGGAGAGGCGAACCTCGGGGGCCATGATTTCACGGTTCAGGCGGTGCTTGCGCTCCTCGCGCTGGCGACGATCACGAAATTCAGTAGCGATGGCTCTATTCCTTCAACAAAAAGCTACAAACAAAGTAGCAGACTCCGCACAATCCACGCGGGCTAAAGCAGTTTCCGACACGGTTCAAGCTTTAGAAGCGATGTCCTGGGCGATGAGCGCGACGAACGCTTCGAAGGACATCACACCGAGGTCTCGATTGCCCCGGGCGCGCACTGCGACGGCACCAGCAGCCTTTTCTTTCTCGCCTGCGACGAGGATGTAAGGCAGCTTTTGCAACGAATGCTCGCGTATTTTATACGTAATCTTTTCGTTGCGCAGATCGGTCACCACCCTAAGGTCTTGATTCGGCAGCGCTTTTTGGAGCTTTGCAGCAATTTCGCGACAGTAGTCGTCCTGCGCGCCCGTGATATTGAGCACCGCCACCTGCACTGGCGCGAGCCATGTCGGCAGCGCGCCGGCGTGCTGCTCGATCAGGATACCGATGAATCGCTCTAGGCTGCCCACGATCGCGCGGTGCAGCACGATGGGACGGTGGCGCGCGCCGTCTTCGCCCACGTACTCTGCGCCCAGGCGCTCCGGCATCGACGGATCGACCTGGATCGTGCCGCACTGCCAGTGACGGCCGATCGCGTCGCGCAAGGTGTACTCCAGCTTGGGACCGTAGAAAGCGCCATCGCCCACGGCGATCTGGTATTCGCAGCCCGAGGCCTTCAGACTTTCGATCAGCGCGTTCTCGGCCTTGTCCCAGCTTTCTTCGGAACCGATGCGCTTTTCAGGCCGCGTGGCCACCTTGTAGATGATGTCGGTGAAGCCGAAATCCTTGTAGACCTTCTGCAGCAGCGTCGTGAAGTTGATGCACTCCTGCTGGATCTGGTCTTCGGTGCAGAAGATGTGGCCATCGTCCTGCGTGAAGGCGCGCACGCGCATGATGCCGTGCAGCCCACCCGTGGGCTCGTTGCGGTGGCACTGGCCGAACTCGCCGAAGCGCAGCGGCAGGTCGCGGTAGCTCTTCACGCCCTGGTTGAAGATCAGGATGTGGCCAGGGCAGTTCATGGGCTTGAGCGCGTAGTCGTGCTTCTCGCTCTCCGTCGTGAACATGTTCTCGCGGTACTTGTCCCAGTGGCCCGTCTTCTCCCACAGGTGCTTGTCGAGGATCTGCGGACCCTTCACTTCCTGATAGCCGTTGTCGCGGTAGACCTGGCGCATGTACTGCTCCACGCCTTGCCAGATCGTCCAGCCCTTGGGGTGCCAGAACACCGTGCCGGGCGAGTGCTCGTCGATGTGGAACAGGTCGAGCTCGCGGCCCAGCTTGCGGTGGTCGCGCTTTTCCGCTTCTTCAATGCGCTGGATATACGCATCCAGATCCTTCTTGTCGGCCCAGGCCGTGCCGTACACACGCTGCAACTGCTCGTTCTTGGCATCGCCTCGCCAGTAGGCTCCCGACACGCGCGTGAGCTTGAACGCCTTCAGGAAACGGGTGTTCGGCACGTGCGGGCCCCGGCACATGTCGACGTATTCCTGGTGGTAGTACAGGCCCATGGCGGTTTCGTCCGGCATGTCATCGATCAGGCGCAGCTTGTACTCTTCGCCACGCGCCTTGAACACGTCGATGACCTCCGCGCGCGGCGTCATCTTCTTGATGACGTCGTAGTCCTGTGCGATCAGCTCCTTCATGCGCTGCTCGATAGCGGCGATGTCCTCGGGCGTGAACGGGCGTTCGAACGCGATGTCGTAATAGAAGCCTTCTTCGATCACCGGGCCGATGACCATCTTGGCACCGGGGTACAACTGCTTCACGGCATGGCCTACCAAGTGGGCGCACGAGTGGCGAATGATCTCCACGCCCTCGGCATCGCGCGGTGTGATGATCTGCAGGCGGGCATCGTGGTCAATGAGGTCGCTGGCATCCACGAGCTTGCCGTCGACCTTGCCGGCCACGGTCATCTTGGCCAGCCCCGGACCGATGGAGCGCGCCACGTCGGCCACGGATACAGGGCCTGGATATTCGCGGCGGGAGTTGTCCGGAAGCGTGATCTGAATCATTCGAAAAATCCTGTTCGTCAATCAATCGGTAAACGATGCGCCCGATGCCCGAAAAGCAAAAAGCGCGGAACGAGGTCCGCGCTTTTGGAAGGAAGGTGCAAGTGTCGTGCAGGCGCGAACATCCAGCCTCAGCGGCCGGTGGAAATCTCCGTCGTAGTTCGCGGTGTCATAACCAGCATTGCCTTTCTCGCCCTTGTTTGTGAGTGATGGAGGCATTTTACCGCACCGGACTGTCGCACTCGGCTTTCGCGCACGGCCATAAAAAAGCCCGGGCACTCGGCCCGGGCTTCAGCGCATCAACCCTGCAAGCGGATCAGTGGAACTGCTCTTCCTCGGTGGAGCCCGTCAGCGCCTTCACGCTGGAGGAACCGCCCTGGATCACCGTGGTCACGTCGTCGAAGTAACCTGCGCCCACTTCCTGCTGGTGCGACACGAAGGTGTAGCCCTTCTCGCGCGCCTCGAACTCGGGCTGCTGCACCTGCTCCACGTAGTGCTTCATGCCTTCGCCGCGAGCGTATGCATGGGCGAACTGGAAGGTGTTGTACCAGTTGATATGGATGCCCGCCAACGTGATGAACTGGTACTTGTAGCCCAGTGCGGACAGCTCATCCTGGAAGCGGGCGATGGTCTTGTCGTCCAGGTTCTTCTTCCAGTTGAAGGAAGGCGAGCAGTTGTACGACAACAACTTGCCGGGGGATGCGGCATGCACGGCCTCGGCGAACTCGCGGGCAAAGCCCAGGTCGGGCGTACCGGTTTCGCACCACACAAGATCGGCATACGGCGCATAGGCAACGCCGCGGCTGATGGCCTGCTCCAGGCCGTTCTTCACGCGGTAGAAGCCTTCCTGGGTCCGCTCGCCGGTCAGGAACGGCTTGTCATTCGCATCGTGGTCGGACGTGATGAGGTTGGCGGCCTCTGCGTCGGTACGCGCCAGGATGATGGTAGGCACGCCCATGGTGTCCGCCGCAAAACGGGCTGCGATCAGCTTCTCGACAGCCTCATGGGTGGGAACCAGCACCTTGCCGCCCATGTGGCCGCACTTCTTCACGGCAGCCAGTTGGTCTTCGAAGTGCACGCCGGCAGCGCCCGCGGCGATCATGTTCTTCATCAGTTCGAAGGCATTCAGCACGCCGCCGAAGCCGGCCTCCGCATCGGCGACGATGGGCAGGAAATAGTCGATGAATTCCTTGTCGCCAGGATTGATGCCACGGCCCCACTGGATCTCGTCGGCACGCTTGAAGGTGTTGTTGATGCGGCGAACCATGGTCGGCACCGAGTCATAGGCGTACAGCGACTGGTCGGGGTACATGGTCTCGGACGAATTGCCGTCGGCTGCGACCTGCCAACCCGACAGATACACCGCTTCCAAGCCAGCCTTGGCCTGCTGCATGGCTTGGCCAGCGGAGATGGCGCCAAAGGCATTCACGTAGCCTTTCTTGGCACCGCCATTGATCTTGTCCCAGAGCTTCTCCGCACCACGGCGGGCCAGCGTGTATTCCGGCTGCAGGCTGCCCCTCAGGCGCACCACGTCGGCAGCGGAGTAGCCGCGCTTGAGCCCCTTCCAGCGGGGGTTGTGGGCCCAGTCGTTCTCCAAGGCGGCAATCTGTTGGTCACGGCTGAGCTGGGCATTGAGCGATTCGGGCATGTGGAACTCCATGGGCTAGTTGAGAAGGAAGGGACAATGCCTTGTCCTTGGAATCAACTTTAGGTCTTCTATAAGACCCGCGCAACCTCTTATGTCTTATACAAGAATAAAAATTAACCCAATAAAATCAATACATTACGCATCGATTGCCACATAAAGAAATCTTTTATCTCATCCTAAGAAATTTTCTCGCATTGCATCAATCAAAAAATCCGCAATATGAAATTCAATTTTCACAAAGCAAAATTGATTCACTTGCATTCGCGCCAGTTGCCGTGATCCAGCCGCGCAGCCGGTAAAGCACAACGCGGATGAACCTCGTACATCAAACAGGACAGCATCTGCCCGGCAACGCGCACACGCACCTCTCTTTTAGAGTACTCATCGTCATCCTGGGGTGCGGCGCCGGGAACCAGTCCCTCGATTCCATCCAATACATGCTCCAGCGCAGGGTCGATGGCGTAGACCTCTCCCCGCACGGGGCGGTCACCTGCTGCGTGCCCCTCTAGCCGCATTCCAGGGTAGGCGCCGAGGGTGTAAAGCACGCCCGGCAATTCCGCCTCACCCACCCACCGCGGGGGTGGCGACAGCCGGGTGATGTCGTTGCTGCAGCCACGCCGCAACGTGCCGTATACAAAAACGTAGCGCGCTGGCGTTGCCCGGCGGTCGTTGTCGGAGAAATCCTCGGGCATGATGTACGCTCCATTGCAAGCACCCACAGTCTAGTGAACCCGCCCAGCCGCCCCGTTGCCTATGTGTGCCTCGCTCTGAGCATGTCGCTGGTCGGCAGCTACGTCGCACTCTCCAAGCCGCTGGCGGCGGCTTTCCCCGTGTTCCTTCTGGCGTGGCTGCGCTTCGGCATCGGCGGAATCGCCATGCTGCACTGGCTCCGCAAGCCGGTCGACGAGCCCCCTCTGACTCCACGCACGCAGGCCCTGCTGTTCCTGCACTCCTTCCTGGGCAACTTCCTGTTCACGGTCTGCATGATCTATGGGGTGAGCCTGACCAGCGCTACATCGGCCGGCGTGATCATGGCGGCCATCCCCGCCGCCGTGGCGGTCATGAGCTGGCTGTTCCTGCACGAGCGCGTGGCGCCCCGCACCTGGGTCGCCGTGGGCTGTGCCGCGATCGGCATCGCGCTGTTTTCGCTGTCGAACACTGGCAGTGCGGCGCACACAGCCGGCACACAGACTGCGGCCGCTGGGAACCTGCAATGGCTGGGCCACCTTCTGCTGCTGGCCGCCTCCCTTTGCGAGGCAGCCTACTCCGTCATCGGCAAGAAGCTCACCGGTACGCTGGGCCCCAAGCGCATCACCTCGCTGATCAATCTGTGGGGCTTCGCCATCGCGACGCCGCTGGGCCTGTACTTCGCCTGGAGTTTCGACTTCTCCGCCGTCTCGCCCGGCACCTGGGCGCTGCTGGTGTTCTACGCGCTGGCAGCGTGCATGTGGACTGTCTGGCTTTGGATGACCGGCCTAAAGGCCGTCCCCGCGGCCCAAGGAGGCGTGTTCACGGTGCTACTGCCGGTGAGTGCCGCACTCGTCGGAGTGCTGGTGCTGGGCGAGCGGTTCACGGCCATGCAGCTGCTGGCGTTCGCCATCGCCCTGGCCAGCGTCGTGCTGGCCACGTTTCCTTCACGTGCCGCACTGCGGGTAGGGCGGAAGACGGCGCGGCCAGGCTGACTTCCGCATCGCCCAGCCTTCGCGGCCGGACGGGTCTTGGCTCACCGGCCGGTGACCTTGCGGATAGGAGGACGGATGCTGTCACGCCGGGCGGGCAGGACCACCGCGTGTTCGCGCGGGACGTTCAGCACGATGCAGGTCGACGTCTGCGCCAACAGGCAGAAGCCCGTCACCACCGCATCCAGGTGGCTCACGTCGATCACGACGATCTCCAGCACCCAGCTGTCATCGCCGGTCACGTTGTAGGCATTGACCACCTCTGGCGTGTTCTCTATCAAGTGCACCAACCGGGCGTATTCGGCCCGCCCCACCCGAATGATGGCCCGGATACCGTAGCCCAGCCGGGCGTAATCCACGCGCGCGCCATAGCCCTGGATCACCCCGGCGGCTTCGAGCTTGCGCACGCGCTCGGTCACCGCGGGTTGGCTCAGGTGCACGCGACGGCCCAGCTCTGCCATGGATAGACGCCCATCTGCCTGCAGTTCGGCCAAGATACAGCCATCGTGGGAATCCATTTCATAGATTTCTGCCATCAACTTATTTGACCATCAAAACCACGGTACAACCGGCCCATTACCTTGGTTGTGCCATGGAACAAAGGGGTGCCCGCCGATAGGATCCTGCCCCATGCCTTCCTCTTCCTTTTTGCTGTCGGCGCGCGCTCCGCGCCTCGCTCCCATGCTCTGGGCGGCACTGCTTGCCTGTTACGTGGTCTGGGGCTCCACCTATCTGGCCATCCGCGTCGCTCTGACGAGCTTTCCGCCCTTCTTCCAGATGGGCACCCGCTTCCTGGTGGCGGGTGGCCTGCTGATGGGCTGGGTCGCCTGGCGCAGATGTCGCGCTTCAGGCAGCCGAGGGACGCTACCGCCCTGGCCCAGCGGCCGGCAGTGGCTGCACGCGCTGCTGATCGGCGGCCTGATGCTCGGAGTCGGGATGGGACTGACCGCCACGGCTAGCATCCACATCAGTTCCGGACTCATCGCGGCCTGCATTGCCGTGGTACCGATGATGATCTGCGGCTGGGGCCTGCTGTGGGGCCGCAGGCCTTCCCGGGGGGAGTTGATCGGCATGGCGCTCGGCTTGGGCGGGGTGCTGCTGTTGATGCGCGGCGCCAGCTTCGCCGCATCGCCCGCAAGCGTCGCCTGCATCCTTGCGGCAACGGCGGCCTGGTCCCTGGGATCGGTGCTGTCGACCACCCGCTTTGCGCTGGCGCCCGGCGCCAGCGGCTTCGCCAGTGAGATGCTGTGCGGTGGCACGCTGCTCATGGTGGTGTCCTTCGCGCTTGGCGAGCGCCCGCAGTGGCCGCCGCAGCCCGCCGCCATCGCAGCCTGGCTGTATCTGGTGGTACTGGGGTCGTTGGTCGCTTTCAGTGCCTATATGTCCCTGCTGGCGCATGCCAGCGCACCGCTGGCTTCCAGCTATGCCTTCGTGAATCCGCTGATCGCGCTGCTGCTGGGCAGCGCCCTGGCGGGCGAATCGGTCACCCGCGGGGAATGGCTTGCGTGCGCGGTCATCCTGGCGGCCGTGTTGCTGATCCTGCTCGCGCGGGGCCGCCGCTGAGGCGGGCGTTGGCGTCTGCGTCCTGGTTTTCCGCGCCCGGCGCGGCCGGGGCGGTACGACTTCGATAGCACAAAAGCCCCGTCCACCCTGCAGAAGGGCGGGGCACTGCCGCAACAAATCGAGGCAAAAAAACCCCTTTCTCCCTTGGAAACGCGTTTTTTTCCCAGTAGCATCGCCGGAGCCAGTGGAGAAGCAGGTTTTCGCTGGTGACGTATTTCACTCCCCAACAAGGAAAACCCAACATGGCAACTGCAAAGAAGGCCCCGGCCGCTGACGCCAAGGCAGCAGCACCCGCAAAGAAGCGCACGCCCAACGCTGCCTTCATGAAGGCACTGACCCCCAGCCCCGCTCTGGCTGCCGTGGTCGGCTCCACGCCTCTGCCACGCACTGAAATCATCAGCAAGCTGTGGGTCTACATCAAGGCCAACAACCTGCAGGACGCATCCAACAAGCGCATGATCAATGCCGACGCCAAGCTAAAGGAAGTGTTCGGCAAGCCCCAGGTCTCGATGTTCGAGATGGCTGGCCTGATCGGCAAGCACGTCAAGTAATAGAGCGCCCTCCGGGCCCCCAAAAGCCGGCACAGTGTGCCGGCTTTTTTTTGGGCTGATGCCCCCCGCTACCCCGATTCCGGCTGACCACGATCAACGCCTGCTTACACAGAGATATGGAACGATTGATAATGCGATGAATTCGCATTTATAATTCCTATATCATTCACCAGCCAGCCACCACTGCCCGCTCCCATGATCGTCTGTGTATGCCGCCGGATTTCTGATCGCGAGATCGCACGCCACGCGCATGCGGGGATGAGCTTTGACGAGATCCAGTTCGAATTGGGCGTGGCCACCCAATGCGGGCGCTGCGAAAGCTGCGCACGCGACGTCGTGGCCCAGTGCAGTTCGTCCCACCCTGTCGCGGCCCTGCACAAGGAAGCCGCCACGCAGACGATCCAGCTTGCCAACTCCATTCAGGAAAGCAAAGCATGGAATTGCTCTCAACGCTCGCTGGCAGCCTGATCCTCGTCGTGGGATCCGTCTGGTGGATCCTCCGTAAGTAATATTGCTCTTTTTGGCCTCTGGCGCTTGTGGATACAGCGCCGGCAGCTATCACTTTTATGTCCCAGTTTGATCGATATGGCTCCTCCGGGGGCTTGAGCCGCAACGCCGTGATCGCGGGCTCCGTGGTGGTACTGCATGTGGCGGCGCTGTGGGCGCTGCAGTCGGGCCTGCTGCGCCGTGCGGCCGAAGTCATCGTGCCGGCGGAGGTGCTCAGCGAATTCATCGCGCCACCCGCGCCGCCGGCCCCTCCCCCGCCCAAGCCGGCTCCCCCGCCGCCGCCGAAGCCCGCGCCCCCCAAGGCAGCGCCCCGCCCTGCGCCGATGCCGGTGGCCGTCCCCTCGCCCGCGCCTGCGCCGAATGCCCCGACGGGCATCGTAGAACCCCAGCCGCCAGCGCCGCCCATCGAGGCCCCGGCAGCCCCCCCGGCGCCCGCGCCTGCCCCCCCGGCACCGCCAGCGCCGCCCAAGATCGAATTGCCCTCGAGCGATGCCGCCTATCTGAACAACCCCAAGCCTACGTACCCCGCCATCAGCAAGCGGTTGGGTGAGCAGGGCAAGGTCGTGCTGCGCGTGTTGATCGGCACGGACGGCCTGCCTCAGAAGGTGGAAATCAACAAGTCCAGCGGCTTCGAACGGCTGGACCGCCAGGCGCAGGACGCCGTGATGCGCTGGCGCTTCGTGCCCGGCAAGCGCAACGGTGTCCCCGAGACCATGTGGAACCTGGTCCCCGTCAATTTTGTTCTCGAATAATTTTCAGGAGTTTTCATGGAATCGCATTTCGGCATCGCCAACGTCTGGATTCAAGGCGACTTTGTGACCCGGGCCGTGGCCGTGCTGCTGCTCGGCATGTCGCTGGCGTCGTGGATCGTCATCCTCATCAAGGCCCTGGACATCGTGAAGTTCAAGAAGCACGCCCGTGCGGCGCGTGACTTCTGGCACAGCGAAGACTTCGCCGCCGGCATGAACAAGCTCGGCCAGGATCCGCAGAACCCCTTCCGCCATCTGGCACTGGAAGGCCGGGAAGCCACGGCCCACCACCGCAACACCAAGGCCCACCTGCACGACAGCCTGGATGTGAGCGACTGGGTGACCCGCAGCCTGCGCAACTCCATCGACGAGTTCACGGCCCGCCTGCAATCCGGCCTGGCCATCCTGGCCTCGGTAGGCTCGACGGCCCCGTTCATCGGCCTGTTCGGCACCGTGTGGGGCATCTACCACGCCCTGGTGGCCATCGGCACGTCGGGCCAGTCGACCATCGACAAGGTGGCCGGCCCCATCGGCGAGGCGCTGATCATGACGGCCCTGGGCCTGGCCGTGGCCATCCCCGCCGTGCTGGGCTACAACGCGCTGGTGCGCGGCAACAAGTCCATTCTGAACAACCTCAACAGCTTTGCGCACGACCTGCATGCCTATTTCGTGACCGGTGCCCGCGTGAGCGCGCCCGGCGAGAGCAAGGGTCTGCCGATCAAGAAGGGTTGATGCGCCATGGCATTCGGAACGCAAGACGACGCCGATGAGGTGATGAACGAGATCAACATGACGCCCCTGGTGGACGTCATGCTGGTGCTGCTCATCATCTTCATCATCACCGTGCCCGTGATGAAGCATGCCGTGCCCGTGGACCTGCCCAAGGCTTCGAACCAACGCGAGGACATCAAGCCGGAAACCATCCGCCTGTCGGTCACCGCCGATGGCAAGTACCACTGGAACGAGACCACCATCACCGACGAGGAACTGGAACCGCGCCTGAAGGCCGAAGCTGTCAAGGACCCGCAGCCGGATCTGCACATCCGCGGCGACAAGGAAGTGCGCTACGAGCGCGTGGCACAGGCCATGTCGGCCGCGCAGCGCGCCGGCGTGCGCAAGATCGGGTTCGTGACCGATCCGCAGTGAGATCGTTCTTACAAAAAAAGACCAGCGCCTCCTTGACGATCAATTGCGAATGGTTATCATTAATCAAATCGCAAAGCACGGAGAGTTCTCATGCAAGCCACACTGACCGCCAACCCTTCCGCATCGTTCCTGGGCGCCTCGTCGTTCGACGGCCAAGCCGCAGGCCTCCAGGGTCGGGACGGCTCGCCTGCCGCCACCGTGGACAGCAAGTCGTTGCTGCAGGGGCAGAAGACCGTATCCATCTTCCACAACGGCTCGGTCTACCGCCTGCAGGCGACCAAGCTCGGAAAGCTGATCCTGACCAAATGAGTTTCATCGTGGGGCGACTCCTGGCTGGCTCCGTCCAGCCACACGGGTCGTATTGGCCAGCCAACGGGCATGCTCGCGTAGCCAGGCGCTTTTTCCACGCTGTCACAACACCCATAAAAAACCGGCCCTCGAGGCCGGTTTTTTTATTGCGCCCCCCATCACCGAGAACGGGGCGCGGCTCCGCCAGCGGCTGCTGGCGAGCCTGCAGATCAGAGACCGAGAGCAGCGATGCCGGCGCGGGCGATCTGCGCGTCTTCGGTGGACTTCACGCCGCTGACGCCCACGGCGCCCAGGCATTGGCCGTCCTTCATGATCGGCACGCCGCCTTCGAGCAGGCCTTCGATGCCGGGGGCGGTCAGGAAGGCCGTGCGGCCGTTGTTGATGATGTCCTCGAAGGCCTTGCTCTCGCGGCGGGCCAGCGCAGCCGTGTGGGCCTTGGCCGGGGCGATGCCGGCCGACGTGGCGGCCGCGCCGTCCAGGCGCTGCAGCCACAGCAGGTGCCCGCCGTCGTCCACGATGGCGATGGTCACCGCCCACTGGTTCTGCAGCGCTTCGGCTTCGGCGGCGGCGGCGATCTTCTTGACGTCGGACAGTTCGATTACGGGCTTGGTCTTCATGGTGTGGAAACGGATGGGAAGAGGAAAAGAAGGGGGTGATGCCCCGGCGGACGGGACGGGGCGCAGAGCCCCGGCGGAAGCGCGCTTCGAGCATACTGGCAACCACCCGGCGGTGGGCCGGCGGCCGGGTCAAAAGATTGCATCCTAAAAGTACGGGAGTGCGGGAGGGTATTGCAACGGGGCCTTGGGGCCACCACCTAGAATTTGATCGTCTGCGCTGTGCAGGCGAACCAAGGAGAGATACAAGATGAACACCGAAGTCACCAACTATGGCTCCGCGGGCTACGGCATTTCGCAGGAGCAACGCCACAAGGTGCTGCGCAACACCTACTGGCTTCTGGCGCTGAGCCTGCTGCCCACGGTGCTGGGTGCCTGGATCGGCGTTTCCACGGGCATCACGCAGTCGCTGCGCGGTGGCGTGGGCCTGATCGTATTCCTGGGCGGCGCGTTCGGTTTCATGTTCGCGATCGAGAAGACCAAGAACTCCGCCGCCGGCGTGCCGGTGCTGCTGGCCTTCACGTTCTTCATGGGCCTGATGCTGTCGCGCCTGATCGGCATGGTGCTGGGCTTCAAGAACGGCGCCGACCTGATCATGACGGCCTTCGCCGGCACGGCAGGCGTGTTCTTCGTGATGGCCAGCCTGGCCAGCGTCATCAAGCGTGACCTGTCGGGCATGGGCAAGTGGCTGTTCGTGGGCGCGATGGTGCTCATGGTGGGCGCCATCATCAACGTGTTCGTGGGCTCGTCCGCCGGCATGATGGCCATCTCGGTGGCTGCCATCGGCATCTTCAGCGCCTACATGCTGTACGACCTGAAGCAGATCCTGGACGGCGGCGAAACCAACTACATCAGTGCCACGCTGGCCCTGTACCTGGACATCTTCAACGTGTTCCAGAGCCTGCTGGCGCTGCTGGGCATCATGGGCGGCGAGCGCGACTGACGCGCGGCAGCCACCCGCTCTTCGAAAGGCCTCTCCGGAGGCCTTTTTTTGCGCCCGGGGCCGCACTTGCTCCTCAACCCCCGGCAGGGCGTGCCGATAATCAGGAGACATGCCCGCCTCTCTCCACCTCCCCTCCTCGCGCTGGACCGCGGCCTCGCTGGCCGTGCTGCTGCTCGCCGGCTGCGAGATCCCCGGCCTCGGGCCCGACCCGCGCGTCACCCAGCGCGAAGCCGAGGCCAAGGCCGTGGGCGGCGCCTGCCGGCACGCGCTGCGCGGGCTGGAGGACTGCTTCACGCTGAACCCCAAGGCCAACAAGGCCCAGGTCTTCGCCGGCTGGAAGGAGATGGATCAGTACATGCGCGAGAACAAGATCGAGGGCACGCCGTCCGTCCTGGGCAAGGTCGAGAAGCCGGCCGCCCCCCGCCGCTCCGACGAGATCGAGACCGAAACCCGCGAGCCCGGCGCCGACCGCAACCGCAGCTGACGGCCACCCAGCGCACACGCTCACTTATTGATAGCTGCCTGCGCTTTTTAAATAAGGGCCAGGGGCATATTTCATCCCTATATGGCTTTCGGGCAACTCCCGAGGCCCTTTTTCCTCTACGACCCTCTCCATGAAAAAAGCCACGCTCCTGGAGCGTGGCTTTTGCTTGCGCGGTGCGCAGGAGCGTCAACCGATCAGGCGCGTTCGAACACCGCCATGCTTTCCACGTGCGCCGTGTGCGGGAACATGTTGACCACGCCCGCCGCCACGCAGCGGTAGCCGGCCTGGTGCACCAGCAGCCCGGCGTCGCGCGCCAGCGTGGCGGGGTTGCAGCTGACGTAGACGATACGCTGGGGCGGCGTCCAGCCCTCGGCTGCGGCCGGCAGGGGCGGCGCGTCCTCGGCGCCGATGCGGGCCTGGTGGATATCGGCGAGGGCCTTGGCCAGGGCGAAGGCGCCCTCGCGCGGCGGGTCGACCAGCCACTTGTCGGCCACGCCGTCGGCGACCAGCATCTCGGGCGTCATCTCGAACAGGTTGCGCGCTACGAAAGATGTAGCTGCAAGCGATTGACCAGCGGGCGCCAGAGCCTGATTGGACACATAGTTTTCACGTGAACGGGCCACCAGCGCCTCGCTGCCCTCGATGCCCAGCACCTCGCGGGCCTGGGTGGCGATGGGCAGCGTGAAGTTGCCCAGGCCGCAGAACCAGTCGATCACGCGCTCGTCCTTGCCGGCGCCCAGCAGGCGCAGCGCCTTGCTGACCAGTACCCGGTTGATGTGCGGGTTGACCTGCGTGAAGTCGGTCGGCTTGAAGGGCATGACGATGCCGAAATCGGGCAGCGCGTAAGACAGCTGCGGGCCGCCTTCGTCCAGAAGCCGCACGGTGTCCGGCCCCTTGGCCTGCAGCCACCATTGCACGCCGTGCTCCGCGGCAAAGGCGCGCAGCTTGGCAAGGTCACCGTCCGACAGCGGCTCCAGGTGGCGCAGCACCAGGGCCGTGACGTCGTCACCGCAGGCCAGCTCGATCTGCGGGCAGGTGTCGCGCGCGTCCATGGACGCGATCAGGGCCCGCAGCGGCATGAGCATGGCGCTCACATGCGGCGGCAGCACGGGGCACACGCCCATGTCGGCGATGTAGCGACTCTTGCGCTCGTGGAACCCCACCAGCACCGTGCCCTTCTTGATGACGTGGCGCACGGCCAGGCGGGCACGGTAGCGGTAGCCCCAGGCCGGCCCTTCGATGGGGCGCATCACCGTCTCGGGCTTGACCTTGCCCAGGTGCCAGAGGTTGTCTTCCAGCACGCGCTGTTTGGCGGCGACCTGCGCGCCCACATGCAGATGCTGCATCTTGCAGCCGCCACAGGCGCCGCCGTGCAGGCCGAAGTGCGGACAGCCCGGGCGTACGCGCTGGGGCGATTCGCGGTGGATGGCCGTGAGGCTGGCCTGCTCCCAGTTGTTCTTCTTGCGGTGGGTGTTGGCGCTGACGATCTCGAAGGTGAGAGCGCCGTCGATGAAGACGACCTTGCCATCGGGCTTGCGGGCCACGCCCTGGGCGTCCATGTCCATGGACGTCACTGTCGAGCCAGCCGGGGGGGAGATCGTTGGGGGAGGATTGTTCTGTGGGGTCGCTCATACCCCACGATTGTCTCAGAGCGAGGGAGCCCGCCTCAGCCCCGGTCGGCGCGCGGCGGGCGCTGCACGAAGCCGCCGTAGCCGCTGCCGGTGGCCGCGGTGGGCAGGCGGTTGATTTCCAACTCGCAGCCGTTGTTGTCCAGCGTGAACACCATGGTGCCGCCGGGCACGACCTGGGGCACGGTCTGGTGCAGCTGGGGCGCCATGTCGACCGGCGGGACGGTCGAGCGGTAGACGAGCTGCTGGTCGGCGCCATAGACCTGGTAGCAGGCGGCCGACGCGCCCTGGCTGGCCAGGCCCGCCAGCAGGGCCGCGGCGGCGTAGCGGATGGCTGGTTGCATGGTGTGTGTCCTCGTTTCTGAAAATGTGCAGGGCATTATTGCGGAGAAGCCGGACCGGCTCCAGCCGGCGATGGCCCCGGGGCTGCGTCAGCCCAGATGCAGGTGGGTGGAATGCTTGACCTCTTCCATCACCGCGTAGGTGCGCGTCTCGCGCACGCCGGGCAGTTGCCAGAGGACGTTGCCGGCGAACTCGCGGTAGGCCGTCATATCGGCGCTGCGGGTCTTGAGCAGGTAGTCGAAGCCGCCCGCCACCATGTGGCATTCCATGATGGCCGGGTGCACCTGCACCGCCGCCTTGAACTCATCGAACACATTGGGCGTGGTGCGGTCGAGCAGCACTTCGACGAACACCAGCATGCCCGCGCCCAGCTTCAGCGGGTTGAGCCGCGCCTCGTAGCCCAGGATGTAGCCGTCACGCGTCAGCCGCTGCACCCGGGCCAGCACCGCGGTGGGCGACAGGGCAACGCTCTCGGCCAGCTTCAGGTTGGCGATGCGCCCGTCTTCCTGCAGGATCTTCAGGATCTTGCGGTCGATGCGGTCCAGATCGTTTTGCTCAATGGCCATGGATAGATTTTTATGAGGCGAATGGCTTTATTTTCGAACATTTATTCGATCAGATTCGCCAGATGATGGCGCCAATCATCATCCCGTCCCGTCATCGGATCCGCCGACGCCCCGCCCCGCCTCCATTACGTCTATGACCATCGCCACCGCCCACACTGCAGCCGCCCCGTCATTCGCGCACCGCGGCGCGGACAACCACCCGCTGCGCCATGCCATCACGGCGGCCTACCGCCGGCCCGAGCCCGAAGCGCTGGCACCGCTGCTGCACCTGGCCCGCGTGCCGCACAGCGTGGGAGCCGACATCCAGGCCCTGGCCCTGCGCCTGGCCGACACGCTGCGCCACCGCAAGGCGGCCGGCGGACGCGCCGGCATCGTGCAGGGCCTGCTGCAGGAGTTCGCGCTGTCGTCGCAGGAGGGCGTGGCGCTGATGTGCCTGGCCGAGGCGCTGCTGCGCATTCCCGATGCCGCCACGCGCGATGCGCTGATCCGCGACAAGATCAGCACCGGCGACTGGGAGCCGCACCTGGGCAAGAGCCCCTCGCTTTTCGTCAACGCTGCGACCTGGGGCCTGCTGCTCACGGGCAAGCTGGTGGCCACGCACAGCGAGCGCGGCCTGAGCGCCGCGCTGCGCAAGCTCACCGCCAAGGGCGGCGAGCCGCTGATCCGCAAGGGCGTGGACATGGCCATGCGCATGATGGGCGAGCAGTTCGTGACCGGCGAGACCATCGCCCAGGCGCTCGCCAATGCCAGGCCGCTGGAAGCCCAGGGCTTTCGCTATTCGTACGACATGCTGGGCGAGGCCGCCCTTACCGCCCAGGACGCCGCGCGCTACATGCAGTCGTACGTGGACGCCATCCACGCCATCGGCAAGGCCTCCAACGGCCGCGGCGTGTACGAAGGCCCGGGCATCTCCATCAAGCTGTCGGCCCTGCACCCGCGCTACAGCCGCGCCCAGCACGCGCGCGTGATGGACGAGCTCTACCCCGTCGTGCTGCAGCTGGTGGAACTGGCCCGCGGCTACGACATCGGCCTGAACATCGACGCCGAAGAGGCCGACCGGCTGGAGCTGTCGCTCGACCTGCTGGAGCGGCTGTGCCATGCACCGTCGCTGGCGGGCTGGAACGGCATCGGCTTCGTGATCCAGGCCTACCAGAAGCGCTGCCCCTTTGTGATCGACTTTTGTGTCGACCTGGCCCGCCGCAGCGGCCACCGGCTGATGGTCCGCCTGGTCAAGGGTGCCTATTGGGACAGCGAGATCAAGCGCGCCCAGGTCGACGGCTTGGCCGACTACCCCGTCTACACGCGCAAGTCGCACACCGATGTGTCGTACATCGCCTGCGCGCGCAAGCTGCTGGCCGCGCCCGAGGCCGTGTACCCGCAGTTCGCCACGCACAACGCGCAGACGCTGGCCACCATCTACCAGCTGGCAGACCCCGCCACCTACCAGCCCGGGCAGTACGAGTTCCAGTGCCTGCACGGCATGGGCGAGCCGCTGTACGAGCAGGTCGTGGGCCCACTGGCGGCCGGCAAGCTGGGCCGGCCCTGCCGCATCTACGCCCCCGTGGGCACGCACGAGACGCTGCTCGCCTACCTGGTGCGCCGGCTGCTGGAAAACGGCGCCAACACCTCATTCGTGAACCGCGTGGCCGATGCCACCCTGCCGCTGGAAGCGCTTGTCGGCAACCCGGTGGCCACGGTGGACGCGGACACCGCCGCCGAAGGCCGGGCCGCCCTGCCCCACCCGCGCATTCCGCTGCCGCGCCAGCTCTACGGCCCGCGCCGCGCCAACTCGGCCGGGCTGGACCTGTCCAGCGAAGACGTGCTGCGCACGCTCGACGCGGCCCTGGCCGCCAGCGCGGGCCAGCAGTGGCATGCCGCGCCGATCATCGACGGGCCCGTTGCCGGCGGAGCCACCACGGCCGTGCGCAACCCGGCGCAGCACGCCGCCGTGGTCGGCCAGGTGCAGGAAGCGGCCGAGGCCGATGTGGACACCGCGCTGCAGGCCGCGCAGTCCGCACTGCCGGCCTGGTCTGGCGTGGCGCCCGCCGAGCGCGCCGCCGCGCTGCGCCGCGCGGCCGACCTGCTGGAGGACAGCACCGTGCCGCTGCTCGGCCTGCTGATGCGCGAGGCCGGCAAGACCGCCGCCAACGCCATCGCCGAGGTGCGCGAGGCGGTGGACTTTCTGCGCTACTACGCGGTGCAGACGGCCGAGCACTTCGACAACGCCACGCACCGGCCGCTGGGCCCGGTGGTGTGCATCAGCCCCTGGAACTTTCCGCTGGCGATCTTCCTGGGCCAGGTGGCCGCCGCGCTGGCGGCCGGCAACACGGTGCTGGCCAAGCCCGCCGAGCAAACGCCCCTGGTGGCCGCCGAGGCCGTGCGCCTGCTGCACCAGGCCGGCGTGCCGGCCGGTGCCGTGCAGCTGCTGCCGGGCCGGGGCGAGACCGTGGGCGCGCGCCTGGTGGGCGACGCGCGGGTGATGGGCGTGATGTTCACAGGCTCCACCGACGTTGCGCGCCTGCTCCAGCGCAGCGTGGCCGGGCGCCTGGATGCGAACGGCCGGCCGATCCCGCTGATCGCCGAGACCGGCGGCCAGAACGCGATGATCGTGGACTCTTCCGCGCTGGTGGAGCAGGTGGTGGTGGACGTGGTGGCCTCGGCCTTCGACAGCGCAGGCCAGCGCTGCTCCGCCCTGCGCGTGCTGTGCGTGCAGGAGGACGCGGCCGACCGCGTGATCGCCATGCTCCAGGGCGCCATGGCCGAGCTGCACGTGGGCAACCCGGGTGCGCTGGCCGTGGACGTGGGCCCGGTGATCGACGAGGAGGCTCGTGCTGGCATCGAGCAGCACATCAGCGCCCTGCGCGCGCAGGGCCGCCGCGTGTTCCAGCAAGGCGTGGCGGGCGAGGTAGCGGCAGCCGGCACCTTCGTGGCACCCACGCTCATCGAGCTGAACAGCATCGCCGAGTTGCAGCGCGAGGTGTTTGGCCCCGTGCTGCACGTGGTGCGCTATGCCCGCGAGCGCATGGACGCGCTGCTCGACCAGATCAACGCCACCGGCTACGGCCTCACTCAGGGCTTGCACACGCGCATCGACGAGACGGTGGAGCGCGTGGTGCAGCGCGCCCATGCCGGCAACGTGTACGTGAACCGCAACATGGTGGGCGCCGTGGTGGGCGTTCAGCCCTTCGGCGGAGAAGGCCTGTCGGGCACAGGCCCCAAGGCGGGCGGACCGCTCTACCTGCTGCGCCTGCTGTCGCAGCACCCGGCCGGCGCGGCGCAGGCGGCCATCGCCAGCACCGCCACTGTCGCGCCCGACGCGCAGGCCCGCACCGCGCTGCAGCCGACGCTGCACGCGCTGGCCGAATGGGCCCACGCGGGCGGCCGCACGGCGCTGGTCGCCGCCTGCGCCGCGCTGGGCCAGTCCAGCGTGGCCGGGCTGTCGGCCACGCTGCCAGGCCCCACTGGGGAACGCAACCAGTACACGCTGGCGCCCCGCGCCCGCACCCTGTGCCTGGCCGCATCGGACGGCGACCGGCTGGCCCAGCTGGCGGCCATCTTGGCGGTCGGTGGGACGGCCGTGTGGCCGCAGCACGAAGCCGCCGCGCTGCGCGGGCAGCTGCCAGCAACGGTGCAGGAGCGCATCGCCCTGGTGAGCGACTGGCAGGACGGCGCGGTGGCGCTGGACGCCGTGCTCCACCATGGCGATGCCGATTCCCTGCGCCGCGTGTGCGCGGCTGTGGCGCAGCGCCCTGGCGCCATCGTCGGCGTCACCGGCCTGGCCCCGGGCGCCACGGACATCCCGCTGGAGCGGCTGGTGATCGAGCGCGCGCTGAGCGTGAACACGGCCGCGGCAGGCGGCAACGCCAGCCTGATGACCATGGCTTGAGGCTTAAGAATTCAAGCCTTTTTGGCCTCTGGCGCTTATTCCACAAGCGCAATCAGCTATTAATTTTATAGCAAAATAAAGAGGCCGGCAGCGGAGCCGCTCAACGTCCGGCCGGGGCAGCCGCTTCCGCCAGCAGCACGCCGTGCGGGACGTGCGCGCTGTGCTGGCCGCGCAGCACGTGCACGACCTGCGGCTGGTCCACCAGCACGCAGGGCTTGCCTGTACGCCGGCAATGGTCCTCCACGCGCCAGTAGGCGTTGTGCCCCACGCAGCCGGTCTGGCAGATGACCAGGTCGGCGGCAACCAGGCTGGCTTCCAGCGCTGCGTGTCCGTCCTCAGCGGCCACGATCGCGGCGTCCGCCGCCGCCTGCGCCGTCACCAGGCCTTCGGCGCTTTCGACCATGCGCTGCGTCACCAGCGCCCCGGACGCGTCCTGCGCGATGCACAGCACGGAGCGCGGGGCCGTGGCATCGGGCCGGTCCACCGCGGCAGCCGGGGCAGCACCGTCCGGCACAGCGGCAGCGGGCTGCACGCCCGATGGCGCGGACGACGCTGGCAGCGGCAGCGGACGGGCGCCGGCACGCCACTGCCAGTGCAGCACATCGCGGGCCAGGTCATGGATGCGCGCGGCCAGCCCTTCCACCTGCCGTGCCAGCACCCGGCGGCGCGGCAACCCCGGCAACTGGGCCAGCAAGGCCGCTCGGTCTTCACGCTCCCAGGCCAGCGCGGTCTCCCGCACCACCACCTGCGCCCGCAGACGGATGATCTCGGCCTGCATCTGCGCGATGGCGTGCGCCTGCGCCGTCACCAACTGGGTGCAGCGCAGTTGGGCCCGCCCGTAGTGCGCCAGCAGCGCCCGGTGTTCATCCAGCAGGTGCTCGAAAGGGGGGGTTGTCATGCGCGCTCCTTGTGGGCGATGGAAACAGGGTGAAGCGCTGCGTGAGCCCCTGCGGGGCAGCACGCCTCATCCCAAATTTTTACCTATTGTATTGATAACCATTCTCATTCAATGCTACACTGCCGTCAATCGCTGACCAGGGCGCCCAGTCCCCGGTCACCGCCGACCAGTTTCATCGTGGGGCGACTCCAGGACTGCCATAGTCCGAAGGGTCGTTTTTGCCAGCCAACGGGCGTGCTCGCGTAGCCAGGCTTTTTTTGCGATGAACCGGCGTCAGACCCCATCCCCTTGCCGTACGCCATGTCCCCTCCGCCGCCCGACCTGCAGAGCGCCGGCCTGAAGGCCACCCTGCCCCGCCTGAAAGTGCTGGAAGTGTTCCGCACCAGCGACGAACGCCACCTGGCCGCGGAAGACGTCTACCGCCACCTGATGGACCGCCACATCGACCTGGGCCTGGCCACCGTGTACCGCGTGCTGGCGCAGTTCGAGCAGACCGGCCTGCTCAAGAAGAGCATGCTCGGGCACCAGAAGGCCGTGTACGAACTGAACGACGGCGAGGAACACCACGGCCACCTGGTGTGCACGGTGACGGGCGAGGTGCGCGAATTCCACGACCCGCTGATCCAGGAACGCCTGGTCGCCATCGCGGCCGAGCAAGGCTTCGACCTGTCCACCTACGTGGTCACGGCGTACGGCGCGCCGCGCACAGCGCGCTGACCCGTCGTCGGCCAGCTCGCGCGCCGCGGGCCCGGCGGCCCACGACACCTTCTCTTCCGTTCACGGTTCCGAATAGCCCTTGGGCCATGCGGCCGGCGCGTCGCAGCAGGCCTCCCAGCCCTGCAGGCGGGAGGTGTGCCCGATCCCCGGGTTGAACGTGTTGGTGGGGTCCAGCTCGCGGTAGAAGCCGGCAAGCGCCGGCTTGGCCACGTACAGGTGGCCCACGTTGTGCTCGGCCGGGTACTCCGCCCGCCGCGCATCCAGCAGCGCCCACATGCGGTGCTCCATCGCCAGCGGGTCCACGCCCTTCTTCACGATGTAGTCCTGGTGGAACACGTGGCAGAAGAAATGCCCGTAATAAAGCTTGTGGATGACATCGCCCTCGACGTCCGCCGGCAGCTGTTCGACCCAATCGCGGTCATTGCGCCGCAAGGCCACGTCCAGCGCCACGATGTCTTCCACGCTGGCGCGGTGCGCCTCGCGGTAGCGGATGGCGGCGCCCGCGATGGCGAAGCGGTGCAGGAACGCCTTGCGCCCTTCCTCCGCATCGCACTCGAAGAATCCGCCGGTGCTGCTGGGGCCGAAGTGCTGCGCCAGGAAATCGCGCGTGGCGTCTGCCGTGTCGTTGGACACCCGCACCAGCAGGTGGTGCTCGTAGCGCTCACGCATCTGCAGCATGCGCGGCGGCAGGTGGCTGGGCAGCAGATGGGTCAGGCCCTGGATGACGCGGTCCGTCACCCCCCGCAGTCCGAAGCGCTCGAAGAAGCCGTCGATGCGGCTCTTGAGCGCGAATGCGGCCGGCACACGCGCCGTGCCAAAGCGGTCGATCAGCAGGAAGGTGTCCTTGCCGTACCGTTCGCCGATGTCGTAGGCCGTGCGGTGGATGTACTCGCCCGCGATGGGCAGCCGCGGCAACGCCGTCAGCAGGTGGCGGCGCACGGCGGTGAGGTCATCGGGCGCATTGCTGCCAACGTAGAACACGGTGCTGGGCTCCTTGGGAAAGGTGTCCAGCCGCACGGCGAACAGGCACAGCTTCCCGGCCGAACCGGAGGCCTCGAACAGGCGCGACGGATCGGCGTTGAAACGCGCAGGCGTGTCGGCGTCCACCGCCCGCACATGCTCGCCGTAGTTCGGGTCGGAGGCCGCGCGCTGCGGATCGTGCAGCACGTCGGCTGCGGTGTAGTCCCCGCTCTGCAGCCGCGTGAGGATCTCCTCGGGCGTATCGCCCAGTACGATGCCCAAGTGGTTCACCAACTGCAGCGCGCCGTCCTCGCGCACCTGCGCGTACAGCGCCAGCTGGGTGTAGGCGGGGCCCCGCCGCACCAGCGCGCCGCCGGAGTTGTTGCAGATGCCGCCCAGCACCGAGGCGCCGATGCACGATGAGCCGATCACCGAGTGCGGCTCGCGTCCGAGCGGCGCCAGCGCCTGCTCCAGGCGGTCGAGCGTGGCGCCCGGCAGGCAGACCACCTGCTCGCCGCCGCCCAGCACCTGCACGCCGGTGATACGCAGCGTGTTGACCAGCACGATCTCGCGGTCGTAGTCCGCGCCGTCCGGCGTGGAACCGCCGGTCAGACCCGTGTTGGCTGCCTGCATGATGACGATGCGCCCGGCCGCCACGGCGGCCTGCAGCACCCGCCACTGCTCGAGCAGCGTGCCCGGCCTCACCACCGCCAGCACCGCCCCTTCGCCCGCGCGGTGGCCTTTGCGGAAGCGCCGCGTCGCCTGGTCGTCAGTCAGCACATGGGCGGCGCCCACGGCAGCGCGCAGCTGGCCGAGCAGCGTTTCGCGCGGAACGGCCGTGGCCGATGCATCAGTCATGTCATGTCTCCATCCATCCGTTGCGTGCCTTGCGGACGCGAATCTTCGATAGGGCGCGGCCCGGGCCTGCAGGCGCCGCCTCAGGACTGCCGGTACCGGGCAGCGGTCGCCCTGCCCTGCCCCGCGCACCGGTAACAGAGGCAGCGGGATACGGCACAGCCGCTCAGAGGGTTGCCATCAGGCCTTCACCAGCAGGTCGCCCGAGATGTCGGAGACCTTGGATACGCTGGTGAGCGTCATCGCCACGCGCATTTCCTTCTCCAGCAGCTCCAGCAGGTGCTTCACGCCGGCCTCTCCGGCGGCGGCCAGGGCATAGACGAAGGCGCGCCCGATCATGGCGGCATCGGCGCCCAGCGCAATGGTGCGCACCACGTCCAGGCCATTGCGGATGCCCGAGTCGGCCAGGATCTTGATCTGTCCCTTCACCGCGTCCGCGATGGCCGGCAGCGCCCTGGCCGACGACAGCACGCCGTCGAGCTGGCGGCCACCGTGGTTGGAGACGATGATGCCGTCCGCGCCGAAGCGCACCGCGTCCTTGGCGTCTTCTGGATCGAGGATGCCCTTGATGATCATCGGGCCCTTCCAGAAGGCGCGGATCCACTCCAGGTCCTTCCACGAGATGGAGGGGTCGAAGTTGGCGCTGAGGTAGCCCATGTAGTCGGCCAGGCCCGTGGGCTTGCCGAGGTAGGCCGAGATGTTGCCCAGGTCGTGCGGACGGCCCATGGCGCCCACGTCCCATGACCAGCGGGGGTGGGTGAACGCCTGCCAGTACCGGCGCAGTTCCGCGTTCGGGCCGCTCATGCCGGAATGCGCGTCGCGGTAGCGCGCGCCCGGCACGGGCATGTCCACCGTGAACACCAGCGCCGTGCAGCCCGCAGCCTGGGCGCGCTCCAAGGCGTTCTTCATGAAGCCGCGGTCTTTGAGCACGTAGAGCTGGAACCACATGGGACGGCTCAGTTTGGGCGCCACTTCCTCGATCGGGCAAACCGAGACGCTGGACATGGTGAAGGGCACGCCGTGCCGGTCGGCCGCGCGCGCAGCCTGCACTTCGCCGCGCCGGGCGTACATGCCCGTCAGGCCCACGGGCGCCAGGGCCACGGGAATGGAGAGCTTCTCTCCGAACAGCTCGATGCTGGTGTCGAGCCGGCTCATGTCCTTGAGCACACGCTGGCGCAGCGCGACCGCGGCCAGGTCTTCGACATTGCGCCGCAGCGTCTGCTCGGCATAGGCACCACCGTCGATGTAGTGGAAGAGAAAGGGCGGCAGGCGCTTGCGCGCGGCTTCTCGGTAGTCGGCAGTGGAGGAAATGATCATGGTTGTCGTGTGGGTTCGGGAGGCAGCAGCGGAGCCACATCCAGTGGCAGCCGCATGGAGCGCTCGCGGCGCGCCCGGTCTTCGTCCAGGCGCTGGATGGTGGTGCGCACATGCTCCAGGTGCTCGCCGATGCACTGGCGCGCGCGCTGCGGGTCGCTGTCGAGAATGGCCTGCATCAGCGCCTGGTGCTGCGCCGTCAGCGCCTGCATGGTCACCGGCTCGCTCAGGCGGAACATGTCGTGCCGGTTGCGCTCCACGGTGGAGAGCACCATGGTGAACAGGCTGTGCATGACCTGCACCAGCACCAGGTTGTGCGATGCCTCGGCAATGGCGAGATGGAACTGGGCATCGGCCCGCGCCGCCAGTTCTGCGTTGCCGCTCTGCTGGTGCTGCAGCATCACCTCGAAGCAGCGCTGGATGCGGTCCTTGTCCTGAGCGGTGGCGCGCTGGGCGGCCAGCCAGGCCGTGCTGCTTTCCAGCGCGTGGCGGGTCTCCAGCACGTCGTAGCGGTAGTGCGGGTCAGAGTCGATGAGTCGCGCCAGAGGCACCACCGCGGGCTGCAGCCATTCCGCCGAAGACGATGTCTGCAGATAGGTGCCGTCTCCACGCCGGCTGGCCAGCACGCCCTGGCTGGTGAGCTTCTGGATGGCCTCGCGGATGGACGTGCGCGATACGCCCAGTTCGGTGGCGAGCTGCCGCTCCGCCGGCAGGCGCTGGCCGGCCTGCAGCCCGCGGGCCTGCACCAGGGCAAGCAATTTCTCGACGACGTGGTCAGCCAGGCGCATGGGATCCTCGGGTGTACGGTTTCAGTGCCCCGGGATCATCCACGGAAAAATGTACGCCTGCAGGGTGGTCATCACACCGATGATGGCGGCGAACACCAGGCTGTGCTTGACCGTGAAGCGGAACAGGTCCGACTCCCGCCCGGCCAGGCCCACCGCAGCGCAGGCGATGGCGATGGACTGCGGCGAGATCATCTTGCCCGTCACGCCCCCGGTGGTGTTGGCAGCCACCGTCAGCACCTGGGGCAGGCCCAGCTGCTGCGCGGTGGTGGCCTGCAGTGCGGCGAACAGCGCATTGGCCGAGGTGTCGGAGCCGGTCAGGAACACGCCGATCCAGCCCAGGAAGGGCGAGAAGAACGTGAAGGCGTGCCCCGTGTGCGCCAGGGCCAGCGCCAAAGTGGCGGACAGGCCGGAGTAGTTGGCGATGAAGGCGAAGGCCAGCACCATGCCGATGGAGTAGATCGGCACGGCCAGTTCCCTGAACGTCTCGCCCAGTGTGGCCACAGCCTTGGCCGGAGAAAGGCGCGTGGAGGCGATCGTGATCAGCGCGGCGATCAGGATGGCCGTGCCCGTGGCCGAGAGCCAGTTGAGCGAATACACCGCACCGTAGGGCGTGGCAGCCGCCACCACGGGCGGCGCCTTCTCCACCAGGTTGTGCAGGAAGGGCACGGGAATATTGACCACCGTGGAGGCGAGCGCGCCCTGCGCCGCAAACAGCGCCTTGAACGGCTTGATGCTCCACACCGTCACCACGGCCGTGAGAATGATGAACGGGGACCAGGCCTTGAGCACCGTGCCGGTCGTCAGCGGCACGCCGCTGGACACACCGGTGGCCGCTGCGGGTGCGGAGCCCGGGGCGGACTTTTCGTCATCGAAGCGGAAGATCCGCTTGGGCTGCCACACCTTCAGGAACAGGGTCAGCGCCACCAACGACACGATGGCCGAGGTGATGTCCGGCAGTTCCGGTCCGATGTAGTTCGCCGTGAGGAACTGGACGATGGCGAACGAGCCCCCGCCCACCAGCACGGCCGGCCAGGTTTCCTTGACGCCACGCCATCCGTCCATGATCGCCATGAGCCAGAACAGCACGATCACCGTCATGAACGGCAGCTGGCGCCCGGCCATCTGCCCGATGGCGAAGGCATCGACGCCCGACACCTGCCCGGCCACGATGATCGGGATACCCATGGCGCCGAAGGCCACTGGCGCCGTGTTGGCGATCAGGCACAGGCCCGCCGCGTAGAGAGGCCGAAAGCCCAGGCCCACCAGCAGCGCGGCCGTGATGGCCACCGGCGCGCCGAAGCCGGCCGCGCCTTCCAGGAACGCGCCGAAGCAGAAGCCCACCAGGATGAGCTGCAGCCGCTGGTCGGGCGTGACGGACAGGATGGACGAGCGGATGACGTAGAACTGACCCGTCTTCACCGAGATCTTGTAGAGGAACACCGCGGCCACGATGATCCACGCGATGGGCCACAGGCCGTAGAAGAAACCATAGACCGCAGATGCCAGGGCCGCGCTGACCGGCATGCGATAGAACAGCAGCGCCACGCCCAAGGACAGCAGCACCGTGATCGTGCCGGCCTGGTAGCCCTTGAGCCGCAGCTTCGTCAATGCGAGGAAGAAGAAGACGATGGGAATGAGCGCCACCAGCGCGGAAATCCAGATGTTCCCGGCGGGGTCGTAGTTCTGTTGCCAGATGGGTTGCATGGCGATGCGGACTCGGGTGAATGGGCGAAAGCCGCCCGGATAAAAGCCACCCCTTGGGCTACCGTGCTCGCGCGCGGCAGTCGATGTGTGGGCGTCTGCTTTCATGAAGTGGCGGCCACCACCGGGTAGAAACTTCCTCCTGGCTTGAATATTGGTATTACCAATGCAAACCAATTGGTGGAATTCCGGAATTCTCCCGCAGTCAATCCATACCGATGCACAGGGAAAACCCCCAAATACCGCGTGCGCCCGTCTATTACCTCCTGTATTGGTAATACCAATAAGCGATATGGATCAAAATGCCTTCCGGGCACTGAAGGGCCGCCCAAAACAATTCGTGAGGTAGCGCGTCGGACCCGTTGATCGCCGTACAGCGGCAAGAAAGCCAGCAGTGTTTGACGGGGAAGACTGACCCTTCGCCGAAAGTCTTCCGGCGGATCTGACCCGAGTGGCAGTCGTTCACAGTGCCGACCACACTGGCGTCAGCAGTGGTGGGAAAAACGCGCGGTCGTCCGGGCGGACGCCTTGCGCGTCCGGAGGCCCATCGCGAACGTCGGCCCTAGCGTGGGAAGCCCGCAGCGCGGCGCATCAGGTTGTCGAATGCACGGTCGGACAGCAGGCGCCGCAAAAAGATCAAAGGCTTCGCGCCGAAGCCAACGGCGTAGCGCGTCTTCGGACGGCGTGCCGCCACCGCTCTGCCGATCGTGTCCGCGATCAGTTCGGGGGGCGACAACTGCTTTCGACTGGCCTCGCCCACCATCCATTCGGACATCGCGCTCGCCTGCTCCGCGTAGGCGCCGCGACCGGACATCTCGCGGAGCTTCGCGGCGGCGATGCCACCCCATTCGGTCTTGATACCGCCCGGCTCGACGATCACGACGTCGATGCCGAACGGCGCCACTTCCAGGCGCAGGCAGTCACTGAAGCCTTCCAGGGCGAACTTGGTTCCGTGGTACCACGCACCCAGCGGCGTGTGCATCCTGCCGCCCATCGAAGTGATGTTGATGATGGTTCCTGACCGCTGCGCACGCATGTGCGGCAGTACCCGCTGCGTCAGGCGGGCAACGCCAAACACGTTGACGTCGAACTGGGCGCAGGCCTCCGCGAGTGGCACCTCTTCGACTGCACCGTAGGAGCCGTAGCCTGCGTTGTTGACCAGCACATCGATGCGCCCGGACCCGCCGGCCACCGCATCCACACCGGCCTGTACCGACGCGTCGTCGGTCACATCCATCTTCAACACATGGATGCCAGCGCGTGCCAGCGACCGCATGCGGTCGACACGCCGCGCTGCGGCATAGACGATACAACCCTGCTCTTTCAACCTGAGCGCGGTGGCTTCGCCGATTCCGGACGATGCGCCCGTGACCAGCGCGACTTTGGCATTCATATAGACGGATCCTTTTCTGGGACAAAGTGCCGGAGGCGGCCGAGGCAGCCGCGACCTTGCTCGCCCGTCACTGTAGAAGCCACCTCGAGGACCGGCCCTTGCGGAATGCGCCAAGCTGCCTGCCATGTGTGCCAGGCGGCTCCCCACACCGTCACGCTCATGGAGGCTGCACCGCAACCGCGTTGCCCCTGCAGACCGCGGTAGCCCAATGGCCTCCTCTCCCCCGCCCTCGGTGCCGCCAGCGATCACATCGCTCGACGGACACCTTCGGGCGTCTGCCCGGTCCAGCCCTGGAACGCACGGTAGAAGGAATTGGGGTCTTCGAACCCCAGGAGAAAGGCGATCTCTCCACCCGACAGGGTGGTGTTGTGCAGGTAGTGGCGTGCCAGGTTTTCGCGGCTGGCATTGAGCAACGCACGGAAGCTGGCGCCCTCCGCTTCCAGGCGGCGCTGCAGCGTCCGCTTGCTCATTCCAAGGCGCCGAGTGACCACATCGACCGTTGCCGCATTGCTGGGGATCAGCTCCAGAAGAAGCGACCGAACGCGCTCCGCCACCGGTGCATCCATATCCAATTGGCTCAGACGCCGCCGCAAGTCCGGCTCGAAGACACGCCACATGCCGTCGTTGGCTGTGACGAAGGGAAGCACGGCAGCCTCGGGGCTGAAGGCGATGCAGGCAGCCTCGCCGTACTCCGCCGGCACACCGAAGAATCTGTCGTACTGAGGACGGTCTGCCAACGGAACCTGCGCCGGCGACCGCACACGGAATGCGGTCACAGGCACTCGCGTGGCCAGCCTGGCGAGCCTCAGGAAGAAGGCGACTTCGGTCACCTGCAGGGAGTCCGGGACGTCCGCAGAACCCACGAGCCAACGGGGCGCGATCGTCAATTCCCCGGCGCGCCCCACCTCCACGTCCAGGCGCATGGGCGCCACGAGGGGCTTGTATCGGGCCAGCCGTTGCACGGCCTGCGCCAGATGGGCGCTGCACAGCGCTGCAAACAACGGGGGGCTGAACGACTCGGCGGAGAAACCCGCCATCAGGCGCACGGGAAAGGCCGTGCCACCTGCTGCGGCCTCAACGGCGCGCCAAAAGCGGAAATACGCCTCGGCCGTGACTCCGCGCTCTTCTTGGTTCCACAGATCTTCCGGCAGCCCGGCCGCCACCAGGACGCGAGCGGCAGAAAGACCCAGGTCCTTCAAAAGCGGTTGCCACCCGGGATCCAGGGTAAATTTCGTTTGGCGCGGCATGACAGGCCTGACAAAGTCGTTGGCACCGGGATTGCGTCGTCATACCGTTAGCACGACGCCAGGCCCGATGCGTTGGGCTGCCCGGTAGCCGTCAGTTCACTCCCACTCCATCATCAACAGGTCTCGCAAGCCCGCGTGGTTAAAGGGATTTGCGATGATCGTCGTAAGTTTTACCGTCGGCATTTACCGTCAAAAAAGCTCGCTTAAGCCTGGCGCGGGTTATGGAACGATTTGCGCGGCATCTACACTTTCAGCCTTATCGTCGATCACGTTGCATGTTAGCGCGCTCGAACTTGCCCTGGAACGCCCCGCTCTTCGCCTGCCTACGGCGGCATCCCACGGAGTGTTCAGACCGCCTGCTCAAGCCCGCCCACGATGGCATCGCGGACACGCGGTGAGAAGTCCTGTGGCAATTCGGCTTGCACTTCGGCAATGGCCGCGGATGTACGAGCAAGAAGCCACGCCTAGCTCAGGCCGAGTCGGCCGGCCAGCGCCGACTGGGTCAGCCGCTGCGCCTTGCGCGCAGCCTGCCGCATCGATCCCAGTTGGCTCGGCAGTGCCAGAAGAGGCCATGCCGATGACATGGCAGATACCCGAAGAGATAGCAGGTGCAGGAGCGCGCGCCCAATCCCAAAACACCTTTCGGCAACGATGTGCTACTATGAATCAACCCAGCAGGCATACAACTCGCTGGTGCCTGGCCAGGCAAGCCGCATCCAACCGGCGCGTCGCACGATTGTTCGCGACAAAAAAGTAGAAGATCAGTCCTGCATGTGAATTGCCGTAAGCGTGGGTCGCGTAAGAGTCCACGGCCAAATTCCTAAAGCCCGCTTCACGCGGGCTTGTTCGTAGTGGCACGTACGTAGAGTACAGCCTGTGTACCTACGACCTGCAAGCGCACTGCTCAGCTTTGCCGGCCAGCCGCCGGCACTCAATGCAGTGCAAGCTATTCCGGCCTGCGTATGGCACATCCGATGGACGCAGCAAGACCGGTACAACCTCCCCAGCCCGGAGGCAATCCACGCAGCTCAGGGCCGAGGGATGGGCAAAGAGTGGAGGGAGGCTCAAGCGAGGAATGAGCCTTGAAATGCAGCCGCATGCCACCATATGTAGTTGTTACCGAATGGGCGGACCCCTCCGCTTCCCGCTGATTGACGCCAGCGTCTTGCAGATCACCTTCCTTTCCTGACGCACTCGCCAGCCGCTTCTTGTTGAACGGCTTCGCACCCTTCGCTCGCAATAGCGGGCTGAAATCTCAAGAGCAGGAGCACTTCATGGCGGCAAAAGAGCAAAAGCGCGGTAACCGGGAACTGAAAAAGCCCAAGAAGAAACCGGTGCCGGCAGTCCCGGCACCCACGGTCCTGGCCAGGACCGTGGCGGCACCGGTTCGGACTCCCAAGAAGTCTTGACAGGCGTGCTGGGCCACATCGCCCAGCCGCTTCCACAAGGGCCATCTTGCCCATCTTCTTCTCGGCGGGTTGATCGCGGGGCCTCGCATGCCCGTGGCGCCCTGAAAGGCGCCCATGCATTCCGTTCTTCATTTCGCCTTTCAGCGCTCTGCCCAAGGGCCGTGGTCGGACACTGCACCCGTGCGCGAGGAACTGTTCGGCATCGAGCGCCTGGAGCAGCACGCGCGCAGCCTCGCCGCGGCCCAGCAGGTCAGCACCAACCCGCCCCGGGTGCCTTCGCTGCACAGCCGGCTGCGCGGCAACGCCGCCGAGCTGCTGCTGGCCTACCGTGCGGGTGCCGCGGAAGTGGCTGCGGGCCGCCGCGTGGTCCCGGCCGCCGAATGGCTGCTGGACAACTACCACGTGGTCGAGGCGCAAGTGCGCGAGATCCGCACCGACCTGCCGCCGGGCTACTACCGCCAACTGCCCAAGCTGGCAGACGGTCCGCTGGCGGGCTATCCACGCGTCTTCGGACTCGCCTGGGCCTTCGTCGCCCATACCGACAGCCACTTCGACGCCACCGTCCTGCGCCGCTTCATCGCGGCCTACC
Organism: Paracidovorax wautersii; assembly: GCF_031453675.1. Taxonomy (NCBI): domain Bacteria; kingdom Pseudomonadati; phylum Pseudomonadota; class Betaproteobacteria; order Burkholderiales; family Comamonadaceae; genus Paracidovorax; species Paracidovorax wautersii. Next base: position 3,050,757 of record NZ_JAVIZX010000001.1, on the reverse strand, counting down.
AGGAAGTCCAGCCGCTGGACATCAGCGAACTCTGGGCCGTGGCGATCACTCTGCGCATCGTACTGGTGGAGAACCTGCGCCGGCTGGCCGACCAGATCACGGCCGGACGTGCCGCGCGCGCCGACGCTCAACGGCTCGCCGACCGTCTGCTGGAGCCAGGCGGCGCGTATGCGGCGCTGGACCGGGACATCGCCACGCGCGCGAGCGGCCCGGTATCCGAGCTGTTCGCCGCGCAGCTCGCCAAGCGCTTGCGCGACCAGGATCCCCGCACCACGCCGGCTCTGCAATGGCTGGACGAGCGGCTGCGCAACCAGGGTACGGATGCGGACCAGGCCATCCTGCATGCACAACAGCGCCAGGGCGCTTCCAACGTCTCGGTACGCAACGTCATCACCAGCATGCGCCTGATGTCGGACATCGACTGGGCTGATCTGTTCGAGAGCAACAGCCTGGTGGATGCGCGCCTGCGGGCCGCCAGCGCCTTCGCAGAAATGGATTTTCCGACACGCAACCGCTACCGCACCGCGATCGAGCAACTGGCACGGGGTTCGCCCCTGTCCGAACTCGCGATCGCCGAGCGGGCGTTGGCACTGGCGGCTTCGCAAAAGACGTCCGAGCTTCGCGTCCAGGACGCCAGCATGGCAAATCCCGGCCATTACCTGATCGCCGAGGGGCGCGGCGAATTGGAGCAGGCCATCGGATTCCGGCCGCCGCTGGCCGTGCGCATCGACCGCTTCAACATCCGCCTCGGGCTTGGCGGCTACGTAGCCGCCATCCTCGCGCTGGCAGCGATGCTGCTGGGCCTGGCGTTCTGGGCCGTCTTTGCCACGGGCGCCTCGGCGGCAGCTCCCGCCGGGGTGCTGGCGGCGCTCGCGCTGGCCGCATTCCTGCCCGCCATCGAGGTGGCCACGGCCCTGGTCCAGCGCGCAGTTGCCTCGCGCTCTGGCGCCACGAGCCTCCCTGCCCTGGCGCTGGCCGATGGGGTTCCTGCCAATCTGCGCACACTGGTCGTCGTACCCACGCTGCTGTCGAGCGAGGCAGAACTGCTCAGCCACATCGAGAGCCTTGAAGTCCACCATCTGGCCGGCGCAGGTGGCGACCTGTCCTTTGCCCTGCTGTCGGACGGTCTGGACGCGGACACGGAAGTGCTCGACGGTGACGCCCACCTGATCGGCATCGCGCAGGAGGCCATCGCCGCACTGAACCAACGGCATGGCCCGGCCCCGGGCGGCAAGCGCTTCTACCTGCTGCACCGGCGACGCCGGTTCAACGCCAGCGAGAACCGCTGGATGGGCTGGGAGCGCAAGCGTGGCAAGCTCCATGAACTCAACCGGCTGCTGCGTGGCGCCACCGACACCAGCTTCATGCCACTGGATGGCGGCGCTGCCGACAACGCCCAGCAACCCGACATCCTGGCCGGCGTGCGCTACGTCATCACGCTGGACGCCGACACCCGGCTGCCGCGCGACGCGGCGCTGAGACTGATCGGCAAGATGGCCCACCCCCTGAACCGCGCGCGCTGGAGCGATGTCGAACAGCGCGTGACGGGCGGCTACGCCATCCTACAGCCGCGCGTGACGCCCGCGCTGCCGCTGGGCCGCGAAGGCTCGCTCTACCAGCGCCTGTCGTCCGGCCCGGGTGGCATGGACCCCTACTCGGCCGCGGTGTCCGACGTCTACCAGGATCTGTTCGGCGAAGGCTCCTACACCGGCAAGGGCATCTACGACGTCGATGCCTTCGAGGCCGCGCTCGCCGGGCGCATCCCCGAGAACACGATGCTCAGCCACGACCTGTTCGAGGGCGTGTTCGCGCGCGCAGGACTCGCGTCGGACGTCGAGGTGGTCGAGGAGTTCCCGGCCCGCTACGACGTCGCCGCGCGGCGCCAACACCGCTGGACGCGCGGCGACTGGCAGCTCCTGCCCTGGGTGCTCGGGCGGCGCCACGCGGGCGCGGCCGTGCCGCCGGTGGGCCGCTGGAAGATGATCGACAACCTGCGGCGCTCCCTGCTCGCGCCCACAAGCCTGCTGGCCTTCGCGCTGTGCGCCTGGCTGCCTTGGCCTCAATCACTGCAGGCCATGGGGCTGCTGGTGCTGGCGCTGGCCGTGCCAGCCTTCCTGCCCAGCCTGGCGGGGCTGGGGCCGCCGCGCGCAGGCATCGGGCTGGGCAGCCACCTGCGCCTGCTGGCCAGCGATCTTCGGATGGCCGCGCTGCAGGCGGCCTGGACGCTGACCCTGCTGCCTGACCAGGCTTGGCGCGCTCTGGACGCCATCACGCGCACGCTGATCAGGCTGTACGCGACCCATCGACACCTGCTGGAATGGACCACCGCCGCCCAGTCCGCCGCTCGCCCGCGGCCCGGCGTAGCGGGCTTCTATGGGCAAATGGCCGGCGGCGTGCTGCTGGCCGTGGCATTGGTCGTGGGCGTTGGCGTGTTCTCGTCCGCGGCATGGCCCATGGCATTGTGTCTGCTGGTGCTCTGGCTCGCGGCGCCGGCCCTGGCTTGGCGCGCCAGCCGCCGCCCGCCGCTCGTGCCATCCGGCGCGCCCCAACTCGCCGATGCCATGGCCCTGCGGCGCACGGCACGGCGCACCTGGCGCTTCTTCGAGACCTTCGTGACGCCGGCCGAGCACATGCTGCCGCCGGACAACTTCCAGGAAGACCCGAAGCCGGTGGTCGCGCACCGCACCTCCCCCACCAACGTCGGCCTGTACCTGCTGTCGGCGGTGGCGGCCCGTGACTTCGGATGGGCTGGAGCACTGCAGACCTGCGAGCGCCTGGAAGCGACTTTCGCCACCCTGCAGACGCTGGAGCGGTTCCGAGGTCATTTCTACAACTGGTACGACACGCGCACGACCCGGGTGCTGGCACCGGCCTATGTGTCGTCGGTGGACAGCGGCAACCTGGCGGGCCACCTGATCGCGCTGGCCAACGCCTGCGAGGAATGGGTGGGCGCACTGCAGCCGGCCGACTGGACGGAGGGCGCAGGTGATGCACTCGCGCTGGCCCGCGAGTCGGCGTCCGCCAAACCCGCGGCCCAGGGGCCGCAGGGCCAGCGGCTGCTGGCCCTCCTCGACGACATCGACGCCGGGCTCCAGGGTCCTGCCAGCCTGTTGCTGCCGGTGCTCCAGCGCCTGGCCGACAAGGCTGCGGAAGAAGCGCGGACGCTGGTCCCGGCAGTGCAGGCGGAGGGCGACGACCTGCTGTTCTGGACCGATACGCTGCGCGGGCGGATCGGGCAGCAGGCGCGCGACGCCGCGTCATTCGCCGCCGCGGCGCATGGCCTCGATGCCCGCTGGCAAGCCCTGGCGCAACATGCGCGCGCGCTGGCGCTGGACATGGACTTCGCCTTCCTGCTGGACCCCGAGCGCAAGCTGCTGTCCATCGGTTATGCCGCGGTGGAGAACGTGCTCGACGCCAACTGCTACGACCTGCTGGCATCCGAGGCGCGGCTGGCCAGCCTGTTCGCGATCGCCAAGGGCGACGTGCCCACGCGTCACTGGTTCCGCCTGGGTCGAACAGCCATCCCCGTGGGCCGCGGATCGGCCCTGGTGTCCTGGTCCGGGTCGATGTTCGAGTACCTGATGCCCTCGCTGGTGATGCGCGCGCCGGCCGGCAGCCTGCTGGAGCAGACCAACCGCCTGATCGTGCAGCACCAGGTGGCCTACGGCCGGCAGATGGGCGTGCCATGGGGCATCTCCGAATCGGCCTACAACGCCCGCGACCTGGAATTCACCTACCAGTACTCCAACTTCGGCGTGCCGGGCCTGGGCCTCAAGCGCGGCCTGGCCGAGGATCTGGTGATCGCGCCCTACGCCACCGGCCTGGCCACCATGGTCGATGCACCGCTCGCACAGCGCAACTTCGAGCGCCTGCAGGCGTTGGGCGCCCTCGGGCGCCACGGCTTCTACGAGGCGCTGGACTTCACGCGCGCCCGGCAGCCCGGCGGGTCGCAGGTCGCCATCGTGCGCAACTACATGGCACACCACCAGGGCATGACCCTCGTCGCCATTGCCAACACGCTGCAGGGCGCGCGCATGCGCGAACGCTTCCATCGTGAGCCGATGATCCAGGCCTGCGAACTGCTGCTGCAGGAGCGCATGCCGCGCCTCGTCGCCGTGGCGCACGCGCGCGCCGAGGAGGTGCCGTCCGGCGTGGCCGATCCGCACGGCGACCTGCACGCGGTACGGCGCATGGACCCGTCGGCTGCGGCGGCGCCTGCCACGCACCTGCTGTCCAACGGGCGCTACGCCGTCATGCTGACCGCGGCGGGCACCGGCTACAGCCGCTGGCGCGACATGGCCGTGACCCGCTGGCGCGAGGACGCGACCCGCGACGACTGGGGCGCCTACGTCTATCTGCGCGACACGGACGGCGGCCGGGTCTGGTCCGCCGCGGCGCAGCCCCTGGGCGTGGCGGCCGACAGCCACGAGGTGGTCTTCGCCGAGGACCACGCCGCCTTCACGCGGCACGACGGCAGCCTGACGACCACGATGGAGGTGCTGGTGTCGGCCGAAGCCGACGGCGAGGTGCGCCGCGTCACGGTCGTCAACACCGGCCGCAAGGCGCGCGAGGTCGAACTCACCTCCTACGCCGAGGTGGTACTGGCTCCGCCCGCGGCCGACGATGCCCATCCGGCCTTCGCCAAGATGTTCGTGCAGACCGAATACCTGCCCGAGTTCGGTGCCCTGGTCGCCACGCGCCGCCCGCGCACGCCCAACGAGCCGCCGGTGTGGGCCGCGCATTTCGCGGTCGTCGAAGGCATGGCCACGGCGCCGGTGCAGTACGAATCCGACCGGGCGCGCTTCCTGGGCCGGGGGCGCACGTCCGCCACGGCGCAGGCCATGGCGGACGGCGCCGCGCTGTCCGGCACGGCCGGCACGGTGCTGGACCCGGTGTTCTCGGTGCGCCACCGCGTGCGCATCGTACCTGGCCAGATGGCGCGGCTGGCCTTCTGGACGCTGGTAGCCCCCTCGCGCGAAGCGCTGCTCGACCTGGTGGACCAGCACCACGACCGCAGCGCCTTCGAGCGCGCCCGCACGCTGGCCTGGACCCAGGCCCAGGTGCAGTTGCGGCACATCGGCATCGAGGCCGACGAAGCCGCGGATTTTCAGCGGCTGGCCGCGCCCATCCTCTATGCCGACGCACGCTTCCGCGCGCCGGCCGAGGCGATCGCGCGCGGCGCCGGCCCGCAGTCGGGCCTGTGGCGGCACGCGGTCTCGGGCGATTTGCCGATCGTGCTGCTGCGCATCGACGACATCGAGGACATGGCCCAGGTGCGCCAACTGCTGCGCGCGCACGAGTACTGGCGCATGAAGGGACTGAGCGTCGACCTGGTGATCGTCAACGAGCGCGCCTCGTCCTACGTGCAGGACCTGCAGACCGCCATCGAGACCGCCGTGCGCCGCAGCCAGTCACGCCCCCGCCTGGACGGCGAGGCGATGGCCCGGGGTGTGGTCCATACGCTGCGCGCAGACCTGATGGACACGTCGGCCCGCGCCCTGCTGCAGTCAGCGGCCCGCGTGGTGCTGCTGGCGCGTCGGGGCGACATCGCTCGACAAATCGCGCGCCTGCCCCAGGCAGCACTCACCGCGAGCCCAGCGCTCGAGGCGGCCGCGCAACCGCCATCCTCCGCCCTGCCCAGGCAGGCGCAGGGCCCGGACACGGCGCGGCTGGAGTTCTTCAACGGACTCGGCGGCTTCGATCAGGGCGGCCGCGAATACGTGACCGTACTCGCCGACGGTCAGACCACGCCCGCACCCTGGATCAACGTCATCGCCAACCCCGGGCTTCGGCTTCCAGGTCTCGGCCGATGGCAGCGCCAGCACGTGGGCCGGCAACAGCCGTGAGAACCAACTCACCCCATGGTCCAACGATCCGGTGACCGATCCGACCGGCGAAGCCTTCTTCGTGCGCGACGAGGCGAGCGGACAACTCTGGAGCCCCACCGCGCAGCCGATCCGCGACGGGGGCACCTACGTCGCGCGCCACGGCCATGGCTACAGCCGCTTCACACACGAGGCGCACGGCATCGCGCTGGAACTGCTGCAGTTCGTGCCGCTGGATGACCCGGTCAAGGTGTCGCGCCTCACCTTGCGCAACCGCAGCGCGCAGACGCGGCGCCTGTCGGTCACTGCCTATTCGGAATGGGTTCTGGGCACCTCGCGTGCCGCGTGCGCGCCCTTCGTCCTGACCGAAGTCGACGCAGCCAGCGGCGTTCTGTTGGCGCGCAACCCCTGGAGCACCACATTCCCGGGCCGCGTCGCCTTCGCCGACCTCGCGGGCCGGCAGAGCGCCTGGACCGCCGACCGCACGGAGTTCCTCGGCCGCCACGGCAGCTTGGCCACGCCCGCGGCATTGCGAAGCCGGACGCCCTTGTCCGGCGCGGTGGGCGCGGGCCTGGACCCTTGCGCCGCGCAGCAATGCAGCGTGGTTCTGCGTCCCGGCGAGTCGGTGGACGTGGTTGCCCTGCTCGGGCAATGCGGCAGCGCACAGGAGAGTCTGGCACTGGCCGGGCGCTGGCGCGAGGCTGACCTGAACATCGAACTGCAGCGGGTGCAGGACCATTGGGACGACCTGCTCGGCGCCGTACAGGTGCGCACGCCCGACCGCGCAATGGACATCCTGCTCAATGGCTGGCTGCTCTACCAGACGCTGGCCTGCCGCGTCTGGGCCCGCTCGGCCTTCTACCAGGCCAGCGGCGCCTACGGCTTTCGCGACCAGTTGCAGGACGGCATGGCGCTGGCCTTCGCGCGGCCCGAAGAGACGCGCCGACACCTGCTACGCGCCGCGGGCCGCCAGTTCGTCGAAGGCGACGTACAGCACTGGTGGCTGCCGCACTCGGGCCAGGGCGTGCGCACGCGCATCTCGGACGACCGCGTCTGGCTGGCCTTCGCCGCGGCCAGCTACGTGGCCATCTCGGGCGATGCGGCAGTGCTCGACGAATCCGTCGCCTTCCTGGAAGGGCCCGCGCTGCAGGCGGGCGAACATGACGCCTTCTTCCAGCCGATGCCGGCCGGCACCTCGGCGACTCTGTTCGAGCACTGCGCATGCGCACTGGACCAGAGCATCGTGCTCACCGGCGAACTCGGCCTGCCGCTGATGGGAACCGGAGACTGGAACGACGGCATGAACCGCGTGGGCCAGGAAGGCCGGGGCCAGAGCGTGTGGCTGGGCTGGCTGCTGGTGCGCACGCTGGCCCTCTTCAATCCGCTGGCCGAGGCGCGCGACCCCGCCCGGGCTGCACGCTGGCGCGCCCATGCGCAGGCAGTGACGACTGCGCTGGAGCGCGAGGCCTGGGACGGCGCCTGGTACCGGCGCGCCACCTTCGACGACGGCACCTGGCTGGGTACCCGTGACAACGAGGAATGCCGCATCGATTCGATCGCCCAATCCTGGGCCGTGCTGTCCGGCGCTGCCGACCCGGGCCGCGCGCAGGCAGCGATGGATTCTCTGCGCGCGCACCTGCTGATGCCAGAACCCGGGCTGGCGCTGCTCTTCGCCCCGCCCTTCGCACACACCCCGCGCGACCCCGGCTACATCAAGGGCTACCCGCCGGGCCTGCGCGAAAACGGCGGCCAGTACAGCCACGCGGCCATGTGGGCCATCCTGGCGCTCACGCAATTGCGTGCCGACCCGCAGGCGGGCGCGCACGCCCATGCACTGTTTGCGCTGGTCAACCCCATCAACCATGCGCGCACCCTACAGGAGGCCGCGCGCTACCGAGTGGAGCCCTACGTGGTGGCGGCCGACGTGTATTCGGTGCCGCCGCACGAAGGCCGGGGCGGCTGGACCTGGTACACCGGCGCCGCTGGGTGGATGCACCGCGCAGGTGTGGAAGGGATCCTGGGCATTCGCCGCGAAGGCGAGGTACTCGTCATTGATCCATGCATCCCTGCCGAATGGCCCGGATTCGAGGCCGAGATCATCCTCGGCGCGGCGCGCTACGCCATCCAGGTCGAATCGCCCGGGATGCGCTGCGCCGGGATCTCGTCGGCGGTCCTGGACGGCATGGCGCTGACCAGCGACGGCGGTGCCTTGCGCGTGCCGCTCACACCGGGCGAGCATCGGCTGGTGGTCACGTTGTGAAGGCAAGCTCGCCCCAATGCCATGCGGCAAAACCATGAACGATCCGCAGCTCGATCCGACAGCGCCGGGTCAACTTCCTCGGGCATTGATCGACCGGATCGCCCCGCCCTTTGTCAGGTTCCTGCACATCGAGGCAGCTGGTGGCGCCGTCCTGCTGGTGTTCACCATCGCCGCCCTCCTCCTGTCCAATTCCCCGTGGGCAGATGCTTTCTTCGGCATCTGGGAAACGCGGGTCGAATTGCGGCTCGGAGAACTCGAATTCGGTCGTTCGCTGAAAGGCTGGATCAACGACGGGCTGATGACGCTGTTCTTTTTCCTGGTCGCACTCGAACTCAAGCGCGAAGCCGTTCTGGGCGAGATGCGCAACCCACGCATGGCGGCCCTGTCAATTGCTGCGGCATTGGGTGGGATGGTCGCGCCCGCCGCCGTCTATCTGGCACTGCAGTGGGGTCAACCCGGTCAGCACGGCTGGGGCATTGCGATGGCCACCGACACCGCGTTCGTCATTGCCTGCCTAGCATTGCTCGGCAAGCGCATTCCGCACGGCCTGCGGGTGTTCATGCTGTTCCTGGCGATCGTCGATGACATTGGAGCCATCCTGGTGGTCGCCATCGGATACAACCACCACATGGACTGGCGCATGCTCGCTCTGGCGGGTTTGTGCATCGGCATCCTGCGCGCGCTGGCCGCCGCCGGCATCCGGAGCATCCCGATCTACGTCATCGTGGGCTGCGCCACCTGGCTGGCCATCGACGCGTCCGGGCTCCACGCCACAGTCACAGGCGTGATCCTCGGGTTGATGACACCTGCGAGACGCTGGGTAAGCGACAGCCGGCTCTATGCCATCCTAGGGCAAGTCATCGCCCATCCTGCGGGCAATCAGGGCAGCACCCACAAAAGTGATCGAAGAACGCTGCAGGTGGCGGAGATTGCCGCGCGCGAGTCGCTCTCGCCGGTCGAGCGCCTGGAAATGGCACTGCACCCGTGGGTCAGCTTCTTCATCATGCCGATCTTCGCCCTCGCCAATGCAGGCTTGGCACTCTCGTGGACCAGTGCCGCTCAGCCCGTCGCAGCGGCAGTGTTCCTGGGCTTCGCTGTCGGCAAACCCGCAGGCATTCTTCTTTTCAGTTGGCTGGCTCTGCGCTCCGGCCTTGCGATCCGCCCTCCGGATCTGAACTGGGGCAGCATCGCGGGCGGCAGCTTCCTGGCCGGCATCGGTTTCACGATGGCGATATTCATTGCCAATCTGGCCTTGGTCGGCCCGGTGATGGACAGCGCGAAGATCGGCATCTTCCTGGCCTCGCTGTTCTCGGCGGCCGTGGGCTTGGCGCTGCTGGTGTGGATGTCACGAGCACAGGCGCTTGACGAGCCAAGGAAAATATAAGTCAGGAAAACCGGCACGCAGGACGCAATGCGCGTACTATGGGTTCGTTGATATGTGCAAGGCCATCATTGCATCGGTCTTTTTCCGCCTCTCCCGGGCTTCTCCCGCGGCTGTGTCGAATCTCCCTTGATGATTTTCTTGGCGTCTCTTCGCCGGATGCGTTTTTGCGTCCCGGCAACCTCGAAAGGAAATCGATATGACGACACAAACCGGAACCGTGAAATGGTTCAACGAAGACAAGGGCTTTGGCTTCATCGCCCCCGACAACGGAAGCAAGGACCTTTTTGCTCACTTCCGTGAAATCCAGGCCGGCGGCTTCAAGACCCTGACTGAGAACCAGCACGTGCAGTTCGAAGTCACTCAGGGCGCCAAGGGCCCCCAAGCCTCCAACATTCGTGCCGTGAGCTGAAGGCATTGGGCGTAATGGCCCAGCCAGACTTCTCCACACACTTCTCCCAAGCGCGGTTCATCCGCGCTTTGTCATTTCTGGAAGGCACCGTTGTCATGAAGAATCTGCAGGAGGCCACCGAGCGCATCTGCGAACTCAAAGGAAGCCTGATCGCATTGGACGCACTGCTTCCTTCTCTGCTAGAAGCACTGCCGCCCGCTACCCACGACATTCTGGTGCGTTCGTTTGAAGCACATGCCGAAGCAGCTCGAACGGTCATTCTGAACACCCCCATTTCAGACAATGTACTGGCCGCTTTTGAACGGGACATTGCCAGAACGCGCGCGGTGCTTGCTGGGACCGAGCCACCCCAGGGAAACCTCCATCCACGGCAGGCCGTCGAGGCCATTCTGCTGACCACCACACACATCCGCACCTACGTCGGAACGCGACTGTTGACGGGTGCAAGCGGTTTTTTCTTCCGCCGTGATGATCGACTGTTCCTTGTGACGAACCGGCATGTCCTGTCCGATGAACCAAGCGAGCACTTTCCCGACCGCGTCGAAATCGAGTTGCATACCGATGCAAGCAACCTGACACAGTACGCGACCTTCTCGATACCGCTCTATGAACACGGCCTCGCGCTGTGGCGACAGGCCGCCGACACGGGTGGCGCTGTGGATATCGCCACCATCGAGATTCAGACCAGTCGCTTACCAGAAGGAGCGGTGCTGCATGCCTTCGACAAGTCGCACCTTGACCCTCAAGACGAGGACGTGGCCATTGGAGACAATCTGATAGTCGTTGGCTTTCCGCTGGGATTTCACGACACGGTCCATCACCTCGCAGTGGCCCGCAGCGCATCAATCGCCTCGGCGTACGGCGTACGCTTCCAGCAACAGGGCTACTTCCTGACCGATGCCCGCACACACCGTGGCAGCAGCGGTGCGCCTGTCGTTCGACGCAGGAGCACAAACCAAGGACGCAGGTCCTCTCTGCCGACTTGGCAGTTGCTCGGCGTGCATTCCACGCGCATGGACATGCGCACCCGCGACCTGATCAAAGATGAGTCGCTTGGACTCAATTGCGCTTGGTACGCAGATGTTCTGATGGTGCTGACCCAAACCAAGTAGCGATTCGTCACCTGAAATGAGGGCCCAGGCCATCACGCACGCGCACTGTGCGTTCAGCTTCTGCTGAACAGCAGTTGAGGCTATGCGCGAGCGAACTGGAATGCCTAGCTAAACCACGACAAAGCTCGCCCTGCTACTCTGTAGCCCTCCGGGCCCACTCGATCATCAACAGGCCACGCAAGCCCGCTTGGTTAAAGGGATTTGCGATGATCGACATGGGCCATTACCGTCGCTTTTACCGTCATCCGACAAGAGCTTGGTCTTGTGCGGAAGATGGAAGGATTTGAGAGGCGACGACTCTGGCAACTCCATCGTCAATCGCCCTCTAGGATAGCGCAGACAAGCACAGCGGTATTCCTCCAAGCCTCACTTCGCCGATGGCTTCGGCGCTGCCGGCCCTCCCCTCTTGAAACCACGATCCCCCGCCATGAACGCCTCCAGCATGTGCGGGATCAACTTCTCTGCATCGACCGCCTCGCCATACGCCTGCGCGTGCAGCGCGGCGTAGCGGTCGAGGTCGGCTTTCAGGCCGGCCGGGCACGCGAAGGTAAGCTTGACGTTCTCGGTCTTGGGCAGCGGCCCAAGCCGCAGTTTGATGCTCGGAAAGCCGCATAAAACCAGCTTTCCCGAGAAGACTTTTACCGTCAAAGACGGTTTGGGTCTGAATAGTGAACGGGAGGGTCTTAATCCGGCCGCCGATTCTTACCGCCAGTTTCACCGCCAACCTGTTCCGCTGGCCGGCGATAGCCACCGATAGCTGCCGCGACGTATTTCTTTCTAAATCAACGCGTTATGACAGTTTTTCGATAGCTGGCGATAGTCCTCGAAGGACGTCAATTCACTCCCACTCGATGGTCGCTGGCGGCTTGCTCGACACGTCGTAGGTCACACGATTGATGCCGCGTACTTCGTTGATGATGCGGCCCGACACCTTCTTGAGCAACGCGTACGGTAGTTCGGCCCAGTCCGCGGTCATGAAGTCGCTGGTCTGCACGGCGCGCAGTGCCACGACGTAGTCATAGGTGCGGCCATCGCCCATGACGCCCACGCTCTTGACGGGCAGGAACACGGTAAAGGCCTGGCTGGTCAGGTCGTACCAGCTCTTGCCGCTGGCGGGGTCGATGAAATTGCGCAGCTCTTCGATGAAGATGGCGTCGGCGCGGCGCAGCAGGTCCGCGTATTCCTTCTTCACCTCGCCCAGGATGCGCACGCCCAGGCCAGGGCCCGGGAAGGGGTGGCGGTACACCATCTCGGGCGGCAGGCCCAGGGCCACGCCCAGTTCGCGCACTTCGTCCTTGAACAGCTCGCGCAGCGGCTCCAGCAGCTTCAGGCCGAGCTGCTCGGGTAGGCCCCCCACGTTGTGGTGGCTCTTGATGGTGACAGCCTTCTTGCTCTTGGCGCCACCCGATTCGATGACATCGGGATAGATCGTGCCCTGTGCCAGGAAGGTGGCCCCCTTGTGGCCACCGTCGCCGGCCTTGAGCTTGGCCGCCTCCTGCTTGAAGACGGTGACGAACTCGCCGCCGATGATCTTGCGCTTGGCTTCCGGTTCGTTCACACCGGCCAGCTTGCCCAGGAACAGTTCGCTCGCATCCACGCGGATCACGCGGGCGTGCAGCTTGCCCTCGAACATTTCCATGACCATATCGCCTTCGTTCAGGCGCAGCAAGCCGTGGTCGACGAACACGCAGGTGAGCTGGTCGCCGATGGCCCGGTGGATCAGCGCGGCGGCAACCGACGAGTCCACGCCGCCGGACAGGCCCAGGATGACTTCCTCGTCACCCACCTGCTCACGGATTTTCTGAACGGCTTCCTCGATGTAGTCACCCATCACCCAGTCGGGCTGCACCTTGCAGATGCCCAGGACGAAACGCTCCAGCAGCGCCTTGCCCTGCACGGTGTGCGTGACTTCAGGGTGGAATTGCACGGCGTAGAAGCGGCGCGCTTCGTCGGCCATTCCGGCGATGGGACAGCTGTCGGTGCTGGCCATGAGCTTGAACCCCGGCGGCAGCTCGGTGACCTTGTCACCGTGGCTCATCCACACGTTGAGCATGCCGTGGCCTTCGGCGGTGGTGAAGTCGGCGATGTCCTTGAGCAGTTCGGTATGCCCATGGGCGCGCACGGCGGCGAAGCCGAATTCCCGCTTGTGCCCGCCTTCCACCCTGCCGCCCAGCTGATGCGCCATGGTCTGCATGCCGTAGCAGATGCCCAGCACCGGCACGCCCAGTTCGAACACGGCCTGGGGCGCCTTGTCGGTCGTGTCCTCGTACACGCTGGCATGGCTACCCGACAGGATGACGCCCTTGAGCGTGCCGTCCTTGGCGTACTCACGGATCCACTCGTCGGTCACATCGCAGGGATGCACTTCGCTGTAGACATGCGCCTCGCGCACTCGGCGGGCGATGAGCTGGGTGACCTGGGAGCCGAAGTCGAGGATGAGGATTTTCTGGTGTTGCATGGTGGTGGTCCGTCAGAGGCGGGAGAGGTCGAGAAGGGGCACGCCGCTGCGCTCGGCAGCGGCGATCTGGTCGGGGTCGAATGTGGCCAGCGGCAGCCGCAGCGACCGGGCCAGCCAGAGGTAGGACGCGTCCAGGGTAGGCAGGCCGGTTTCCAGCGCCACATCGAGCACGGCCTTGTGCTGGGCAGGCGCCAGCTCATGCAGCTCCACCCGGTGGCGAATGGCTTCCAGAACGCTCCACAGCCCTTCGATGGCCGCGGGCGGCACACGTCCACTGTGCACTCCGGCAGACAGGATGTTGCTGCACTCCCAGTGCCAGAGGTTGGGGGCTTGCGGCTCCACCTCGTCCCGGCGAATGAGGGCATAGAGGCGCCGTGTGTGGTCGCTGGCCGCATCCGGCAGCAACCAGGCGGCGGTCACGGAAGCATCCAGAACGAAAGCAGTCATGCCTGGCTCCGCCCCACGCGGCGCAAATCGTGGGCAGCCGCACCGGCGGCTGCCGGCCGGATGGTGGCGTGCAGCGCATCCATCTGCCCCAGCTCCCGGGCGATCTGCTCGTCGGAGATCACCGGGCGCCGGCGCACGGGCAGCATGCGCACCACCTCCTTGCCATGGCGGGTGATGCGCACTTCCTCGCCCTGTTCGACCAGTTCGATGAGGGCCGAGAAGCGGCTTTTCGCGTCGTAGATGCCGAAAGACTGCATAAACAAAAAAGTCTGGCCTGAATGGTTAACTCAGACCAGACTATATCGGCCTGACCAGATTTATTCAATCAGGCCAGAATCGGACAAGATCAGTCGGCGCGGTAGTTCGGCGCTTCCTTCGTGATCTGCACATCGTGCACGTGGCTCTCGCGGATGCCGGCCGTGGTGATCTCGACGAACTCCGCCTTGTTGTTCATCTCTTCGATCGTGGCGCAGCCGCAGTAGCCCATCGCAGCGCGCACGCCGCCGGCCATCTGGAAGACGATCGACACCATGGAGCCCTTGTAGGGCACGCGGCCTTCGATCCCCTCGGGCACCAGCTTGTCGGCGTTGGGATTGCCGGTGCTGGATTCCTGGAAGTAGCGGTCCGCACTGCCCTGCTGCATGGCACCAATGGAGCCCATGCCGCGGTAGCTCTTGTAGCTGCGGCCCTGGAACAAGATGACTTCGCCCGGCGCCTCTTCGGTACCGGCAAACATACCGCCCATCATGATGGTGCTGGCGCCAGCGGCCAGGGCCTTGGCGATGTCGCCGCTGTAGCGGATGCCGCCGTCAGCGATCAGCGGCACGCCCGTGCCCTTGAGCGCCGTGGCCACGCTGTCGATGGCCATGATCTGGGGCACACCCACGCCGGCCACGATGCGGGTGGTGCAGATGGAGCCCGGGCCGATGCCGACCTTGACGGCGTCAGCACCCGCCTCGACCAGCGCCAGGGCCGCAGCCCCGGTGGCAATGTTGCCGCCGATCACGTCCACCTGGGGGTAGTTCTGCTTGACCCAGCGCACGCGTTCGATCACGCCCTTGCTGTGGCCGTGGGCCGTGTCCACGACGATGGCATCGACGCCGGCCTTGACCAGCGCTTCGACGCGCTCTTCGGTGCCATCGCCCACGCCGACCGCAGCGCCCACGCGCAGGCGGCCATTGCTGTCGCGTGCGGCGTTAGGGAAGCTGGTCTGCTTGGTGATGTCCTTGACGGTAATCAGGCCCTTGAGCTCAAAAGCATCGTCAACGACCAGCAGACGCTCCAGCTTGTGCTTGTTCAGTAAAGCCTTGGCTTCGGCGGCCGAAGCGCCTTCCTTCACCGTGATGAGCTTTTCGCGCGGCGTCATGATCTCGCGCACCTTGACGTCGTAGCGCGTCTCGAAGCGCAGGTCGCGGCCCGTCACCAGGCCGACCACCTTGCCGCCATCACAGACCGGGAAGCCCGAAATACCCAGCTGCTCGGACAGCTGCAGCACCTGCAGCACCGTGTGCTCCGGGGTGATCACCACCGGGTCGCGCACGACGCCGGATTCATAACGCTTAACCTTCGCGACCTGCGCCGCCTGCTCCTGCGGCGTGAGGTTCTTGTGGACGATGCCGATGCCGCCCTCCTGCGCGATGGCGATGGCCAAGCGCGCCTCGGTCACGGTATCCATGGCAGCGGACACCAAAGGCAGATTCAGCTGGATGTTGCGGGACAGGCGGGTAGCGAGGGACGTGTCCTTGGGCAGGACCTGGGAGTACGCTGGCACCAGCAACACATCGTCGAAGGTGAGCGCTTTTCCAAGAAGGCGCATGAGAAAGCTCCAAAAGGCGGATTGTACCCGCGCGGACGCAGCACACGCTGGCCCGGGGTGGCCGCTGGCGCCCCCGCGCGGCCCTGGCTACACTCCAGCGCATGAAAATGCACCGAATGGTCCTGCTCGCCGTGGCCTGCTCCTGGGCGCTGGGCGCATCCGCCCAATGGCAGTGGGTGGACAAGGATGGCCGCAAGGTCTTCAGCGACCGCCCCCCTGCGCAGGACGTTCCGCCGCAGAACATCCTCAAGCAGCCGGGGGGCGCCCCCCGCCCCTCAACGGCTGCGGCCCCTGCGGCACCGACGGCTCCCGCAGCCAGCGCCGTTGGAGCGCCTCAGGCAGCCCTGCCCCGCCCATCGGGCAAGGATGGCGAGCTGGAGGCACGCAAGGCGGAAGCCGAAGCCGCGGAGGCCGCACGCAAAAAGGCCGAAGGCGATCGCATCGCCCGCGCCCGCGCCGAGAACTGCACGCGCGCACAGCAGACGAAAGCCACGCTCAACTCCGGTCAGCTGCTGGCCCACACCAATGCGCAGGGCGAACGCGGCTTCATGAGCGATGCGACGCGCGAAGCGGAGAACAAGCGGGCGGACGCGATCATCGCGTCGGACTGCGGCGCGGCCAGATCCGCGCCCTGAGCGCCGGCAGAAATCCCTCGGACCAGCGCGCGATGCGCCTCCCTGGGCGCAGCGTGTCAGTACCCGGCCTTGGCACCCGGGCGGCGCTCTGCAAAAAGGCCCGTGCCCCGGCGGCCTTGCCGGGCAAACCGCTCGCGGCGGGCCACCTTGGGGTCCACGACCAGCGGCCGGCACCACTCCACCCGGTCCCCCTCTTCCAACGCCTGGCGCACGTCAGTGCCGCGGCCCCAGATCGCGGGTGCGTAATCGGTGTCTGCCGGATCCAGCGAGCAGGCCCGCAGCGCGTCCGCCACCGTCGCGCCCACGGGCAGCTCCAGCGCCCATTCGCGAACCTGGCCGGGCACCAGCGATGCAGCCACTGCAATGCGCAGCAGGGACTCAGCCATAGACCTGCTCTGCACGCTTGATGAAGGCATCCACCATGGAGCCCGCGATGCGGTCGAACACGGGCCCCACCAGGGCGGCCAGCGCCGCATTGTCGAAACCGTATTGCAGTTGCAGCTGCACCCGGCAGGCCCGTTGCGTGCCATCGCCGACCGGCAGGAACTGCCAGTCCCCCTCCAGTTGCGAGAACGGTCCTTTGACGAGCTGCATGTGGACGCGGCGGCCTTGCTCATGGGTGTTGCGCGTGACAAACGACTTGCGCAGCGCGCCCATGGCGATGCCCACCTCGGCCGTCATGCTGGTGGCGTCCTGCTCCAGCACGGAGGCGCGGTCGCACCACGGCAGGAATTCGGGGTACTTGGCCACATCCGTCACCAGAGCAAACATTTCTTCGGGGCTGTACCAGATCAGGACGGACTTGTTGACGGTTTTCATGCTGGATGGGGCCAGAGGCCAGAGACGGTCGTGGACGGAGGCATCTTAGAACGTGTTGACGATCTCGCAGGGGTCGCGTTGGAGCGCAATCGCCCGATTTCGCTCCAACCCGAAGGGCAGTGGTGTGGGCGGGCGGTCTGCGGCGTTGCGGCGCTGGTGGATCGCCATGCTATCCACTGCGCACCGCGCCTTGCATCCCTTCCCGCCCACACCGCTGCGCAACCCCTGGGAGATCGTCAACACGTTCTTAGGGCTTGCAGAGAATGCCTGGCCCTAGAATCGTGGGAGCGAGACGACAACAATTGTAGGGAGGCCTTTGAACTCCCGGTTTGCGCCGCATCTAGTAACTATGGCCAAGAAACCTGATTCATCGTCCCGCATCGCCGACAACAAGAAGGCCTCGTACAACTATTTCTTCGAGGAGCGCTACGAAGCCGGCATGGTGCTGCACGGCTGGGAAGTGAAGGCGCTGCGCGAAGGCAAGGTGCAGCTCACCGACGGCTACGTCGTGGCGCGCGAGGGGGAGCTGTACCTGATCGGCTGCCAGATCAATCCGCTCAAGACCGCCTCCACGCACGTAAGCCCGGACGCCGTCCGCACCAAGAAGCTGCTGCTGCACAAGACGGAGATCGAGCGCCTCATCGCCAAGGTGGAGCAAAAGGGCTATACGCTGGTCCCCATCAACCTGCACTGGAAGGACGGGCGCGCCAAGTGCGAGGTTGCCCTCGCCAAGGGCAAGGCGGAACACGACAAGCGTGACACCATCAAGGACCGGGAAGGCAAGCGCGAGGTGGAGCGCGCGATGAAGAGCCGCCACCGCTGAACGCGCAGAACGAGGCAGGTCGGGCACCCGTCCGACAGCCGGGGGCCGGTCCGCTTCTCTACAGTCGGGGGCTTCGCCAACTCCCAGCTAGGAGCCCGTTCATGAATCGCAAGCTCTCCTTCATCGCCATCACCCTCTCGGCTACCTTGCTGGCCGCCTGCGGTACGAGCGGCACGCACCACCCGCAAGCTGCCGCCAAGCCCAGCACGCCTACGCAGGCGGCAGACGGCACCCTGATCGGCCCCGACGGGCGCACGCTGTACACCTTCACCAAGGACACGGTGGGCAGCGGCACGTCGGCCTGCTACGACCAGTGCGCCGTCAACTGGCCTCCGCTGCCGGTGACCGCCGGTGCGCAGCCGCAGGGCGACTATTCCATCCTGGTGCGCAGCGACAACAGCCGCCAGTGGGCCTACAAGGGCCAGCCGCTGTACTACTTCGTGAAGGACACCCAGCCCGGCACGAAGCTGGGCGATGGCGTGAACGGCGTGTGGAAGGTGGCGCGTCCCTGACGCCGCCCGGTCCTGCGCCCTCGACAAAAGCCGCACACTGTGCGGCTTTTTTGCTTTCTTGAAGCAAAAACAGTCTCTAGCGCTTATCCATCAAGCGCCTATTGCTATCATATAAGTAGCAATGTCAACCCTGGAGTGCGGCGAGCGGGTGCGCATGCGCGGGCCAGGGGCTGGCGAAGAAGGCCTGCACCAGTTCCGCCGGCACGTCCTCGATGCGGGCGGGGCTCCAGCGCGGCGCGTGGTCCTTGTCGACAGCCAGGGCGCGGATGCCCTCGACGGTCTCGCTCTGGCCGGGGCGCAGGTAGAAGCAGTGGCGCACCATGTCGCGCTCCATGCGCAGATCGGTCGCCAGATCCATCTCGCGCGCACGGCGGATTTGTTCCAGCACCACGTGCAGCATTAGCGGAGAACGCTTGCGCAATGTCTCGGCGGTGGCGCGGGCCCATGCATCGCCGGAGGATTCCAGGGCCGTGACGATGGCCTGCACGCTGTCCAGGGCAAAGTACGCATCGATGGCATCGCGGTCGCCGCTCGGAGCCGACGACGCTGCAGGCGCCACGCAGTGCGACGCCACCCATTGCTCGACAGCCGGCCCATCGGCGAACGGGCGCGCACCCAGCCCCTCCCAGACCGCCGCCAATTGCTCCACGGGCAGGCATCCGTCGGCCAGCCCCCAGGCGATCGCCTCGGCAGCGCCGATGGTGTGCCCGGTGAGGCCCAGCCATTCGCCCACGCGGCCCGGACAGCGCGACAGGAAATAGCCACCACCCACATCGGGGAACAGGCCGATGGCGGTCTCGGGCATGGCCATCTTCGTACGCTCGGTCACCAGGCGCAGGCTGCCGCCCTGGCTGATCCCCATGCCGCCGCCCATGACGATGCCATCCATGAAGGCGATGTAGGGCTTGCCGTAGTGGTGGATCAGGTGGTTGAGCGCGTATTCCTCGGTGAAGAAATCCTCCAGCCGCGGATCGCCGCGGCTGCCGGCCTGGTGCAGAAAGCGGATGTCTCCGCCCGCGCAGAAGGCGCCGAACGCGCCCTCCTTGTTCGTGCCGCGGATGGCAACGGCCCGCACGTCAGCGTTGTGCTGCCAGGCCAGCAAGGTCCCCATCAGCGAGCGCACCATGTCCAGCGACAGCGCGTTCAGCGCCTTGGCGCGGTTCAGGGTGATGAAGCCCACCTGGCCTCGGATTTCGCTGACGATGTGCTGTTCTGCTTCGCTCATGGATGTCTCTCTCTGTACGTCTTGTGTCTGGGTAAGCACCCGGCACCCGTTGCCGGAGGCCGCCATTGTGCCGGACGCCGATGCGCCAGGCTGTCTCCCGGGCACCGGCGACAGCCCAGCCGCGCAGGCCCCCGTCGACCGGCACACGCCCGCGCCCATAAGGCAATAAAAGCGGCCTCCAACGCTTATTCCAAAAGCGCATTTAGCTATTATTTCAATAGCATGCAGCATAAAAAAAGGAGCCCGAGGGCTCCTTTTTTTCGTCGCTCAGGAAGCGATCACGAACGGCCGGCGCGCTTGCGCTCGTTTTCCGTCAGGAAACGCTTGCGCAGACGCACGCTCTTGGGCGTGATTTCGACCAGCTCGTCGTCCTCGATGAACTCCACGCCGTATTCCAGCGTGAGGTCGATCGGGGGCGTGATCTTGATCGCGTCTTCCTTGCCGCTCACGCGGAAGTTGGTCAGCTGCTTGGTGCGCGTGGCGTTCACGATCAGGTCGTTGTCGCGGCTGTGGATGCCGACGATCATGCCTTCGTACACCGGGTCGTTCGCCTTCACGAACATGCGGCCACGGTCGTCCAGCTTGCCCAGGGCGTAGGTGAAGATTTCACCGTCGTCCATGGAGATCAGCACGCCGTTTTTCCGGCCACCGATGGCGCCCTTGTGCGGCTCGTAGCTGTCGAAGATGTTGCTGATGAGGCCGGAACCGCGCGTCAGGTTCAGGAACTCGTTGGTGAAACCGATCAGGCCACGGGCCGGGATGCGGTATTCCAGGCGCACGCGGCCGCGGCCGTCGGACTCCATGTTCACCAGCTCGCCCTTGCGCTCGCCCAGGGCCTGCATCACGCCGCCCTGGTGGCCTTCTTCGATGTCGGCCGTCACCAGCTCAATCGGCTCGTGCTTCACGCCGTCGATATCCTTGAACACCACGCGCGGCTTGGAAACGGCCAGCTCGTAGCCTTCACGGCGCATGTTTTCCAGCAGGATGGTCAGGTGCAGTTCGCCGCGACCCATGACTTCGAAGATGCCTTCTTCGTCGGTTTCCTTCACGCGCAGGGCCACGTTGTGCTGCAGTTCCTTCTGCAGGCGGTCCCAGATCTGGCGGCTGGTCACGAACTTGCCTTCACGGCCGGCCAGCGGCGAGGTGTTCACGCAGAAGTTCATCGTCAGCGTGGGCTCGTCCACCTTCAGCATGGGCAGCGGCGCGGGGTTGGCAGGATCGGTCACGGTCACGCCGATGCCGATGTCCTCGATGCCGTTGATCAGCACGATGTCGCCGGGGCCGGCCAGCGGGGTCTGCATGCGGTCCAGGCCCTGGAACGTCAGCACCTGGTTCACACGGCCCTTGACGCTCTTGCCGTCCGGACCTTCCATGACCAGCACATCCTGGCCGGGCTTCAGCGTGCCCTGGCTGATACGGCCCACACCGATGCGGCCCACGAAGGTGGAGAAGTCCAGCGCCGAGATCTGCAGTTGCAGCGGAGCGGAGGCATCGCCCGAGTTCGGGGGCACGTGCTTCAGGATGGTGTTGAACAGGGCCGACATGTCGGGGCCCCACTGCTCACCGGGAGCACCCTCTTCCAGCGACGACCAGCCGTTGATGCCCGAGGCGTACACCACGGGGAAGTCGAGCTGCTCGTCGGTGGCACCCAGCTTGTCGAACAGGTCGAACGCGGCGTTCACGACCTTGTCGGGGTTGGCGCCGGGCTTGTCCACCTTATTCACGACCAGGATGGGGCGCAGGCCCAAGGCCAGGGCCTTCTTCGTCACGAAGCGCGTCTGGGGCATGGGGCCTTCCTGCGCATCGATCAGCAGCACCACACTGTCGACCATGGACAGGGCGCGTTCCACTTCGCCGCCGAAGTCCGCGTGGCCCGGGGTGTCGACGATATTGATGTGCGTGCCTTCCCAGCTCACAGCGCAGTTCTTGGCCAGGATGGTGATGCCACGCTCTTTTTCGATGGCGTTGTTGTCCATGACGGTATCGACGACCTTTTCGTGGTCGGCGAAGGTACCGGACTGGCGCAGCAGCTGGTCCACCATGGTGGTCTTGCCATGGTCAACGTGCGCGATGATGGCGATGTTGCGGATTTGTTTGCTCATAGTGCTTCCAATGTGCCGCGCTCTGCAGGCGGCGTTTTTTCTTCCAGAATCTGTTGAATCTCCAGAGGGCTCAGGAGCCGTTCCGGAATGAGTTCGCCGCCTGCCACATGGGCCACCCCTAGAAGTGCGCGGGGTTGGCCCCCGAACACGGCCACGGCTTCGGCATCGGGCCAGGGGCCCCGCCTGCGCATGCCGGACAGAAACCGGCCTGCATTTTCGCTGTCGAGCGTGACATTCGCATGCCCGGCCAGCAGGGTTTCCACAGGGTGCACGCAGGCCATGCGCTCGTCTTCCGTCATGGCCTCCAGTGCCTGCAGCGTGATGCAGCGGTCCACGCCCAGTCCACCCGTATCGATGCGGCGCAGAAAGACCAGGTGCGCGCCGCAGCCCAAGGCGCGGCCCACGTCCTCACCCAGGGTACGGATGTACGTGCCCTTGCTGCACCGCACTACCATTTTGATAGCTGGCAGCGCTTGCTCCGTCTGCGTTAGAGCCAATTCCAATGCATGAATCACCACATCCCGCGCGGGCCGCTCGACCTCGATCCCGGCGCGCGCGTATTCGTACATCGCCTTGCCGTCCTTCTTGAGCGCGCTGTGCATCGGCGGCACCTGGCGGATGGGGCCGGTGAACTGTTGCTGGACCGCGGCCAGACGCTCGGGCGTCAGTGCCGCCACGTCCACCGCGCAGCGTTCCACCACCTCGCCCTCGGCATCGCCGGTGGTCGTGGTGGTGCCCAGCAGCGCGACGGCCTCATAGGTCTTGGGCGCATCCAGTTGCAGCTGGCTGAACTTGGTGGCCGCACCAAAGCACAGCGGCAACACGCCGCTGGCCAGGGGGTCGAGCGTTCCGGTGTGGCCGGCCTTTTCGGCGCGCAGCAGCCACTTGGCCTTCTGCAACGCGTCGTTGCTGGAAAAGCCCAGGGGTTTGTCGAGCAGCAGCACTCCGTGCACCGGGCGCCGCTGCACCCGGATGCGGGGAGCGCGTACCGTCATGCTTCGTCGTCGTCTTTGGAGCGCGAAGCCACGGCGCGCGCGATCAGCGCGTTCATGTCCGACGCACGCTCGGTGGTGCGGTCAAACACGAAGTGCAGCGTAGGCACGGTGTGGATGTGCAAACGCTTGAACAGGCCGTTGCGCAGGAACCCCGACGCCTGGTTGAGCGCTTCCTGGGTCGCATCGGTGTCGCCCACGAGCACACTGAAGAACACCTTCGCGTGCGCGTAGTCGGGAGTGACCTCCACCGCCTGCAGGGTGACCATGCCGATGCGCGGGTCCTTCAACTCGCGGATCAGCTCGGTCAGGTCGCGCTGGATCTGGTCCGCGACCTTGAAGCTGCGGTTGGGCGTGGAGGATTTCTTGCCAGCCATATTCAATTCCCCCCCTGAGTCGCTTCGCGCCTTCCCCCCTCAGGGGGACGACGCCGACGGCCTGGCAAAGCCAGTTCCGTGGCGTCCGCTGGCGTGGCTTGCTCCGCAGCCCTCTGAGGGGCGGCGTGCGATGCCGCGCTGGCGATGCGCGGGCTGTATGGGGTGCAAAAAGATTGCATCAAAGCGTCCGCGCGATTTCCTTGATGTCGAAGAACTCGAGCTGATCACCTTCCTTGATGTCGCTGTAGTTCTTCAACTTGATACCGCACTCGAAGCCTTCCTTGACTTCCTTGACGTCGTCCTTCAGGCGCTTGACCGAGTCGACTTCGCCCGTGTAGACCACGACGTTGTCGCGCAGCAGGCGGAAGCGTGCATTGCGGTGGACCATGCCGGACGTGATGTACGAACCAGCAATCGTGCCGATCTTCGTGGCGACAAACACCGTGCGGATCTCGGCCGTACCGATGACTTCCTCGCGCTGCTCGGGAGCCAGCATGCCGGACATGGCGACCTTGAGCTCATCCACAGCGTCATAGATGATGCTGTAGTAGTGCAGGTCGACACCGTTGCTCTCGGCCGTCTTGCGCGCGCCGGCATCGGCACGCACGTTGAAGCCGATCACGATGGCCTTGGAGGCGATCGCCAGGTTGATGTCGGACTCGCTGATGCCGCCCACGCCGGCGTACACCAGCTGGACCTTGACTTCGTCGGTCGACAGCTTGAGCAGCGACTGCGACAGCGCTTCCTGCGAACCCTGCACGTCGGCCTTGACGATGATGGGGAGGGTCTTGACCTCGCCCGCCGTCATGTCGGCGAACATGTTCTCCAGCTTCGCAGCCTGCTGCTTGGCCAGCTTGGTGTTGCGGAACTTGCCGGCGCGGTAGGTCGCTACTTCGCGGGCACGGCGTTCGTCGCTCAGCACCTGGAAGTCGTCGCCAGCCTGCGGCACTTCGGTCAGACCCTGGATTTCCACCGGGATCGACGGACCCGCCGTCTTGGCTGGCTTTCCGTTCTCGTCCAGCATGGCGCGCACGCGGCCATAGGTCTGGCCTGCCAGCACGATGTCGCCGACCTTCAGCGTGCCGGACTGCACCAGCACCGTGGCCACAGGGCCGCGGCCCTTGTCCAGTTGCGCTTCGATCACCAGGCCCTTGGCCAGCGACTCGACGGGCGCCTTCAGTTCCAGCACTTCGGCCTGCAGCAGCACCTGCTCCAGCAGATCGTCGATACCGGCACCGGTCTTGGAGGACACCGGCACGAACGGCGATTCGCCGCCGTACTCTTCCGGCACCACTTCCTCGACCACCAGCTCTTGCTTGACGCGTTCGAAGTTGGCATCGGGCTTGTCGGACTTGGTGATGGCCACCACGATCGGAACACCAGCCGCCTTCGCGTGCTTGATGGCTTCCTTCGTCTGGGGCATCACGCCGTCGTCGGCCGCCACCACCAGGATGACGATGTCGGTCGCCTGGGCACCGCGGGCACGCATGGCCGTGAAGGCCTCGTGACCCGGGGTATCGAGGAACGACACCATGCCGCGCGGCGTTTCCACGTGGTAGGCACCGATGTGCTGCGTGATACCGCCGGCTTCGCCCGCGGCCACCTTGGCGCGGCGGATGTAGTCCAGCAGCGAGGTCTTGCCGTGGTCGACGTGGCCCATCACGGTCACCACAGGAGCACGCGGCAGCGCCTCGGCCTGTGGGCCGGTCGCTTCTTCGTCGGTGAAGGCTTCCGGATCATCCAGCGCCGCCACCACGGCCTTGTGGCCCATTTCCTCGACCACGATCATGGCCGTGTCCTGGTCCAGCGGCTGGTTGATGGTGACCATCTGGCCCATCTTCATCAACGCCTTGATGACCTCGGACGCCTTGATCGACATCTTGTGCGCCAGCTCGGCCACCGTGATGGTCTCGGGCACATGCACTTCGATGATGCGCGCCTCCACCGGGGCCTGCGGCTGACGACCTTGCTGGTCGTCGCGGTCATTGCCACGGCGGCCGCGCGGGCCACCGCGCCAGTTGTTGCGACCCACACCGCCACTGCTGTCGCCGCGGGTCTTGATTTCCTTCTTCTTGGCCGGATCGCCTGCCCAGCTGGAGGACAGCTTGGCCGACTTCACTTCCTTGCCGGAACCTGGCGCGGCCGGTGCACCCGCACCCGTGCGGGCTGCACCCGGCACCGTGGCCGGCTTGTGCAGCGTGCCCTTCTTGGCATCGCCAGCCCCCGGGGCCTTGGCCGCCGGCTTGAGTTCCTCGGGCTTCTTGGCGACCATGACCTTCTTGGGCGTGGCCATCATGGCGCGGATGGCCTCCGCCTCGGCGAGGGCCTTGCGACGGCGTTCGTCCAGGTCGGCGGCGCGCGCGGATTCTTCCGCAGCACGGGCAGACGACTCGGCCTCGGCCTTGGCACGGGCTTCCGCCTGGGCCTTGGAACGGGCTTCCGCTTCGGCTGCGGCTTCGCGAGAGGCTTCTTCCTTCTCGGCAGAAGCCACGGCCTTCTTCTCGGCCTGCTGGGCGGCATAGGCCGCGGCGCGCTCTTCGGCCTCGCGTTCGCGCAGTTCGCGCGCTTCGCGCTCACGGCGCTTGACCGTGAGTTCGGCTTCCTGGCGGCTGATCAGCTCGGCCTGGCGACGCGCCTCTTCCTCGCGGCGCGCCAGCTCCAGATCCTCGGGGGATGGTGCAGCGGAGGACTCTTCGTTCTCGGCCACGCCTTCGTCATCCTCGCGCTTGATGAAGGTGCGCTTCTTGCGCACTTCCACCTGGATCGTGCGCGCCTTGCCCGTGGCATCGGCCTGCTTGATCTCGCTGGTCGACTTCTTGGTCAGGGTGATCTTCTTGCGATCGGCCGAAGCCGTGCCATGGCTGGCTTGCAGGAAGGCCAACAGCTTCTGCTTGTCGAACTCGGTCAACGCATCGCTGGGCGCGGACTTCGCCACGCCTGCGGACTTGAGTTGGTCAAGCAGGGTTTCCGGTGATTTCTTGAGTTCGGTGGCGAACTCGGCGACGGTGTTACTGGACATATTTGGCTCGTACCTCCCCTGACCTTACTCTTGCTGCCCTGCGAACCAATGTTCGCGTGCCTTCATGATCAAGGCCTTGGCATCTTCTTCAGACTGTCCGGTCAGGTCGGTCAGTTCATCAATGGCCAGATCGGCCACGTCATCACGCGTGTGCACCCCACCCTCCGCCAGCTTGGCGATGAGATCGGGCGTCAGGCCCTCGAGGTCACGCAAGTTCTGCGACACGCCCTCGACGCTTTCCTCGCGGGCGATTTCCATCGTGAGCAGGGCATCCTTGGCGCGGGCGCGCAGCTCGTTGACGGTGTCTTCGTCGAAGCTCTCGATCTCCAGCATTTCCTGCAGCGGCACATAGGCCACCTCTTCCAGGCTGGCGAAACCTTCGGCGATCAGGATGTCGGCGATCTCTTCGTCCACATCCAGCTTTTCCATGAACAGCTTGCGGGACGCATCGGTTTCGTTGGCCTGCTTCTGGGCCGACTCCGCCGCGTCCATGATGTTGATCTTCCAGCCCGTGAGTTCGGAAGCCAGGCGCACGTTCTGACCGCCGCGGCCGATGGCGATCGCGAGGTTCTCCTCGTCCACCACCACATCCATGGCGTGCTTTTCTTCGTCCACCACGATGGACGAGACGTTGGCCGGCGCCAGCGCGCCGATCACGAACTGTGCGGGGTCTTCGGACCACAGCACGATGTCCACACGCTCTCCGGCCAGTTCATTGGTCACCGCGTTGACGCGGGTGCCGCGGACGCCGACGCAGGTACCGATGGGATCCACGCGCTTGTCATGGGACAGCACGGCGATCTTGGCGCGGCTGCCGGCATCGCGGGCGCAGCTCTTGATCTCCAGCAGCCCCTGCTCGATCTCGGGAACCTCGTTGCGGAACAGCTCGATCATGAATTCCGGCGCCGAGCGCGAGAGGATGATCGGCGCGCCCCGCAGCGTTAGGTCGACTTCCATGATCATGGCCCGCACGCGGTCGCCGTTGCGCAGGTTTTCCTTGGGAATCATCTCGCCCCGGCGCAGGCGGCCTTCCACGCGGCCGGACTCGACAATGATGTCGCCTTTGTCCATGCGCTTGACGGTACCGGTGAAGATGCGCTCGCCGCGGGACATGAAGTCGTTGAGCAGCATCTCGCGCTCGGCGTCGCGGATCTTCTGCAGGATCACCTGCTTGGCAGCCATCGCACCGATGCGGCCGATGGGCACGGACTCGACACCTTCTTCGATGTACTCGCCGACCTCGACATCGGCGATGCGCTCCTGCGCGTCCATCAGCAGTTCTTCAGCATCCGGATTTTGCAGGCCGGCATCGTCGGGCACCACCAGCCAGCGGCGGAAAGTCTCGTAGTTACCGCTGTCGCGGTCGATGGCGACGCGAATGTCCACTTCGCCGGGGTACAGCTTTTTCGTCGCCTGCGCCAGGGCGGATTCGACGGCGCCAAACACCACATCGCGCTCGACGTTCTTCTCACGCGAAATAGCCTCAACCAACATCAACAATTCGCGATTCATGCGACGACTCTCCTGTTTCTCAATCACTTGGGGGCCTACGCCGGCAGCGCTGGTCCGAAATTTTTATCTTTGAAGTCTCAGCCCGGCGGAGGCCCGGCCTTGGAGCCACGCCCCTTGAAATCCACGATGGGCGCGAGACGTGCATCGCGCAGTTCGTCCAGCGTGAAGCCCAGGGCCTGCAACGGCGGCGGCACACGCTTTTTGCTGACTCTCTGGCCAGGCTTGGGCGGCGGCTCATCGCTCCACACGATTTGCCAGCCGCCTGACTCGGCCCGCTCCAGCGTGCCGCGGAATTTCTTGCGATTGGCATTCACCTGGCCTTCGGCAGCAGCACCCAGGGGCGCCTTCAAGGTGATGTCGATCACCTCGCCGGCAAACCGCAGGAAATCCTGCTCGTGGCGCAGGGGGCGATCGATGCCGGGGGACGACACTTCCAGCCGCTTGTATTCGACGCCGTCGACTTCCAGGGCGAACTGCAACTGGCGCGTGACCTTCTCGCAGTCCTCGACGGTCACGAACTGCTCGGCCACGGGCAGTTGCGCGTTCACATCGGGCGCGCTCCATGGCAGATCGATGGTGATGCGCAGCAGCCCGCCGGCGGAGCGTTCCACCTCCACCAGGTCGTAACCCAGGCCAGCCACTGTCTGTTCGACGATCTCTTGCAATGCCACGTGTGTTCTGTTCAGTTTCCAGAAGTGCGAAAAACCCGACAACCACCCAGTCAACCCGGCAGCTTCGAGCTCGAAAAGCAAACGCCCAAAAAAAACGGGCGGTGAGTACCCGCCCGTTTGGTCGTGAAGCCGCTATTGTAGCGGTTAAAGCCCCGCTTTGCAAAGCTGGCGGCACGCAACTTGCATCCTAGGCCTACACGTTTGCAGCACGCACGCGGGCCCACAGCGCCTGGGCCTCCTCCCCCGGCCCCGCCTCGGCCCCGGGGCGCTCCATGAGGCTGCGCAACAGGCGGTCCAGCACTCCGGACTGGGGCAGCAACGGCCCCAGGAAACGGACCAGTGGGCCCTGGGCAATCAGCAGCGAGGGAAAGGTCTCGACGTCGAAATCCTCGACGATATCCTCGCGATCCTCGACATCGATCCAGAGAAACCTCACCCCAGGATGCAGCGATTCCAGTGCCTTGAAGAGCCCTTCGTATTCCCGGCACACGCCACACCATTCGGCGCAGAGACAGACCACCGACCATTCGGCGGCGGC
This sequence comes from Paracidovorax wautersii, assembly GCF_031453675.1. Lineage (NCBI taxonomy): Bacteria > Pseudomonadati > Pseudomonadota > Betaproteobacteria > Burkholderiales > Comamonadaceae > Paracidovorax > Paracidovorax wautersii. Next base: position 3,021,821 of record NZ_JAVIZX010000001.1, on the reverse strand, counting down.
GGATGCGGAAGGCGCGAGGCCACTGGGGGCGGACGGTCGGTCCATGAGGGAGGTCCTTGACGGAATCAACGGCGGAGGCTGCACGACGCATGCGCTTTTTTTTAGCGCGCACGGTAGACATCTATGGTACCTACGGATGGGGCCGTGTTGCCCCAGGCATTGCGGATGAACGTGGCCACGTCCGCGATTTCCTCATCGCTGAGCACGTGCAGGAACGGAGGCATTCCGTGCGGCCGTGGATTGCCCGCCGTCGCTGGAAGATACCCACCATGCAGGATCGTACGGATCACGTTGACCGGCGGTTGAAGTACCACAGCCCGGTTCCCCGCCAGCGGCGGCATTGCCCCGGCCACCCCTTCGCCGCCGTCCCCATGGCACTGGGCGCAGTGGCGCGTATACAGGCCCTGCCCACGCTGGAGTGTCTGCACCACTGGCTGGGCAGCCTCCTCCGGTTCAGCACGCTGCAACGGCAGGCTTTGCAGATAGACGGCCACGGCCCGGGCATCGGCATCGTCGAGGTACTGGGTGCTTCGCACCACCACCTCGGCCATGGGCCCACTGACAGCAGCCCGCGGGGTAGTCCCCACGCGCAGCAGAGCGACGATGTCTTCGACCGGCCAGTCCTGCAAGCCTGCCTGGGCCGGATCATTCAAGGCCGGGGCATACCAGCCCTGGCCGTCCAGCATTCCACCCGCCCAGGCCGCACGGCTCTTGCTACCGCCCAGCGCGTTGCGCGGCGTATGGCACGCGGCACAGTGCCCCAATGACTGAACGAGGTATGCGCCTCGGTTCCATTCGGGCGGGCGTGCCGGATCGACGCGCCACTCGCCAGGACGAAAGAACAGGGCGCGCCACCCCGCCAACGCCCACTGCGTGCTGTAGGGATACTTCAGCGCATGCGGCAGATTTGGCTGGTGGACGGGCTCGACCGTGCGCAAGTAGGCCCACAGGGCATCCGCATCTTCACGCACCATCGAGGTGTAGCTGGTGTACGGAAACGCGGGATACAGCAGCCGACCATCGCGGGAGCGCCCTTCGTGCAGAGCAGTCCAGAACTCGTCCGCCGACCACCGTCCCAGGCCGGTGGCGTCGTCGGGAGTGAGATTGGGAGCCCGCACCTGCCCGAACGGGGTCTCGACGCTCCGCCCGCCGGCATAGGGTGCACCGCCCTGCACGGTATGGCAGCCCATGCAGTTGCCCACCCGTGCCAGGTAGGCACCCCGGGCGACCAGCGTGGACGATGAAGGCAGCCCTTCCGTTGCCGTCGGCGCCCCGGACCCAACGGCTCGCCCCCAATGCCCGAGTTCTCCTGTGGTTGCCGCGAATATGCCCAAGACCACAGCCGCAGCCACAGCGACCGCCGCCAACGCCCACACTGCCCACCCCCTGCGCGTGCGTGGAACCGGCCAGGTCATTGCTGTGCCTCCTGCACGATGGCCCCACCGACGCCGCCACAGGCCCAGGGCAACGGGCCCGCAAAAGCCCGAGCGGGCTTGCCGCCCTGCGGTACCGGACGGGTAGCCAGCCAGGCGGACACGGCGCTCACATCGTCCGGCGTCAGCCGCTTGGCCACCCGGGCCATGCAGTCGGGCGCCGTGCCGCGGCGTTGGGCTGTCTGCCATGCGCCAAGCTGACTGTTGAGATAGTCCCGCGGCAAACCCAACAGCCCAGGGACCGATGGCGCCACGCCGGTCATCGACGCGCCATGGCATTGCACGCACGCCGGAATGCCGCGCGCCCCGTCACCCTCCAGCACCAACCGCCGGCCGCGCTCCTCGACCGCCGGCGGCAAAGGCAGAGCAGGCGGCGGCACGTAGGGCACGTCAAGGCTGGCGAAGTGCTCAGCCATCTCCCGCAGGTAGGCATCGGGGAGATGTTCGAGCAGGTAGGTCATCTGCGGATAACTCCGCCGGCCATCGCGGAAGTTCAGAAGTTGGTGGTACAGGTAGCCGGCGGGTTTGCCGGCGATGCGCGGGTAGTAGCCGTAGGGCGTCGCCCGCCCCTCGGGTCCGTGACAGGCCGTGCAGGCCAGGACACGCGACGACATGCCAGCGTCCACCGTCACCGGATTGCGCGCCTGCACGGGCTGCGCCTTCGCGATCGAGGCGCCGAACAGCAGGCAGACCGCGCACCAAAACGCTCGCCAGCATCGAAAAAACAGCATCAGGTCTTTACTGCCGCCGCGGGACGGCCGTGGAGGGGAATGGGCTCACCGCACTCTAAACCAATCCCCTGCGCGCGCGAACACGGAGCATCCCGCATGCGCGGCCCGACTTCGGTCAACCTGAACTAACCGCGGCCCGCAAACGGCATCTTCGTGGCCATGACGGTGTGGAACATTACATTGGCCTCCAGCGGCAGGTTGGCCATGTAGAGCACTGATTGCCCCACGATATCCACATCCATCAGCGGCTCCACCGCAACCTCGCCATGCGCCTGCATCACACCCACCGCCATGCGCTGCGCCAGTTCCGTCGCCGCATTGCCCACATCGATTTGCCCCACGGCGATGTCATGGCGACGACCGTCAAGGGAGGCCGTCTTCGTCAGGCCCATGACCGCATGCTTGGTGGCCGTGTAGGCGATGGAATGGGGGCGCGGCGTGTGCGCCGAGATGGAGCCGTTGTTGATGATGCGGCCGCCGCGCGGGCTCTGCGACTTCATCACGCGGAAGGCGTTCTGGATGCAATAGAACATGCCGTTGAGGTTGATGTCGACGACGTTCTTCCACTGCTCCAGGGACAAGTCCTCCAGGGGCACTGCCGGCGCTCCCACGCCCGCATTGTTGAAAAGCAGATCGACACGCCCGAAGGCCTCGACCGTCCGGTCGAACAGGGCCCGCACGGAGGCCGGGTCGGCTACGTTAGTCGGCACCGCCAGTACGCGTGCCCCGGCCTGCGACTGCTCGGCCAATTCGGCCAATTCGGCCAGCAGCGATTCGCGCCGCCCCGCCACCACGACCGACCAGCCATCGCGCAGCAGCGCCAGGGCGGCCGCGCGACCGATACCCGAGCCACCACCCGTCACGATGGCAATTTTTGAAGAAGAACTCATGTTGTCCGCAATGGAGTGGTGATGTCGAAAAGGCGGCGCGGCTTCCGGGGCCACGCCGCGCAGGATCAGCGGCGGGACTTGCGTCCCTTGCCTGCAGGTTTCGCGGCAGGCTTCTTGGCGCTGCCCTTGGCGGCCGCGGCCTTCTTCCTCGGAGAACGTTCTGGCTCCGAGGACGGCCCAACGTCGTGGCGGGATTCACGCGCGCCTCCCTCGAGCGCAGAAATACGCTGGCGGCTGCCGCGCCCATCGCCGGGTCCACGGTCCCGGCCAGACCGAGGCGCAGGGGTCTCGGAACCCTCGTGCACCAGCCGGAAGTCGATCTTGCGGCCATCGAGGTCCACCCGGCTGACCTGAACGCGTACGCGGGTGCCGATCGCATAGCGGATGCCCGTGCGCTCACCGCGCAGTTCCTGGCGCGCTTCGTCGAACTTGAAGTACTCGCCACCCAACTCGGTGATGTGCACCAGCCCTTCGACATACATCGCATCGAGCGTCACGAAAATACCAAAGCTGGTGGCCGCACTCACGACGCCGCTGTACTCCTCGCCCAGATGCTCGCGCATGTACTTGCACTTGAGCCAAGCCTCCACGTCGCGGCTGGCCTCGTCGGCCCGGCGTTCGTTGGCACTGCAGTGCAGGCCCGCGGCCTCCCAGGCCTGGGTCTCACGCGCCTGTGCGGGCGACTCCTTTCGGGGCTTGATGCCGGGAGGCGCCACGCGAGCGGCCAGCCGCTTGGCCAGCTTCGCGTGGGCTTCTCCTGGCACGGGCAGCGCCGGCAGGTGGTACTTGGTCCGGGCCAGGATGGCCTTGATCACCCGGTGCACCAAGAGGTCGGGGTAGCGGCGGATCGGGCTGGTGAAGTGCGTATAGGCCTCGAAGGCCAGCCCGAAGTGCCCGCTGTTGATGGGCGTGTAGATCGCTTGCTGCATGGAGCGCAGCAGCATGGTGTGGATCTGCTGAGAGTCGGGCCGCTCCTTGGTGGCCTCGGCGATCGCCTGGAATTCAGAAGGCTTGGGATCGTCGCTGATCGACATGCCAACGCCCATGGCCTTGAGGTAGTTGCGCAGGATGTCCTGCTTTTCCGGCGTGGGGCCTTCATGCACCCGGAAAAGTCCTGGCTGCCCGCCCTGCGCGATGAAGTCCGCGCTGCACACGTTGGCAGCCAACATGGCCTCTTCGATGAGCTTGTGCGCATCGTTGCGGGTGCGTGGCACGATCTTTTCGATGCGGCCGTTCTCGTCGCAGATGATCTGTGTCTCGGTGGTCTCGAAGTCCACCGCGCCGCGCTGCTGGCGTGCAATGAGCAATGCGCGGTATACGTCGTGCAGGTTCAGCAGGTCTTTCACCCGGTCCTTGCGCTTGGAGGCCTCCGGTCCGCGGGTGTTGGCCAGAATGGCTGCCACCTCGGTGTAGGTGAAACGGGCATGGCTGAACATCACGGCCGGGTAGAACTGGTAGGCATGCACCTCGCCGCTGGCCGTGACCAGCATGTCGCAGACCATGCACAGCCGTTCGACCTCGGGATTCAGCGAGCACAGGCCGTTGGACAGCTTCTCCGGCAGCATGGGAATCACGCGGCGCGGGAAATAGACGCTTGTGGCGCGGTCGTAGGCATCGATGTCGATGGCACTGCCCGTCTCCACGTAATGGCTGACATCGGCGATCGCCACCAGCAGCCGCCAGCCTTTTCCACGCCCGACCTTGGCGGGCTCGCAGTAGACGGCGTCGTCGAAGTCGCGGGCATCCTCGCCATCGATGGTGACCAACGGCACATCGGTGAGATCGACCCGGCGGCGCTTGTCCTGTGCGCGCACCTTGTCGGGCAGGGCCTTGGCCTGCGCCAGGCACTCGGCAGAGAACTCGTGAGGCACTCCGTACTTGCGCACCGCGATCTCGATCTCCATGCCCGGGTCGTCCACCTCGCCCAGCACCTCGGTGATGCGGCCCACCGGCTGACCGAACAGCGCGGGAGGCTCGGTCAGTTCGACCACGACGACTTGGCCCGGCTTGGCGGCACCCGTGGCACCCTTGGGAATCAACACATCCTGGCCGTACCGCTTGTCTTCCGGGGCGACCAGCCAGACGCCGCTTTCCTGCAACAAGCGACCAATGATGGGCTGCACGGGGCGCTCGATGATCTCCACCACTCGCCCCTCGGGGCGGCCGCGGCGGTCCTGGCGGACGATGCGAACGCGCACCCGGTCCTTGTGGAGCACCGCACGCATCTCGTTGGGCGGGATATAGATGTCCGACTCGCCGTCGTCCCTGCTGACGAACCCATGTCCGTCACGGTGCCCCTGCACGCTCCCCTCGATCTCGTCTGTCTGTTGCGAAGCGGTCGTGCTGGAGTTCATTTTTTTGATATACAATCTGAGTCTTTCCTGAAATGCCCAGGTGGCGGAATTGGTAGACGCACTAGTTTCAGGTACTAGCGAGTAACATCGTGGAGGTTCGAGTCCTCTCCTGGGCACCAAGTTTAACGAGAACCGGCAACGGTTTTCACAAGTTGAAGCCGCTTCAGACGAAGCGGCTTTTTTCTTGGCTCAACACCTGCACTCCCGCTTCCCGGGCAGAGGCGTGTTTGGGTGCAGCAAAAAAGAAATACAAAAGATCTGAAATCGTCGAGGCGGCCTGAAAACCTGCTTTATAATTTGATCTTTCCTGAAATGCCCAGGTGGCGGAATTGGTAGACGCACTAGTTTCAGGTACTAGCGAGTAACATCGTGGAGGTTCGAGTCCTCTCCTGGGCACCAAAATACAAAAAGGCCGCTGCACCTGCAACGGCCTTTTTCATTTGGCATGCCGTCTTTTGCCGGGTTGACTCCAACCTAGGCCACCTCTCCCCAACCCACAAAAAAGGCCGGAAGGAAATCCTTCCGGCCCATTGGATGGCGCGAGCGCCAAGCAAGCACCTCGTCACTTGCGCAGCAGCACCTTGAGCGCGTTTTGCAAGCGGCGGGCGCTTGCCGCATCGCTGGCACTCTGCAGTACGCGGGCGGCATCCTGACCCCAGGTCTGCACCGGCGCCGGATCATTGCGGCGCGTGAGCAATTGCAGTTGCAACGCGCGGCGGGCCGCCAATTGCTCCGCAGGCGTGGGCACATCGGCCGCCATCTCCAGACGCAGCAGCGCTTCGGACGCATCGCCGGCGGCCGGGGCCGACACGGCTTGGGACCAGGCATTGCGCAGCGACGCATTGACCTGGCCACCCAGTTCCTGAGCGCTCGGCAGTTGGGTCGCATCGCGGCGCTCCCAAGCCGACAGCAACTGCGTCACGGCTTCGCCGTGCGCCTGGGCCGCCAGCTTGCGCAAAGCCCCCTGCGCATGCTCCAGCGCTTCCCGCTGCGCACGGAAGGCCACATCCCCCAGGCGGGGGCCACGGGGTTCCAGCGGGGCACGGTCACCGAAGCGCCCGCCGCGATCACGGTCGCCAAAGCGGTCGCCCCGCGGGCCGTTCGCATCGCGCGGGCCGCGGCCGTCCTTGCGCTCACCTGGCCGACCGGGGCGCCCTGCGGGCACGGCAGCCGCGTCTTTCTTCATGCCGGGCCGGTCGTCGCCGCGCACGGCCACCACCGGCTTCGGGGCCGCCTTGGGTGCCGCCGCCGGAGCTTCCTCGGCGGAAGCACCCTCATCGGCAGTCGCATCTTTCGCTACGCTTTCAGCAGCAGAAGGCGCTTGTCCATCTTGGCTCGAAGCCCGATTCGACTCAGATGCTGCAGCATTCGCCTCTTCGGCCTGCCCCCGCAGTGCGGCTTCCAGTGCCGACATAGCGGTCCGAATCTGCTGTGCGTCCCCACTCGCGTTGGCGGCTTCCAAGGCCTTCGATGCCTCCAGCACCACGCGGTCGCGAGCGCTGAGCTCGGTCGCCGCCCGGTCACGGTCCGCCGACTTGCGGTTGAACGCCTCGTCGATGGGCTTGCGGAAGGCATCCCACAGCTTCTGCTCTTGCTTGCGATCCAGCGGCACGGTCTGCGCCTCGGCCTGCCATCGCTGCTGCAGCGCCTTCACCGCGTCAATGCGCAATTGGGGCGCCGCCCCCAGGGCCACGGCTTCCTCGATCATCGCGTGCCGGCGAGCCAGGCTGCCCTTCTGCGCGGCTTCCAGCGGAGCGGCAGCGGCTGCGAACGCCTGCTTCCACTGCGGCTGCAGTTCGGCAAAGATTTTCTCGCCAACATGCCCGCCATCGCGCCAGCGGTCCGCAAACTGGTGCAACGCACGGTTCACAGACTTCCAGTCGCCATCTGCCGGCTGTGCGTTGGCCTGCGTCCAGGCCTGCAACTCGCCAATCAATGCAACGCGCTGGGCCTTGTGCTCGGCCGCGTCGGCGCGCACTTTGTCCAGCCAGGCTTCAACCACCTTGTGGGCAGCATTGCAGGCCTCGTCGAAACGCTTCCACAGTGCATGGTTGGGCGTGCCGCCCTGGTCGGACTGCTTCCACTGTTCCCGCAGCTGGCGCAGGGTTTCCTGCATCTTGCGGCCACCCAGCGCTTGGCCGTCCGGACGCTTGAGCAAGGCCTCGGCCTTGGCCACCAGGTCTTCACGCACCTGGTCCGCGCTCCAGCGCTGCCAGCCTTCCAACTCGCCGGCTGCAACCAGCGCGGCATGCACCTGCTGTTCCAGCGGGCCCTCGATGTATTTGCCGCTGTGTTTGAGGACGGAACGCAGCGCGGCTGCCGCGCCGGCGCTGGCCTTGCCGTGGCCCTGCGCCGTCGCCTGCTCCAGCTTGGCAAGCGCCTCACGAACCGATTCCAAGGCCTTGTCGCGCACTTCCGGATCGACCTTCGCCTTGGGCGCCGCGGTACGCGGCGATGCCTTGGTGGCGCCGGCCGACGCGGCTGCCGCCGATTCCGCAGGCAGGCCGCGCGCCAAGCGCAGCTCGTCCGCCCAAACGGGCACCGGAGGCAGCGGCGCTGCGGCATCCTCCGCGGCGGCCGAAGCCTGCGCCACAGCGGGCTGGAATGCCTCCCACACCACCAGCAGCTGGGTGCGTGAGGCATCCAGCAGCGGAGGGAAACGGGCCTCGACACTCGGCCATGCGGTATCGCTCACCAGCTCCTGCGCTTGCTCCTGCCAGCGGCCCACGTCGGCGCGCAGCAGTTCCAGGGCGGCCTGGGCATCGCGCCAGGACTTGGTGGACAGCACCTCGATGCGTTGCGCCAGCAGCACTGCAGCTTCGCGCTGCACCTGCACGCGGTGCTGCAGATCCTCGATCACCTTGACACGCTCGGCCAGCTGGACTTTCAGCGAGGACAGCGGCTCACGGGACAGTGGCGCACCCGCCTTGGCGGCGTCGCGCTGCCAGGCCAAGGCATCCGCGATGTTGAGCTTGGACGCTGCCAGCAGCGTCTGCGCCTTGTCGGCCCACTCGGCGGCAATGGCCTCCTGCCCCTTCGCGCGGCGGATCTCGTCCAGCCGCTCGCGCACCGCCCGTGCGGCACCCTTGTCGCGGGCGCTCAGCTCTTTGAACACATCCTGCAGTTGCTCGGGCGCAGGCTGGGTGGCCAGCCAGTCCCGGATGCGCGCCGCGCGCTCACCGGAGGTGGCCGCAGAGAATGCGCCGCCCGTCAATGCATCGAGAGGATGCGGCTCGGAGGCTTTGGCCGGGGCCGGGTTCACTTCAGGTGCGTCGGACATTTTGCTGCGAGAAGAAAAAGGAAACATGGATCCAGTGGAATAAGAGGCGGCGGTGTACGCCAGCGGCCCGGCATCTGCGCCATCGCGCGGCTCGGGCCAAACCGCTATTTTCGCCCGGTTTTGAGATGGCCTGGGTTGCCCCAGGATGCCGCGCCCTTGCGCGAAGTCATCAGGCGGCCGGGCAACCCGGACCAGGACACCCGCCAGAGATGGGGCTGGCGGTGCGCAATGCAACCGAAACTCTACCTCTGCGTGCTCAGCGCAGTTGCAAAACCTTGTGTCGCCGCCACCCTGCCGAGTTGCGTCATGCGCGCGCTTCAGCGTGTGGCTAGGGACAGCTCCGCGCGGGGCGTCCAGCCATCGCTTTCTGGACCGGTGCGCGGCGCACCGACGAAAAGCCGGCCCAGCGGCACCTGGCGCTCGGCCAGGTAGTCACGCACCGCCACGGCGCGGGCTACCGCCAGATCTCGCATGGCCGTATCGGGCACAGGGACGTTGGCCAACAGCAGCGCCTCCATCTCGGCGTCGGGCACGTTCTGGGCCATGCCTACCCAGTTGCGTGGCTTGCGCATGTCGGCACGTCGGTAGACCTCGCGCAACAGCGCCGGATATTCCTGCGCGGTGACGGTGGGCTGCGCGTCGGCTGCAGCGGCCGCCGCGGCTTCCGGGAGCGGCGGCGCCCCGCGCATCTGCCGGCGCTTCTGGGCGCGCACCTGCTCCTGCAACCGGCCGCGCTTCCAGGCGTCCTGCTCCAGCGCGAGACGGGCCTCACCCACCACCGTCATCTGCAGGGCCGGCCGGTCTGCCAGCGACTGCGCCACCTTGTCCAATTGCTGCTGGGCCTGCGGCCCCAGTTCGGCACTGCCAGCGGAGAACTCCACCGTGGCCGCCTCGTCGGCACCGCCCATGGCGCCGGCAAGCAGGGAGAACGGCGCCGTGATCGCCTTCATCACCAGGTTGCCGATCACGCGCAGGATGACCGAGCCCAGGCTGAACTCCGGATCGTTGAGCGAGCCGCTGATCGGCAAGTCCACATCGATGACGCCATGGCGGTCCGCCAGCAACGCCACGGCCAGCCGCACCGGCAGGCTGCCCGGCGCGCCTTCGACCGGCTCGCCGAAGGCCAACTGGTTGAGCACCAGCTTGTTGCTGGCCGTGAGCCTGCCGTCCGGCAGCACGCGGTACGTGACGTCCATGCTGAGCTTGCCGCGCTCGATGCCGTGCCCCGCGTACTTGACGCTGTAAGGGGACAGCGGCGGCAACTCCAGGTCGCGCATCCGGCCCTGGACGTCCAGCGCGAGCGGCTTCGCCAGCGGGTTGAGCTTGCCCACGATGTCAATGGACGCCGTCCCCTCCGCGCGGCCGCGCAGTTCCAGGTCGGCCAGTGGGGGCGCACCCTCCGCAGGCGCCTGGGACGAAAAAGCGCCGAGCCGGCCGGTGAGGCCGCTCAGGTCGGTCGAGTAGTTGGGCTTGACGAAGTGGTCGGTGAAACGCACCGATCCATTGGTCAAGGTGATGGGGCCGAAGCGGATCACGGGGTCGCTGCCAGGCCCAGCGGGCGGCACAGGGGGCCCGGATACCGGGACGGTGGCGCCCTCCCCCTGCGCAGCCGCCTTCCGGATGTCCTGCAAATTGATGCGGCCGCTCTCTTGGACGATGACGCGGGCAAAGAAGTCACTGAGCGCGGTCTCCTGCACGTCCACCTGCAGGGGTTTGCCGGCGGCCTGAACCACATGGAGGCCCCGAAGGCCCAGCGTCTTCCAGTTCATCAGCTCTTCACTGCTCCCCGCTGCAACGGGTTCGGACCCCTTGCCGTCGCCTGCCACCAGAATCGGGCTGCGCACGCGCACCTCGTCGAGCGATACATCGCCACGGACCTCCGTCTGCGCGCCCGCCGTGGCATCGGCGCGGTGGCTGACCTGACCCGTGAAGCTGCCTTCTGCCCGCACGACGCGGACATTGAGCCCCTCGCCGAAGTAGGGTTCGAAAGCATGCAGCGGCACATGGCTGGCCTGCAGGCGCCCCTGGAGCGCGATGGGCGCCCATCCCACCGCCCCGTCGTACTGGATGCGGCCTGGCTCGGTCCGGCCGGTACCCACCCGCACGGACAGGGTTACCGGCGAGGCGGCCGCCTGTTGCGCGAGCGGAAGCAGGTCGCGAGCACGGATCTGCACGGCCGACAGGTTCACCGACACGGGCCGCGCACCCGCCCGGTCCCGAAGCCCCACCGCTCCGTCCTGCACGACGGCTTCGGCGATCTGGACCGACCACGGCGGTGTGCCGGCATCCACGCCCGGGCTCCTGGGCGCAGCAGCCACGGCACCACGCGCCGTCCATTCCTCAAACATCCAGCGCCCCTCCGGGCCACGGACCGCGGCCACCTGGGGTTGATCCAGCACGAGCCGGCCCACGGAGAGCCGGCGCCACGGCAGGTCTATCAGCGCATCCCCTACCTCCAGGCGGCGCACATCCGCCATGCGGGCGCCGCTGCCCCGAGCCACCCCCGATTGCTGCAACGACGGGCAACCCACCTGCTGAGCGCAGGCAAGCGCCAGATCGCTCACGGCCAGCCGCGCCACTTTGGCCACCTTGGCCGGCCCATTCCACGCCACCCCGAAGTCGGCGTCGGCCGTGCCCTGCACGCGGGGCGTGAAGACTCCGCGCAGATAAGGTTCCGCCAGTTCCAGAGGCAGTTGCCGCACCGAGACCGCAGCGCTGGCCCGTTGGGCCCCGGCCTCGCCGCTGAATGCCACCTGCGCCGCCGCCTTTCGCGTATCCCCACCCAGCACCTGAGCGCTGCCCTGGAACTGCAGCGGCTGGCGCAGCGGCCAGGCGACGCGAGAACCCCGCAGCTCCAGGTTGCGAACCGCCAGGCGGGCAGGCTCGCCTCCGGTGCTTGCGTCCGTCCAATCCATGCGGCTGCCACGCAACGCAGCCTCGTCCAGCCGTACCGTCCAAGACGGGGCTCCCCCCTCGACACGCTTGGCGGCAGGCGACGGACCAGGAATCACTCTCTCGGGAGCATCACCCGGGCCACTGCGCAGCAGCTCGAAGTTTCCATCGGGACCACGGCGCAGTTGCGCCCGCAACCCCGACCACTCCAGGGATCGCAGGTGCACGGCCTTTTTCAGGGGCTGCAGGTCGGCCAGAGCAATCTTCAAAGCGTCGAACGCCGCTACATCGCGGCCGCCATCGTCTACCAATGCCACCTGTTGCAGCCCCACCGTGCCCTGGAGTTGCACCAATGGCACGGCTGCCCGGGTGAACTCCAGGCGCAGATCGGCGTCGAGCCTGCCCGAAGCCAGGCGCACGGGCAGGCCGGCGGGCAGGTAGCCGGCAAAGGGCGCGAGGTCGAAGCCCGCCACCTGCAAAAGCACCTGTGCGTGCTGGTCATCCATGAACGGCGTGGCCACGGCGTCAGAATCGAAGGGACTGCCGTTGAGTTCGAACGACAGGCGCGGCGCGACCTTGACCTCGCGGTACGCAGGCAGGTTGCTCAGGAAGGGAATGGCCAACTCCGCGTTGCGCAGCGAATGGCGCTGTCCCGCCACCCGGTCGTCGAGCTCGACCGCACCGTCCCTCAGAGCGATGTTGTAAAGCGCGAAGCGTGGCGGCTCCGAAGGCTCCGCCGCTGGGGGACGCGCAGCCCAGCGGTTGACGATGTCGTCGATGTCATAGTGCCCAGGGCTGATCTGGGCAAGGCGCAGGCGCAACCCCTCCACCTCAACGGCATCCACCACGGGCGCCAGGTGCCACAAGGACTGCCACTGCATATCTATATAGAGATGGCGCAGCTCCATCTGCGGCAGCGCCTTCGGATCTGCGCCGGGTGCGTCTGCTCGCCCTACGGCCACGTCCCGCACGTGCAGTTGGAGAGACCAGGGTCGAAAGGCGATTTCGCCCACGGTCACGCTGCGGCCCAACTGCTCAGCCCCCACACGTTCGAGTTGGCCACGCAGCCACGGAGGAACAGCCAGCCAAGCCAAGGCCCAGACGGCCAGCAGCCCCACCACGCACCAGGCGGCAAGACGCATCCATCGCTGGCGGAACAAGGAAAGGTGGAGGGGGCGCGTCACATGCGAAACCGAAGCAGGCGGTAGCGGTGATTGCACCAGAAATTCACCCGGTTTTCTTGTATCGGGCAGAAACAAGAAAGCCCGGGGAGGGAAAGTTTCCCACCGCCGGGCTTGACGGCTGACACAACGGTCTTTGCCATCGGTTGTGCACCTTCGGAGATTGAGGTCCGGGGTGCAGGAGGCAACGTATTGCCTCCAAGGGTGTGCCATGGAAACTGGGCTCTCGCATCGCGGCACTGAATGCCTGTCGACACAACGCTTTCGTCTCGCCGGCAATGCCTGAATGACTCAGGCAGTTGCACCTTAGCAAAGCTTGGCGAGGCTTTCAAAATGGTTTCTTCAATCGATTTATGCTGCCCCATAGCCACCGTTTTGATGGTCATTTCAGTCGTAACCAAAAAAGACGGCCCTACGACTGCTTTCCCTCGAAAAACTGTGCTTTTCTACAGTCTTTTCAGAATTTTTAATTCTAAAGATTGAATTTGTTAGTATTGACCTGACATTTAGAGACCTCCTAGAATCCGCCAGCCCTAAAAACGGGGTTTGCAAAACACCTTCACCCGCTGCCGAACCCGGCTAAGTCAGTTTGCTGTTTCCCTTGGCGCCATGCACAGGGCACGAACTTGATGGCGTACCAATCCAGGCGAGATGCCTGGCGAGGTGGACCTTCCACGGTCTGCCTGCACAGGACTCGACTCAGAAAGGAAGAGCTATGACAGCGTCAGGAAAAGTGGTTGCCGGAGTGCGTACATTCGCCTCCGACATCGTCGACGGCTTTCTTGAAATCACACACAGCGGCTTCGCCCTTCTCGGATTGGCCGTGGCTTTCGCGGCCATCACCCTTACGGCGCGGCCCGATCTGCGCCAGGCTGGCGAAGAACGCCTGATGGGCTGGCTCCAGGCCCGCCAAGAGGCATTGCTGGGCACGCCCATCGAGCTGGGCGCGATCGATCGCGCCACGGCCGGCAACCCCAAGGACCTGCCCAAGGAGCAGGCCGCAGTGGCGTACTGGCTGAGCAAGAAATACCGCGTCGCGCCCGAGCCCCTGGCGGTGCTGGTATCCGAAGCCTATGACATCGGTACCCGTACCAAGCTCGATCCCACGTTGATCCTGGCCATCATGGCTGTGGAATCCAGCTTCAATCCGTTCGCTCAGAGTTCGGTAGGTGCGCAGGGCCTGATGCAGGTGATGACCCGCGTGCACACCGACAAGTACCAGAATTTCGGCGGCCACTTTGCGGCCTTCGATCCGGTGAGCAACCTGCGCGTGGGCGTGAAGGTGCTGCAGGAATGCATCACCCGCGCCGGCTCGCTCGAAGGCGGTCTGCGTTTCTACGTGGGTGCGGCCAATCTGCCTGACGACGGTGGTTACGCGGCCAAGGTGCTGGCGGAGCATTTCCGTCTGCGCCAAGTCGCCAGCGGACGTGCCGTGCCCCTGCAGCCCGCAGCGCCCGCCACGCCACCCATGCTCTCCACCAAGGCGCCGGCCCAAAGCGTGCCGGCCCCTGCCGCGGCTGATGCAGCCGCCGCTGCAGCCACCGTGCCCGCCGCAGGCGCTGTGGGCGACAAGGTGGCACTGCTGTCCGAGCACGGCGCCACGGCCACGCCCTGAAACGCCACGCCCCTCGGCTACACTACCGGGGTACGCGACTGGCGATAGGCGCGGTGACCTGCAGTCACTGCCGCTGACGTGGAATCCGGCAGGGGGCCTTTCTCCTGTGAACCACTGGGAAGCGTACCGCAGGGCCCTGCTTCTCTTCCCTGCGTTCCGCCGTTCGCCTGGGCAGCCCTTGTTTCAAGGGACACAAGTTCATAGGACTGCCACGCCATGTACCAACGCAATATTCTTGTCGAACAAGCCGATCCCGAAATCTGGGCGGCCATCCAGGCGGAAAACGTCCGCCAGGAAGAGCACATCGAGCTGATCGCGAGCGAGAACTACGCCTCGCCCGCCGTCATGGCGGCCCAGGGCTCGCAGCTCACCAACAAGTATGCAGAAGGCTATCCCGGCAAGCGCTACTACGGCGGTTGCGAGAACGTGGACGTGGTCGAGCAACTGGCCATCGACCGCGTGAAGAAGCTCTTCGGCGCCGACGCCGCCAACGTGCAGCCTAACTCGGGCTCGCAGGCCAACCAGGCCGTGCTGCTGGCCTTCCTGAAGCCCGGCGACACCATCCTCGGCATGAGCCTGGCCGAAGGTGGTCACCTGACGCACGGCATGCCCCTGAACATGAGCGGCAAGTGGTTCAACATCGTCTCGTACGGCCTGAACGACAAGGAAGAGATCGATTACGACGCGCTGGAAGCCAAGGCGCGCGAGTCCAAGCCCAAGCTGATCATCGCCGGCGCGTCGGCGTACGCCCTGCGCATCGATTTCGAGCGCTTCGCCAAGATCGCCAAGGAAGTCGGCGCCATTTTCTGGGTGGATATCGCCCACTATGCCGGCCTCGTGGTTGCAGGCGAGTACCCCAACCCGGTGCCTTTCGCCGACGTGGTCACCTCCACCACGCACAAGAGCCTGCGTGGCCCGCGCGGCGGCATCATCCTGATGAAGGCCGAGCACGAGAAGGCGATCAACTCCGCCATCTTCCCCGGCCTGCAAGGCGGCCCGCTGGAGCACGTGATCGCCGCCAAGGCCGTGGCCTTCAAGGAAGCGCTGACGCCCGAGTTCAAGGCCTACCAGCAACAGGTGGTGAAGAACGCCAAGGTGTTCGCCGAGACGCTGATCGCCCGCGGCCTGCGCATCGTGAGCGGCCGGACCGAAAGCCATGTCATGCTGGTGGATCTGCGCTCCAAGGGCATCACCGGCAAGGTGGCCGAAGCCGCTCTGGGCCAGGCGCACATCACCATCAACAAGAACTCGATCCCGAACGACCCCGAGAAGCCGATGGTCACCAGCGGCATCCGCGTGGGTACGCCGGCCATCACCACGCGTGGCTTCAAGGAAGAAGAAACGCGCATCACGGCCAACCTGCTGGCCGATGTGCTGGACAACCCACAGGACGAGGCCAACCTGGCCGCCGTGCGTGCCAAGGTCCACGCGCTGACCAGCCGTTTCCCGGTCTACCGCTGATCCGGCGCCCCGCCCGCCCGCGCCCTGCCCCATGAAGTGTCCCTTCTGCAGCCATGCCGAGACCCAGGTCGTCGAGACCCGTGTCTCGGAGGAAGGGGACTTCATCCGCCGCCGCCGCCAGTGCGGCGCGTGCGAGAAGCGTTTCACCACCTACGAGCGGCCGGAGGTGAACTTCCCCGCCGTGGTGAAGAAGGACGGGCGGCGCATCGACTACGACCGCAACAAGCTGCTCGGCTCGTTCAAGCTGGCGCTGCGCAAGCGCCCCGTGAGCACGACGCAGATCGACTCCGCCATGGAGCGCATCGAGGAAAAGCTGCTCAACCTCGGCCAGCGGGAAGTGATGTCCCACCGCATCGGCGAACTCGTCATGCGCGAGCTCAAGAAGCTCGACAAGGTGGCCTATATCCGCTTCGCCAGCGTGTACCGCAGCTTCGAGGACATCGACGAGTTCCGCGCACTGGTGGATGAAGTGCGCAAGTAGCACCCAGGGCCGCGCTTTGCAGGCGCCCACACGTTGCTATTGAAAATATAGCTGCATGCGCTTGATTGGCGGGCGCAAACCCTGTATTTGGCACCAACAAGCAGCCCGCACGGCGGCGCTTGCCAGGCGTGCTTCCCGGCCGGACGCCCTGCGCTGAATGTCCTCGAGGACGTGCGCCAACGCCCACGGCCCAACCCTTCGCCCACGCCACGCAGATGCAGAGCGAGCGCCTCGTACAAGCGCTTCCACCTCGGCCGCCCGATGGCGGCCCCGGCCCGCCAGAATCAGAGCAGCGAGGCCTTGATGGGGGGCACGGCCTGGGTCACGTCGCCGCACTGCGCGCGGTGGCGCAGGGCGTGGTCCATCAGCACCAGTGCCAGCAGCGCCTCCGCGATCGGCGCGGCGCGGATGCCCACGCAGGGGTCATGGCGGCCCTTGGTGATGACTTCGGTGCTCTGGCCGTGCACGTCGATGGATTCGCGCGGGCTGATGATCGAACTGGTGGGCTTGATGGCGATGGACGCCTCGATGTCTTGACCGCTGCTGATACCGCCCAGGATGCCGCCGGCATTGTTGCTGGCGAAGCCGCCGGGCGTGAGTGAATCGCCATGGTGCGTTCCGCGGTGGGCCACGCTGTCGAAACCAGCGCCGATCTCCACCGCCTTGACCGCATTCAGCCCCATGAGCGCATGGGCGATGTCGGCGTCGAGCTTGTCATAGAGCGGCTCCCCCAAACCGACGGGAACGCCCGTGGCCTGGACGCGGATGCGCGCGCCGCACGAATCGCCCGACTTGCGCAGCGCATCCATATAGTCTTCGTAGGCAGACACATCGGCCACCGGCGCGAAGAACGGATTGTTCGGCACATGCTCCCAGCTCTCGAAGGGGATGGCCAGTTCGCCGATCTGCGTCATGCAGGCCCGAAAGCGCGTGCCGTACTTCTCGGCCAGCCACTTCTTGGCCACAGCGCCTGCGGCCACGGTGGGCGCGGTCAGCCGGGCGGAGGAGCGCCCGCCGCCGCGCGGGTCGCGGATGCCGTACTTGTGCCAGTAGGTGTAGTCGGCGTGGCCCGGGCGGAAGCTCTGCGCGATGTTGGAGTAATCCTTGCTGCGCTGGTCGGTATTGCGGATCAGCAGGGCGATGGGCGTGCCGGTGGTCTTGCCTTCGTACACGCCCGAGAGGATCTCGACCGCGTCGGGCTCGGCGCGCTGGGTCACGTGGCGGCTGGTGCCGGGACGGCGGCGGTCCAGATCGGCCTGGATGTCGGCCTCGGTCAGCGCCATGCCGGGCGGGCAACCATCGATCACGCAGCCAATGGCCGGGCCGTGGGATTCACCGAAGTTGGTGACTGCGAATAGGGTTCCGATGGTGTTGCCGCTCATGGGCGGCGATTATCCCAGAGCCCGCGGGCAGCCCGGGCGGCACACCGGCGCAGCGCGGTGGCCGCCCATGCTCATAAAAAAATAGCTGCTGGCGCCCGTTGCACAAGCGCCAGCAGCCTTTTTCGCTCTGATGCGGGGATCAGGCGGCGGGGCTGGAGTCTTTCTCCGGCCAATCGCGGATATAGGCCTTGAGCATCTTGTTCTCGAAGTTCTGGCTGTCCACCACGGCCTTGGCGACGTCGTAGAAGCTGATCACACCCATGAGCATGCGGCGGTCCATCACCGGCATGTAGCGCGCATGGCGGTTGAGCATCATGCGGCGCACTTCGTCCATCTCGGTTTCCAGCGTGCAGGTCAGGGGCGCATCGTCCATGGCCGAGCGCACGAGCATGTTGCCCACGTTGCCGCTGTTCTTGACCATGGCCTGGATCACTTCGCGGAACGTCAGCATGCCCACCAGGTCACCGTGCTCCATCACCACCAGCGAACCGATGTCCTTCTCGGCCATCACCACGGCAGCCTGGGCGAGGGGCTCGTCCGGTGTCACGGTGTAGAGGGTGTTGCCTTTGACGCGAAGGATGTCGCTGACTTTCATGGGGTCTCCGGAGATGCTGTGGCCGCGCTGAATGGCGGCTGTTCTGCAGAAATATAGCCCACAATCCTCCCCTGATTCGAAACACAGGAGACAAGATGCCCGGTTACTCGGACCCTGGCTTTGATACGCTGGCTCTGCATGCGGGCGCCGTTCCCGACCCCGCCACCGGCGCACGCGCCGTGCCCATCCACCTCAGCACTTCGTTCGTCTTCGAGTCGAGCGACCACGCCGCCGCCCTCTTCAACCTGGAGCGGCCCGGCCATGTGTACAGCCGCATCAGCAACCCCACCAATGCGGTGCTGGAGCAGCGCGTGGCCGCGCTGGAGGGCGGTGTGGGCGCCATCGCGGTCGCCAGCGGCCAGGCCGCGCTGCACCTGGCGATCGCCACGCTGATGGGCGCAGGCAGCCACATCGTGGCCAGCACGGCGCTGTACGGCGGCTCGCAGAACCTGCTGCACTACACGCTGGCGCGCTTCGGAATCGAGACCACCTTCGTCAAGCCAGGCGACATCGACGGCTGGCGCGCCGCGGTGCGCCCCAACACCAAGCTGTTCTTCGGCGAAACCGTGGGCAATCCGGGCCTGGACGTGCTGGACATTCCCGCGGTGAGCGCCATCGCGCACGAGGCCGGCGTGCCGCTGCTGGTGGACTCCACCCTCACCTCGCCCTGGCTCATCAAGCCCTTCGAGCATGGCGCGGATCTGGTCTACCACTCGGCCACCAAGTTCCTGTCGGGCCACGGCACCGTGATCGGCGGCATCGTGGTGGATGGCGGCAGCTTCGACTGGGACGGCCCGCAGGCCGCCGGCCGCTTCGCCGAGCTGACGCAGCCCTACGACGGCTTCCACAACATGGTGTTCACCGAGGAATCGACCGTGGGCGCCTTCCTGCTGCGTGCGCGGCGTGAGGGCCTGCGCGACTTCGGCGCCTGCATGAGCCCGCACACCGCGTGGCTGATCCTGCAGGGCATCGAGACCCTGCCCCTGCGCATGGAGCGCCACATGCGCAACACGCAGAAAGTGGTGGAGTTCCTGGCCAGCCAGCCCTTCGTGGCGCGCGTGGGCCACCCGCTGCTCGACACCCACCCCAGCCACGCGCTGGCGCAGAAGCTGCTGCCGCGCGGCGCCGGATCGGTCTTCAGCTTCGACCTGAAGGGCAACCGCGCGCAGGGCAAGAAGTTCATCGAGACGCTCAAGGTGTTCAGCCACCTGGCCAACGTGGGCGACTGCCGCAGCCTGGTGATCCACCCGGCCAGCACCACGCACTTCCGCATGAGCGACGAGGCCCTGGCCGGTGCCGGCATCTCGCAAGGCACCATCCGCCTGTCGATCGGTCTGGAGGATCCGGACGATCTGATCGACGACCTCAAGCGCGCGCTCAAGGCGGCCGAGAAAGCGGGGGCCTGACCATGTACCTCACCGTCAACGGCGCCGCCACCTACTGCTATACGGGCGGCAAGCCCTTCGATGCCGCCAAGCCCACGGCGGTGCTGATCCACGGCGTGCTGAACGACCACAGCGTCTGGGCGCTGCAAAGCCGCTACCTGGCCAACCACGGCTGGAACGTGCTGGCCGTTGATCTGCCCGGCCACAGCCGCAGCAGCGGTGAAGCACCCGCCAGCGTGGAGGCCGCGGCCGACTTCATCGCCGCCCTGCTCGATGCAGCCGGCGTGCAGCGCGCCGCCCTGGTGGGCCACAGCTGGGGATCGCTGATCGCTCTGGAAGCCGCAGCCCGCCTGGGCGAGCGGGTGAGCCACCTGGTGCTGGTGGGCACGGCCTACCCGATGAAGGTGTCGCCCGCGCTCATCGAGGCCTCTCTCAACGAGCCCGAGAAGGCGCTGCGCATGGTCAACGTGTTCTCGCGCAGCACCCTCGCCCCGCCTTCGGGCGCGGGCTTCTGGGTGTTCGGCGCGGGCATGGCGCTGGGCCGGCGTGTGCTGCGCAGCAACCGCGAGGTGAATGTGTTCCACCGCGGCTTCGTGGCCTGCGACCGCTATGCGGGCGGCGAAGCGGCCATCGCCCGCATCGCCTGCCCGGTGCTGTTCGCATTGGGCGAGCAGGACCAGATGACGGTGCCGAAGGCGGCACAGGGCCTGATCGGCACCGCGCGCGCGGCAGGCAAGACGGTGGCCGTGGCGCACCTGCCCGTGGGACACCACCAGATGACCGAGGCGCCGGACGCCACGCTGTTCGCCATCCGCGACTTCCTGGCCGCGCCTGCGCAGAAGCCGGCGCAGCCCTAGCTGGCCGGCGGATCAGCGCCGCCGCGTGCGGCGCGTCCGTCGCTCTCGCCTTCTTCCTCACCCCAGCGGGTAGCCCCCAGGTAACGCCCTGGTGGCGCCCCGCTGGCGCCCTCCCGCCAAGGCTTCTACACTGGTCCCAGGCCCCCGCCAGCGGGGCCGCAGGAGACCGCCATGGCCATCGCAGCGAGCACCACCGCCACCGATCCGCGCAGCTTCAAGAGCTTTGCGCAGTTCTATCCGTTCTACCTGTCCGAGCACAGCAACCGCACCTGCCGGCGCCTGCATTTCGCGGGCTCCACGCTGACGCTGGTGTTTCTGGTGCTGCTCTTCATCACCGGCCACGCGGGCTACCTGGCCGCAGCGGTGCTCAGCGGCTACGGCTTTGCCTGGGTCGGCCACTTCGCGTTCGAGAAGAACCGGCCCGCCAGCTTCAAGCGCCCGCTTTACAGCTTCATGGGCGACTGGGTGATGTACCGCGACATCTGGCGGGGCAAGGTGTCTTTGTAGCCCCATCGGCCTGCAGCGCTTTATTTATCAGCGCATGCAGCTATCAACTCAATAGCAGAAGAAGAACAACAGGCCGCAAGCCGTCCGGACCCTGCCGCTGCGCCTGCAGCGCTCAGCCCAGCAGGCGGCACAGCGCGCCCAGGTCGGGCACAGTCGCGTGGGGCGGATGCTCGTGCGGCCAGGCGGCCTCGCCGCGGTTGAGCCAGACGGCCTGCATGCCGGCGCCCAGCGCGCCGTGGGCGTCCAGCGTGGCGTCGTCGCCCACATGCAGCACGGCCGCGGGGTCCACGGCCAGCACGCGGGCGGCCTCGTGGAAGATGCGCGGGTCCGGCTTGGCGATGCCGAAGTCCTTTGCGCTGATGCTGCCGCGGAAGTAGCGGTCGATGCCGATCAGCTGCAGATTGGCATTGCCATTGGACAGCGCCACCACCGGGTGGCGGCTCGACAGGAACTCCAGCGTGGCGAGCGCGTCCTCGTACAGCTCCACGCGCTGGCGCTCGGCAAAGAACACGTCGAAGCCCTGGTCCGTCAGCGCCTCGTCCTCGCCGGCCTGGCGCAGGGCGGCGCGGATGGTCTCGCGGCGCAGCACGGTCAGGTCGTGCGCGCGGTGCGTGTTCTGTGCGGCCACCTGCGCGCGCAGCATGCGGGCCGTGTCCGGCGAGGCCAGCAGGGCCGACGCGCCCGGCGCCACGGCCAGCAGCCATTCGATCAGCACCTTCTCGGCCCGGGCGATGGTGGGCCAGATGGGCCAGAGGGTGTCGTCCAGATCAATGGTGATGGCGCGGATGCGGGAAATATCGAGCATGCGGCGAGCATACCGCCGCCATTTGCCACAATGCCGGGATGCCCGCTCAGCCTGCCTCCAGCACCGCG
Source organism: Paracidovorax wautersii (assembly GCF_031453675.1). Taxonomy (NCBI): domain Bacteria; kingdom Pseudomonadati; phylum Pseudomonadota; class Betaproteobacteria; order Burkholderiales; family Comamonadaceae; genus Paracidovorax; species Paracidovorax wautersii. The sequence goes on along the minus strand of NZ_JAVIZX010000001.1, from coordinate 2,999,904 downwards.
CCCGCCGCCGCTTCGTCCCTCCGCCCCGCCGCCACGCACCACGCCGCCAACGCAGCCGTGCTGCTGTGCAACCTGGGCACGCCCGAGGCGCCCACGGCGCCGGCGTTGCGGCGCTACCTGGCGCAGTTCCTGAGCGATCCGCGGATCGTCGAGATCCCGCGCGCGGTCTGGCTGCCCATCCTGCACGGGATCATCCTGCGCGTTCGGCCGGCCAAGTCGGCCGCCAAGTACGCCAGCATCTGGATGCAGGAGGGGTCGCCTCTGGCCGTGTGGACGCAGCGGCAGGCCGTGATGCTGCGCGGCTGGCTGGGCGAGGCGGGCGTGCAGGTGCCCGTGCGCCACGCCATGCGCTACGGCCAGCCTGCCATCGCCGCGCAGCTGGAGGCCCTGCAGGCCGAGGGCGTGGACCGTGTGCTGGTGCTGCCGCTGTACCCGCAGTACTCCGCCACCACCACGGCCAGCGTGGCGGACGATGTGGCCGCCTGGATGCGCCGCACGCGCCGCCTGCCGGAGCTGCGCTTCGTCAACAGCTACCACGACCACCCCGCCTACATCCACGCGCTGGCCCAGAGCGTGCGCGACCACTGGCAGCGCGAGGGCGGCCCGGCAGAATTGCTGGTGATGAGCTTCCACGGCATTCCCGAGCGCGCGGTGCGCCTGGGCGACCCGTACCAGGCCGAATGCCTGGCCACGGCCGCGCTGCTGGCGCAGGCACTGGGGCTGCAGCCGTCGCAGTACCAGGTCACCTTCCAGTCGCGCTTCGGCAAGGCCAAGTGGCTGGAGCCGTACACCGAGCCCACGCTGATCGCGCTGGCGCAACGCGGCACGAAGCGCGTGGACGTGATGTGCCCCGGCTTCACCAGCGATTGCCTGGAGACACTGGAAGAAATCAACCAAGAGGCGCGCGAGGCCTTCCTGCACGCGGGCGGACAGGAGTTCCGCTACATCCCCTGCCTGAACGACCATCCGCTGTGGATCACCGCGCTGAGCCAGATCGCGCGCCAGCACATGGGCGGCTGGACCGGCTGAATCCGCGGCCCGTGCCGCCTGGGGCCTGCTTGGGCAAGTCCTTTCTTTTCCAACGGAGCGTACGCATGACCGATCTTGCATCCTTCCCCATCACGAAGAAGTGGCCCGCCAAGCACCCGGAGCGGCTGCAGCTGTATTCGCTGCCCACGCCCAACGGCGTGAAGGTGTCGATCCTGCTGGAGGAGACCGGCCTGCTCTACGAGCCGCACTACGTCGATTTCGGGAACAACGACCAGAACTCGCCCGCGTTCCTGTCGCTCAACCCGAACAACAAGATCCCGGCCATCCTCGATCCCGACGGTCCGGACGGCCAGCCGCTGGCGCTGTTCGAGTCCGGCGCCATCCTGGTCTACCTGGCCGGCAAGACGGGCCGTTTCCTGCCCCAGGACACGGCGGGCCGCTACCACGTGCTGCAGTGGCTGATGTTCCAGATGGGCGGCGTCGGCCCCATGTTCGGGCAGCTGGGCTTCTTCCACAAGTTCGCCGGCAAGGAGTACGAGGACAAGCGCCCCCGCGACCGCTACGTGGCCGAATCGCGCCGCCTGCTGGGCGTGCTCGACGGGCAGCTGGCCCGGCATGCCTGGATCGCCGGCGACGAGTACACGATTGCCGACATCGCCATCTTCCCCTGGGTGCGCAACCTGGCAGGCTTCTATGAAGCAGGCGACCTCGTCGGCATGCAGGACTTCAGGCACCTGCAGCGGGCGCTCGATGCCTTTGTGGCGCGGCCTGCCGTGGTGCGCGGACTGGCGATTCCCGCCGCGCCAGCGGCCGCCTGACGCGGCACTGGCACTGGCCTGGGTGGAGCGGTGCCACGCCCTGCCCGGCCCAGCTCCCGCTATTGAATGAATAGCTACTGGCGCAGGTATTCAGGCGGATTCAGTGCCATAGCATGCTGAAACGGCCTACAGACAAGCGCAAGCAGCTATCACTTTGTGAGCTCACCCGCGCGCCAGGCGCCGGGCATTGGCCACCGCCTTGGCCCGCACGGGCGCCAGGCCTTTGGCCCACACGCCCCATACCGCGCTTTGCCACTGCGTGGCCAGGGCGTTGTTCCACACGGCGCCGGGCTGCCACGGCGTGTACCAGGCGCGCGCCGCGGCCATGGCCAGGGCGGGGCCGGCCACCATCGCCTGCATGCCCATCGCCAGCCACGCCTGGCCGAAGGCGACCTGCTTTTCCTGCACCATCCTCGTGAACTCTCTCTGATCGCGCGCCGAGGGCGCCACGCCGGCCGCACCGGCCGCGGCCATGCGGGCGACCCGGTGCGCGACCACCTGCGGCGCGGCCACGGCCAGATCGGCGGTCTGGCGCATCACGGATGCGGCTTTGCGGTTGCGGCGGACGGACATGCGCACTCCTGGTGTCAGTGATGGATGCAGCCACTGTAGTGCGGCCGCATGTCCATCCCGCCGAAAGGGCTGCCCCTGCGCGGCGGCGGCCGGGCGGCGATGGAACGGCACGGCGGCACAGGCGCGCCGCCAGCGAGCGGAAAAAAAGGACGCACGGGGACAGGCTCGGCACACACCACGGCCCCCTGGCGCACGGGCATTGGCATGAATCCGGGCGAGCTCAGGTGCTGGTCAGGTACCCGCGTCTAAGCTCGCGCCAGCCCGGCCCGCTGCGGCTGCGCGCTGTTCGTCAATCACCCCCTATCGCACTGAAAACCATGAAAACCATACGAGACATTCACGACCTGATCGGAGGGCTGCTGATGGCGGCCGCCGGACTTTTCTTCGCGCTGTACGGCAGCCAGTACACCTTCGGCACGGCCGGGCGCATGGGGCCGGGCTACTTCCCCGTGGTGCTGGGCTGGACGCTGGTGGTGCTGGGCCTGCTGGTCGCCCTGCCCGCCTGGTGGCGCCAGGGCACCAAGGTCACGGTGCAGTGGAACAACCTGCTGTGGTGCGTCGCCAGCCTGCTGCTGTTCGCATGGACGCTGCGCCCGCTGGGCGTGGTGATCGCGTCGTTCCTCACGGCCCTCGTCGCGCTGATGCCGTCGGCCATGCGCCTGCGCACGCGCCTGGTGGTGTGCGCTGCCGTGGCGTTGCTCACCACGCTGATCTTCCCCGTGGCGCTGCAGATGATGCTGCCCCTGTGGCCCTGGAGCTACTGAGCCCCGCCCGCACCCCGTCACTGAAAGACCGCTTTAAATGGATCTGCTCTCCAACCTCTGGCTCGGCCTGCAAGTCGCCTCCGAGCCCATCACCCTGGCGTACTGCTTCTTCGGCGTGCTGCTGGGCACCGTCGTGGGCGTGCTGCCCGGCATCGGCTCGCTCGCGGCCATCTCGCTGCTGCTGCCGCTCACCTACCACATGCCTCCCACGGCCGCCATCATCATGCTGGCCGGCGTGTACTACGGCGCGCAGTACGGCGGCTCCACCGCCTCCATCCTGCTGAACCTGCCGGGCTCGCCGTCGTCCGCCGTCACCTGCCTGGACGGCTACCCCATGGCCAAGAAGGGCAAGGCGGGCATCGCCCTGTTCGTGACCACCATCGCGTCGCTCGCGGGGGCCATGTCGGGGCTGGTGCTGCTGGTGCTGTTCTCGCCGGCCATCGCCTCCATCGGGCTCCAGTTCGGGCCGGCGGAATTCTTCTCGATGATGGTGCTGGGCCTGGTGGCCGCGTCGTCCATGACCACCGGCTCGGCCGCCAAGGGCCTGTGCATGGTGGTGTTCGGGCTGCTGCTGGGCATGGTGGGCACCGACGTCAACTCCGGCGTGGCGCGCTTCTCGTTCGACGTGCCCGAGCTGACCGACGGCATCAACCTCATCGCGCTCGCCATGGGCCTGTTCGGCGTGGCCGAGGTGGTGCGCTGCATCAACTCCGAAGACACCAACCGCAAGCCCGACAAGGTCACGCTGCGCTCCATGGTGCCCTCGCGCGAGGAGATGCGTGCCACCGTCAAGCCGATGGTGCGCGGCTCGGCGCTGGGCTCGGCCCTGGGTGCGCTGCCCGGCGTGGGGCCGTCCATCGCGGCCTTCATGTCGTACGCCATCGAAAAGAAGGTGGCGCGTGACCCGAGCCGCTTCGGCAAGGGCGCGGTCGAAGGCATCACCGCGCCGGAGTCGGCCAACAACGCCGCCGCGCAGACCGCCTTCGTGCCCTCGCTGTCGCTGGGCATTCCGGGCGACGCCGTGATGGCGGTGATGCTGGGCGCGCTCATCATCCACGGTATCCAGCCAGGGCCGATGCTCATCACCGAGCAGCCGCAGCTGTTCTGGGGCCTGGTGGTGAGCTTCGCCATCGGCAACATCATGCTGGTGGTGCTGAACCTGCCCACCATCGGGCTGTGGGTAGCGCTGCTGCGCATCCCGTTCGCGTGGATGTACCCGGCCATCCTGGTGTTCGTGGCGTTGGGCGTGTACAGCGTCAACAACAACGTGTTCGACATCTACTCGGTGGCGGCCCTGGGCATCATGGGCTACGCGCTGATGGTGCTGCGCTTCGAGCCCGCGCCGCTGCTGCTGGGCTACATCCTCGGCCCGATGCTGGAAGAGCATCTGCGCCGTGCCATGCTGCTGTCGCGCGGCGATGCGACCGTGTTCGTCACGCGCCCCATCAGTGCCACGCTGCTGGCCCTGACCGCCGCCATGCTGGCCTGGGCCGTGTGGTCCACCGTGCGCAAGACGATCCGCGCCAAGAAGGCGCTGGATGCAGCGCAGGAAGCCCTTGCCGACGCGCCGGCATAAGCCGCTCTGCTAACCTTTTCCCGATGCGAATCCTGCTGGTGGAAGACGATGCAGTGCTGCGCGGGGTGATGTCGTGCAGCCTGGAAGACGCAGGCCACCGCGTGAACGTGGCGGCCTGTTTGGACGATGCGGCCCACTTGTGGCATGTGCAGGTTTTCGATGCGGTGCTGCTCGACCTGAACCTGCCGCGCCAGGCCATCGCCGGCAGCCCGGTGGGCAACGGCCTGACCCTGCTGCGCCAGGCGCGCCAGCGCGGAGACCGCACGCCCGTGCTGGTGCTCACCGCACGCGACCGCACCGAAGAGCGCATCGCCGGGCTGGACGCGGGCGCCGACGACTACCTGGGCAAGCCCTTCGATCTGGCCGAGGTCGAGGCACGGCTCAGGGCCCTGGTCCGCCGCGCCCAGGGCACGAACGACATCTCCACCCTGGGCCACCTGCAGCTGAACCGGCGCGCGCGCCGCTTCACCCTGCACGGCGAGCCGCTGGACCTGCCCGCACGCGAATTCGAAGTGCTGTGGGAACTCATGAGCCCGCCCGGCCACGCGGTGAGCAAACGCACACTGTCGGGCAAGCTGTCGGGCTTCGACTCCTCGCTGGGCGACAACGCGCTGGAGGTCTTCATCTCGCGGCTGCGCAAGAAGCTGGCGGGCAGCGGCGCGGCCATCCGCACGCTGCGCGGCATCGGCTACCTGCTGGAGCCCGAGGAGTGACACGAGGCACGGCCCGCCACGCAGGCGTGCGCAGCGGCCCCGGCCCCTCCACCACGCCGTCGCCCTCGTTGCGCGTGCGCATGCTGCGGCACGTCATGCTGCCGCTGGTGATCATCTGGCTGGCGGGCACGGCGGCCACGCTGGGGGTGGCCAGCCATTTCACCGAGCAGGCCTTCGACCGCGCCCTGGTGGACGACGCCTACTCCATCGCCTCGCACGTGCGCCCCAACCCGGACGGCAAAGTGGCGCTCCAGCTCACCGCCGGCGAGTTGACGGCGGCACTGTTCGACCAGGCCGAAGCCGTGCACTTTTCCGTGCGCCGGCCCGACGGCACGCGCCTGGCCGGCGCCGCCCTGCCCGACATCGCCCTGAAGCCGGGCGAGCCCTGGGCATACGACGAATTCATGTTCGGCGGCCAGCAGGTGCGCGCCGTGGCGCTGCGCCACACCATCGACGGCGCGGACTACAAGGTGCTGATGGCGCACACCACACGCGTGCGCGGCGCGCTCGTGCAGCGCCTGCTGCTCTTCGGCGCGCTGCCGCTGCTGGTGTTGCTGGTGGGCCTGGCCCTGTGGCTGTGGCGCGGCATCGAACGCGACCTGGCTCCGCTGGGCAAGCTGCAGGCAGCGCTCACGCACCGCGATGCCAAGGACCTGTCGCCCCTGCCCCTGGCGCCCTCCACGCGCGAGATCGAAGAGGTCGGGCAGGCGGTGAACCAGCTCTTCGAGCGCCTGGGCCGCAGCGTGCGTGCGCAGCAGGAATTCGCGGGCAACGTGGCGCACGAGCTGCGCACGCCGCTGGCCGGCATCCGCGCGCTGGCCGACTACGGCATCACCCACCCCGACCCGCTCATCTGGCACGCGCAGCTGCGCCAGATCACCGCGAGCGCCGCGCGCACGGGCCGGCTGGTCAACCAGCTGCTCGATCTGGCGCGCGCCGACGAAGGCGAGACCGCTTTGCGGCGCGAACGCCTGCTGCTGGCGCCCCTGGTGCAGCAGGCCGTGATGCGGCACCTGGACAAGGCCGACGCGCACGGCGTCGACCTGGGCGCCCGCGGACTGGACGACCCCGGCACCGCCGACGCCGCGGCATGGGCCGACGCCGCGCTGGTGGACGGCATCCTGAACAACCTCATCGACAACGCCCTGCGCTACGGCGGCCAGACGCTCACCGTCGAACTCTCGGCCGACGCCGCCAGCGACACCTGCACCATCAGCGTGATCGACGATGGCCCCGGAATCGGCGAGCCCGTGCGGCGCGCCATGCTGCAGCGCTGGGCACAGGGCCTGGATGGAGAAAACCTGGGCCGGGGCGCCGGGCTGGGCCTGTCCATCGTGGCCCGGTATGCCGAGCTGCTGGGCGCGCACCTGTCGCTCGACGACGCGGACGCCCAGGGCGGGCTGCGCGCCAGCATCACGTTCGCAGCAGCGTAAAGGGCTTGGCGAAGGCAGAGGGATGGGGCCCGCGCTCGCCGACGGTTTATCGATTGGTCGCGCGGTCCCGGAATCGCCCCGTCATCTACCCACCGATCGCGCACTGAGTGCCTCAGTCAGCCGCACGGCCGGTCTGCGGGCGAGCCCGGCCAGGCGACGCGAGCCGCCCCTAGCAGTCGCTTTGGCCGGCTGGCCTCCCTGCGCGCTCACCCGCTGAAGGACCACCACATTGACGCCGTGAACGGCCTGCTTGCACGTTGCCTTAGCGCAACAAGGAGAATGTTATTCATTCTCATTTACATTCTAGAATATGCGCTTTCCGCCAACAGCTCTGCAATGACCGCCGGCCACCTGCTCGGCTTTTTCTGCTTTCGCCTGTCACCCACCGCGCTGCGTTGCGTTGCAGCCCGCTGCCTTCCAAGGATTCACATGTCTCACAGCGACTCGACGGCGCACGCGCACCAGCGCCCTTTCGTCCAGCTCTGGCTGTGGCCGCTGCTTCTGGGCGTGCTCACGCTGAGCGGTCTGCTGAGCGCGCTGGTCTCCGACGGCTGGGGCGATGCGTGGTCCTGGCTGGCACTGGGACTGCCTGTCGCAGTCATGGCCTGGTTCGGGTGGTTTGCGCGGCGGCGGTAGACCCGCCCGTCACACCGCCGCCACCAAGCCCCGCGGTCCGTCGATTCCTTTCCTCTTCACTTTCGCGCTCTTGCCTGAGCCAACACACCATGACTCCACGCACCCCCATCGCCATTGCCGCCGTGCTGGCGATGCATTCGCTCGCGCTGCACGCGCAAACGCCCACGGCGGCCACAGAACTGCCCACCGTCAACGTGAATGCCAGCGCAGACGCGTCGGCGCAGGGCCTGTCCAAGCCGTATGCCGGCGGCCAGGTGGCGCGAGGCGGGCGCGCCGGCATCCTGGGCACGCGCGACAACATGGAAACGCCGTTCTCCATCACCAGCTACACCAACGAACTGATCCAAGACCGACAGGCGCGCAGCGTGGGCGACGTGCTGCAGAACGACCCGACGGTGCGCGTGGCGCGCGGCTTCGGCAACTTCCAGGAGTCGTACTTCATCCGCGGTTTCATCCTCGGTTCGGACGATGTGGCCTACAACGGCCTGTACAGCCTGCTGCCGCGGCAGTACATCGCCACCGAACTGTTCGAGCGGGTGGAAGTGCTGCGCGGTGCCTCGGCCTTCCTGACCGGCGCCAGCCCGAGCGGCGGCGGCATCGGCGGCAACATCAACCTGCTGCCCAAGCGCGCGCCCAACGAGCCGCTGACGCGCGTGAGCACCAGCGTCGCCAGCGGCGGCCAGGCCACCGTGTCCACCGACATCGCGCGCCGCTTCGGTCCTGACGACAGCACCGGCATCCGCCTCAACGCGGCCTACCGCGGCGGCGACACCGCCGTCGACGACGAGAATGCCAAGCTGGGCCTGCTGGCACTGGGCATGGACTGGCGCAGCCGCAATGTGCGGCTGTCGGGCGACATCGGCTGGCAGGACAACAAGCTCAAGCGCACGCGCACCAACGTCACCTCGGCCAACGGCATCCCCGCGGGCACCGGATGCGTCGTCCAACTGGGCGCAGCCCTGGTCCTACTCCAACGAGCGCGACCTCTTCGGCACCTTCCGCGGCGAATGGGACATCACCAACGACATCACGGCCTGGGGCGCCTACGGACTGCGCCGCAGCAAGGAAGCCAACTCGCTCGCCAACATCACCGTCACCAACGCTGGCACAGGTGCTGCCACTGCCAGCCGCTTCGACAACGCCCGCGAGGACCAGGTGAACACCGGCGAGCTCGGCATCCGCGGCAAGCTGCGCACCGGCAGCGTGGGCCACGAGTGGGTCGCCAGCTATTCCGCGTTCCATCTGAAGAAGGACAACGCCTATGGGATGAGCAGTGGCTACACGCTGAACACCAACCTCTACCGTCCGGGCAACTTCGCGCAGACGCCGCTCACCTTCCTGGGCAACGACCTGGCCGACCCGGCCTACAACGGCGGCACCAAGCTGCGCAGCTTTGCCCTGGGCGACACGCTGTCGTTCCTGGACGACCGGGCACTGCTCACCCTCGGCGCCCGGCACCAGACCATCGAGACGGAATCCGTCACCTACCGCACCGTATCCAACGGCGCCGTGACCGGCGCGGGCGGGGTCAGCACCGTCTATGAGAAGAGCCGGACCAGCCCGGTGTTCGGCCTGGTATTCAAGGCCACGCCGCAGGTGTCGGTGTACGGCAACTACATCGAAGGGCTGGTTCAGGGCGATACGGCACCGGCGACTTCGGGCGGCGTGGCCGTGTCCAACCCGGGCGAACAGCTGTCTCCCTACGTCTCCAAGCAAAAGGAGGTGGGCGTGAAGTTCGATGGCGGCCGCGTGGGCGGCAGCGTGGCCTTCTTCTCGACCACCAAGCCCCGGTCGTTGATGGTGGGCACGCGCTTCACCTCCGAGGGCGAAGACCGCCACCAGGGCGTGGAAGCCACGGTGTACGGCGAGGCCACCCGCGGGCTGCGGCTGCTGGGCGGCGCCACCTGGCTGGACGCGAAGCAGCGCACCACGGGCAGCGCGACCACCGATGGCAAGCGCGTCATCGGCGTTCCGAAGTTCCAGGCCACCGCAGGCGCGGAATGGGATGTTCCTGGCGTGACCGGGCTCGCGCTCGACGGCCGCCTGGTGCACACCGGGGCGAGCTATGCCAATGCCACCAACAGCCTGCGCGTGTCCAGTTGGACGCGCCTGGACCTGGGCGCACGCTACCTGACCGAGTGGAACGGCCGGGCACTGACCCTGCGCGCCCGCGTCGACAACGTGGCCGACCGAAGCTACTGGGCATCCGTGGGAGGCTTCCCGGGCTCGGGCTACCTGGTCCTGGGCGGTCCCCGCACCTTCACCCTCAGCGCCAGCGTCGATTTCTGAGCGCCTGACCGGGAGACCCCGCCACCATGCTCACGCCCCGCGCGCTCAAGACCTGGACCTGGCTGCACAAGTGGAGCAGCCTGGTCTGCACGGTCTTCATGCTGCTGCTGTGCCTGACCGGCCTGCCGCTGATCTTCCACCACGAGATCGGGCATCTGCTCGGCACCGAGGTGGAGGCACCTCCGATGCCCGCAGGCACACCGCGCGCCAGCCTGGACAAGGTGCTGGAGGTGGCCCGCGCACAGCACCCGGACCGGGTGGTGCAGTTCGTCTCGCACCCCGAGGACAGCACCGACCTGTGGTTCACCACCCTCACGCCCACGCCCGATCCGACGGACGACTTCCGCTCCGTCGCCATCGATGCGCGCACCGCCGGCATCCTGGCCCAGCCGCGCTTCGACGAGGGCTTCATGTACGTGATGTTCAAGCTGCACGTGGACCTGTTTGCAGGCCTGGCCGGCAAGCTGTTCCTGGGCTTCATGGGGCTGCTGCTGCTCGTGGCCATCGTGACGGGCGTGGTGCTGTACGCGCCCTTCATGCGCAAGCTCGCGTTCGGCGAGGTGCGGCGCGACCGGTCAACGCGGGTGAAGTGGCTGGACCTGCACAACCTGCTGGGCATCGTCACGCTGGTCTGGGCGTTCGCGGTGGGTGGCACCGGCATGATCAACACCTGGGCCGACCTGCTCATCAAGTACTGGCAGTACTCCGAACTCACGGCGCTGCTGGAGCCTTACAAGGGCCAGCCGGTCGTGCCGGTGGCGCAGCGTGCGTCGGTGCAGAAGTCGATGGAGGCGGCCATGGCGCGCGCGCCGGGCACCCAGCTGTCGTTCATCGCCTTTCCGGGCACGGCCTTCTCCAGCCCGCACCACCACACCTTCTTCCTGCGCGGCGACCAGCCCCTGACGTCGCGCCTGCTGCAGCCGGTGCTGGTGGATGCGAAGACGGCCGAGGTGACTGCCGCGCCCGCGCTGCCGTGGTACCTCACCGCCCTGCTCGTCTCGCAGCCGCTGCATTTCGGCGACTACGGCGGCATGCCGATGAAGATCCTCTGGGCGCTGCTCGACATCGCCACCATCGTGGTGCTGGGCAGCGGGCTGTACCTCTGGATCGCGCGGCGGCAGCACAAGGCGCGGCCCGCGCCGGCGGCCTCCTCCGCCGATGCCGCAGCAGCGCCAGCCGGCGGCGCGCACCTGGTGCCCGAGGCCTCCAAGACGGCGCACTGATATCCGTGCGGGCCGCTGGCCCGCCCCATGCAAAACGCCCGGCATGCCGGGCGTTTTTCTTGCGCGCTCTCTATCTGCGCTCTTCGGAAGTTCAGGCGTCCAGTTGCTGCAGCCGCACCATCTTGCGGCGCGACAGCACCTTGAGGGCGCGCGGCAGGATCAGCACGGTCAGCACGATGACCACCAGCGTCACCGACATGGGCCGCTGCAGGAACACCAGCCAGCTGCCCTCGCCGATGGAAATGGCGTTGCGCATCTGCGCCTCGGCCAATGGGCCCAGGATCATGCCCACCACCACGGGGGCCGTGGGGAAGTCGAAGCGGCGCATCAGCACGCCCAGCATGCCGATGGCATACAGCAGGAACAGATCGAACGCGCTCTGGCGCATGCCGTAGGCACCGACGGTGGCGAAGATCAGGATGCCGGCATAGAGCTGCGGCTTGGGCACCTTGAGCAGCTTCACCCACAGGCCCACCATGGGCAGGTTCAGCACCAGCAGCATGATGTTGCCGATGTACAGCGACGCGATCAGCGCCCACACCAGCGTGGCCGAGGTGGTGAACAACTGCGGGCCCGGGTTGATGCCGTAGTTCTGGAACGCGCCCAGCAGCACCGCAGTGGTGTTGCTGGTGGGAATGCCCAGCGTCAGCAGCGGAATCAGCGCGGCCGTCACGGTGGCGTTGTTGGCGGCCTCGGGGCCGGCCACGCCTTCGATGGCGCCCTTGGTGCCGAACTCCTCCCGGTCCTCGCCCTTGGCGAGCTTCTTCTCGGTGGCATAGCTCAGGAAGGTCGGGATCTCGGTGCCGCCGGCAGGAATGCAGCCGAACGGGGTGCCAATGGCGGTGCCGCGCAGCCACGCCGGAATGGAACGCTTCCAGTCGCGGCCGGTCATGTGCACGCGGCCCATCTTGTTCTGCGTGTCGACCACGCGGCCTTCGTACATGGCGGCATACAGCACCTCGGCCACGGCGAACAGGCCCACGGCCACCAGCACGATGTCGATGCCGTCCAGCAGTTCGGGCTTGCCCAGCGTGTAGCGCGCCGCGCCGGAGATCTGGTCCATGCCGATGCAGCCCAGCGCCAAACCGACGAACAGCGCCGTCATGCCGCGCACCGTGCTCTTGCCCAGCACCGCACTCACCGTGGTGAAGGCGAGCACCATGAGCATGAAGTATTCCGGCGGGCCCAGCTTGACGGCGAAGTCCGCCACGTAGGGGGCGAACAGCGTGACGATCACCGTGGCCACCGTGCCCGCGACGAACGAGCCGATGGCCGAGGTGGCCAGCGCCGCGCCGGCGCGCCCGCTCTTGGCCATCTTGTTGCCTTCCATGGCCGTCACCATGCTGGCCGTCTCGCCCGGTGTGTTCAGCAGGATCGAGGTGGTCGAACCACCGTACATGGCGCCGTAGTAGATGCCGGCAAAGAAGATCATGGAGGCCGTGACCTCCACCTTGGCCGTGATGGGCAGCAGCATGGCCACAGCCACGGCAGGACCGATGCCCGGCAGCACGCCCACGGCCGTGCCGAGCGCGCAGCCCACCAGGGCCCACAGCAGATTGGCGGGGGTTGCGGCGGTGACAAAGCCCGCCATCAGTGCGTCAAAGATTTCCATTCAGAACCTCTTCATGGCTTTTTCATGGGGTACGCATGGCTGCAAACGGCCACGATCTAGGCGCCCGCCGCTGCCCATGCGGCAGCCTGGGCAAGGCGGGGAACAACGAGCGTGGCCGGTTGCAGCCATGCCCAGAGGGTTGCCTCGAAAAGGCGATGCCTGCGGCGTTGCAAATCCTCGCCGGGCCACCAGCCCGGCTGCGGTGTGCGCCTTGCATCCACCGCCTTTTCGGGGCAACGTACCCCGTGAAAAAGCCATAAAGAGGTTCATAGCCACCCGGTTTGCGTCAGCCCTGGCAGATTGATCGCCAGGAATTGCGTGAAAGCCCAGAACACGGGCGCGGAGATGAGCACGCCGGTCAGCGCGTCCACGGCCCAGGTGCGCGGGCTGCTGGCCGCCGGCTGGCCAGCGGCGCGGCGCAGGCCCTGCACGGCCAGCAGGTAGCACAGCGTGCAGCTCACGATGAAGCCCACCGTGCCGATGAGGGCCGCGTTCAGCAGCAGCCCCGCCGACACCCAGACGAAGGCCTGCTTGTTGGCGCGTGCATCGCCGCTCGGGTCGTCCATGGAGCGGAAGCCGCCGGACAGCGACTCCCAGATGAGAAAGCCGCCACATACCGCCAGCACCGCCGACACCAGCCAGGGCAGGAAGTTGGGGCCGACGCCGCCGTAGCCCGAGTCACCGGGAATCTGCAGCGCGCCGAAGGCCAGCGCCGCAGCCGTGAGCAGCACGCCCGCGCCGACCAGGATCTGCGCGCGCGAACTGGGAACCGTGCCCTCGCCGGGCGCGTGCACGTCCGGCCCGGAGGAAGAAGGTGCTTGGGGTTGAGACATGGAAGACCTCGCTGGCCACGCGGCGCAATGGCCCGTGGCGATTCGATTCGATGCAATCGGCGCCGGCAGCGGCGCAAGAAAAGACGCCTGCGATCCGGCGCTGCTGGGCGCAGACCGCAGGCGCTGCAGACACGGGCGACGCCCTGTGGCGTTGCCCGGCGGCAGCGTACGCTCAGACCATGCCGGCGCGCGTCATGGTGTCGCGCAGGTTGGCAAACTCGGCGTCCACGAACTTGGCGAACTCGTCGCCCGCCATCCAGGCCGGCGTCCAGTCGTTCTTCTCGAGCGCCTCGGCCCAGGCCTTGCTCTTCGTGGCCTTCAAGACCATGTCGATCAGGGCGTTGCGCTGGTCCGCAGTGATGCCGGGAGGGGCATACACGCCGCGCCAGTTGCCGATCTCCACATTCACGCCCTGCTCCTTGAGCGTGGGCACCGAGGAGCCCTTCAGGCGTTCGCCCGAGGTGACGGCGACCGGCACCATCTTCTTGGTGTTGATGTACTCGGCCATCTCGCTGTAGCCGCCACCGCCGATGGTCACGTTGCCGCCCAGGATGGCAGCGATGGCCTCGCCGCCCCCACGGAAGGCCACGTAGTTGATCTTGGCCGGGTCCACGCCCACTTCGCGGGCGATCATGGCGGCTGCGATGTGCTCGGTGGAGCCGCGCGAACCGCCGCCCCACTTCACGCTGCCGGGGTCCTTCTTCAGCTGGGCGATCACCTCGCCCATGTTCTTGAAGGGCGAGTTGGCGGGCAGCACGAAGACGTTGTATTCGCTGGTCAGGCGCGCGATCGGCGTGGCCTGCGACAGGTTCACCGGCGGCTTGCCGGTGATGATGCCGCCCAGCATGACGGCGCCCATCACCATCAGCGCGTTCGGGTCGCCCTTGCTGGAGTTGACGAACTGCGCCAGGCCGATGGCGCCGGCCGCGCCGCCCTTGTTGTCGTACGTGACCGACGAGGCCACGCCTGCGTCCTGCAGGGCCTTGCCGAGCGCGCGGCCCGTGGTGTCCCAGCCACCGCCAGGGTTGGCCGGCAGCATCATCTTGACGGCGACGGCCGCGGCGTGGGCCGACAGCGGCAGGGCGCCGGCGGCAGCCAGGGCGGCCAAGGATTTGAGGAAGGTATCGCGACGCATGAGGGTGTCTCCTGTTATCGATTGCACGAACGGGCTGATGATGCGCGCCGTTCCTGTCAAATGGCTGTCCGCAGACTCAGGGAAAACACCCATGCGAAAGGCCGGCGCCGCGGGCTTTCGCGGCGTTCAAAATCAAGGCCACGAGTTGGATGGCGCGCTTCCTCGCTATTGAATCAATAGCTGCTTGCGCTTGTTAATCAAGGAATTAAATACCATTTGGCATTGAAATGCAATGAAATCAAGCGCACTGCGCTATCAAAATTGAACCGCCGCGCCGCTCGCCGCGCCCCGTGCCTCCCCTCTCAGGACCCGTCCATGCAACTGCTTCTCGTCGAAGATGACCCCGCCATGCAGGCCACGCTGCAGCGATCGCTGGCGCGCCGCGGCATGCGGGTGACGGCATGCACGGATGGCCGCGCCGCGCTCGCGCACTGGGCCGCACAGCCGCCGGACGCCATCGTGCTCGACCTCAGCCTGCCGGGCCTGGACGGCCTGCAGGTGCTGCAGCAGGGCCGCGCGCAGGGGCTGCGCACGCCCGTGCTGCTGCTGACCGCACGGGGCACCGTGGGCGACCGGGTGCTGGGCCTGAACGCAGGCGCCGACGACTACCTGCCCAAACCCTTCGACCTGGATGAGCTGGAAGCCCGCCTGCGCGCCCTGGTGCGCCGGCTGGGCGACACGGCGGCCGAGCCGCGGACATCGTCCAGCACCCTGCAGCTGGGCGCCATCCGCTACGACAAGGACAGCGGCGCGCTCTACCTGCGCGGCGAGGTGATGGAACTCACCCCGCGCGAGCTGGCGCTGATGCACGCCCTGCTCGCCCAGCCCGGCCATGCGGTGACCAAGGAGCGGCTGTACGAGCTGGTCTTTCCGGGCCAGCTCGACGTGCAGTACGAGGCCATCGAGGTGGTGGTCTACCGGCTGCGCAAGAAGCTGGCCGACACGGGCCTCACGCTAATGACGCTGCGCGGCCTGGGCTACCTGCTGAAGGCGGACGCGTGAGGGCCTGGCCCCGCGCTGCGCCAGGCCGAGCGCAGCGGCCACGCTCGCGCTCGCTGCGCCGCCAGCTCCTGGTGGGCATTCTGGTGCCGGTCATCGTCTTCATTGCCTACAACACGCTGAGCCTGTACCGGCAGACGCTGGGGTCGCTGCACACCGCCTACGACCGCACGCTGCTGGCCTCCACCAAGAGCATCAGCGAACAACTGGACGTGATCGGCTACGACGACCTGGCGGAATTGCGCGCCACCGTGCCCTACTCGGCGCTCGAGACCTTCGAGGCGGACAACCAGAGCCGCATGTTCTACCGCGTGTCCAACCTGCATGGCGAACTCGTCTCCGGCTTTGCGGAGCTGCCCGCCTGGCGCGGCACCATTCCCGCGCGGCCGCCCTACGCCGCGCTGGTGGACTTCTACGACGATGAGTTCCGCGGGCAGCCGGTGCGCGTGGCGGTGCTGCTGCAGCCCGTGGCCAGCCCCACCGGGCGCGGCATGGCGGTGATCCAGGTGGCCGAAACGCTGGAGCTGCGCCAGACGCTGGCGCTGCAGATCCTGTGGAACACGCTGGCCCGGCAGGCGCTGCTGGTGGCCGTCATCGCACTCATCGTGGTGGTGGTGGTGCAGCGCGCCACGCGTCCGGTGCGCCAGTTGAGCGAGCACGTGCAGGAGCGCCCCGAGAGCGACCTGCGCCCCCTCTCTGCGCCCGCGGCACCGCGGGAGTTGCAGCCGCTCATCGACGCGACCAACGGCGTCATGCACCGCCTGTCGCACCTGCTGGAACACCAGAAGCGCTTCGTGCGCGACGCGGCCCACCAGCTGCGCACGCCGCTGGCCGTGCTCAAGGTGCAGGTGCAGTCGGCCTTGCGCGGCGATGTGGCGCCCGGCCAGGCCCTGCAGGAGATCGGCGACACCGTGGACCGCGCCACCCAGCTGGCCAACCAGATGCTGGCCCTGGCCAAGGTGGAGCAGCTGCGCCTGCAGCACACCCCGCCGCTCACCCGCATGGACGAGGTGCTGCGCGAAGTGGCGCTGGAACTCTCGCCGCTCATCGCCCAAGCCAACCTGGACTTCGGCATTCATACCGACGCCACCGCCGTGCAGGCCCACGACTGGATGCTGCGGGAGCTGTCACGCAACCTGCTGCACAACGCCATCCGCTACACGCCGCCCGGCGGCAGCCTGACGGTGGACCTGCGCAGCGACGCACGCCACGCCGCGCTCACGCTGTCGGACAGCGGGCCCGGCATCGACGACGAACTGGCTGCGCGGCTCTTCCAGCCCTTCTCGGCGGGCGACATCCGCACCGGCTCGGGGCTGGGGCTGGCCATCTGCCACGAGATCGTCCAGGCCCTGGGCGGCAGCATCGCGTTGACCAACCGCCGCGCCAGCGGCCAGATCGCCGGGCTGGACGCCGTGGTGCGCCTGCCGCTGCGGCCCGAACTCCCCAGCCCCGCGGCACAATCCTCCCCATGACGATGCCTCCCGACTCGATGCGCCTGGACAAGTGGCTGTGGTGCGCACGCTTCTACAAGACCCGCGGCTTGGCGGTCGAAGAAATCGGCAAGGGCCGGGTCACCGTGAACGAACAGCCGGCCAAGGCGGCCCGCGAAGTCCGCCCGGGCGACACCATCGCCCTTCGCCAGGGGCCCGTCGCCCGCACCGTGGTCGTGCGCGGGCTGAGCAAGGCCCGCGGGCCGGCACCTGTGGCGCAGCAGCTCTATGAAGAAACAGCCGAGAGCCAGGCGGCCCGCGCGTACGCGGCAGAGCAGCGCCGGCTGGCGCCGGAACCCTCGGCCAGCCTCAGCGAAGGCCGCCCCACCAAGCGCGATCGCCGCAGCATCGACAAGGCCCGCGACTGGGGCGATCGCTGGAGCGCATCGCTGGACGACTGATACGGCAGGCGTCGAACGAAGCCAGAACGTAAAAACGGGACCCGAAGGTCCCGAACAAGGTGTGGGTCAGGGCGACCGCTCGGTCGCGTGAGCGCATCAGGCCGCGAGCGGCTCCGGGAAATGCACCGCGAGCGCATCCCCTTCGCCCGCCAGCAAGGCCAGGCGGGAGGGCGCAATGGGCTTTTCGCAGGGCTCTGCGCGGAAACGGATCGCGATGTCTGCCGCAGCAGGCGAAAAATACAGCCACAGGTTGTCCGCCACGGAGTCGTAGCTGGAGAACAGCGCGCGGCCAGAGCCCGGCGAAGACATCAGGAATTTGGCCATGAAGACCTGCTGGATCTGACGCGCGGGCTCGAACGCGTCCTTTTCATTGCCGAGCGCCAACTTGTACCAACTGCTCACGGATGATTCTCCTTCCGGCCATGCCGGGTTGAACATGGATCCATCCTATGCGGGTTAACCCCTGACAGAGGGGCGTGGGTGCGCAAGAGCTTGTAAGACTTGACGCCACCGACGTGACGGATCGCAACCCCACCCGCAGCGCCAGCCCCTGCAAGCCACGGAAGCTTGCGCCAGGGCAAAATCCGGCAAGCCGCGCCCCCGTCCAATCGGTACTCCACACAGGAGATACCCATGGCTTCATTCCAACAGGGTGACCAGGTGCAGCTTCGCAGCGGTGGCGCACCCATGATGGTCACGAACGACAACGCAGACGGAACGGTCGTCTGCTTCTGGTTTTCGGATGAGGAAGACCAACTGGTCTGGCGCAGCTTTCCCAGCGCGGATCTGGAGGCGATAGGCACCAGCAGCCACATCCCGATCGGGCCGGCAATGTCCATCCCGGCCATCTCTGGCGCGACCCCGCGGATCCGCTGACCATTGCCACGCGTCCTGTTGGCTGAGCCGGTCTGTGAACAAACACGTTCGGGGTCGCCGAAAAGTGGCTGCGGCTGAGGCCAAGCACGTCCCCCTGTGCGAGGGCAAGATCAGCAGGGCACAAAGAAAAAGCCCCAAGCGATTCAATCACTTGGGGCTTTTCGTTTTGGCGGAAACGGAGGGATTCGAACCCTCTTGGGCCAGTAATTGGGAGCAGCAAGGGGCAATGGGCACCCAAATAAATCAAGGACTTACAGCGCCAGAGCTGCCGACCGCTGCCCTTGATTGCCCTACTGGTGTCACTTTAAAGTGTCACTTGGCCCGCCTGTAACCTTTAGCACCCAGATGAAAAAGGCCCGCATCAGCGGGCCTTCTGCCATGTATTTGAACGGCCTTAGTATGCATGCTCCGCCACACACACTCTGTCGTAACTCAAGTACTTTGGCACATAGGGAGTGCCGCCTGTAAAGTTCACATACGCGCCTGAGCCACTGACTTCAGTTGAAGTCCAAAAAGCGCCGTTCGAGCTAAGATCTTTCTCAATCAGGTTTCCCCGGATATTAGGTTGGGATGCGCATCCAAAAGATCCCATTTCGCACCGTGCTGGCAAGTACCATTGAAGACCTGCGGTGTTGAGGGTGTTGCAAGACTGGGCCGCAGGAGAGTTGGCGCCACTTGCGCTTGCAATAATCGCCGCAGTGTTTGAACGACCATCAACGTCAGAAGTGGCACCCGTTGGCACTTCAAACCCCATTTTCGTCCATTGGTAGGGAATTGCATCAGGTGCACTCGCCACCATCGCCACCGTCGGCGATTTGATGGCGTAGACCAACTGGCCAGACAGTGAGAATCCAACGGTCACGTTGACCGAGCCTGTGTTAGTGCCCTTGATCTGTACCGTATCACTGGCAACGTAAGGAGTTGTGCTGCTCGCACTGATACTGCAACTGGCTCCAGGTGCTAGGTTGTAACATCCAGTGAGGTTGTAAATCACAGTCCCAAAACCAAGGGATGTAACCGTCCATCCTGTGACAGGAGCGCTGCCAGTGTTAGTCACTGTCAATTGATTGGACCAACCACCGCCTACGGGCACAATCATTGGAGATCCAGAAACAGAGATGGTCGTAGCGTTGGTCACGCATGCCACCCCCACATTGGTCACATTGGTAGCTCCGATGGTCGCACTGCCATTCGTCACCGTGCAGGTTTGCCCGGCGGGCTGAGTCTGTACCGTCACGTTGTAGGTCGCACCCGTCGCAACAGGAGTCGCGAAGGTAAACGCGCCGCTGCTGGACCTGGTCAGGGTGTCGGTCCCATTGTTCTGTAGGGCAAGAGAGCCCGTCAGACCGGAGATCGTGCCGCCCACTGTGCGAGTGTTGGCGGAGCACGCCACCTGCACATTGCTCACCGGGCCATTCACCGTGCCCGTTCCGTTGGACACGCTGCAGGTCTGGCCTGCAGGCTGGGTCTGCACGGTCACGGCATACGCGGAACCCTGCGCTAGGTTCACGGGGAAGTTGAAGGCGCCGTTGGAGCTCAGGGTTCGCGACGAGCCGCCGTTGAGCTGCAGCGTGAGGCTGCCCACCAGGCCGCTGACAGAGCCAGCCACCTGATAGGTGTTGGTCGCGCACACCACCGCCACATTGCGGATCGCCACGCTACCCACCGTGCCGGAACCATTGCTCACTGAGCAGGTTTGGCCCTGTGGCTGGGTGTTCACCGTCACGGCGTAGGGGGCACCGTAGGCGACCGCTGTGGGGAAAAAGAAGCTGCCATCGCCCAGGCTGGCCAGGGTCTCTCCGCCGTTGTTCTGCAGTACGAGCCTGCCCGCCAGGCCGCTGATGTTGCCGCTGATCAGCTGGGGCAGCATGGCCATGGTGAAGGTACGCGTCCACACCGAGGTATCGGCGAGGGTGGCTCCCTCCAGTTGCACCTTGGTGGGGTCCACGGAGACGGTGAGGGTCTGGCCGGAATCACACTGGAAGTTGCCCAGCGTCACAGTGAGCACCCGGCCGGTGGCGTCCAGGGCCGTGGTCGGTGCCGGCGGGTTGGTGCAACTGCCGCTCACGGTGATCAGGCCCGGCAGGATGGACGTGACCTTGGCGGTGAAGGTGGCCGTGACACGCGTCGGGGGCGTGCTGGCTTGGCCGTCATGGCTGACGCTGACCGTGGCAACGCCGGGCGTAGGCGTCACCGGAGGCTCGGGCGTCACTGGGGTGACGGGCACCTCGGGTGTGGGTACTGTGGGCGTGGGAGCCGGATCACTGCCGCCGCCGCCTCCGCACGCCGCCAACGTAAGAGAGCCAACCAGCCCTGCGATTGCGCCCCAATGCCGCGCGCGCACCATCCGCGATGTATTCATCACCCGCCCCGTGTCCTATTAAATGTTGCGGAATGCTACCGCTATTAAGGACCGGGAGTGATAGGGCAAGCGCCAGAAGCAACATTAAATCCTGGAAGCTCAGAAAAAAAGCCCGCAAGTGCGGGCTTCGTAGTAGGCGCTGCAGGCCACTTGAAACGCCATCTGGCGCAGTTGAGCCCGCTGAGTACGCAACTCTGGTCTAGCGCCGGCTAGTCAATAGCGCGGCGAACGCCCGCCTAAACGCGGTTCCATGGGCTTAGCTGCGTTCACAGTGAGTGCTCGACCGTCGATCTCCTTGCCGTGAAGACCTTGGATTGCAGCATTCGCTTCATCGCTTGAGGACATTTCCACGAAGCCAAAGCCCTTCGAGCGATCACTATCACGCTCCATGATTACCTTAGCAGACGTGACTTCCCCGTATGCCGAAAAATGCAAACGAAGGTCTTCGCTTCGAGTGCTGTATGACAGATTGCCGACGTACAGTTTGTTTTCCATGATTTCTTCCTTCGCGCTGATGCGCATGATGTGGTCTGTTGGGTCAGCTGCTGGCGTGTAAACGAGCAGCCGCCTAAGTCCAAGATGAGGGGGTGGGTGGAGCTAGCCCATATGCTTGTTTTGCACCCAGAGTTGCCCCTGAGTGAACGCATATCGTGCGGCGCGGGTAGCGCATTCGAAATGAGGAAGCAACCGAAAAACGCGGTCGTGCATTCCACGTCGGATTGAAACTGAGGCGACGTAGTTGCCGCATTCAGTCAGCTTGGTCAGGGGTGTGACGAGGTAGTCGCCCACTTGCTGAGCTGCGTCTATTTGCATGGGATTGGAGGCCGCACTGGTGCGGCATGGCATGCGCATGCGCCCAGCAAACAAGCTAGGTCAGGTCAGCGCAAAGAGGCCCGCGAGGGAGAGGTGATCCGCAGTGAGATTGTTTGCGGACCGACGAAAGTGCTCGTCAAAGAAGATGTGCGTTCAGCGTGAACCAGTGGGTTTGTGCTGAAGCCTGTGCGGGCATGTGCTGCCGCGAGGTGCCTATCGTGGTTAGGGGTTCTGGAACCCGTCCACAGGCAAGCCATGGCACGACGAGCAGGGGCAGCGCAAGGAATGGGCACTGACCCTGCGGCGCTGCAAGATCCGGCACCGACCGCCAAAGGAGCTGCGCGACTCGTCCGTCACCTTCGCGCTGATGGCAGGGGCTGATCCCTGGTACGTGGCCCGACAACACGGACACAGCCTGCAGGTCATGATGAAGGACTACGCGAAGTGGATTCCCAACGCCGACCGCGGACGCAACCGCAATGCGATCAACGCAGCGATTGCCTCCCGGCAGCAGGAAAGTGACACCGGCACCTAAGAGTGTCAGTTGGGGTGTCAGTTGCGGCAGATGCAAACCACACAGGCAAGAAAAAACCCCCGCAAGTCATAGACTTACGGGGGTCTGTCCTGGCGGAAACGGAGGGATTCGAACCCTCGATGAGGCTCTACACCCCATACTCCCTTAGCAGGGGAGCACCTTCGGCCACTCGGTCACGTTTCCAATCCCACTATTATGCCTCAGTTTGAGGCCTGTTCAGCGCTCAGGCGGCCGGCTGGTCGAGCTCGAATGCCTTGTGCAGCGTGCGCACAGCCAGTTCGACATACTTCTCGTCGATGACCACCGAGGTCTTGATTTCCGACGTCGAAATCATCTGGATGTTGATGCCCTCTTCGCTCAGCACGCGGAACATCTTGGACGCAACGCCCACATGGCTGCGCATGCCGATGCCGACGATGCTGACCTTGCAGATCTTGGCATCGCCCACAACATCCTCAGCGCCCAGGGCCGGCAGCACCTTTTCCTTGAGCAGATCGACGGTGCGGGCGTAGTCGCCGCGGTTCACCGTGAAGCTGAAGTCGGTCTTGCCGTCCTTGCTCAGGTTCTGGATGATCACATCGACTTCGATGTTGGCGTCGGCCACGGCACCCAGGATCTGGTAGGCGATACCGGGCTTGTCGGGCACGCCCAGCACGGAGATCTTGGCCTCGTCGCGGTTGAAAGCGATGCCGGATACGACGGCTTGTTCCATTTTTTCGTCTTCCTCAAAAGTGATCAGCGTGCCGGAGCGGGCTTCTTCGTTGATGTCGATGTCCCAGGGCGTGAAGCTGGAGAGCACGCGCAGCGGCACCTTGTACTTGCCGGCGAACTCGACCGAGCGGATCTGCAGCACCTTGCTGCCCAGGCTGGCCATCTCGAGCATTTCCTCGAAGCTCACAGTGGTCAGGCGGCGTGCCTCGGGCACCACGCGCGGGTCGGTCGTGTAGACACCATCCACGTCGGTGTAGATCAGGCATTCGGACGCCTTCATGGCGGCGGCCACGGCCACGGCCGAGGTATCGGAACCGCCGCGGCCCAGGGTGGTGATGTGGCCCTGCTCGTCGATGCCCTGGAAGCCCGTCACGATGACGACCTTGCCAGCGGCCAGATCGGCGCGCACACGCTGGTCGTCGATGGATTCGATGCGGGCCTTGGTGTAGGAACTGTCGGTGCGGATCGGCACCTGCCAGCCGGCATAGCTGACGGACTGCATGCCTTCGGCCTGCAGTGCGATGGCGAGCAATGCGGAGGACGCCTGCTCGCCCGTCGCGGCCAGCATGTCCAGTTCGCGGTGGTAGGCCGAGGTGGCACGCGAGGGCGCGAGGTCCTTGGCCAAACCGAGCAGCCGGTTGGTTTCGCCACTCATGGCGCTGGGCACCACGACCAACTGGTGGCCGGCCCGAGCCCACTTGGCCACGCGCTTGGCGACGTTGCGGATGCGCTCCGTGGAGCCCATCGACGTACCGCCGTATTTATGAACGATCAGTGCCATTGGATATCTGGAATGACGAAACCACGGGCCGGCGCAGGAAATGGAACGCTGTCTTGGCGCGCCGCCGTCTTCGTGCAGGAGTTGGAACCAAAACCTGTCAATTGTACCAACCGAGCACATCGCCCTCGCGCACCGCGAAGCCTGTGCCCACCTTGATATGGATGCGATGCCCCCGCGTACGACACGCGGCGATCTGGTCGAGCAGTTCGTCCAGCTGCGCGGCCTGCGGCGTGGCGCCATGGTGCTGGCGCAGCCAGTGGCGCAGCAGGTTGGCTTGGCGCGCGCGGCTCAGGCTCTGCAGCGAAGCGATGCGCGGCGGCGTGCCCGCGGCGGCCAGGTCCTGCACGGCCAGGTCGTGCAGCAGTTCGGCCGCCTGGGCGGCATGGGAGGCGCTGCGGGCAAACGTGTCGCGGAAGCCCGGAAACACAGTCTGCAGCGCGGGCAGCAGTTGCCGGCGGATGCGGTTGCGGGTGAAGCGCTCGTCCGCGTTCGTGGGGTCTTCCACCCAGGGCACGCCCTGCTCCATCAGCCATACACGCACGTCGCCCCCCGCCACGCGCAGCAGCGGCCGGTGCCAGTCGATGCCGCCCCATGTCCAATGCTGCGGCATGGCCGCCAGGCCGGGCATGCCCGCGCCACGCGACAGCGCAAGCAGCACGGTTTCGACCTGGTCGTCGGCATGCTGCGCGATCGCGATGGACCGCAGCGGGGCAGCGCCCTCGTTCAGCGCCAGAAGTTGCAACGCGCGGTACCGGGCGCGGCGCGCGGCGTCTTCCGGGCTGTCGCCCCGCGCGTTCCGGGCATCCACCAGCGTGGCGTGCAAGGGAACGCCGAGGTCTTCGCACAGCTGCCGGCAATGCGCCAGAAAGCCATCGGCCGCCGCCTGCAGGCCGTGGTGCACATGGAGTGCATGCACCTGCCCGGGCCAGCGCCGGTGGCACGCCAGCAGCAGCGCGACGGAATCGGCCCCACCGCTCAAGCCCACGCCCAGCGGCAGTGCCGGTGCGAAGGCGGCGATGGCAGCGTCGAAGGACTGGGTCATGGGCGAGCCGCTCCAAGCAAAACGGCCCCTGAGGGCCGTCGCGCGTGGTGGATGGCGGACAAGACGCGGGCAGCCTCAGGCGGCCTTCGTGTCGTTGAAGCGGCCGTAGCTTTGCAGGCGCTCGTAGCGGCGGTCCAGCAGTTCCTTGGTCTTCAGGTCGGCCAGCTGGCGGTAGGCATCGCCCAGCGCGCGCTTGAGGAAGGCGGCCATCTGCTTGTGGTCGCGGTGCGCGCCGCCCACGGGCTCGCTCACGATCTTGTCGACCAGGCCCAGGGCCTTGAGGCGGTGCGCGGTGATGCCCATGGCATCGGCGGCGTCCTGCGCCTTGTCGCTGGTCTTCCAGAGGATCGACGCGCAGCCTTCCGGGCTGATCACCGAGTAGATGGAATACTGCAGCATGATGACCTGGTCGGCCACGCTGATGGCCAGCGCGCCGCCGGAGCCGCCTTCGCCGATCACGGTGGTGATGATGGGCACCTCGAGCTGCGCCATCTCGAAGATGTTGCGGCCGATGGCTTCGGACTGGCCGCGCTCCTCGGCGTCGATGCCGGGGTAGGCGCCAGGGGTGTCCACGAAGGTGAACACCGGAAGCTGGAACTTCTCGGCCGTCTTCATCAGGCGCAGGGCCTTGCGGTAGCCCTCGGGCCGGCTCATGCCGAAGTTGCGCGCGGCGCGCTCCTTGGTGTCACGGCCTTTTTGGTGCCCGATGACCATGCAGGGCTGGCCATTGAAGCGCGCCAGACCGCCAATGATGGACAGGTCGTCCGCGAAATGGCGGTCGCCGTGCATCTCGACGAAATCGGTAAAGATCTCCCGCACGTAGTCCATCGTGTACGGGCGCTCCGCATGGCGGGCGATCTTGGTGATCTGCCAGGGGCTCAGCTCGCTGTAGATGTCCTTGGTGAGCTGCAGGCTCTTCTTGCTGAGCTGGTCGATCTCTTCCGAGATGTCCACGGCGCTTTCGTTCTGCACATAGCGCAGCTCTTCGATCTTGGTTTCGAGTTCGGCAATCGGCTGCTCGAAATCGAGGAATGTTTTTTTCGCCAACTTGGTTCTCCTTGGGCCGTGTGTGCCCAGTTCCGGCGGCTGCCCCGGTCGGGGAGCCCGCCCGTGTGGCCTGCGCGGGGTTCAGTAATCGACCGGCAGGGGGGCGAGGGACCGCCAAATATACCAACTCGCCACGCTGCACCAGGGCTTCCAGGCCTCGGCGACCTCGCGGGCGTCGCTGCGGCTCACGGGATCGCCCGAGAAGTAGTGCTGGCTGATGCCATTGATCAAGGTGGCGTCGTCCAGGGGCAGCACGTTCGGGCGGGCCAGATGGAAGATGAGGAACATGTCCGCCGTCCAGCGGCCGATGCCGCGGATGGCCACCAGCTCGGCAGCAATGGCCTCGTCGTCCATGGACTCCCAGTCCTTGACGTGCAGCCGGCCGGTGTCGAAGTGCAGCGCCAGGTCGACCAGGTAGTCCACCTTGCGGGCCGACAGGCCGGCGGCGCGCATGTCGTCCACCTTCAGCTTGAGCACATTGGCCGGGGTCATGCTGCGGGGGAGCGCGGCGAACTGGTCCCACACCTTCTGCGCGGAAGCGACCGACACCTGCTGGCCGACGATGCTGCGGGCCAGGGTGGTGAACGCATCGCCGCGCGGCGCCAGGGCCACGTCGCCCAGCTGGGGAATCAGCCGCTTCATGACGCGGTCCTTCTTGACCAGGTGCTTGCAGGCCTCGGCCCAGTAAGCAGGCGCGGTCAGCTGCGGCGCTGCGTCCGCTATCTTTTTAGTAGCTGCCACCGCTTATCCCACCTGCGCCAGAGGTCGATTTGATTCAAATCCTGTCACTGCGCGGCCTCCCAGGCCGTGCCGGCAGCGGAGTCCTTCAGCACGATGCCCTGCGCCAGCAGCTCCTGGCGGATGCGATCGGCCTCGGCGAAGTTCTTGGCCGCCTTGGCAGCGGCACGGGCGGCGATCTGCGCCTGGATGGCGGCCTCGTCCAGCCCGGCGCCCGCCTTCAGAAACGCCTGCGGATCGCCTTGCAGGAGGCCCAGGCAGCCGGCGAGCGCCTTCAGCAGGCCGGCCGTCTGCGCCGAGCGCGTGCGGTTGACCTCGCCCGCCAGTTCGAACAGCACGGCGATCGCCTCGGGCGTGCCGAAATCCTCGTCCATGGCCGCCTTGAAGCGCGCGGCGTGCGGCTGGCTCCAGTCGATGGCGCCCACCTTGTCTGGCGTGACCAGGCTCAGCGCGGTGTACAGCCGCTTGAGCGCGGCGCGCGCGTCGTCCAGGTGGGCGTCGCTGTAGTTGAGCGCGCTGCGGTAGTGGGCGCGCACGATGAAGAAGCGTACCGTTTCGGCGTCGTACTTGGCCAGCACGTCGCGGATGGTGAAGAAGTTGCCGAGCGACTTGCTCATCTTCTCGTTGTCCACGCGCACGAAGCCGTTGTGCACCCAGAAGTGGGCCAGCGGCTTGCCGTGCGCACCCTCGCTCTGGGCGATTTCGTTCTCGTGGTGCGGGAACTGCAGGTCCGCGCCGCCGCCATGGATGTCGAAGCTTTCGCCGAGCGTGGCGCAGCTCATGGCCGAGCACTCGATGTGCCAGCCCGGGCGGCCCACGCCGAAGGGACTTTCCCACTTGGCTTCCGGCGGCTCCTCGGGCTTGGCGGACTTCCACAGCACGAAGTCGAGCGGATCGTCCTTGCCCTCCAGCACGGCCACGCGCTCGCCGGCACGCAGTTCGTCCAGCGACTTGCCCGACAGCTTGCCGTAGCCGGGGAACTTGCGCACCGCGTAGTTCATGTCGCCGCTGCTGCCCTGGTAGGCCAGGCCCTTCTCCTGCAGCGTGCCGATCAGCGCCAGCATCTGCGGCACGTATTCGGTGGCGCGCGGCTCCACGGAGGGGGGCTCGATGCCCAGGGCGCCGATGTCCTGGTGCATGGCCGCGATCATCTCGTCCGTCAGCTGGCGGATGGTGATGCCGCGCTCCACCGCGCGCTTGATGATCTTGTCGTCGATGTCGGTGATGTTGCGCACGTACGTAACGCGCAGGCCGCTGCTCTTGAGCCAGCGCTGGACCACGTCGAACGCCATCATCATGCGGGCGTGGCCGATGTGGCACAGGTCATAGATGGTCATGCCGCATACATACATGCGCACATGGCCCGGCTCCAGCGGAGAAAAATCCTCCAACGCACGCGACAGCGTGTTGTAGATACGCAAACTCATGGAATGTCAGTCAGGCTCGGGTGGGTGCAGCCGGCGGCCGGAATGCCCCGCGGGAGGGGCCGGCGCCTGGGGGAAAGGGTCTTGCGCAGCCTGTGGCGCCGCGCGTGTTCAGGAGCGGCGACAGCGTACCGGCATGACAAACCCCTCAGCTACAATCGCCGCAGTATAAGCGCCCGTTACGGCTTGACACCGTACCAACCTTCCAGCACGCCACATGACGCACGCACGCCGCACCCTTCCCTATCTTCTGCGACTGCTCGCACTGTCGGCCCTGTTGGGCGCCCCGCTCGTCCACGCGGACGACTACGCCGACATCACCCAGTTGCTGAAGTCTGGCAAGGCGGCCGAAGCGCTGCAGAAGGCGGACCAGCGCCTGGCCGCCAACCCGCGCGACCCGCAGCTGCGTTTCCTGCGCGGCGTGGCACAGGCCGACTCGGGGAAGCAGTCCGACGCGATCGCCACCTTCACCAAGCTGACGGAAGAGTATCCGGAGCTGCCCGAGCCCTACAACAACCTCGCGGTGCTGTACGCCAACCAGAACCAGCTGGACAAGGCGCGTACGGCGCTCGAGATGGCGATCCGCACCAACCCTAGCTACTCCACCGCGCACGAGAACCTGGGCGACATCTACGCCAAGCTCGCCAGCCAGGCCTACAACAAGGCCTTGCAGCTCGACGCCTCCAATGCCACGACGCTGCGCCCCAAGCTTGCGCTGATCCGCGACCTGTTCTCCACCGGCCCGAAGGCGGCCGGCACGAACGTCGCAGCAGCACCGGCCGCGGCAACGTCCACGCGTACGGCTGCTGCGCCGGCTCCCGCGCCCAAGGCTGCTCCAGCTCCGGCTCCGGCCGCAGCACCCGCCCCCGCACCTGCAGTCCCCCCGGCACCGGCGCCTGCTCCCACGCCCGCCCCAGCTCCCGCTCCGGCGACCGCACCGACTCCCGCGCCTGCTCCTGCAGCGGCCAGCGCCAGCGCTGCTGCCGAGAAGGACGTGGAGCAAGCGGTCCGCGCCTGGGCCACGGCCTGGGAAAGCCAGGACATGTCCGGCTACCTGGGCGCCTACGACAAGAGCTTCAACCCGGGGGGCAAGCAGACGCGCGCCGCCTGGGAGAAAGAGCGCCGCGATCGCATCGTCGGCCGCGCCAAGATCAATGTCACGGTCAACGATCTGCGCGTGAGCGTCGACGGGAACAAGGCGCAGGCGCGCTTCCGCCAGGGCTACAGCTCCGGCAGCTACAACGTGACCAGCCGCAAGACGCTGGATCTCGTCAACAACGGCGGCCGCTGGACGATCGTGCGCGAGGCCACGGGCGGTTGATGGCACACCGAATCGCGGGCCTGCAGGTGCCCGCCGTACGCAATCATGGCCCGGCCGGCTCCGCCCGCCAGGGCCTTGACCGGGCTTCCTGACCGCGCATGTCCGTGGGATTGTTCAACTGGAGCCGCGCGGTTGCGGCGGGTGTGGCGCTGTCGTTGCTGGCATCCCCCTGGGCCGTGCACGCGCAGGGCGAGAAGACCCGCAACCTCGCCAAGACCAAGCGCCAGGCCCCAGCCAAGGCACCTCCCCGCCCTGCCCCGCTGCGCGACGGCCAGGCCGAGCAGCGTCTGATGGAAGTCTACCGCCTCACAGGCGAAGGCAAGACCCGCGAGGCGCTGGCCAAGGCCGAGTCCCTGGCGCGGGAGCACCCCAACTTCCAGCTGGCGCAGTTGGCGCTCGGCGACCTGCTGGCCGCCCGCGTCCGCCCGCTCAAGCAGCTGGGAGATGTACCCACGCAGAACGATGCGCCGCCACCGGCCGGCGCCAGCGACGTGCTGGCCGAGCTGCGGGCCGAGTCGCGCCAGCGTACGGACGCACTGCGCGTGAGGCCCCATGCCCGCGCGATTCCGGCGCAGTTCCTGGAGCTGTCGCCCCGCTCGCGCCATGCCATCGCCGTGGACGCCTCGCGCTCGCGCCTGTACCTGTTCGAGAACACCGCCAACGGTCTGGAGCTGATCGCCGACTACTACTCGTCGGTCGGCAAGCTCGGCATCGAGAAGTTCGTCGAAGGCGACCAGCGCACGCCGCTGGGCGTGTACTACATCACCAGCCGGCTCGATCCCGCCACGCTCAAGGATTTCTACGGCGCCGGGGCTCTGCCCATCAACTACCCGAACCCGCTGGATGTAAGCCGCGGCAAGACGGGCAGCGGCATCTGGCTGCACGGCACGCCCCCGGACCAGTTCTCGCGCGCGCCGCTGGCCACCGACGGCTGCCTGGCGCTGGCCAACCCCGACCTGGAGCGCATCCTGCGCACCGTCGAGCCGCGCACCACGCCGGTGGTGATCGCCAAGCAGCTGCAGTGGGTGCAGCCGCAGAGCGTGCAGGCGGACCGCAAGGCCTTCGAGGCGGTGCTGGATGGATGGCGCGCAGCCAAGTCGCAGGGCGACATGAAGCGGCTGCTGGCCTTCTACGCCCCCGACTTCCAGAGCTACAAGAGCCTGCCCCTGGCCCAGTGGACCTCGACGCTGGAAGCCGAAACCCGCGCGCTGGGTGGCCGGGAACTACACCTCAAGGACAAGTCTTACCTGCGCTGGACGGACTCTGCAGAGACCATGGTGGTAACGTTCGGCGAAGTGGCCGAAGGTGCGCGCACCGGCCCGGTCAAACGCCAGTACTGGATCCGCAAGGGCAAGCAGTGGCAGATATTCTTCGAAGGAGTGATTGGATGATTTCCAAACGAAAAACAACGCTGGCGCTTGCCAGCATTGGGCTTGCAGCTATCTTCTCCGTAGCAGGCGTGCAAGCCCAGGAGGCTACCCCCAAGGTCAGGCTCTCCACAACGCTCGGCGACATCGTCGTGCAGCTCGACCCGGCCAAGGCGCCCAAGACGGTGGACAACTTCCTGGCGTATGTGAAGGACAAGCACTACGACGGCACGGTGTTCCACCGCGTCATCGACGGCTTCATGATCCAGGGCGGCGGCTTCACGGCCGACATGCAGCAAAAGCCCACGAAGACGCCGATCCCGCTGGAGGCCAGCAACGGCCTGAAGAACGACAAGTACACCATCGCCATGGCGCGCACGGCCAACCCGAATTCGGCCACCTCGCAGTTCTTCATCAATGTGAAGGACAACGCCATGCTCAACGCGCCCAACCCCGATGGCTACGGCTATGCCGTCTTCGGCAAGGTCGTGTCCGGCACGGAGGTGGTCGACAAGATCAAGGCCGTGGCCACCGGCAACAAGGGTCCGCACCAGAATGTGCCGACCACTCCCGTCACCATCACCTCGGCCACCCTGGTGAAGTGATCTCTCCTCCGAACGTGTTCTGAAAGGACCCTCCATGAGCAACCCGCAAGTCGAACTCCACATCGCCGGCCACGGCGTCATCACGCTGGAACTGGACGCCGAGAAGGCACCGAAGTCCACCGAGAACTTCCTCGCCTACGTGAAGAAGGGCCACTACGACAACACCATCTTCCACCGCGTGATCCCCGGCTTCATGGTCCAGGGCGGCGGCTTCGAGCCCGGCATGAACCAGAAGGGCACGGACGCCCCCATCCAGAACGAAGCCAACAACGGCCTGAAGAACGCCAACTACACCGTGGCCATGGCCCGCACCAGCGACCCGCACTCGGCCACGGCGCAGTTCTTCATCAACGTCGCCGACAACGGCTTCCTGAACCACACCGCACCGTCCGCACAGGGCTGGGGCTATGCCGTGTTCGGCAAGGTGGTCAAGGGCACGGAAATCGTGGACGCCATCAAGGGCGTCAAGACCGGCCGCAAGGGCTTCCATGACGACGTGCCCAAGGACGACGTCATCATCGAAAAGGCCGTGGTGGTCTGATTCCCCCTGAGTCGCTTCGCGCCCTCCCCCAATGGGGACGACGCCCGCAGCCCGGCACATCCGCCGGTTCTGCGGCGTCTGCTGGCGTGGCTTGCTCCGCGGCCTTTCCATCCGAGCGCCGCGCGGGTGAGAGGCCACAGGCCGGGCGCGAACGCACTCCCACTCCCGCATTGTCATGAGCATGCTCGCGCCAGACGTCCGAGAGTTCGTCGCACCCGCCGGCTGGCGCACGGTGGACTTCGTTTCCGATCTGCACCTGGAAGCCGAGCAGCCCGCCACGGTGGAGGCCTTTACCGGCTACCTCCACGACACACCCGCGGACGCCGTCTTCCTGCTCGGTGACCTCTTCGAGGTCTGGGTGGGAGACGATGCCCTCCAGGAACCCGGCAGTTTCGAGCAGTCGATCACGGCAGTGCTGCGCCGTGCGGCATCGCGCATCCCCTTGTATTTCATGCATGGCAACCGCGATTTCCTCGTGGGTGCCGGCTTCACCGCCGCCACCGGCATCCCGGTACTGGACGACCCCACCGTGCTCGTGTTCGCCGGCCAGCGCTGGCTGCTCAGCCACGGCGATGCGCTGTGCCTGGACGATGTGGAATACCAGAAATTCCGTGCCGTGGCGCGCAACCCGCAGTGGCAGGCGCAGCTGCTCACCCGTACGCTGGCCGAACGCCGCGCACAAGGCCGCAGCGTGCGCGCCGAGAGCGAGGCGCGCAAACAGTCCGGCACGGGCTTCTATGGCGACGTGGACACCGCCGCCGCGCTGCAGTGGCTGCAGGCTGCAGAAGCCCCCGCGCTGATCCACGGCCACACGCATCTGCCCGCCGACCATACGCTGGGCGAGGCGGGCGGCACCGCTTTGACCCGGCACGTACTCACCGACTGGGACTTGGCCGCACAGCCTCCGCGGGCTGGCGCGCTGCGTCTCACCGCGGCGGGCTTGGAACGCATCAGCCTCGTCCCCAGATAGCGGCATGGCCCCTGCCTCCGCCCTCACCCGCCTGCTGCACAAACTCTCCCGCCGCGTGCGATCGACGATCGCACCCGTACCCGACATTCCCGCCACGCTGTGGCTGCAGACGCTGTCACGCCACCGTTTTCTCGCGGACCTGCCGCTGCACGACCAGGCCAAGCTCCGGGCCCTGAGCGCATTGTTCCTGCAGCGCAAGGAATTCACCGGCGCCCACGGGCTGGAAGTGACCGACGCCATGGCCGTGGCCATCGCCGCGCAGGCCTGCCTGCCGTTGCTGCACTGGGGCGAACCGGCCGAGGCACTGGCCTGGTACGACGACTTCGTGGGCATCGTCGTCCACCCCGGCGAGGCCGTGGCGCGCCGGCAGGCCGTGGACGAGGCCGGCGTGGTGCACGACTACGACGAAGTGCTGCTGGGCGAGGCCATGGAACGCGGCCCGGTCATGCTGAGCTGGCCCGCGGTGGACGGCGCCGGGCGCCCTGTGGCCGACGAGGCGACGGGCAGCGGAACGAGCGTGGTGGTGCACGAGTTCGTGCACAAGCTGGACATGCGCAACGGCGGCGCCGACGGCTTTCCCCCGCTGCCGGCCGGCTTCCTGGGCGCGCGAGACGCCCGGGGCGCGCGCGCGCAGTGGGCTGCCGCCTGGGAGCCCGCCTACGAGGCCTTCCGCGAACGCGTCATCATCGCCGAGCGCTTCGGCGGCGAATGGCCCTGGCTGGATGCCTACGGCGCCACCGCACCGGCCGAGTTCTTCGCGGTGGCCTGCGAGGCCTACTTCGTCAGCCGCGAGCGCTTTGCGCAGGAGTTTCCCACGCTGGCGCCGCTGCTGGACGCCTTCTTCCGCCGCCCTGCCTGACCGGCGCCCGCCAGAGGGACGGCCGTCGCGCCCAGTCGCAGACGCCGCGGGCTGGCCCCAGGCATCGGCGCCTGCCGATCCCTCAGAACGTATTTACGATCTCAGGCCACCGCCGTCCGGTAAGCCACGCCGTCCCGCCCCGGGTCGGCCCCGCCGTGCAAGCGCCCATCCGCACCGATCTGCACCCCGTGCACCCAGCCAATGGTGTAGTTGTAGGGGTTGCGGAAGACCTCGTAGCCGTCGGCCTGCAGCGTGCGCGTGACGTGGCGCGGAATGCGGTTGCACACGTCGATGGAATTGCTGGTGGACGAGAAGCGCGGCGCTGAGACCGCCTCCTGCATGCCCATGCCGTGGTCGATCATGTTCAGCAGCACCTGCAGCACGCCCATGGCGATCTGCGTGCCGCCCGGCGCGCCCAGCACGATCTCGGGCCGGCCCTCCTTGCAGAACACGATGCTCGGGCACGACGATGTGAAGCGGCTCTTGCCCGGCTGGATGCTGCCCGCGCGGCCCGGACGCGGGTCGAACACGCCCATGCAGCCGTTGTAGAAGAAGCCCATGCCGGGCGTGATCACGCCCGACGGCATGGCCAGCGAGTGCGTCATCGACACGCAGTTGCCGTCACCGTCCACCACGCTCAGGTGCGTGGTGTCGCGCGGTACCGGGGCGCCCGGGTTCACGCGCTCCACCCGGAAGCGTTCGCCGGCGCGGATGGCGGCGGCCACGCGTGCGGCGCCGTCCTTGGACAGCAGTTCGTCCAGCGGCACCTGCACGAAGGCCGGATCGCCGATGTGGCGGTCCTTGTCGATCGTGGCCTTCTTCATGGCCTCGCTGAGCAGGCGCAGGTAGGCAGGCCCGTTGTGCTCCATCTCCGCGAGTGGAAACTGCTCCAGGATGTTCAGCATCTGCAGCAGCATGGCGCCGCCCCCCGGCGGCTGGTTGGTGGTGACCATGCGGCCGCGGTAGCTGCCCACGAGCGGCGCCACGCGGCGCACCGCGTAGCGCTGCAAATCCTCCAGCGAGAGCAGGCCGCCCAGCGACTGCACATGCGCCACCATGCGGCGCGCCAGCTCGCCTTCATAGAACGGGGCAATGCCTTCCTGCGCCACCTGTTCCAGCACGGCGGCCATGCCGGGGTTGGCGAGCGGCGTGCCGATGGGCTTGGGCGATCCGTCCGGCCGGCAGTAGAGCGCACGGCCTTCGTCGCTGTGGCGCAGGCGGTCGAGGTTGCTCACGCGGCCCATGCTGGGCTCGTCGATCCAGAAGGCGTGCATGCCGGGCCGCACGAAGAAGCCCTCCCGCGCCCAGGCGATGGCAGGGGCCACCACCTCCTTCCACGGCAGGCGGCCGTGCGCGCGGTGCAGGGCCTCCAGGCCCTTGAGCGTGGCCGGCGTGGCGATGGATTGCGGGCCGATGTCATTGACGCGCCCCTTCAGGATGAAGCCGAAGCCGTCCTTAGTCTCGCCTTCGAGCAGGTCGGCCCACATGGCCTCGCGGCAGGCGAGCGGGGCCGGCGCATGGAAGTCGAAATACTCATGGGCTGCGGGGCCGCCGGCGCCCTGCATGTACACGGCCGCCGTGCCGAAGCCGGCAATGCCGCACATCAGCGGGTCCACGACGGTCTGGGCCAGCGCGGTGGCCACGGCCGCATCGGCGGCATTGCCGCCGGCGCGCAGGATCTCGATGCCCGACTCGGCCGCCTCGGGCTGCGCGCAGGACACCATGGCTTCTTTGGAGTGCATGGAAGGTTCTTTCAGGAAAGGGAAGCGCCCCGCTGCAGCCAAGGGTGGCACGGGCGGGGCCAAGGCCACAGGAAGGGAGCGGCAAGGAGGGGCCGGCGCACCGGCCTCCGCTCACTTGCCGCTCAGGTTCAGCGTGTTCAGCGTCGGACCCCAGGCCTGGGTGTCGCGGCGCGTCACCTCCATCAGCTGGCTGGCCGGGCCGGCCATGGGGATGGCGTTCATGGAGCGCAGCTTGGCCTGTACCTCGGCGCTGGCGTGGAAGGCGCGCGTGCCTTCATGCAGCTTGGCGATGATCGCGGGCGGCGTGCCGGCCTTGGCGACGATGCCGCTCCAGCCCATGGTGTCGAAGTCTTTTACGCCCAACTCGTTGGCGGCGGGCACGTCGGGCAGTTCGGCCAGGCGCGAAGGGGCCAGCACGACCAGCGGCACCACCTTGCGGTTCTTGATGTGCGGCAGCACGGTGCCGGCCACCGGGGCCATCACCTGCGTCTGGCCGCCGATGGTGGCCATCAGGCCGTCGGGCTCGCCCTTGAAGGGTACGTGCGTCATGGCAATGCCCAGCTTCTTCTGCAGCAGCTCCACCGCCAGCTGCGTGGAGTTGCCCAGCCCCGACGAGGAGAAGTTCAGCTCGCCCGGGTGCGCCTTGGCGTACTTCACCAGGTCATCCAGCGACTTGAAACCTGTCTCGGGGTTGGCGACCAGCACGAAGGGCACGGTGCTGAGCATGCCCACGCCGGTGAAGTCCTTCTCGGGGTCGTACGGCAGCGGCTTGTAGACGAACTTGTTGAGCACCATCTGCGACACCCCTCCGAACATCAGCGTGTAGCCGTCGGCGGGCTGGCCCAGCACCTGCTGCGCCGCGATGATGCCGCCCGCGCCGGGCTTGTTCTCCACCACGATGTTCGCGCCCAATGCCTTGCCGGCGTGCTCGGCCCACAGCCGCGCGACGGTGTCGGAGCTGCCGCCGGCCTGCTGCGACACCACCAGGCGGATGGGGCGGGTGCCGGGATAGCCGGCTGCAGCGTCCTGCGCGGCCACCGGCGCGCTGCCCAGGGCCCATGCCAGGGCGGTGGCCGCCAAGCCGGCCAGATAAGAAGTTTTGTTCATAGTCTGCGGGTCTCCAGAGGATCGATGGACGAACGGCCGGGGGCGATGCCGGCTCCTGCAACGATTATTCGGAGCCCGGCCGCCGCGCACCAGCGAATTCGCCCGATGGATCCATTAGCATTCACTCATGTCTTACGAACACGTGGCCTGGGCCCGGCGGCTGAAGGTGAAGCACCTGGAGTCGTTCCTGGTGCTGGACGAGGCCGGCACGCTGACCGAAGCGGCCGTGCGCATGCACATGACGCAGTCGGCCATGTCGCACTGGCTGGCCGACCTGGAGGAGCTGGTGGGGATGCCCCTGGTGACGCGCGGGCGGCGCATCCAGCTCACGCCCGCCGGGGTCATCATGAAGCGGCTGGCCGTGGGCGTGCTGGGCGATATCTCGCGCACGCAGGCCGAGCTGAGCGCGGTGGCCGAGGGCCGCAGCGCGCGCCTGCACATCGGCAGCGTCTGGGCCGGCGTGGCGCGTGGCGTGCCGCAGGCGCTGGCGCAGTTCCAGGCGCTGCATCCGTACATCTCGGTCACCGTGTCGGAGAGCCCGTTCGGCAACCTGCTGGAGGGGCTGGAGAACCGGCAGCTCGATGTGGTCGTGGGCTCGCTGGACTCGCGGGCCTACCAGGCGCGGCTGGAGCACCGCGAACTGTTCGAGGACAACGTCTGCCTGGTGGTGGGCCGCGCCAGCCGCTTCTGGGACACGGCCGGCCCGGTGCGCCTGGCGGACCTGCTGCAGGAGAACTGGATCATGCCGCCCAAGGGCACGCTGATGCGCTCGCAGCTGGACACCGCCCTGCTGGACAGCGGCGCCTCCTGGCTGCTGCCCAAGGTGGAGACGGCCGCCATCACCACGCTGCAGGCCCTGGTGCACCAGGGCGACTACGTGGGCGTGTGCTCGGAGGCCATGGCCGAGTACCAGGCGGGCCTGGGCAGCCTGCGCATCCTGCCGCTGGACCGCACCATCCGCTTCGGGCCGGTGGGCGTGGTCTGGAGCCGCGACCACCCGTCCGAGGCCGTGCGGCTCTTCGTGGACCACATCACGCAGGCCACGGCCGCCCCGGCCCCGGGCAGCGTCACAGCCCCAGGTCGCTGAGGGATGCGTGGTCGTCCGGGCGGCGGCCCAGCGGCCAGTGGAACAAGCGATCGGCCTCGGGGATGGGCAGGTCGTTGATGCAGGCGAAGCGCCGCTGCATCAATCCCTGGGCGTTGAACTCCCAGTTCTCGTTGCCGTACGAGCGGTACCAGTTGCCCGAATCGTCGTGCCATTCGTAGGCGAAGCGCACGCCGATGCGGTCGCCGCCGAAAGCCCACAGTTCCTTGATCAAACGGTAGTCCAGCTCGCGCCCCCACTTGCGGCGCAGCAGCTCGCGCACGGCATCGCGGCCCACGGGAAAGTCCACGCGGTTGCGCCAGCGCGTGTCCTCGGTATAGACCTGGGCCACGCGGTCGGGGTCGCGGCTGTTCCAGGCGTCTTCGGCCATGCGGACCTTGAGCAGGGCGGTGGCTTCGGTGAAGGGAGGGACGAGAGGGGTCGAGGTCATGGCAGCGGGCCTTTCAAAAACAGGGAAGAACAATGTAGACAGGTCTGTCTACATCCGCAATGTAGCCGATGTAGACAGACTTGTCTACAATCGCACCATGCCCCTTGCACCCCTCACCGCCCCCGCCGCCACCCCTGATCTGCCCGCGCGCGAGCGCATCCTGTGGACGGCCTACGCCCTGTTCTACCGGGACGGCGTGCGCGCCACCGGCATCGACCGGGTGATTGCCGAATCGGGGGTGACCAAGGTGACCTTCTACCGGCACTTTCCCAGCAAGAACGACCTGGTCGAGGCCTTTCTGGCCGAGCGCCATGTGCGCTGGATGGCATGGTTCGACGCGGCGCTGCAGCGCCATGGCAATGGCCCGCAGGCGCTGGTGCCGGCGCTGGCCGAGTGGCTGGGCGATGCGGACTTCCGCGGCTGCGCCTTCCTCAACACCACGGCGGAACTGGGCGCTACCGTGCCTGCGGTGGACGCGCACACCCGCCAGCACAAGCAGGACATGGCGGACCGCATCGCCGCATTACTGCCCCCCTCAGCGCAGCGGGAAGCGCATGCCCAGGTCCTCGCACTGGCGGTGGATGGCGCCATCGTGCACGCCCAGTTCGACGGCAACCCGCAGGCCGCGCTGCAGGCGCTAGAGCACGCGGTGGCGCTGGTCGATCGCAACCGGTAAAAGAGCCCAGCGCGCACGTTGCCCGATCGTGAGATGGGCTTGATGGGCGCCTCCACTACCCAGGCCGCACGGCTCGCACGGCTGGTCACAAACCAGCGCCAGGCAGGTTTTGCCCGCGGGTCCTAGGGGCGTTGCAGCAGGCTGCGCGCGGCGCGCGCCACGCTCGCCGCATCCACGCCGAAGTAGCTGCGCAGCGCGGCCCGTGTGTCGCTGCGGCCGAAGCCGTCGGTGCCCAGCGTGAGATAGCGGCGGCCTTCGGGCACAAAGGCGCGCACGGTCTCCGGCACGGCGCGCACGTAGTCGGTGGCGGCGATCACCGGACCCCGCGTGCCCTGCAGCACCTGGGCGAGCCAAGGCGTGCCGGCCGGGGCGTCGCCCTCCAGCAGGCGGCGCTCGCAGGCCACGCCGTCGCGCGCCAGCTCGCTCCAGCTGGTCACGCTCACCACCGTCACCTGCACGCCTTCGGCGGCCAGGGCCTGCGCGGCCTGCACCACCTCGGTCAGGATGGCGCCGGAACCCAGCAGCGTCACCGCGGACGCCTTGGCAGACGTTTCAGATGAAACAGGCACTTCACCCTTATCTGACAAGCGCGAGTAGCTATTAAATATATAGCAACCGCGCAAAACGCCTTCGGCGGCATCCGCCGGCAGGTCGGGCTGGGCGTAGTTCTCGTTCATCAGCGTGACGTAGTAGAAAACGTCCTGCTGCTCGACCAGCATCTCCCGCATGCCGGCATCCACGATCACGGCCAGCTCGCCCGCGTAGGCCGGGTCGTAGGCCTTGCAGTTGGGGATGGTGGCCGCCACCAGGTGGCTGGTGCCGTCCTGGTGCTGCAGCCCCTCGCCGCCTAACGTGGTGCGGCCCGAGGTGGCGCCCAGCAGAAAGCCCCGCGCCCGCTGGTCCGCCGCGGCCCAGATGGCGTCGCCCACGCGCTGGAAGCCGAACATCGAGTAGTAGATGTAGAACGGCAGCATGGCCAGGCCGTGCACGCTGTAGCTGGTGGCCGCGGCCGTCCAGCTGGCGATGGCGCCGGCCTCGCTGATGCCCTCTTCCAGGATCTGGCCGTCCAGCGCCTCGCGGTAGCTCAGCACCGAGCCGATGTCCTCCGGCGCATAGCGCTGGCCCAGGCTGCTGTAGATGCCCACCTGCTTGAACAGGTTGGCCATGCCGAAGGTGCGCGCCTCGTCCGCCACGATGGGCACGATGCGCGGGCCCAGTTGGCCGTCCTTCAGCAGCGTGCCCAGCATGCGCACGAAGGCCATGGTGGTGCTCATCTCCTTGCCCGCGGCCTGCAGCGCGAACTGTGCGTATTGGGTGATGGCCGGCACGGGCACCGGGTCGCACACCGTCTCGCGGCGCGGCAGCGCGCCGCCCAGGGCCGCGCGGCGCTGGCGCAGGTACTGCATCTCGGGGCTGTCCTCGGCCGGCTTGAAGAACGACAGGCCGGTGGCCTGCGCGTCGGTGAGCGGCAGGTTGAAGCGGTTGCGGAATTCGATCAGGTCGGTCTCGTCGAACTTCTTCTGGCTGTGCGTGGTCATCTTGCCCTGCCCCGCCGCGCCCATGCCGTAGCCCTTCTTGGTGTGCGCCAGGATCACCGTGGGCTGGCCCTGGTGGGCGGCCGCCGCCGCATAGGCCGCGTGGATCTTCACCAGGTCGTGCCCGCCGCGCTTGAGGCGGTCGATCTGCTCGTCCGTCAGGCCCTGGGCCAGCGCGGCCAGCTCCGGGCTCTGGCCAAAGAAGTGGTCGCGGTTGTAGCGCCCGTCCTTGGCAGCGAAGGTCTGCATCTGCCCGTCCACCGTGCCGCCCAGCGTGCGGGCCAGCGTGCCGGTGAGGTCGCGGGCGAAGAGCCCGTCCCAGTCGCTGCCCCAGAGCAGCTTGACCACATTCCAGCCCGCGCCGGCAAAGAGCCGCTCCAGCTCGTCGACGATCTGCCCGTTGCCGCGCACCGGGCCGTCCAGCCGCTGCAGGTTGCAGTTGACCACCCAGACGAGGTTGTCCAGCCCCTCGCGCGCTGCGAGCGTGAGCGCGCTCATGCTCTCGGGCTCGTCCATCTCGCCGTCGCCGAACACGCCCCAGACCTTGCGGCCCTCACAGTCGAGCAGGTTGCGGTGCGTGAGGTAGCGCATGAACCGCGCGTGGTAGATGCTGCTGATGGGGCCGATGCCCATCGAGCCCGTCGGGAACTGCCAGAAGTCGGGCATCAGCCACGGGTGCGGATAGCTCGACAGCCCCTGCGCCCCGGCGGCCGGCGCGGCAATCTCCTGGCGGTAGTGCTGCAGGTCGTTCTCCGTCAAACGCCCTTCCAGGTACGCCCGCGCGTACACGCCCGGCGCGCTGTGCGGCTGGAAGAACACCAGATCGCCCCGGTGCTGGCCCTCACCCAGGCCCTCGCGGCCGCGGAAGAAATGGTTGAAGCCGGCCTCGAACAGATCGGCCGCGCTGGCATAGCTGGCGATGTGGCCGCCCAGTTCGCCATAGGCCTGGTTGGCGCGCACCACCATGGCCAGCGCGTTCCAGCGCATCAGCGATGCCAGGCGCTCCTCGATGGCGAGGTCGCCCGGAAAGGCCGGCTGCGCCTGCGCCGCCACCGTGTTGACGTAGGGCGTATTCAGATCGGGCTGCCAGCCCACGCGCTGGGCGCGGGCCATGCGGGCCAGCTCGTCCAGCACGAAGCGCGCACGCTCCGGCCCGGCCGTCGCGGTCAGGGCCAGGAAGGCGTCGCGCCATTCGGCGGTTTCCTGGGGATCGGCATCGGCGGGCGCGCCAGGCGCATCGGCGGCCGGCGCGGCCAGGGCGTGCAGGGGCAGTGGAGCGTTCATGCCATGCACTGTAGGCACACGCGCCCGGCATGAGCATCCGGAAAGCGCTGCGGAAAACCCGCATTCGCAGCACTTTATGCCGCCATCTGGCTACACTGAAGCACATGAAGCTGAACACCATCGATCTGCGCATCCTGGCCCAACTGCAGGCCGACGGCTCGCTCTCCAACGTGGAGCTGGCGCGGCGGGTCCACCTTTCGCCCTCGCCCTGCCTGGCGCGGGTCAAGGCGATGGAGGCGGCCGGCGTGATTGCGCGCTATGTGGCCCTGGCCAACGCGGCCACGCTGGGCTTGGGGCTGAACGTGTTCATCAACATCAGCCTCAAGTCGCAGGCCAAGGAGGCGCTGGCGGACTTCGAGCGGCGCATCGCCGAGCACGACGAGGTGATGGAGTGCTACCTGATGAGCGGCGACTCGGACTACCTCATCCGCGTCGCGCTGGCCGACATCGGCGCGCTGGAGCGCTTCATCGTGGAGCAGCTCACGCCCATCCCGGGCATCGAGAAGATCCGCTCCAGCTTCGCGCTCAAGCAGGTGCGCTACAAGACGGCCCTGCCCTTGCCGGCGGCGCGCTGAACAGCGCTCACAGCACCGCGTCGAACAGTTCGAGCTGCGGCGGACCGAGGTAGATATCGCGTTGGGCGCCCGCGCCGGCGTGCGCCGCGCGAAAGGCGTCGGAACGGGTCCAGTCCTCGAAGGCGGCGCGGCTTTCCCACACCGTGTGCGATGCGAACAGGGTGTGATCCGCCGTGGTGGCGCCCTGCAGCAGGGCGAACGACCGGAACCCCGGCACTTGCGCCAGGTGGCTGTCGCGCTGGCGCCAGATCTCGATGAACTCGGCCTCGCGGCCGGGGGCGATGCGGAAACGGTTCATGGCGATGAACATGCGGAAACTCCTGGGTAGTTCGCGCCATTGTGCGGGGTGCACGCCGGCACGCCCGGCGATGGCCTCTGGGCCACAGGGTCAAGCTCAGCCACGCGCGCCGCTGGGCGCATGGCCGATCACGCGCTTGAACGCACGGCTGAACGAGGCCTCGGATTCGTACCCCAGCCGGTGCGCCGCCACGGCGATGCGCATGCCGTCCTGCGCGATCCATTTGCGGGCCTGGAACATCTTCACCTTGGCCACGTAGCGCGCCGGGCTCTCCCCCATGGTGCGCGTGAACGCCTCCGAAAAGCTGGAGCGCGAAGCCCCCATCACCTCGGCCAGCAGGGGCACGGTCCAGTCGTGCTCGGGTGCGGCATGGATGGCGGCGATCACCTTGCCGATGCGTGGGCAGCGCACGGCGGCGATCCAGCCCGTGGGGTGGTTGCAGCCGCATTCGACCCACGCGCGGATGATGCTGGAGGCCAGCGCGTCCGCCAGCCGCGCCAGGATGCCGCAGGCGCCGATGCGGTCCAGCGCCACCTCGCGCTCCATGGCCTCCAGCAGCGCGGGCACGGTGGCGTCGCGCCGCGCCAGGTCGCCTGCCAGCATCACCGGCGGCATCATGGCCATCAGCGGGTGCAGCGGGTCCAGGTTGAAGCGCAGCGCGCCGCTGAACACCACGTGGCTGGCATCGGCCTCCTCGGCCGCGGGGTTCGCGTTCGCCGCGCCGCCGCCACAATGGCCGTCGAGCAGATACATGTTCTCGGACACGGCCACGCGCGCCAGCGCCTCGGCCTGCATCGGCGGCACCTCGGGCGCGCTGGCCAGCACGTGGGCGCTGCCGTGGGGCAGCAGCACGGCGTCGCCAGGCTGCAGCGGCATCCAGTCGCCTGCGCCTGCGCCGGTGCGCAGCCAGGCGCTGCCGCGGCCGGCAAAGTGGAAGTACGCCGCCCGCCGCTCGGGAAACTGCACCGCCCAGGGCGCGTGCAGCTGGCTGCGGCCGTATTCGACGCCGTCCAGCCGCAACCCGACCAGGATCTGGGTGAGCAGGTCGCGCGGGCCGGGCACCGTTGGTGACTGGACCGGCGCAGGCGCAACCGCGGTGGCCTCGGGCGCGGGCACGGACGGGGCGGCCGCCGCAGAAGCGTTGGACAAAAGGTCATACATTTCGGCGATCCAGGCATGGAAACGCCGGCATCTTATTTCTAAGATCGCCGCTCTGCATTCTGCTCACCATAAGAACCTGTTCAAAGGCCTTCCCGACGT
Organism: Paracidovorax wautersii; assembly: GCF_031453675.1. Classification (NCBI taxonomy): domain Bacteria; kingdom Pseudomonadati; phylum Pseudomonadota; class Betaproteobacteria; order Burkholderiales; family Comamonadaceae; genus Paracidovorax; species Paracidovorax wautersii. Next base: position 2,956,415 of record NZ_JAVIZX010000001.1, on the reverse strand, counting down.
GTCTCCTTCTTCCTGCTCCACCGCCGCCTGCCCTTCCCCGCTGGAGACGGCCCATGACGGCGGCCCCGCCGCAGCGGCCGATCCGGGAGCCAATTCCGCCCGCTGGGCCGCCGTCGCCTCGCTGGCGCTGGGCGTCTTCGGGCTGGTGACGGCCGAGTTCCTGCCCGCCAGCCTGCTCACCGCCATGGCCAGCGACCTGCACGTGACCGACGGCGCCGCCGGCCAGGCCGTCACCGTGACCGCGCTGGTGGCCGCCGTGGCCGCGCCGTCGCTGCCGCTGCTCACCCGGCGGCTGGACCGCCGGCACGTGATGATCGCCTTCACGCTGCTCCTGCTGCTGTCCAACGTGCTCTCGGCCCTGGCCAGCACGCTGCCGGCGCTGCTGGTGGCGCGCGTGCTGCTCGGCGTGGCGCTGGGCGGCTTCTGGTCGATGTCGGCCGCGCTGGCCATGCGGTTGGTGCCGGTGAACGTGTTCGCGCGGGCCATGTCGTTCATCCTGGCGGGCGTGTCGATTGCCACCGTGTGCGCCGCACCGCTGGGTGCGTGGATGGGCAGCCTGTGGGGCTGGCGCAGCCCGTTCATCGCGGCCGGCGCCATCAGCGTGGTGACGCTGGCGGTGCAGATCGCCACCCTGCCCTCGCTGCCGTCCCGCGATAACCCCAATCTGCGGGTGCTGGGCGGCCTGCTGCAGCGCCCGCCGGTGCGCGTGGCGCTGCTGGCGGTGCTGCTGGTCATCTCGGGCCACTTCGCCGGCTTCACCTACATCCGGCCCCTGATGGAGCAGGTCACGCAGCTGTCGGTCAGCGCCATTTCGGCCGTGCTGCTGGGCTATGGCCTGGGCGGCTTCGTCGGCAACTTCGTGGGCGGCTGGCTGGCCGGGCGCAGCGAGCGGCTGGCCGTGGCCAGCGGCGCCCTGCTGATCGTGCTGCTGGCGGCCAGCCTGCTGGTGGGCGGGCAATCGGCCGCGGTCACGGCGGTGGCGGTCACGCTGTGGGGCTTTGCGTTCGGCGCCTTCCCGGTGGGCTTTCAGACCTGGATCGTGCGCGCCGCGCCGGACCAGGCCGAGGGCGCGGGCGGCCTGCTGGTGGCGGCGTTCCAGATCGCGATCGCCAGCGGCGCCATCGGCGGCGGGCTGCTGGTGGACCACATCGGCGCATTGGGCGGGCCGGCGTTCGCCTGCGTGGCGCTGGCGCTGGGCGGGCTGCTCACGCTGCGCCACGGGCCGCGGCCGGCGAAGGGCTGAGCGGCCTGGCAGGCACTCCTGAAAAGAGAGCTGACTGCGCTTTATTTTTGGTCGATTCGAAGCGATATCACTTCGAATCCATTGACTGGCAAGCGCAAGCAGCTATGTTTTTTGAAGCAGCCGCGGTGCGGTGCAAGGGATCTGGCCCGTGCCGCCCTGCGGCCTGGCAGCGCCCGTGCCTCAGCGCACGGCCGCCGCGCCGTTTCACTGCGCCGCCCGGTGCGCCACATCGCCCGTGGCCACGCGCTTGCGCAGATCCGCCAGCACGGCCTTGAGGCGCCGGGCGTTGTCGGGCCCCATGCGCACCAGCATCTTCTGCCCGGCAGAGAGCGACTCCAGCTTCGGGTCGGCGAATTCGTAGCGCACCCACGGCCGGGTCGACGGCACCTCGCCCTGCACCTTGGTCAGCTGCACCAGCAGCGGCCCAGCGGGCTCGGGCGCAGCGCGCAGGTGGTCCAGCACGGCCACCAGGCGGTCGTTGAAATACGCCTTGGGATAGCCCAGCTCTTCGTACGCGGACTGGAACAGCGGGTACAGCTGCGTGTAGAGCGTGACGGCGCCCTCCATCGGCACGGCCTCGGCGAAGGCCACGAAGGCGTGGTAGCGCGCGGCGTTGGCCGGGGCGATGGTCTGGGTCTGCGCATCGGCCGGGCCTTCCACGGTGAAGCGCTCGGGCGCGGGGCGCACCGGCCACATGCGCGACGGTGCCTGGGCGCGCGGCAGGTTGTCCACCGTGGCGACGGCGCGGCGCACGAAGCCGTCGATCTGCAGGAACGACGCCACCTTCTGCGCGCCTAGCAGATCGTTCAGGCCCTTGGCGACCCGGGCGTCCGATTCGCCCAGCGCGGGCAGCGGTTCGGCATCGGCCTGCGCAGCGATGGGGTTCTGCGGGCCCGAGGCCACGGCCGCAGGCGCGGACGCTGCCGGCGCCGCAGCGGGTGCGGGGGCGGCGGCCACGGGCGGCTCGGGCGCGTGCGCCGGCCGCCACCAGAACCACCAGGCGGCGCCAGCCGCCACGGCCGCGGCCACCACGCCGGCCGCAATCCAGGAAGACGACGACGAGGGCGGCTGGGGCCGGTAATCGGCAGGGTCGCGTTCGGGCATGGGCGGGGTTCCTTTCACAGGCAGTCGAGGAGCGCGGGATGGGCCAGAGCGTTGGGCCTCAACGTGCGAGCCGGAAACCGCCGCAGGGTTCCTGCCCTCTGAGGCTTCCGCACGGCATTATCAAATTTGATAGCAGCTGGCGCTTATCACGCCTATGCTACCGCCCGATTTGCCTCAAAACCGGCGCATGTACACAGCGTTACCGGCCTTACCCCGCAGCTCTGCGTGCGGCCGCCGCCCGGCCGGGTCGCGGATGGATCGCAGTTAGAACGTGTTGACGAGTTCCCAGGGGTTGCGCAGCGGCGTGGACGGGATGGGATGCAAGGCGCGGTGCGCAGTGGACAGCTCGGCTATCCACCAGCGCCGCCACGCCGCAGACCGCCCACCCACGCCGCTGCCCTTCGGGTTGGAGCGAAATCGGGCCACAGGAAAGACGCCTTGACGCCCCGGCTGCTTGCATGGGCAAGAGCCCATGTGGTGCGCCCGCAGCCTACACCCATCCCGATGCGCTCCAACGCGACCCCTGCGAGCTCGTCAATACGTTCTCAGGCCGCCGCGGGCTGCCGCGCAAGCCCGTCCAGCCACTCCATGGCGCCCTGCAATTCAGCCGGGCGGATCTCATGCATGCCGGGGTACTCGCGGTAGACCGTCTCCAGCGGCAGCGTGGCCGCATGGTCGCGGATGGCATGGGCGCTGGACAGCGGAATGACGTTGTCCTGCAGGCCGTGGCTCACCCATAGGTGCTTGCCGCGCAGCGCCTCGGCGGGTGCGGACTGCGGCAGCGCCTGGGGCAGCAAGCGGCTGTGCAGCACCAAGGCCGCATGGAGCAGCGCCGGCCGCGTGAGCAGCAGCGACAGGGACATGATGCCGCCCTGGCTGAAGCCGCCCACCACCACGCGCTCGGCGGGCACGCCCAGCTGGCGCGCTGCGCTGTCCACCGTCTGCGCCACCAGCGCGCGGCTGGCGGCCTCCTGCGGCTCGTCGATGCTGCGCGATCCGTCAGGGTTCACGCTGAAGGCGAACCAGGCATTGGCGTTGGGACCCATGCGGTACGGCGCGCGCAGGCTCAGCACATGGAACGGCGCAGGCACGTAGGGCGCCAGTCCGAACAGGTCCTGCTCGTTGCTGCCCACGCCGTGCATCAGCACCAGCAGCCAGGGCTGGGCCGCGTCGGCGGAGGCGGGGCGGTGAAGGGAAGAAAGGGCGAGGTCCAGCATAGGCAAGCGGTCCATCCATCAGTCAGTCGGTCGGTTCACAGGACGCGGCGGGCGGCCACGGAACCAAGGGGTTTCAATGCAGGGCGAAGGCATCCATGGCAAGCATGCTGTACATCACCTCGCGGCTGAGGTAGTCCGCCCGCGCCGCATCGCCTGCCGCGCCCAGCGCGAAGAAAATCGGCAGGAAGTGGTCTTCTGACGGATGCGCACGTGCGGCGTGCGGCGCCCGGGCCCGGTAGTCCAGCAGCGCCGGCAGGTCGCCGCGCTGCACGGCGGATTCCACCCATCGGCAGAATTCGACCACATAGGGCGCTGGCTCGCGCGCGCCGCCGAAAAACTCCGACAGGTTGTGGGTCATGCTGCCGGTGCCGAGCACGAGCACGCCCTCTTGCCGCAAACCGCGCAGTGCGGCGCCCAGGGCATAGACCTCGGCCGGGCCCGCGCCCACAGGCAGCGCCACCTGCACCACCGGCAGGTCGGCCTGCGGAAACAGGTGCATCAGAGGCACCCAGGCGCCGTGGTCGAAGGGGCGGCGCTCGTCGCCCTGCGCGGCGATGCCCGCATCCGCCAACCGCTGCAGCACCTGCTGCGCCAGCGCGGGCGAGCCGGCGGCGGGGTACTGCAGTTCGTACATTGCCGGCGGAAAGCCGCCGAAGTCGTGCCACGTGGCCGGCCGGGCGCCGGTCATCACCTGCGCGCCGCGTGCCATCCAGTGCGGCGACATGACGACCACGCCGCGCAGGCCCGGGTGGGCCGCGCGCAGGCGCTCGCCCCACTGCGCAAGCGCGGGGCCGGTGGTGCCGGGCTCCACCGCGAACAGCGGAGCGCCGTGGGAGACGAAGAGCGCGGGCACGGTGGCCGCCCCCGGCGTGGCGGTGGGCGCCGAGGCAGAAACAGAAGTGGGGGTGGCGTTCGGTGCAGGCATGGCAGTTTCTTGGGTTTCTTCGAATGTAGGAGCGCCACATGCCGGCACCAAGAGGCCACCAGCGGATAGATTGTTGCGCGAGCCGATCCAATCCCATCAACGCTGCAGGCGGCGCTCGGCCCGGCCGAGGCGGCCGCGGCCGGCCACTCAGTCGCGCGGCTTGCCGCGCAGGGCCTTGATGTCGGAGCGCTGGCTCTTGGACGCCAGCCGCCGCTGCTGCGATCCGTACGTAGGCCGCGTGGCGCGGCGCACCCGGGGCGCGTGGGCCACGCTGTCCACCACGGCCTGCAGGCGCTGCAGCGCGTCGAGCCGGTTGGCCTCCTGCGTGCGGTACTGCTGGGCTTTGATGACGAACACGCCCTCCTGCGTGAGACGGCTGTCGCGCAGCGCCAGCAGCCGCTCCTTCACATCGGCAGGCAGCGACGAGGCCTGCACGTCGTAGCGCAGGTGGATGGCGCTGGACACCTTGTTGACGTTCTGTCCGCCCGCGCCTTGGGCGCGCATGGCCGTCCATTCCACCTCACGCTCGTCCACCTGCGGCGCAGCCGCGGCGGTGGATGCGCGCCGGGGCGGTGGCGCGGCCTTGGGGCGGCCGGGGGCGTCGTCCATGGGTTCGGCAGCGCTCGGTGCGCCAGCTCAGCCGTGCAGGCGCTGCGCGCCCTGCGCCAGCGCGTCGAGCAGAGCCTGCAGAAAAGCCTCGGGCCGCTCGAACTGCACCCAGTGGCCGGCATCGGGGATCAGGGCGAAGCCCTGCAGGTCAGGCGTGACGGCGGCGTACGCGGCCTCCAGCGCCGTGATCCACTCCTTGTAGAGCGCATCGCCCTGGCCGTAGATCGCGTGCACCGGGCAGGTCACCTGCGGCAGCGAGCGCGCCAGGATGTCGGTGTGCGCCAGCCGCCGCCGCGGCATGCGGTCGCGCACCACGTTGGCCACGTGCAGCTCCAGCGCCAGGCCTTCGATGAGCGACGGGTCGTTCAGCATCAGCGCCGCCAGGTTGTAGCGGTGGATGTCCAGCTGCTGGCCGGGCGGCAGATGGCGCCAGGCCTTGAGTTCGAACTGCCGCTTGGGCACCACGCCCATGGCGGGTGCGCCCACCAGCACCAGCTGGCGCGCCAGCTCGGGGTGGGCCGCCAGCAACAGCCCGGCCGTCATGCCGCCGAACGAGAACCCGACCAGATCGCAGGGCTGGGGGCCGAACAGGGACCGCAGGCCGTCGGCCAGGGGCTCGACCAGTGCATCCGCATCGCTACCGCCGTCCGGCAGGGCCGACGCGCCGAAGCCCGGCAGGTCCGGAATCCACACGCGCCGCCCGGCCGCCACCAGGCCGTCAACGTTGCGCACCCAGTGCGTCCAGCTGCCGCTGCCGCCGTGCAGCAGCACCAGCGGCGGCTCGGGCGACCGCGCATCGCCCCAGGCGTGCCAGACGGTATCGCCTGCCGCGCCGCACGGGGTGGTATGGCGCTCGGCCTCTGCTTCCAGACGGGCGATGATCCGGGAATCGCCGGTGCCCTGCGCCTGCATGGTCGCCGTCACAGCCCCGCCAGCCCGTCGATGGCCAGGCCGTAGCCCTGCACGCCGAAGCCGCACAGCACGGCCTTGGCGGCGCCGGCGATGTAGGAGTGGTGGCGGAAGCTCTCGCGGGCGTGCACGTTGCTGATGTGCAGCTCGATCAGCGTCACGCCCGTGCCCTTCACGGCATCGAGCAGGGCGACGCTGGTGTGCGTGTAGGCACCGGCATTGAGCACCACGCCGGCCAGTTCGCCCGCGGCCTGCAGCCGGCCGGCCTCATGGATCCAGTCCACCAGCGCGCCCTCGTAGTTGCTCTGGTGGAAGCGCAGCGCAAAGCCGTGGCGCTCGCACGCAGCGGCGCACAGCTGTTCGACATCCGCCAGCGTCTGCGATCCATACACGGCCGGCTCGCGCGTGCCGAGCAGGTTCAGATTGGGGCCATTGAGAACGAAGACGGTGGGTTTCTTCACGGGGCAACACTCCAGCAGGACGGTCACCGCACACGCTGCGCCCCAGGGGCCGCGCCCGCGCACGGACAAGAGCCCGAATTATGCGGGCCGCGCCGCAGGCGGTTCACCAACGACAAGCGGCCCCGAAGGGCCGCCATGGATTGCCGTCTACCGGGCGACGGGCGATCAGCGCCAGTCGCGGCGGCCGTAGCCGCGGTCATAGTGGTGGTGATGGCGACGTCCGCCGTCACGGTAGTAACCGTAGGGGGCGACCACCACGGGCGGTGCGTAGTACACCGGGCGGGGAGGCGGCGCGTAGTAGACGGGTGGCGGGGGCGCGTAGTACACGGGGCGCGGGGGCGGCGCATAGTACACCGGCGGCGGTGCATATCCGCCACCGGCACCGACCACCACGCCGGGCACGCCCACACCGATGGACCAGCTGACGTCACGCGCCTGCGCTGCGCCGGAGGCGGCCAGCAAGGCCAGCGCCACACCGGCAGAGGCGGCCATGGCACGGAAAGAAAGGCGTTGGGTCATGAGAATCTCCTTATGGGCGGAAGCCTGGGCCTTGCGGCGCCGCTCCCAAAGTACCTGGAACCATTCCATAACGTTCCAGATGCCTGAAAGGATGTCACAACCCCGCCGCTATATTGTTTCCGTACGTAGCTCACCTGGTTTCGCGATGTAAACGGCGGCCGGGCCATGCGGCTGCCCGTGGCCGGAGCCCTGCGGCTCAAATTGCCGGCGCCGCCCTCCTAGAATGCGGGGATGAGCTCCCCCGCCTCCCCCGACACCTCCAAAGACACCCCCAAGCCCAGCAACTTCCTGCGGCAGATCATCGAAAGCGATCTGGCCAAGGGCACCCACGCCCAGGCCCGCTGGGGCGGCGCCCCTGGCGACGGCGCATCGCACGCCGCCGGCCAGCCCGACCCGGCCAAGATCCGCACGCGCTTCCCGCCCGAGCCCAACGGCTACCTGCACGTGGGCCACGCCAAGAGCATCTGCCTGAACTTCGGCTTGGCCGCCGACTACGGCGGCGTCTGCCACCTGCGCTTCGACGACACCAACCCCGAGAAGGAAGACCAGGAGTACGTGGACGCCATCATCGACGCCGTGCACTGGCTCGGCTTCGACTGGAAGGCCCACGGCACGGACCACCTGTACTACGCCAGCAATTATTTCGACTTCATGTACCGCGCCGCCGAGTACCTGATCGAGACCGGCAACGCCTACGTGGACGAGCAGACGCCCGAAGAGATGCGCGCCAACCGCGGCGACTTCGGCAAGCCCGGCGTAGACAGCCCCTTCCGCAGCCGCACCGTGGCCGAGAACCTGGCGCGCTTCCGTGCCATGAAGGCCGGCGAACTGCCCGACGGCGCCGCCGTGCTGCGCGCCAAGATCGACATGGCCTCGCCCAACATCAACCTGCGCGACCCGGCCATCTACCGCATCAAGCACGCCGAGCACCACAACACCGGCAACCAGTGGTGCATCTACCCGATGTACACCTTCGCCCACCCCATCGAGGACGCGCTGGAGCACATCACCCACAGCATCTGCACGCTGGAGTTCGAAGACCAGCGTCCCTTCTACGACTGGTTGATGGACCGCCTGGTCGAGGGCGGCCTGATCGCCGCGCCCCAGCCGCGCCAGTACGAGTTCGCGCGGCTGAACCTCACCTACGTGATCACCAGCAAGCGCAAGCTCAAGCACCTGGTGGACAACGGCATCGTGAGCGGATGGGACGACCCCCGCATGCCCACCATCGTGGGCTTGCGCCGCCGCGGCTACACGCCCGAAGCCATCCGCCTGTTCTGCGACCGCATCGGCGTGACCAAGGACTACAGCTGGATCGACTACAGCACGCTGGAAGGCTGCCTGCGCGAAGACCTGGAGGCCAAGGCCCACCGCGGCATGGTGGCGCTGGACCCGGTCAAGCTCGTGCTCACCAACTGGGACGAGGTGATGGGCGCCGGCCACCTGGAGCCCTGCAGCCTGCCCGCCCTGCCCCACCCGCCCGAAGGCGTGGAAAGCCCCGTGCGCCACTTCACGCTGGGCAAGGAAGTCTGGATCGAGCGCGAGGACTTCGAGGAAGTGCCGCCCAAGGGCTACAAGCGCCTGTTCCCCGGCAACAAGGTGCGCCTGAAGGGCGGCTACGTCATCGAGTGCACCGGCTGCGAGAAAGACGCCGACGGCAAGATCACCCAGGTGAACGCCACCGTGGTGCCCGACACCAAGAGCGGCACCCCGGGCGCCGACACCGTGAAGGTGAAGGCCGCCATCACCTGGGTGGGCGTGGCCGATGGCGTGCCCGCGGAAGTGCGCCTGTACGACCGGTTGTTCACCGACGCTCAGCCGGACGCCGGCGGCAAGGACTATCTGGCCCTGCTGAACCCGGACAGCCTGAAGGTGGTGACCGCCTATGTCGAGCCTTCGCTCGCCAACGCCCAGCCGGACGAGAAGTTCCAGTTCGAGCGCTTCGGCTACTTCGTCGCGGACCGCAAGGACCACGCGCCGGGCAAGCCGGTGTTCAACCGGGTGACGGGGTTGAAGGACAGCTGGGGCAAGTGAAGCCCCAAGCCGGGGCAGTCCGCTTTGCGGGCGACCGCTCGCGGATGCCTCGGCGCAATCGCTACCAGTTTGATAGCTGACAGCACTCTTACATCAAGGGCTGGAGACGTTTTTGGCTTAAAGTCCCCTGAAATCCGCACCCAGAGCGGATGCAGTCCGATAAGGGGGGATTTGCCATGGCCCGTTCACGTTCGCGCCGCCGCCAGGCCCGCGCGCTCGACACCTTGCTCGAAAAAGGCGTCATCGCCTGCATCATCGGCGCCGCCCTGCTGGCGGCCCCGTGGTTCACCCGCAGCTCACCCCTGATCAGCCAAGTGGCGGCCAATGTGCGGCCACTGGGCTGGGTGCTTCTGGCGATCGGTGCGGCGCTGCTGCTGGCGCACCGGCTGGTACGGCGCAACAACGGCGCGGAGGCATCAGCCCCCACCGTGCAACGCATGCGGGCACCATCGCGCACGGCCCGATCCCCAGCGCCTCCCGCCGGATCCGATCGCCCCTTGCCCAGCCCGCACACGCCAGCGCACGCCGATGCGTTCGACGGTGCTGCGCCAGCCGGCACCGCCGGCGTTCCCCCCGTCCCGGAGCCGGAGCCTGTCCGGCAGCCGGCAGCCCGCTGGGGCCCCGAGGTCTTCGCCGCCATCGAATGGCGGCGCTTCGAAGCCGTGTGCGAGGCGCTCTTCGCGCAGGCCGGGTTCCAGACCCGCGCCCAATCCCATGGGGCCGATGGCGGCGTCGACATCTGGCTGTACAGCGCGCACAGCGACGGACCCGCCGCGGTCGTGCAGTGCAAGCACTGGCAGGGCAAGCCCGTGGGCGTGCGGGAGATGCGGGAGTTCTATGGCGTGATGGCGGCCCACAAGCTGCAGCGCGGCACCTACGCCACCACCTCCACCTATACCGAAGACGCCCTGCAATTCGCCAAGGACAACGGCATCAGCGCCCTGAACGGCAAGCGCCTGCTGTCGCTGATCGCGCAGCGGACCGAGGCGCAGCAGCAGGCCCTGCTACAGGTGGCGTTCGAGGGCGAGTACTGGCGCCCCACCTGCGCCAGCTGCGGCACCAAGATGGTCGAGCGCAAGCGCTCCCGGGACGGCGCCCGCTTCTGGGCCTGCAGCCACCATCCACGCTGCAAACGGACGCTGCCCATGGCGAGCTGAGCCAGCATATTGCTTCTCTTTTGATAGCTGCTTGCGCCCGTAGAATGAGCGCTGAAGCCATTTTTCATTCACATATTTTTCATGACCTTCGCAGACCGCCTCAAGCAGCTCCCCTCCGTCGCCCACGTCGCCGCCCTTCAACTTCTCGGCGCGGACGGTCAGGTCATTGCCACGCTGGAGAACAAGCCCGGCCAGGCCGGTTCGGTGGCCGTGTACCACGCGCTGGGGCAGCTGTACGGCGGCCGCATCACGCCGGCCGCGGCCACGCTGGGGCTGGAGTGGTATGCGGAGCACACGGCCGACGCGCAGGCGCATCCGGGCAAGCACCCCAACATCGACCGGCTGGTGGCCTGGGCGGGCGCCGATGCGGAGTACGCCGTGCGCCTGGTGCCTGCGGCGGCTGCCGCTGCCTGACGGCGGACCTGCGGCGCCTGTAGGAGGCCGCCGCCGCGCTGGGCAGGACGGCCAGCGCCGCCGATCCGCGGCGCGGCGCCTTGCGTAAGAAGGGCACACGGGCTCGCGCCCTATCGCCCTCCGACCTCATTACGCCTTCGCATGCCGCTGCCTTACGCCTCATCCTCGCCCTCGCCGGTGTCTACGCCCACCGTGCCCTCCCGCTCCCTGTCCTCTGCCGCGCGCTGGAAGCGCACCGCCCGCGTCGCCGGCCTGCTGGCCCTGGCTGCGGGGCTGGCGGCCTGTTCAGGCGTGGGCACGCTCAACGCCCTGACGCCGCGCAGCGCGGCCGAGGTGGACCACGGCGTGGCCTACGGCGCCCTGCCCCGCCAGCGGCTGGACGTGTACCGGCCCGCCGGATCGGCACCGGCCGGCGGCTGGCCCGTGGTTGTGTTCTTCTACGGCGGCACCTGGAAGAGCGGCGAGCGCGGCGACTATCTCTTCCTCGGCCAGGCCCTGGCATCGCGCGGGGTGCTCACCCTGGTGGCGGACTACCGGCTGTACCCCGAGGTGCGCTACCCCGACTTCCTGAAGGACAGCGCACAGGCACTGGCCTGGGGCCTGGACCACGCCGCAAGCCTGGGCGGCAATCCCCGCCGCGTCTTCGCCATGGGCCACAGCGCGGGCGGCTACAACGCCGCCATGCTGGCGCTGGACCCGCGCTGGCTGGGCGGTGCCGGCCATGCGCCGCGCGAGCTGGCCGGCTGGATCGGGCTGGCGGGGCCGTACGACTTTCTGCCCTCCGACAACCCGGATGTGCAGAGCGTGTTCCACCACCCCGATTACCCGCCGGACGCCCAGCCGGTCGGCTTCGCGCACGCCGGTGCGCCGCCGGCCTTTCTGGGCGCGGCGGAGAAGGACTCGCTGGTCAGCCCCGAGCGCAGCACGCTGCAGTTGGCGGGCCGCCTGCAGGCCACGGGCGTGCCCGTCACGCTGCGCACCTATCCGCATGCGCGCCACACCACGCTGGTGGGCGCCTTCGCCTGGCCGCTGCGCGGCATCGCCCCTGTGCTGGACGACGTGGCGGCCTTCGTCCACAGCACGCCCCCCGCACGCACGCCCTGATGGCCGCGCGGCCATCCGGGCCGAAGTGGCAGGGCCGCAGGCCGTTGGGGCCTTCGCGGCATGGCAAGGCGGCGCACGCATGGCGGCACACCAACGCGCTGCTGGCCGCAGCGGGCTGTTTGCGAAACAATGGCCCTGCCCCGCAGCGCCACCCGTCGTGCGCATGCGGGCCTCACGCATCCGCACGGCGCATGGCAGCGCAGCGCCTGCGGCCTGCATCCCCATGCGCCCTCCTTCACCCAGGAGACTCCATGCCTGATACCGCACCGCCTTCCACTCCCGCCGGCACCGTCCGCCTGCACCGTGTGCTGCGCTCCCCGCCCGAGCGCGTGTACCGCGCCTTCCTCGACCCGGACGCCATGTCCAAATGGCTGCCGCCGCACGGCTTCACCGGCCGCGTGCTGGAAATGGATGCGCGCGTGGGCGGCCGCTACCGCATGCAGTTCACCAACTTCAGCAGCGGCACCGTCCACGCGTTCGGCGGCGAATACCTGGAGCTGGTGCCCAACGAACGCATCGTCAACACCGACCGCTTCGACGACCCCGCCATGCCCGGCGAGATGCGCACCACCATCACGCTGCGCGCGGTGGAGGTGGGCACGGAGCTGACGGCCGTGCAGGAAGGCATCCCCGCCGCGATTCCGGTGTCGGGCTGCTACCTCGGCTGGCAGGACTCGCTGCAGCTGCTGGCCCAGCTGGTGGAGCCGGACATTCCGGGCTGAGCGAGGGGGAAGGGAGGCTGCACCGGCCTGGCCTGCCGGCCGGCCCACGGCGGTCGGTGCCCGGCAGGGGCGGTGGAACTCGACAAGAGCATTCCTACAGGCCCCGGGAGGAAGGGCCCACAAGATGGGGTTGGCCCGGCCCCTAGCGTGGAATCTCCACTTCAAGGAGATTTGACATGATGGACCGAAAACTTCTCGTAGCGATGTGTGCCTCCAGCGCCTTGCTGTGCGTACCCGCCATGGCCCAGACGGGCGGCCAGGGCGCCGGTGGCGGCAACGCCGGCGGCGGCATGGGCAGCACGACGCAGCCCTCCAGCGGCGGTGGCAGCGGCGGCGCGTCCGGCAGCGGCGGTAACGGTGCCGGTGCCACGACGGGCCAGGGCAGCTCTGGTGGGTCCATGGACAGCGGCACCTCGTCCTCTTCGCCCTCCGCGGCACCGTCCAGCGGCGCATCGCAGAGCGGCAGCGGTGGCAAGAGCGGCAACCGCTCCAAGTCCGGCACTGGCAGCGGCGCCGGCAGCAGCGGCGGCTCGCGGGTGGACCCCGGCAAGGGGGACCGTGCGGGCTCCGGTGGCAGTTCAGGGGGTGGTTCTGGCGGCGGCGTGGGCGGGTCCGGCAGCGGGTCCGGCGGCGGGGCAGGCTCGGGTGGCTCGGGTGGCTCGGGATCGGGTGGCAGCGGCGGTTCCGGCGGCTGATGTGTGTACGGCAGGCCGGCCCCCGCCGGATGGCGCGGTCCCGGCCTGTTCCAACGCTCCCAAAAATGTAGCTGGCTGCGCTGATCCCGATTGCGCCAGCGCCGAGTTCAATCCAGGTACCGCAACCTTGCAGATGCGCAGCCGTCCGACGCCCGGGCGCTGCCGCCCGCCTTAGCTTGCCGGTCAAGAAGGTGGAGCCCGCCATCTTGGGCCAACCTCCTCCTCCACCCGCTCGCCCCTGACGCCGATGTCCACCACCACCCTGCTGTTCATCCAACTCGCCGTCGCCGGCTGGCTGGTGGCCGGATGCGTGGACTGGTGGTGCCACCGGCGCACCCGCATCGAAGCCACCAGTGGCCTGGCGGAATGCATGTTCCATTGGGTGCTGCTGGCCCTGGGCGGCGCGGCCCTGCTGCTAGCGCTGTGGCTGCAGCCGTCGCCCCTGCTCATCGGCCTGTTGCTGGCGGCCTGGCTGGCGCACCAGGGCCTCACCTGGCTGGAGCTGCACTACGTGGTGCAACGGCGCGATGTGACGCCCTTCGAGCAGATGGTGCACAGCTTTCTGGAAGCCATTCCGCTGGGCCTGATCGTGGTGGTGGGGCTCGACATGGTGGTGCACGGCGCGCCGGCCGCATCGCCCTGGGCGCTGCGGCCCCGCCCGCTCGCGGCCCACACGCCGGCGCTGCTACTCGCTTACGGCACGGCGACGCTCGTCCTGGTGCTGCTGCCTTTTGCCGAGGAAGCGTGGCGCTGCTACCGCTATCGCGTGCGGCAGCGCGCACCAGGCGGCGGCACGGCGGCGACGGCCCCGCAGAACGCGGCCGGGCGGCCCGGATGAGCGCCAGCCGCAATGCGGTCGATCGCGCTGGCCGTAGGGGCTGGCGCACCTGCCACGCGATTCACGCCTTGCGCGTCGCGCTGGCGCCCTCCTCGCCCTCTTCGCGCGCCGCTGCTGCGTCGCCTGGCTCCTGCGCCGGCACAGGCGTTGACGGCTGCAACGAGGCCGAGGCGGAGGCCTGAGCCGCCGGGACATTCTCATTCTGCGTGGCACGCTGGCTGCGCCAGGTGTTGAAATCTTCCGAGAACTTCTGGTAGCGCTCGCGGCGCCAGCTTTCGTAGTCGCTGTCCAGGCTGCGCAGTTGTTCGTTGCGCCATTGCAGGTAGTCGGGGTCGTGGTGCGCCTGTGAACGCTGCGGCGCGCGGCCACCGGGGAAGCGGTCACGGTTGCCGTAGAAGCCGCCGGCCGTCGCGATGCCGTCCCCGAACTGGCGGTGGCCGTAGTCGTCGGCGAACTCGTCGCTGCCATAGCCATAGTTGGAGCGGCGCGGGCCGCCGGCACCACCACCGCGGCCGCCATAGTCGTAGTCGTAGGCGTAGCCGCCCTCGTTCTGGCGCTCCCAGGCAGAGCGATCGTCGTGGCCGCGATCGCCGTGGCCGCTTGCGGTACCGGAGCCGGCCCAACCGCCCTGCTCTTGCGGGGCTTGGCAGCGCCCCGCGTAGCCGCCGGCAACCGCACGCGGGCCGCCATAGGCGCTGCCCCAGTTCTCGCTCTCGCGGTCAGGATGGAAAGGGCGATCGTCGAGGTCGCGCCCGGAGGGTGGGCGCGGGTAGCGGTTGTCGTCGTCGCGGTGTGCCATGGCAGTCTCCTTGCAAAGCGGAACGAAGGGGGAAGCAAGACGGAAGTGCGCACGGTGCGCGGTGTTGCCAGTCAGGGTCCAAAGGCGTGTCGCGCCCGTTGGAAGGCCCGTGAACCACACACCCATTGAGGCGAGGCGTTCGTCCGCTGCGTGCCGCGCACCGAACGTAGACACATGCTTTGGCTGTGGTCCGGCGTAGGCGGTAGGTCATGGACCACACGGGCGTAGGGCGCAGCCCGTTCCAATGGCAACAGACGCCGGGGCGTTCCAGGCTCCACGCAGAAAAATGCCGCGGCGGCAACAGGAAACGTTCGCAACAGCGCTCTCTCCTACCCCCATGTAAGACAAGTCTCACCATCCAGGGTGGGAGCGGCGCGCAGAGTCAAGCCATGCACGCAATCCAAGGCACGCGTGTTTTTTAGCCCTTACGCTGGAGAGACACCCATGCAAACCGTATCCGACATCATGACCCGAGGGGTGCGCACCATGGCCCCCACCGACTCGCTCACCTTCGCCGCGCAGGCGATGCGTGAGCTCAATGTGGGCTCGCTGCCCGTATGCGACCGAAACCGCCTCGTCGGCCTGGTGACCGACCGCGACATCGTCGTGCGGGCCCTGGCCGAGGAACGTGCCCACGCACGCATCGGCGACGTGATGACCGAAGAGCCCCTGTACTGCTTCGAGGACGAGCCGCTGGAGCAGGCGCTGACCACCATGCGCGGCCAGCAGATCCGCCGCATGCCGGTGGTGGACCGCGACAAGCGCCTGGTGGGCATCGTGGCGATGGCCGACGTGGCCACCGGCGCCGACGTACAGCAGGGCGCCGATGCCCTCCGCGCCATCTCGGAGCCCGCTGCGCCGGACCGCTCCAGCCAGTCCGCCGCCGCGGGCCCTGCCGGCGGCGGCCAGACCGACTGAGCCTGCGCCCGACACAGGAAACAAGCATGCACCCCCTGCCCACCCTGATCGCACCCCAGTGCCCCGGTCGCTGGCCCCAACGCGGGCCGCTGCGCCCTGACGGCCGGGCCTGCGCGCGGGGGCCGGCCGGCGTGCATGCCGCCTTCCTGCACCTGCGCCTCCCTGCCCGCCCGGCGGCAACGCGCCGCGGCCCCCTGCGCGCGTCCGCGCCTGCGGCGGATCCACAGCCGTCTATCTCCAGATTCCCATCACACCCATGAAGAACGTCCAAGACTACGCCCGGCCACCGGGGCACAGCGGCCTGTTCCAGGTCTTCACCCCCACGGATCTCACCCCCAAGTGGATGGCCTACGTCACCACCAAGGTCAAGGCCGTGCGCGTGATCGCGCTGTCCGGCCGCCAGAGCTTCAGCGACGAGGGCTATGAGGTGCCGAACGCTGTCGGCATCATCGAACTGACCGGCTCGCGCGAGGGCCGCCACAGCACCATGCTGCAGATCGGCTTCACCGACGATCCGGCTGCCGTGTCGCACAGCTTCGTGCTCGAACCCGATTCGGCCCGCGGCACGCTCACGCTGCCTGCACAGCAGTTCTCGGCTTACCTGCAGGTCGCCAACGCGGCCAATGCACACTTCCGCATCGGCGGCGATGGTTCGCTGAACGCCGTCGCCAGCGAGCCCACCATGCTGCGCAACACGGCCGCCGTGGGCGGGGTGGGATCCGCGGTCTGAGCCGGAACAACCACCGCGCCCGTTCGCTTCCCCACGGCCCGCAGCCGGCACGCCTCTCACAGGGGCATGCCGGCTGTCTGCCTTTCTGAGAACCTGTTCAAAGTCCTTTCGGGGCTTTGAGCCCCGATCTGCTTCAGCGCCGGCTCCTGGGCTTGGGCCCGACAGTTCGCCCTACTTCTGCGTCTTCTTCAGGCCGCGGATGTTCATCACCGCCAGGCACACCTGCAGCGCCACCACCGCCCAGGCACTGGCCGGCACACCCCAGGCGATCCACAGCACGTTGCTGCCCAGAAACACCCAGAAGCCGGCGTTACGCCGCCGCTCCGATTCCGACGCGACCAGATAGGCCGCCAGGACCGAGCATACGAAGGCCGGCCACTGCAGTGCATCCATCCAAGCTTGCATGGGATGAGTCCTTGTTGTTTTGGGTTGGGGGCGGAGAGAAGTACTGCGCGGGCACCTGCGCGTCATGTATCGGCTTTGCCTCGGCGCTTCTGGATGCTGACGCTGCCGTCCGCTTCCAGGAAAGCGTAGCGCAGCTCGTCCAGATCGCAGTCGGCCTCGCGCAGGGCCTGTTCGATGTCGTTCTGCGAGACGCGGTGCCGCTTGCGCGTGGCGTCGAAGATGCGCCCGTCGCGCCCGAGCAGCACGGCCTCGCCTTCCAGCAGCCGCTCGGCCAGGCGGCTGCGCGCAGTGACCACGCCCACCAGGGTATTGAGCGCGATGAGGATCAGGCACACCAGCAGGCCGCCCCAGATGGAGTGGTCGTCGCCCGTCATGGACGGCCCGGCCGCCTCACTGACGAGCATCACCACCAGCAGGTCGAAGGGCGTGAACTGGCCCACGGTGCGCTTGCCCGTGGCCCGCATGAGCAGCAGCAGCACGCCGTAGACCACGGCCGCTCGGCCCACCAGTTCCAGGGCATCCATTTCAAGACTGGGCATGGCCGGCGGCCTTTCTGCTGCGCAGTGCCGGCCGCACCGAGCACTTGAACACTTCGTGCAGCTGGCGCAGCGCATCGCCCTTGCGCCGCGGCGATTCGGCGGCCGTGCAGTCCTCGGGCACCCAGACGCGGTAGCCCAGCATGCGCGCATCGGTGGCCGTCAGCATCACGCACATGTCGGCAGCCAGGCCCACGATGGTCACCTGCTCCGTGCGCATCTTGCCCAGCAGGTGCTGCAGCGGCGTGGAGTGGAAGGCCGAGTGCTGCGGCTTGAGGATGACCAGATCTTCGCGCGCCGGCGTCAGCAGCCGCGAGATCTCGCCGCGCTCGCCCGGCAGATCGCGGCACTGCGCCAGGATGTCGCGGAACTCGCTGTGCCAGGTGCCGTAGTTGTCGTTGGCGTAGATGGCCGCCACGCCGCGCCGCGCCAACCGCGCCTTGAGCCGCGCGATGGCCTGGGCGGCCGCCACGGCGCCGGGCAGCAGGTCGCCCGCGGTGGGAAAGTCCAGCGGATTGATCACATCCACCATCAGCAGCACCTCCCGGCTCTGCGGCAGGGTGGCGCGCTTGAGGGCGTTGGCGGCACGCGGCACGGCGGGCGGAACCTCAGAGCATCTGCGTGCGCTGCTGCTCGGCCCGCGAGGCGCCGATGGCCGTCTCCACCTGCTTGACCTCTTCGGGCGGGGGCAGCACGGCAGGCATGCCCAGGCTCTCGATCCACAGCTCGCGGCACCAGCCCTTGGTGTGGTAGAGGTGGTGGTCCTCGTCCTTCTCCACCCGCTCGTGCGCATCCTTCAGCGCCTTGCCGGTGTCCCCGGTGGCGACTTCCGCCACCTTGCCCAGCAGTTCCCAGTTGGCGTGGTCCTTGGTCTCGGCATGCACCACGCATTCGCAGGCCACCAGCTGCGCGGCGGCCGGGTTGCCGCCCTGCTTGGCGAGTTCCATGGCCTTCACCAGCGACTCGCCGATGTGCTTGACCACCAGGCGCGAGGGAACGACTTCGTCTGCATCGATGCCCAGCGCCTCGCAGGTCGTGCGCACCACGTTCTGGTGGCTCAGGGTCTCTTCCAGATAGCCTTCCCACTCTTCTTTCAGGTCGTCGTTGAGCGCGCAGGTGAGCGCCGTGCGGTACACCTGCTCGCCGCCCAGTTCGGTTTCCATCATCTGCAGCAAGAGGTCCTTGAGCTGCGCTTCGTCGTATCGTGGCTTGGCCATGGGGGTTCTCCGATGTGGTGTGGTTTGTGGGGAGCGGACCCTGCGCGTGAACGCGGGGCGCTGCACCATCCTCGGAACGGCACTGCGTGCGGACTGTAGGCGCGCGCTGATTACGCTGTAGTGGGGCCGCGGACGGCGGCCCCGAGCGCGCACCTGCCGGACAGACGCGCTTCCCTACTCAAATTTGATAGCAGCCTGCGCTGGATTGGCGGGCGCCGGCGGCCGATCCAATCACAGCTGCGCTTCCAGCAGCCGTGTGACGCGCTCCATGGCCCGCTCGGTCCAGGGGCGGTTCTCCCAGGCCTCCAGCGTCACGCGGCGCGAGCGCTGCAGATCGGCCTCGAACACGGCGGTCTGCCGCTGCGCGAAGGCGGCGTCGTACACGTTGAGGTTGGCCTCGTCATTCAGGCGGAACGAGCGGTTGTCGAAGTTGGTGGAGCCCACGGAGACCAGCAGCCCGTCCACGATCATCACCTTGCAGTGGTACATGGTGGGCTCGTATTCGTAGATCTCGGCGCCGGCACGCAGCAGCTCGCCCCAGGTGCCGCGCGAGGCGGCCTTCACCGTCTCGGTGTCGGTGTGCTCGCCCGGCGTGATGAGCCGCAGGCGCACGCCGCGCGCCAGCGCGTCCTGCAGCAGCTTGCGCGTGAGTTCGTCGGGCACGAAGTACGCCGCCGACAGATCGATGGTGCGCTCGGCCGCCGTGATGGCCAGGTGGTACATCAGCTGCATGCTCTCGCTGCCGCTCGACGGCGAGCTGGAGAACATCTGCGCGCGGTGCGGCCCCACGGCGTCGAGCTGGGGGAAATACTCTTCGCCATGCAGCACCTCGCCCGTCACCTTGAGCCAGTTGTCCAGGAAGGTGGCCTGCATCTGCGCCACCACCGGCCCGCGCACCTGGTAGTGCGAATCGCGCCAATGCTCCGGGTCCTGCGCGTTGCCGGTCCACTCGGGCGCAATGCCGACCCCGCCCGTGAAGCCCACCTGCCCGTCGGTGACGAGCAGCTTGCGGTGGGTGCGGTTGTTCAGCCGCGCCAGGTTGTACCAGTGGGGCTTGTGGAACTTCTCGATCTCCACGCCGGCGTTCTTCATCTCGGTGAGGTAGCTTTCCTCCATCTTGGCGCTGCCCACCCAGTCGAGCAGCACATGCACCTTGACGCCGGCCCGCGCGCGCTCGGCCAGCGCATCGGCGAACCGCTTGCCGATGTCGCCCGACCAGTAGATGTAGGTTTCAAAAGTGACGCTCTTCTGCGCCGCCTGGATGGCCGCCAGCATGGGCGGAAAGATCTGGTCGCCATTGAGCAGCTCCACCACCTCGTTGCCCGGCAGCACACCGGGGCCGAGCAGGCTGCCCAACGCCCGCTCGAACTGCGGGCTGGCGGTGGTGTACAGCCGCGGCAGCTGCTGCTGCACCTTCTTCTCGCCGGCCGTGAAGTTGAGAGCGACGAGCACCAGGGCGACCGTGGCGATGAAGGTCAGGAAGGCAATCAGCATGGTGCTGCGGCGGGAGCGTGACATGGCGGGCATTGTCGAGTTCGCCCCGCAAGCGCCCTGTAGGCTGACGCCGCCACCGCTCGCACCACGGAGCCCGTGGCGGTGCCCAGGCCCCGCGGTAGTCAGTTCCGCTCTCGTCGGAGGGCATCGGAATCGCCGCCGGCCCGGAAGGGATGCGACTGCAGCGGCGGCACAGCGCCGCAGGCGAGCGCTGCCGATCGCCCCTGCCGCCCGTCAGCCGCCGCTCACAGCCTGCGCACCTGGAAGTCGCGGATCTGCCAGTGGCTGGTGGTGGTGCGCAGAGCGAACCAGCCTTCCCGGTACGGCGCCGGGTCGGCGTAGCTGAACACCAGCGCGCCGTCGGCATACCACTGCAGGGTGGCCGGGTCGCTGGCCGTGGCAGCGCGCGAGACGATGCGCACGCGCGTGGCCTGGTTCGCAATGAGCGTGGTGGCCGCCGTCATGCCGCCGGCGCGGTCGTCTGCGGTAGCGGATGCCGGCGTGGCGTAGCCGGTGATCTGCGGGCGGCTGGCCGTGCCGTCGTTGCGGCGCAGGCGCGTGGTGGTGTTGCCGTTGGCACCGTAGCCCACGTAGTAGAGCCGGACCGGGTTGTACGCATTGAGCGAGCCGTCGAAGCTGTTCTGCGTGGGATCGCCCGAGCCGATGCGCGGGTCCACCGCATTCCAGAACATGTTCAGGTCGGAGATGCGGTCGACGAAGGCAGTGCCCGCGAAGCTGATCGGCACGGGCGTGGCCGAGAAGGTGATCTCGTAGTCGCCGGTGAACTTCTGGCGAAACCACAGCGTGGCCCCGGAGGGCTGCACGATGTCCAGCACGCCGCCGGTGGCGGTCACGGTGCCGGCCGCGCTTTGCTGCTCGATCTTCCACTGCGCCAGGCCCTGCGTGAAATCGTCGGATGCGATCGTCGCGTCGTCGCTGCCGCCGCACGCGGCCAGGAGCGCACCCACCGCCAGGGCGCCCGCCACCGTCCACACGGCGCGGCGCGCCCCTGCATACTGCATTGCCATACCAAACACCTTTTCTTGAAAGCGCTGAAACCAACGGAAGAGGCGGCATCTTGCGGCGCACCGCTGCCGTTTCTTCAGCAGACTTTCATGTTTGGATATGCGCTGACCGTCCATGCCCTGGCCGCGGTGCGAAGATCGGCGTGTTCCCCGTCTTTCCCCACGATCCGCCATGACGCTTCCCCCCTTCCCCGCCTCCGCCCTGCCCCTGTCCGCACACCGCCGCACCCTGCTGCGGGCAGCCGGCGCCGGTGCGGCCCTTGCGGCGGTGCCCGCGGCCTGGGCCGCTGCACCGGCAGGCGCCCAGGTCTGGCCGCATCCGCTCCAGGTGCCGGGCGGCGTGGCGCGCCTGTCGCTCGGTCCGGCGGCGCAGCGGCCCACCGCGCAGGCCGGCGACGTGCCCCTGCTGGTGCTGGGCGACATGATCGAATGGACGGCCCTGGTGGGCATCCCTCTGGCCGCGCCCGTCGGGCCCGCGGAGATCCGCGTGGAGGTCGCCGGCGAGGCACCGCGCACGCTGGCTTACCAGGTAGCCGCCAAGAAATACAGCGAGCAGCGCCTGAACGTGGCCCCGCGCACGGTCGACCTGTCCGCCGAGGACAACGCCCGCTACGAGCGCGAGCGTGACCACCAGCGCACGGTGATGGCCACCTTCTCAACCCCGCTGCCCCGCGCGGCCGATCTGCAGATGCGCGTGCCGGTACCGGGGCGCCGCTCCAGCTCGTTCGGTCTGCGCCGCGTCTTCAACGGCCAGGCGCGCAATCCACACAGCGGCATGGACATCGCGGCCGCCACCGGCACGCCCGTGGTGGCGCCGCTGCCCGGCAGGGTGATCGACGTGGGCGACTATTTCTTCAACGGCGGCACGGTCTGGCTGGACCACGGCGGCGGCCTGCTCACCATGTACTGCCACCTCAGCCGCATGGACGTGCAGGTGGGCGACGTGCTCGCCACCGGCCAGGCGTTCTGCAAGGTCGGCGCCACCGGCCGCGTGACCGGCCCGCACCTGCACTGGGGCGTGATGCTGAACCGCACCATGGTGGACCCGGCCCTCTTCATCGCCGCCTGATATTGCTATTATTTTAATAGCTACATGCGATTTCTGATAAAGCGCTGGAGCCCAATTTGACCCAAAACCCTGCCGACCGACCGCCCCGCCCACGCCTGCAGATCCAGCGCACGGGCGCGGCACCGGCGCGGCCCGCGCCCGCCGTGGAGCGCGCGCCGGCCCGGCTGATCCGCTTCCACAAGCCCTACGGGGTGCTGAGCCAATTCACCCCGGAGGGGCGGTGGAAGGGCCTCAAGGAATTCATCGACGTGCCCGGCGTGTATGTGGCCGGCCGGCTGGATGCGGACAGCGAAGGCCTGCTGCTGCTGACCGATGACGGCAAGCTGCAGGCGCACATCGCCGACCCGCGCTTCAAGATGGAGAAGACCTACTGGGTGCAGGTGGAGGGCTCGCCCGGCGACGACGCCATCGCAGCGCTGCGCCACGGCGTGCCGCTGAACGACGGCCCCACGCGCCCGGCCCGCGCGCGCCTGATGGACCCGCCGCCCACCGTGTGGGAGCGCGACCCGCCCATCCGCGAGCGCAAGAACATCCCCACCGCGTGGATCGAGCTGGCCATCCGCGAGGGCCGCAACCGCCAGGTGCGCCGTATGACGGCGGCCGTGGGGTTCCCTACGCTGCGCCTCATCCGCGCGGCCATCGGGCCGTACGCGCTGGACGGACTCGCACCGGGCCAGTGGCAGGGCTGACGCCTGCCTGCCTACCGCCCGGCAGCCCGCCCGCCCACACCACTGCCCTTCGGGTTGGAGCGAAATCGGGTGATGGGAGGCCGCGGCTGCTTGCATGGGCACGAGCCCATGCGGCGCACCCGAGACATCCACCCATCCCGATTGCGCTCCAACGCGACCCCTGCGAGATCGTCAACACGTTCTTAGCGCCCTGCGCGTGCGCCGCTCGCGCAGCAGGCGCCAGATACCGTCGACCATCATGGCCACGACGGCCGCCAGGATGAAGCCGTACATCGGCCACTGCGCGCGGGCGACCCCTTCGCCCAGCAGCAGCGCCACCAGCACCAGCAGCACCGGCTCCACATAGCTCAGCAGCCCGAACAGGCCCAGCGGCAGCAGCCGGCTGGCCGCCATGTACAGCGCCAGGGCCACGCCGCTGAGCGCGCCCATCGCGGGCAGCAGCGTCCACAGATGGGCCTGCCCTGCCGCCAGCGGCAGCGAGGACGGATCGCGCAGCATGAACCACAGTGCGGCCGGCAGCATCAGCACCATGTCCACCCAATGCCCGCACAGGTGGTCGGTGCCCAGGCGGCGGCGCAGCACGAAGTACACGGGGTAGCCCAGCGCGACGAGCCAGGTCTCCCACGACATGCTGCCCGCGCGCACCAGTTCGTACAGCACCCCGGCGGCGGCCAGCACGGCCGCGGCCTGCTGCGCGGGGGTGAGACGCTCGCGGTACAGCACGCGGCCCGTCAGCACCATCATCAGCGGCAGCAGGAAGTAGCCCAGCGATACCGGCAGCGCCCGGCCATGCAGCGGCGCCCACATGAACAGCCACAGCTGCACGCCCAGCAGGGCCGCGCTGAGCAGCAGGCCCAGCGCCAGCGCCAGCGACGGCAGCCGCCAGACCCGCAGCAGCAGCGTGCGCACGCGCGCGCCCTGGCCCTGCCACAGCAGGAGCGCCGTGGTGAACGGCAGGGTGAGCAGCACCCGCCAGCCGAAGATCTGCTCGCCATCGAGCGGTGCCAGCAAGGGCGAGAGGTAGTACATGGCCCCGAACAGCGCGGACGCGAGGACGGAGGCGATCAAGCCCTTGAACACGTGGAAGACCCGGCAAAGAAAAAAACGAAGGGAAGGCGGCGAGCAGAGCGCCAGCCGCTGGCGGCGCCTGCAGGCCGGGCGAGATTGTCGACGATGGCGGGCCCGGTCCTGCACAGCAAAAAAAGTTGTTCCCAATGTCTGTGAATCGATCTGTGGAAAACTGTACGAATAACCCGCGCAAGCCGCGCCAGCCTTGGGCCGCGGTGCGTTGCCCGGTTTTTGGGCAGCGCGGGCGGACACGAAGCACTTGCTTTGGGCGGGCCCGAAAGCAGGTATATTCCGGCGCTTTTTCGGCTGAAAATGCGGCGAAGCAAGGGCGGCTTTTAGCGGCTGTGGCGCGCCCTCCAGGCCTGGCCGCACCACCGCTTCTGCGCACAACTCCCACCGCTTGGCCTCCGCCCCTTTTCCATGGCCATCCGCGTGGGCGACTCGCTCACCGCGCAGTGCGGCGGGCCAGGACCGCTGACGCACGCAGCCGCCAGCACGGCACAGGCTGCCTGCGCACACGAAAGCGTGGAAAGCGGTAGCATCGGCCGCTTCGCATTGCAGCCGCCCGCTCTGCCCGTTCCCGCGCCGCCAGCCCGAACCCCGCCGTTCGCTCCGCTCTGTCGCCCGCACGGGGCGGTGGCTCTCCCTTCCGCCACCGCCGCTGCCCCATCTCCGTGACCGACACACCACCCCTGCCTCCCGCGCCCGAGAGCGTGTACCGCCACGCCGGTTTCGTCTCCTTCCTCATGGCCCGCGTGCTGGCCGTGTTCGCCACCCAGGTGCAGGCCGTGGTGGTGGCCTGGCAGGTCTATGACCTGACGCGCGAGCCGCTGGCGCTGGCCTATGTGGGGCTGGCGCAGTTCCTGCCCATGCTGTGCCTGCTGATGCCGGCCGGAGACCTGATCGACCGGTTCAGCCGCAAGCCCATCCTGGCGGCCAGCTGGGCCGTGGGTGCCGTATGCAGCGGGCTGCTGTGGTGGCTGTCCGGACACGGCGCAGCCGGCGTGAACGGCATCTATGCGGTGCTGGTGCTGTTCGGCTGCACGCGGGCGTTCTCGGGCCCGGCCCTGCAGAGCCTGCTCCCGCAGATCGTGCCGCGCGCCCAACTGGCGCAGGCGATCGCGGCCAACAGCATGCTCATGCGCTCGGCCAACATCGGCGGCCCCTTCCTCGGCGGCCTGCTGTATGCGGCCGGCGGGGGCGAGCTCACCTACCTGGTCTGCCTGGCGTGCTTCGCGCTGGGCACGGCCATGCTGGCCCGCGTGACGGTGGCGCATGCCGCGCCGCTGTCGGCCGCGCTGGGCACCATGTGGCAGCGCTTCGGCGCGGGCATCCACTTCATCCGCTCGCGGCCCATCATCCTGGGCACCATCTCGCTGGACCTGTTCGCCGTGCTGCTGGGCGGCGTGGTGGCGCTGCTGCCCATCTATGCGCACGAGGTGCTGCACGTGGGCCCGCAGGGCCTGGGCGCGTTGCGTAGCGCCATGGCCATCGGCGAGGTCGCCACGGGCCTGTACCTCAGCACGCGGCCGTTCAACCGGCATGTGGGCCGTCGCATGTTCATCGCGGTGGCCATCTTCGGCGTGGCCAACCTGGTGTTCTCGCTGTCCACGCTGTTCTGGCTGTCGTTCGTGGCGCTGATGGTGGCGGGTGCGGCCGACATGGTGAGCGTGTACATCCGCGGTGCGCTGGTGCAGTTCTCCACCCCTGACGACATGCGTGGCCGGGTGAATGCGGTGAACATGCTGTTCATCGGTTCGTCGAACGAACTGGGCGAGTTCCGCGCCGGCACCAGCGCCGCTTGGCTGGGCGTGGTGCCGGCAGCCATCCTGGGCGGCGTGTGCACGCTAGGCGTGGTGGGCACCTGGGCCTGGGTGTTCAAGCCCCTGCGCAAGGTGGACCGCTTCGAAGAGGCGTCCCCGGCCGTGCAGCGCGACAGCGGCCGGTAAACGCAGCGGGCGCAGCACCGCCCTACAGCGCGATACATCTGTGTAGGCCGGGTAAAACCCGCGCACGGCCCTTGCGGCGGAGGACGCTGCGGCGCACCATGCGCCCCAACAGGCACTCCTCCTCCAACACCATGCTGTTTTCCGTGAACGCCGCGGTCCGCACCGCGGCTGCAGCTGCAGCTGGCCCCGTCGGCCGCGCAGGCGCCGGGGTGCTTGGCCGCCGCCAGTGGCTGACCACCGCTGCTGTCGGCCTGTGCGGTGCCGCCGGGCTGACACTGGCCGCGCCGCCCGGCGCGCTCGCCGCGGAGAGCCTGCGCGATGCGCCCCGCTCTCCCGCCGAGGGCGTGCGCCTGCTGGACCGGCTCACCTGGGGCGCCAACGCGGCGTCGCTCGAGAGGCTGCAGCGCATCGGCCCCTCGGCCACGGTGGCCGCCCTGCTGCGGCCCGCGCCGCAGGCCCCCTTGCCGCCAGAAGCCCAGGCCCAGATCGACGCCATGGCCATCACCCGCACGCCGATGGAGACCCTGGCCATCGACCTGCAGGCGCGCCAGCAGGCCCTGAAGAACGAACCGAAGGAAGAGGCGCGCAAGGCGGCGCAGGAGGCGTACCAGCGCGACCTGCGCACCCTGCAGCGCGAGGCCGAACGGCGCTTCGTGCTGCGCGCCGTGTACTCGCCCGCGCAGTTGCAGGAGAAGATGACCTGGTTCTGGCTGAACCACTTCAACGTATTCGCCGGCAAGGCCGACATCCGCGCGATGGTGGGCGACTACGAGGACCGCGCCATCCGCCCGCATGCGCTGGGCCGCTTCCGCGACCTGCTGGGCGCCACGGTGCGCCACCCGGCCATGCTGCGCTATCTGGACAACGCGCAGAACGCCGCCGGCCGCATCAACGAGAACTACGCGCGCGAATTGATGGAACTGCACACGCTGGGCGTGGACGGCGGCTACAGCCAGCGCGACGTGCAGGAGCTGGCGCGCGTGCTGACAGGCCATGGCGTGTCGCTGCGCCCGCTGGACGAGGCACCGCCGAAGCTCAAGCCCGAGTGGACGCGCCACTACGTGCGCCGCGGGCTGTATGAATTTCACCCGCAACGCCACGACTGGAACGCCAAGGAGCTTTTGGGCCAGCCCCTGCAGGGCCAGGGCATGGCCGAGCTGGACGAGGCGCTGGACCGGCTGGCCCGCGCGCCGGCCACCGCGCGCTTCGTCACCCGCAAGCTGGCCGCGTACCTGGTGGGCGACGCACCGCCGCCCGCGCTGCTGCAGGCGCTGGCCGAGCGCTTCCAGCAGACCGATGGCGACATCGGCGCGGTGCTGCGCACGCTGTTCGGCCACGAGGCCTTCGAGGCGTCGCTCGGCACCCGGCTGCGCGACCCCGTGCAGTACGTGATGGCCGGGCTGCGCCTGGGCTATTCCGACCGCGTGCTGGCCAATCCCGACCCGGCGCTGTCGTGGCTGCAGCGGCTGGCCGAGCCGCTCTATGGCCGCGCGACGCCGGACGGCTACCCGCTGGATGCAGCCGCCTGGACCAGCTCGGGCCAGATGGCCGTGCGCTTCGAGACCGCACGCGCGCTGGGCGGCGCGGGCGCCCGCCGCGTTGTACCGCACCGAGGGCGCGCCACCGCCCCGCGTGCAGCCGCCGGCCCTGGCGCAGAACGCCGCCTTCCGTGCCCTGGAGCCGCAGCTGGCGCCGGCCACGCGCATGGCCCTGGCGCGTGCCGCCTCCCCGGCCGAGTGGAACACCTTTCTGCTGTCATCCCCCGAATTCATGTACGCCTGATGCCGCCGCCGTGCGCGGGTGCCGCGCTGCTCGGCAGCCGGCCCCGCCTACGTCGCCGCCCACCGAAAGGAAAGGCCCGCCATGACCCACCCCATCGACCTCTCACGCTCCCCGTCCCACCCGGGCTTCGCGTCCACGCGCCGCCACTGCCTGCAGGCGCTCGCCGCCCTGGCCGCGCCCGGTGTGCTGCAGGCCAGCCTGGCGGCTACGCCGCAGGGCGCCACGGACGCGCGCTTCCTGCTCGTCTTCCTGCGCGGCGGCTACGACTGCGCCAGCCTGCTGGTGCCCACCGCCAGCGACTTCTACTACGAGAGCCGTCCCAACATCGCCATCGCGCGCCCCGGCAGCGGCGAAGGCAGCGCCCTGCCCCTCACCGCCGACTGGGGCCTGCACCCGTCGCTGGCCGGCTCGCTGCAGCCGCTGTACGCGAAGAAGCAGCTGGCGTTCGTGCCGTTTTCGGGCACGGACGACCTCACCCGCAGCCACTTCGACACGCAGGACAGCATCGAACTGGGCCAGCCGGTGGGGGGGCGGCGAGACTACCGCTCGGGCTTCCTGAACCGGCTGGCGCTGGAACTCGGCGCGCAGCCGCGCTGGCACGACCACCTCGCGCCCATGGCTTTCACCGACACCTTGCCCCTGGTGCTGCGCGGCGGATACGACGTGCCCAACACGGCGCTGGCCGCCGCCGGTGCGGCCAAGCCGGGCATCGACGAGCGGCAGGCCGGGCTGATCGCCTCCATGTACCAGGGCACGCCGCTGGCCGGCCCCGTGGCTGAGGGCTTCCAGACGCGCGATGAGGTCGC
The DNA here is from genome assembly GCF_031453675.1 of Paracidovorax wautersii. Taxonomy (NCBI): domain Bacteria; kingdom Pseudomonadati; phylum Pseudomonadota; class Betaproteobacteria; order Burkholderiales; family Comamonadaceae; genus Paracidovorax; species Paracidovorax wautersii. Next base: position 2,927,977 of record NZ_JAVIZX010000001.1, on the reverse strand, counting down.
GCGCACCATGCAGGGCGAGATGGATGCGGCCAGCCGCAACGCCCTCAGCACCAAAGGCTTCGAGGGGACGGCACGGCGCATGGCGCGCCTCATGCAGTCGCGCTACAACCTGGGCTTCGTCGATGTGGGCGGCTGGGACACGCACGTGGGCCAGGGCAACGCCACGGGAGCGCTCGCCAACCGCTTCGAGGAGCTGGGCCGCGGCCTGGCCGCCTTCGCCGACGAGATGGGCCCGGCCTGGGACCGCACGACGGTGGTGGTGGTCAGCGAGTTCGGCCGCACCTTCCGTGAGAACGGCAACCGCGGCACGGACCACGGCCACGGCAGCGTGCTGTGGGTGCTGGGCGGCGCCATCGCGGGCGGGCGCATCGCCGGGGAGCAGCAGGCGCTGACCGCGAACACGCTGTTCCAGAACCGCGACTACCCGGTGCTCAACGACTACCGCGGCGTGCTGGGCGGGCTCTTTGCACGGATGTATGGGCTCAACGGCGCAGCGCTCTCGCGCGTATTCCCGGGGGCCAAGCCGAAGGACCTCCGGCTGGCCTGACTGCCGCCGCCGGGCGACGCCCCATCACGGTGCCGGGCGCGCCGGATCCTCCGCCTGGCGAAAGGCTTCTGCCTCGGCCAGCAGCCAGGCCGCCAGCGCACGCGCCGTGGCGTTGCCCGCGGCCCGCCGGGACTGCAGCAGGTGGTAGCCGGCCGCGAGCGGCACCTGCGCGGGCCAGGCCCGCACCAGCCGCCCTTCGCGCAGATCGTTTTCCACCAGCACGGCATGGCCCATCGCAATGCCCAACCCCGACACGGCGGCGGAAAGCGTGGTTTCGGCGTCCTGCAGCTTCATGTCTCGCTCGCCCGCGAGGCGCTCCACGCCGTGCGCGGCCAGCCACTGCGGCCACTTGCTGCTGCGCAGGCTGTCGTGCAACCAACAGAAACGGGCCAGGTCATCGATGCGCTGCAGCCCACCCGCGCCGACGAGCCCGGGCGCCGCGACGGGCACCAGGCTGTCATGCATCAGCAGTTGGGCGCCCGGCCAGGCACCGTCGCCGTAATGGACCGCGAGGTCAAACCGCTCCCGGTGGAAGTCGGCGTCCCAGATCGACGTGGCGAGTTCGAGCTGCACCTCGATACGCGCCTCCCGCAGGCCCGTGCAACGCGGCAGCAGCCACCGCGCCGCGAACGAAGGCATGGACAGGATCTTGACCACCGGCCTGGCGTCTGGCCGCGACAGGCGCTGCGCACCCTGCTCCAGTTCGGCGAGCACGCGCTGCACCGTCTCCAGGTAGAGCATGCCGGCCTGCGTCAGCTGCACGCGGCGGTGGCCGCGCAGGACCAGCGTCTGCTGGAGGTGCGCCTCGAGCGTCGCGATCTGCCGGCTCACGGCGGACTGTGCGCAGCCCAGGTCCCGCGCCGCCGCCGTGAAGCTGCCGCAGCGCGCCAGCGCCTGGTAGGCCCGCAGGGCGGAGAGAGGAAGATCAGTCATTTGCGGTGTGCCGAAAGCAGGAGGACGCCGAGCGGCGGCGCGCCGCTGCCAGATCCCCGGATGCTACCGGGCCGGTCGGGCCAGCAGCGCTGCGACCGCCTCGCCGAAAGGCCGGGCCGAAGCGGGGTTCTGGCCCGTGACCAGCCGGCCGTCCACCACCACGCGGCTTTCGAAAACACCGGCGTGCTCGAACACGGCACCATCGTCCTTCAGGGCAGACTCCAGCACAAAGGGCACCAGGCGGTCGTACTGGCGCGACACCTCCTCGGCATGGGTGAAGGCCGTCAGCCGCCGGCCCGCCAGGAATGCACGACCGTCGGACAGCTTCAGATCGAGCAGGCCCGCCGGCCCGTGGCATACGGCGCCCACCACCCCGCCCCGTTCATAGACGGAGCGCACGATGGCCTGCAGTTCCCGGTTGCGCGCAAAGTCCCACATCGGCCCGTGTCCGCCGACCAGCACCACGGCCGCGTACTGGGAGGCATCCACCTGCGCCAGCGGCAGGCTGCGGGCCAGCTTGTCGCGCTGCTCCGGCTGGATCCAGAACCAGCGATTGCCCTCGTCGCGGAGGTCGAAGCCGTCGAACGGGGGCATGCCGCCCCGGGGGCTGGCGATGTCATAGGCCAGGCCGGCTTCTGCGAATACCTGTGCGGGGTGGGTGAGCTCCGGGAACCAGAACCCGGCCACCAGGTCCGGCCCCTTGCGGTCGTGGCTGGACACCACGATCAGCACCTTCTGGCCGCTGGCTTCACGGCCTGGCGGTTTGCCGGACGATGGACCGGCAGCCGCTGCCAGGGTCGGGACCGCAACGGCTGCGAGGGCCATGGCAGCGGCCTGGACGGCCGCGCGGCGATGGATGGGTGGCATGGGCATCTCTTTGCGTGAGGCAGTGCACGGCCGCTGCATGGCGCCCCCATGGCGCACGCTCCGGAGGCCGCGCTGCTGTCACCGATTGGAAAGGCGCTCGACCGGGGTAGCGATGCGCTGGCCGCAACGCACGCCATGCGCCATCCGCATGGCAGGGCTGCAGCTAGCCGGGCGTGGAAGCGAAAACGCCGCCCAGCAGCTCGGGCAGCCGCTCTGCACCCATGCGGAATCCGCACGCCTGCGCATGGCCGCCGCCGCCCATGCGGGTGGCCAGCACCGAGCAGTCGTAGCCGCGCTGCGAGCGCAGGCCGATCTTGACCTTGCCATCCTTGCCCACCGCCCACATCAGCGCGAAGGTGCCGGACTGCTGGGACAGCATCTCGCCGACCAGGCTGTGGAAGGCGCCCGGGGCGTTGACCATCAGGCCCTGCTCGCCGTCGAACACCAACGGCTGCGCGCCGCCGGCCACGTCCGCCGCCAGGTGGCGGAACTTCTCGTCCATGGCCTCGCCCCGCGCGACGAAGGCCTGCGTCTGCTCGGGCGTGAACCGGGCGATCGCATCCCAGCGGTCGAAGTCGAAGGGCTCCATGTCCAGCGCGGCCACATAGCCCGCCGTCTGCGGATAGGCCCAGTTCCACAGATCCCGGTCCTCGATGAAGCGCACCAGGTCGGGCATGGGCGCATCGGGATGGAAGAACTCCCACGCCAGCCGGGCACCGGACTTGTCCATGTCGAAGTGCACCACGCCGCAGCGGCAGGCAAAGCCGGCCAGCTGCTCGGCCGCGCTTTTGTGGTGGTCGAGCATGATGAGCTTGGCGGCGCGCTCGTCGATGGCCGAAAGCAGCTGCGGCGCAAACGAGAAGTCGAGGATGTAGACGGCGCGCCCGTCCAGCGGAGGCAAGTCGTCCAGGGACTGCACCTGTCCGTGCGACAGGCCGATGCATTCGGCCTGCCCGCCATAGAAGCGCCAGGCGGCCAGCGCCGCACCGAAGCCGTCGGCGCAGCGGCCGTGGTAGAGGATGAGCGGCTGGGGATCTTGGGCGCTGGGCGCCACCAGCAGTTGCAGCGGCAGCCGGGTTTTTGCAGGAATCGTGATCATGGCACCGATTGTCGGGCACCGGCACGCACAAAGGGCCTTGCTCCTACATGCATAGCGCCAGGCGCAGGCGATGATGCCGGTCGCTGTGCATGCGGCTTCCGCTGCTCCTTCCCCCGCCTTCCGCCCTTCTCTTCTGCATGAAACCCGCGCCCGGTACCGCTGCCCCCCAGACCTCCCAGTCCCCGGCAGGGCCTTTGTTGCCCGGCAGCGACCTGCAGAACACAATGGACTTCCAACGACGCTGGGAGACGGCGATGCCCATGGAATTCCTGCGGAATCTGGCAAACAGCGAACACTTTCCCTTGGCCATCACGGACGAGGCCGACATCGACAAGGTGCGCGTGCTGCGCGCCGCCGGCATGGTGGAGGCCCACCTGCCCGAGGCGCCGCTGCAGCCCGCCCAGGTGGTTGCGATCACCGGCCTGGGACGCGCCACGCTGCGTGCGCAGGTGGCACGGCAGGTGATCGAACTGCGCCGGCAGATGTTCGCGGACAAGCGCCAGCTGGCCTGAGGGCTGTCACGCCGCCCGCCGGCGCATCGAGGCGCCCCGCCGGTCAGCAGGGGCGATCCTCACAAACTCACCGGGGAACGATCAGTTCCGGCCCACGATCGGCATCAGGCGCATGCGTCCACTTGCGCACCCCACCCTGACCCGAAGCCGCACGCATCAACAGCACCCCGCCCAGCACGGCCTGCAGCACGGCACCGCAGCGTGTGCGCGACCGCATGGCACAAACGACCAGCCCCAGTCCGGCCAATGCTGCCGTCGTGTGTTCGAAGGGGGCGCTGGCGCGCGCGTCGTCATAGTCGATCAATTCTTTCAGGGATTCGCGGGCGGAAACGGTCATGGGTCGGTCCTTTCAATCAGGGGGTCGCCAAAAAATCAGAAGGTCCAGCCTAGGAACCTGCGGCCGTGCACCCCGCCGTCCAGGGGCGTTCCCGCTTGTAGGAAGTGGTGAAATGACTGTATATTTACACAGTATCAATAGTCTTCGAACCTGCACAGGAGCCCGCCATGGAAACCTTGGAAGCCACCTACACCGTCGCGCTGCGCGACTTCCCGCATGCATTGCCCGAGCGCAGCCGCATCGAGGCCGAGAGCCGCTATGCCCGCGAACTGGAGCGCGTCTTCCGCGGGCCCGGCGACGTCGTCATGGCACTGCGCGCCATCGGAAGCCTCGAAGACGCCGCCCCGGACGAGGTGACGGCCGAGCACCTCGAACTGCTGCGGCAGTGGAACAAGGCCAGCACGGCGGCGCGCCAGGCCGGCTTCCGCGACCTGGGCGATGCCGAGGGCGCCTACTTCGATGTGCGCATCGTCCACTGAGCGCGGGCAGGAAGGCTGCAACCCATGGGCTTCGACCCGTTCTTCGCGGCAGGCCTGCTGTGCGGCGCCGTGGCGGCTGCCCTGTCGCAGGCGCGCACCGACACGCTACGGCGCTGGGCCTGCGTGGCAGGCCTGGCCGGGCAGCCTTTCTGGCTGTACGGCACATGGAATCTTGACCAGCCTGCGCTGTTCGCCTGTGCCCTGCTGTATCTGGCGGCGTGGCTGCGCGGCGGCTGGGTGCACTGGTGGCTGCCGCGGCGAAGAGCCAACGCCAGCCCGCTGGGACTGGGCACGATCCAGATCACGCCGGGGCGCTGAATGCTGGCGGCCTGCGGCCCGCGTCACGGCTGCATCGGTGCTTCGCCGCCGGCCCACGCCGCAACGCAATCGCGCCGCTGCGTGGCCCCCGGGTGATCGTGAACACGTTGTTAGAGCGGCAGCCAGCGCCACCAGAAAGGGCGGCGCTCTTCGGCGGCTCCGCGCGCCTTCAGCAGCGCCACGATGTCCTCGCGGCCGAACCGCTGCGCGGCCTGCAGCGGCGTCATGTCGTCGAAGTCGGACCGCAGGGTGGGACTGGCCCCGTGCTCCAGCAGGTAGCGCGCCACCGCACCATGGCCGTGCACCAGGCTGGCCACCAGCGGCGTGCAGAGCACCTCGGGGTGCTGGTAATCGGGATTCACCCCTTCCTGGATGTGGTGGCGTACCCGCGCCAGATCGCCGGTCTGCGCCGCAGCGTATAGGTCCTTCCAGTCGCCTGCCGACATCGGCGTCCCCTCCTTTCCTTGCGGGGTTGCTGGCCAACGGATCGGCATGCAGCACCGTTTGGCGCGATGCGATCGCCAAGCCATCCCTTGCGGTTATGCTGCGGCCCGCCTCTTGCGCGCATCCGCTTCTGCCCGTGTCTTCCATGCCCCCACTGCACATTCTCTGGCGCGACGACCACCTTGTCGCCGTGTACAAACCCGCAGGCTGGCTGGTCCACCGCACCGGGCTCGACGCAGGGGAGACGCGGTTCGTCATGCAGACCTTGCGCGATCAGATCGGGCAGCATGTCTACCCGGTGCACCGGCTGGACAAGGGCACCTGCGGCGTACTGGTGATGGCGCTGCATCCGGCCGCTGCGCGGGCGCTGTCGCTGGCGTTCGAGCAGCACAGCGTGCGCAAGCGCTACCTGGCCCTGGTGCGCGGCTGGGCGCCGGAGAGCGCCGAGGTGGACCACCCCCTGCGCCCGGACGATGCGCCGCCCGACGCGCCCGTGCAGGATGCGCACACCACGCTGCGCCGGCTGGCGCGGGCGGAGGTCGGCGCCAGTGCCGACCCGCGCTTTGCCACCACCCGCGCCTCGCTGGTGGAGGCCTTGCCCACCACCGGCCGCCGGCACCAGATCCGCAGGCACCTCAAGCACATCGCCCATCCCATCCTGGGCGACGCCACCCATGGCAAAGGGCCGCTCAACCGGTGGTGGGCGGAGCGCCTGGGCCAGCAGCGGCTGTGGCTGCATGCCTGGCACCTGAGCCTGCCGCACCCGGTGAGCGGCGAACGATTGGAACTGGTCAGCGGGCTTCAGTTGCCCGGGCTCCAAGAAACAGGCCTTAGCCTCGGTCCGCACCCCGCCGGTGACGCGGCGCAGCCCGCGGATCTGTTGGCCTGGCACGGGCTGTGGGCCACACTGCCCTGGATGGCCTGATCCCCGCATCTGTCGGACGCAGCCTACTTCCGGTCGCGCCGCGCGGCGCTGTCCGGCCAGCATCGGCAGCGTCACAGTGGCGCATCGCGCGCAGCACGTCTGCCTGTTGGCACAGGCTTGGCTCGCTCCGACGCGGCGCATCTCCGCTTGCCCCACACATTGACGACCATGGCCCACCACATCGATATCCTCCTCAAGCGCCGCGCCGCACTGGCCTGGAGGGCCGTGCCATGAGCGCGTGGTGGGACAGCATGGCCGGCACGGTGTCGGCGGAGTTCTCCGACGTGCCCGACCTGGAGCAGTTCACCCGCATCGTGCTGCGGCTGGCGATTGCTGCGCTGCTGGGCGGCCTGCTGGGCCTGGAGCGCGAGCACAAGGGCAAGGCGGCCGGCGTGCGCACCCACATGCTGGTGAGCATGGGAGCGGCGATGTTCGTGCTGGCGGCGCAGCAGGCCGGCATCTCGGCCGGCGACAACAGCCGCGTACTGCAGGGCATCATCGCGGGCGTAGGCTTCCTCGGTGCAGGCACCATCCTGAAAGGCGATGCCGAAAACCAGGTCAAGGGCCTGACCACGGCCGCCGGCATCTGGCTCACGGCGGCCATCGGCGTAGCCGCCGGGCTGGGGCTGGAGACCACGGCCGTGCTGGCTACCGGACTGGCCCTGGTGATCTTCTGGGCCGTGCCCCTGGTGCAGACGCTGTTCGACCGGCCGGCGGCGCGGCGTGCGCAGACGGTGCCGTCCACGCCCGACCGCTCCCGCGACCGGTCGGACGACGAAGCGCCGTACTGACGCCGCACGGCGGCGGGCCTCCTGGTTCAGCGCCCGGGTCCGGGGAGCACAACCCAGCAGTTAGCCTTTGCCGGCACGCTTGCGCGGCGCCTTGATGCGTGGCTGGGGCCAGATCCATTCCGGCCGCTGCGCAGCCTGCGGCTCGGGCGCCGCCGTGGCCACCGCACCGGCCGCTGCTTCTTCGAAATGCGGTCCCGGTCCCGACTCGGCCAGCTTGTCCTGGGCGTTGCGCAGCGGGCAGTCCTTCAGCGACAGGCAGCCACAGCCGATGCAGCCATCGAGCTGATCGCGCAGCTGCTCCAGGATGCGGATGCGCTCCTCCAGGTCGTCCTTCCATCGCGCCGACATGCGGCGCCAGTCGGCCGCCGTCGGCGTGCGCCCCTGGGGCAGGGCCTGCAGCGCCTGCGCGATCCCCGCCAGCGGCACGCCCATGCGCTGCGCCACCTTGATCACTGCCACCCGGCGCAGGATGGAGCGCGGATAGCGGCGCTGGTTGCCGGCATTGCGCACCGCGGCGATGAGCCCCTTCGACTCGTAGAAATGCAGCGCCGACACGGCCAGGCCGCTGCGCGCGGCCACCTCGCCCACGGTCAGTTCGGCAGGCGCGCTGGCGGCGGCAGGGGACGGATCGGCAGCGGTAGAGGTGTGGGGAGCAGGCATGCGCGGCAAGGAATCAAAAAAACGCGGAAGCGGAACGCCGACAGCGCACAACAGCGCTGGCAGTGAGGGCCGGAACAGGCTTGACCTCAAGTTTAGTTGAGGTCTGACACTGCCCTCCTGCCATGCGAATGGCGCCCTTCACTTGCCAAGGATTTCTTCCATGCCCCAGTCCTCATCCACCCAGTCTGCACTCTCCTTCAACAACCCCGCCGGCCTGTACGACCCGCAGCCCAACGGCTATTCGCACGTCGCCATCGCCCAGGGGCCGGTGCGCACCGTCTACATCGCGGGCCAGGGCGGCGAAGACGCGCACGGCGTGCTGGCCACCGGTTTCGCCGCGCAGGTACGGCAGGCGCTGACCAACCTGCAGACCGCGCTCGCCGCAGCCGGTGCCCGGCCTGGCGACGTAGCCAAGCTGACCGTGCTGATCGTGGACCACACGGAGGAGCGGCTGGGCGTGTTCGGACAGGCCCTCAAGGCGCTGTGGGCGGATGCGCCCTTGCCCGCCTGCACCCTGATTCCCGTGCCCCGGCTCGCACTCGATGGCATGCTGTTCGAGATCGACGCCACCGCCGTGCTGGCCGCCCCCTGACGCCGGGATCCGCTCACGCCCATCTTTTCCTTCCCATGGGTCCGACCACGTTCCCGCGCCCACCGCTCCCCATGCCGTCCCGTTTGTCCTCTGCTCCCTCCTCCTCTCCTGCCCCCGCGGCCGCCGCAGGCCTGTCCACCCCCGTGCTGCTGCTGATGGCCGCCGCCTGCGGCCTGTGCGCGGGCTCCAACTACTACAACCAGCCCCTACTGCACTCGATCGCCATGCAGTTGCGTGTCAGCGAGGCGACGGCCGCGCTCACCGTCACGCTGGCCCAGGTGTCGTATGCGCTGGGCCTGCTCCTGCTGGTGCCGCTGGGCGACAAGCTGGAGCGCCGCCGGCTGATCGTGGCGCTCATCGTGCTGGCGGCCGTCGGCCTGTTCCTCAGCGGCTTCGCGCAGGGGTTCGCGATGCTCGCCCTGGGCACGCTCATGACGGGCCTGTTCTCCGTGGCGGCGCAGGTGCTGGTGCCCATGGCCGCGGCGCTGGCCGCGCCGGGGCGCAGCGGCCAGGCCGTAGGGCTGGTGATGAGCGGGCTGCTCACCGGCATCCTCGCGGCGCGCAGCGTGGCGGGCCTGCTGTCGGGACTGGGCGGCTGGAATCTGGTGTACCGCGTCGCCGGCGTGGCCATGCTCGCCGTGGCGGTGGCGCTGTGGTTTGCGCTGCCCGCCCTGCGCAACCCGCAGGCCCCCAGCTACGCGCAGGTGCTGCGTTCGCTGGGCACGCTGGCGCGGCGCCATCCGCGCCTGCGCAGCCGTGCGCTGTTGGGCGGGCTCTCGTTCGGCTCGGTGAGCGTGCTGTTCTCCACCATGGCCCTGATGCTGGCCGGGCCCGCGCACCGCCTGAGCGACGTGCACATCGGGCTGGTGGGCCTGGCCGGCGTGGCGGGTGCGCTCATGGCCAACGCCGCCGGGCGCCTGGCGGACCGCGGCCTGGAGCAGCTCACCACCCGCGTGTCCGTGCTGCTGGTGCTGGGCAGCTGGGCGCTGCTGTGGCTGGGCGGCGGCAGCCTGGTGGCGTTCTTGCTGGGCATGCTGCTGATCGATCTGGCCCTACAGGGCGTGCACATCAGCAACCAGAACGTGATCTACCAGCTGGCGCCCGAGGCACGCTCGCGCCTGAATGCCGTCTACATGACGACCTACTTCGCGGGCGCGGCCGGCGGCTCCGCGCTGGGCTCGTGGGCGTGGCAGCACGGCGGCTGGGGTGCGACCTGCGTGGCGGGCGCCGGCGTGGCCTTGCTGAACGGCCTGGCCATGGTTCACGACGCGCGGCTGGCGCGCCGTCCGGAAGCGCAAAATACATAGCAGCTTGCGCACCATCCACGGGCGCTGCAGCCGTTTTTGCCCTCCATTTGTTTCCAACCGAAACGGGCGTGATTTCTGACAGGGCCGAGGCTGCCCCTTGCCCTGTAATGGAGTCCGCGACGCCCTGCACCCCGCAGGCGCCATTGACTCCAAGGAGGACCCACCCATGACCCAACACGCCACCATCCACGGACACGTGACGTACCGCGAAGGCGACGGCATGCCGATCGCCATTCCGCAAGGCCCGGTGGAGCTGGAACACGCGCCCGACAGCGTGACCCTGAGCTGGACGGCCGACAACGATGCCGCCGGTCTGACCGCCATTCCACGCGACCAGTTCGAGCTGTATGTGAACGAGGGCAAGATCCGCGTGCAAGGAGAGGACACCGCCCCCGCCGAGAGCGACCCGGCGGCCTGACGGCGCCGCTTCTTTGCTGACCGCGCAGGGCCCCTCGGGGCCCTTTTCTTTGGGTCTGCGGCCACTGGCACTGGGCTAGGATGCCGAAGCCCCCTCGCGCCTGCCATGCCCCTGTCCCACGCCACGCTTATTCCCCTGTACGAAGCCGCCGCGGCCTTTCCGGCTGGCCATGCGCTGTCGCAGGCCCTGATGGCACGCGCCGAGGCATCCGCCGTCGGGCACGACCATGCGTGGGTATTGCAGGTGCACGGAGATCTGGAGTTGGCGTCGCTCGATCTGCAGGCGCCGCTGGCCGGCTTGGCTGACTCCCTGCCCGCGGGAGGCGCCGACGCGCCGGCCGCACCGTGTCTGCTGCTGGTACAGGGCGCGCTGCGCGTCGCAGGCGCGCTCATCGCTCCCAGCACACCCGCCGGCTGTGCGCTGTACGTACGCGGCGACCTGTCGTGCGGTCACGCTTTGCTCTCGGGCGATGCCGCCGTCGAGGTGGAGGGCCGCCTGCAGGTGGCCGGCCTCCTGTGGTGCGGGGACGGCCCAGAGGACGCGTCTGTCGATGCAAACGCTGCAGCGCACGCGCCGCCCGCCGCCCTGGCCGTGCACGGCACCTTAAAAGCCGCCGTGGCCGTGTTCACGTCTGGCGTGCGCGTGCAGCTTCCAGGGGAGAAGCACATCGGCCTGTGCCTGGATGCCGCCCGGCAAGACCCACGCCACGCCGCGCTGGCCCATGAAGCCCTGGCACTGCGGCTGGTGCCTGGGCTTCTGCAGCCCATGGCGCCGGCGCCCGACAGCGTCAGCGCATTGGTCGATCTGCCCCGCCTGCGCGCCGCACTGCAGGCCGGCGAGCCGGTGCTGCGAGGGGACCCCGAGGCGCAACTCCCGATGGATGCCGCCCTCTGCCCAGGCCCCGCGCCCACGCTGGCGCAGCTGCACCAGCTGCTGCGCGCCGCCCTGCCCGACAAGACCCGGCACAAGGCCCAGGGCTGGTTCGGGCAGACCGACTTCCTGCTCACGCGCCGCCACCAGGACGAGGATGGCGACACCTACCACGACGGGCTCTTTCTCACCGAGTGGAAGGCCTGGGATTTCTGGTTCTCCGACGTGCCCGCCCCCGAGGCGCGCAGCCTGCTGGGGGCCGCGGCGGCGGGCGTGCGCCGTCTGGCCGCCGCGCCCTGGCGCCGCACGGCGCCAGCCCTGGCGCCCGGATTCGCCCAGCTGTTCCGCGCCTACGGCGCCGATGGCCGCCCCGGTGCCTGGCAGCCGCTCGCCGGACCGCAGGCGGCGGCACCCACCGAAGCCTTGCAGGCCTGCGCGCTGGCCTGGCAGGGCGTGGTCGACTACTGGCGCAAGGCCGAAGGCCAGCGCCGCGCCGGGCACCCGCTGCACCAGCGCCTGCTGGCCGAACTGACACCGGCACGCGCCGAGGCGCTGACGCTGCGGCCCGTCTTCACCGCGCAGTACGACGACTGGTGGGACAGCGAGCGCAACGGCTGGTGGGAGGGCGATCTGTGGGTCGGTGCGCGCCAGCCCTGCGTGCGCCACGGCAGGCGCTGGGGGCGTGCGCTCAAGCTCAGCTGGGAGAACGGCCCCCCGGGCCCGGGCGACGCGGATGACGACACGCTGGCCAGCTACCAGATCGACATCGAACGCGATGGCGCAGGCCGCCCGGCCCTGCGCATCACCTATGCCCAGCGGCAGGGCGACGAGCGCGTGCCCCTGCCGCTGCATGCCGTGGACCACACGGCGCGGCTGCTGCGGCTGTTTGCCGGGATCGCGCAGCGCCTGGAGCAGACCAGCGCCCAGCCCGCAGCGCGCGACGCCGAGGCCCGCCGCATCGCCGCCGAGGTACAGCTGCTCCGCACACCGCCCTTCGCCCCGCACCTGCCAGACGACGCGGTCCTCCCCACCGCGCTGCTGGCCGCGTCCGACGCCTGGCAGGCCGATGGCCGGGCCTTCGTAGCGCAGGTGCGTGCCCGCCTAGCCGCAGAGTCCGAGTCCGAGTCCGAGGCCGCCGCGCCGGGCAGCGGCGGTGGTGCGTTGCCGCCCTGGCCGGAGGACGCCCGCCGCCACCGCGCCGACACCGTGCTGCAGCTGGCGCGCGTGGTCAGCCGCCATGCCGATGCGGACCTGGCCGCGCGCCTGCACCACCGGTTCGCCTTCGCCCCCGAGGCCTTTGCCGGCCACGCCGCCGCCGCGGGGCGGGCGGTGGGCCCGGTGTTTCTGCTGGACGGCGGCACCATCGTGGCGCGCATCGCCCCCGCCCAGGACCAGGCTGCGCAGTGGCTGCGTGCCAGCGCGGACGGGCTGCAGGTGCAGCCGCTGGACGGTGTGCGCAGCGTGGGCCGGTCGGCATCACGCACCTGCTTCGCCATAGACGCCGGTGACGGCGTCCTGACCATGCGCGAGGGCTGGGACGGCCCCGTGCTGGCCCGCCTGCCGATGCCCGCGGAAGCCCTCTCGGACGATGGGCCGAACGCAGGGGAAGAGGACGGCGCAGCGACCGCCGCCGCTGGGCCTACGCAGATCCTGCCCAGCGACGACGGCCAATCCGCGCTGCTGCGCACCCGCAGCGGCCACCTCTACCGCACGGATGCCACAGGCGTTCAGCGCGTGCCGCCTGCTGACGGGGCTGCGCCCGCCGGCCTTGCGTGGCCGGCAGCGGGCGATGCGCCCACAGCCACCGCCCAAGGCCTGGTGGTGCGTGGCGACGGAAACGGAGGGTTGCGGGCCGATCTGCAGGACCGCCCCGCCTCCGGCCCCGGACTGTGGCGCCACCCTGTCGGCGGCGGCGCACTGTGCGGCCTCGACATGGCGCGCGACGGGCGCACGCTGGTGGCGGGCAGCCGCGGCGGCTACCTGGTGCTGCTGCGCAAGGGGCCGGGGCTGGATCCGTTCGCCGCCGGCACCTCGCGCTTTGCCGAGGCCTGGCGGCTGATCTTCTGGCACGGCGAGGACGCACCGATCCGCTGGTGAACGCGCGGCGCTGGGTGATGGAAGGGAAGGGCTCAACGCCCGGCCAACGCCCGCCGTGCGCAGAGCCCAGAGCCCAGAGCCCAGAGCCCAGAGCCCGGCGCACAGGCCGCGGGGCCACCACACCAGACCAACTATCAATTCAATAGCTGACTGCGAAGTCAGGACGGGCGCTGGAGCCGTTTTTCATCAAGACTCTTCGCCGGCCTCCGAATCCGCGCCGCCCGCCGGTGCACCGCTCCGCTTGCGCCCGCCCTTGCGCGCCTCGCGGGCGGCCTTCTTGGCCGAGCGTTCGGCCTCCAGTGCCTCGGACTCGGTGCACCACGCCTCGAACTCGGCCGGCGTCTCCAGCGTGATGCGGCCCAGGACGGCGCTGCGCAGGTCGGTCATCACCAGCTCGGCGGCCTTCTGCAGGTTGACGCGCCCGCCGGACATCACCGCCCCGCGCTTGCGGGCGATGGCCTCCAGCAGCTCTTCCTCCCGCAAGGCGTCGATGGCCGCCGGGCTCAGCCCCAGCTTGTAGCGGGCCTCCAGCAGCGGCGCGTAGGGCTGCTTGAGGTAGGCCAGCAGTTCCAGCGCCACCTCTTCCTCGTCGTAGGCGTTCTTGCCCACGGCCCCGCTGGCGGCCAGCTTGTAGCCGCTTTGCGGGATGGTGATGCGCGGCCACAGCATGCCGGGCGTGTCCCACAGATAGAAGTCGTCGGCCAGGGTGATGCGCTGCTCCAGCTTGGTGATGCCGGCCTCGTCGCCCGTCTTGGCCTGGCTCTTCTTGCTGAGCGTGTTGATGAGCGTGGACTTGCCCACGTTGGGAATGCCGCAGATCAGCACCCGCATGGGCTTGGCCATGCCGCCGCGCTGCGGCGCGAGCGCATGGCAGGCGTCGATGAGGCGGCGCGCCGGGGCGGGCTCGGAGGCATCCAGGCCGATGGCGCGGATGCCCTCCTGCGCGTTGTACCAGTCCAGCCACAGCGGCGTGCGCGCGGGGTCGGCCACATCCTGCTTGTTGAGCACCTTCACCGACGGCTTATGCCCCGTCAGCTCGGCCAGCAGCGGGTTGCGGCTGGAGCCCGGCAGGCGGGCGTCCAGCAGCTCGATCACCACGTCGATGTCCTTGATGCGCTCGCCGATCGCCTTGCGCGTGCTGTGCATGTGACCGGGAAACCACTGGATGGCCATGGAGAAGATCTTTCGCTCGGGGGGTGGGGAATCAGGGCGCCAAGGATAAGGCAACGCTGAACCAGTCCATCGCGCGCTGCGCATCGCCGCCGGAGACGATCTGCCGCGCTACGAATCCTCGCCGTGGGCACGGTTATGGCTGCGGTTGGCGCTTGCAGCCGATCCCCCAGGCAGCGCGCGCCGCATCGTGGGGACCTGTTCAGGGTTGCCATAATGCCTCCGCGCCCCGCTCCATTCGACCTGCCCAAGCCATGCCCTCTCCGTCCCCCGCCCGCCGCCACAAGGAACACTCCGAACTGCTGTTCAAGGGCGTCACCTGCACGATCATCGGTATCGTGATCCTGCTCGCGCCGTACTACGCCAAGTCGCTGTCGGTGCGCGATCTGATGGGACAGGTCTACCTGGTGGGCTGGTTTGCGCTGGTGCTGGGCGTGGCCTTCATTGGCCGCTGGGGCTGGCTGCGTGCGCGCGCCAGCGGCCAGCCGCGCCCGTAATTCCCTTGCCATGACCCCGCCCCTGGCCAGCGCGGACGACGCTGCCCGCGCGTTCGCTGCCCTGCAGTCCGCCGCCAGCGCCCGCGGCGTGGCACTGCGCCCGCCGCCGCCGTTTCCCACCAGCTGCTGCGGCCGCGGCTGCAATGGCTGCGTCTGGGAAGGTTTCTATGCCGCCGCCCACTGGTGGTGCGAGGACGCGCAGGAAGCGCTCGCCGCCGCCTGACCGCGCAGGCCCTGGCTGCGGCGGGGCCTCCGCCCGCCCCTCCTACCCCTGGCCCGCCGGCGGGACCGGAATCGCCTGCCGCATCCAGTCGCGGAACGCCCGCACCACCGGTGCCTCGGCCCGGGCCAAAGGCACGGCCAGGTAATAGGCGTCGCTGCCGGTGAGCGCGCCGCCCGGCAACTCCACCAGCGTGCGCGACGCCAGTTCCTCCTGCACCAGGAAGCGCGGCAGCAGCGCAGCGCCCAAGCCGGAAGCCGCCGCCTGCGCAATCATCGCGAACTGCTCGAAGCGCGGGCCGCGCAGCGCCTGCGGCGCCGCCACGCCGGCCTGTTCGAACCAGTCGGCCCACAGCGTGGGGCGCGTCGTCTGGTGCAACAGGGTCAGGCCCGCCACACCGGCGGGCGCGGCGACGGCATGGCGCGCCAGCAGCCCCGGGCTGCAGACGGGCACCACCTCTTCGGGCATGAGGAAGTCGCACACCGCTCCGGCCCAGTGCGGCGCGCCGTAGTGGATGGCGGCGTCGAAGGGCTCCTGCCCGAAGTCGAACGGCTCGGTCCGGGCCGAGAGGTTGACCGTCACCTCCGGGTGGCGCGCCGCGAAATCGGGCAGGCGCGGCACCAGCCAGCGCGCGCCCAGGGTGGGCAGCACGGCCAGGTGGAGCAAGCCGCCGCCATCGGCCAGGGCCATGGCTTTCTGCGTGGCGGCCGACAGCTGCTGCAGCACGGCGCGCACGTCGGCGGCGTACAGGCGACCGGCATCGGTGAGCAGTACGCGCTGGCGCACCCGCGCGAACAGCGCCTGGCCGAGCTGGGCTTCCAGCTGCCGGATCTGGCGCGAGACGGCGCTCTGGGTGAGATGCAGTTCCTCCGCGGCGCGCGAGATGCTGGCATGGCGGGCAGCGGCCTCGAAGGCCATCAGATCGGCCACCGGGGGCAGAAAGCGTTTACGGAACATGGGGCAAGTGTTTCATGCGACTGGAGAATGAAGTAGCGGGACACCTTCCCCTTCCACTCGGGCGGCATCATGCCACTTCATTCCCGCAGCGCAACAACTCGTTCCCTTTTTTTGCTATGCATCCGCACACCGCTGGGCGATAGTGCGGCCACGCCTGGGCGCGCCACCGCCGCGCGCCCCTTCCGCTTCTTCCCGCCGGCAGCGCCTGCCCCCGCGCTCCCGGTCGAACCGTTGACCTCCTTGCCCATGACCCCATCCTCCGCCCCCACCGCACTCCCCTCCGCTGCAGCAGAAGTCCACGCGCTGCTCGACCGCCTGGGCGTGCCGCGCACCGCCTGGGAAGGCGGCGACCTGCCCGTGCGCTCACCCCTGACAGGCGACACCGTGGCCCAGGTGCATCAGCACACCGTGCCGGGCACCTCGGACGCCATCGGCCAGGCGCACGCCGCCTTCCTGCAATGGCGCGATGTGCCGGCACCGCGCCGGGGCGAGTTCGTGCGGCTGCTGGGCGAGGAGCTGCGTGCCGCCAAGGACGACCTGGGCCGCCTGGTCACGCTGGAGGCCGGCAAGATCCCGTCCGAAGGGCTGGGCGAGGTGCAGGAGATGATCGACATCTGCGACTTCGCCGTGGGCCTGTCGCGCCAGCTCTACGGCCTGACGATCGCCACCGAGCGCCCCGGCCACCGCATGATGGAAACCTGGCACCCGCTGGGCGTGTGCGGCGTGATCTCGGCCTTCAACTTCCCCGTGGCCGTGTGGTCGTGGAACGCTGCGCTGGCCCTGGTGTGCGGCAACGCCGTGGTGTGGAAACCTTCCGAGAAGACACCGCTGACCGCTCTGGCCACCCACGCCATCGCGCAGCGCGCCCTCACCCGCTTCAATGCCGACGGCGGTGGCGCCCCCGATGGCCTGCTGCAGCTGCTGATCGGCCAGCGCGCGGTGGGCGAGGCACTGGTGCAGGACCACCGCGTGCCCGTGGTGTCCGCCACCGGCTCCACCACCATGGGCCGCGCCGTGGCGCCGCAGCTGGCCGCGCGCTTCGCCCGCGCCATCCTGGAGCTGGGCGGCAACAACGCCGCCATCGTGGCCCCGTCCGCCGACCTGGACCTGGCCCTGCGCGGCATCGCCTTCGCGGCCATGGGCACGGCCGGGCAGCGCTGCACCACACTGCGCCGGCTGTTCGTGCACGCCAGCATCTACGACGCGCTGGTGCCGCGCCTAGCCAAGGTCTATGCGGGCGTGCAGGTGGGCGATCCGCGCGCGGCCGGCACCCTGGTGGGCCCGCTGATCGACGGCGCGGCCTTCGAGGCCATGCAGCAGGCCCTGCACGAGGCGCGCCGCGCCGGCGCCACCGTGCACGGCGGCGAACGCATCGCAGGCATCGGCGGTGACCAGGCCTTCTACGTGCGCCCCGCCCTGGTGGAACTGCCCGCCCACACCGGCCCGGCACTGCGCGAGACCTTCGCGCCCATCCTGTACGTGGTGCGCTACGAAGCGCTGGATGACGCCATCGCCTGGAACAACGCCGTGGGCGCGGGCCTGTCGTCGTCGATCTTCACGCTCGACCTGCGCGAAGCCGAGCGCTTCCTGTCGGCGAGCGGTTCGGACTGCGGCATCGCCAACGTGAACATCGGCCCCAGCGGCGCGGAGATCGGGGGTGCCTTTGGTGGCGAGAAGGAAACCGGCGGCGGCCGCGAGGCCGGCTCCGACAGCTGGAAGGCCTACATGCGCCGCGCCACCAACACCATCAACTACTCCCGAGCGCTGCCGCTGGCGCAGGGCGTGCAGTTCGACGTGTGAGCCGCGCCACCCCAGGCCACCCGAGGGGCCACCCCCGCAAGCCCTGCGGCCGGGGGCCGCGCCGCCTTCACGGCGGCCAAGCCCCGCATTCGCTCTTGTTCTTCCTGACATCCTTTCCGGCGACCCCATGAACCCAGCCCTTACCTCCCGCACCGGCGGCCAGATCCTCGTCGACCAGCTCATCCTGCACGGCGTGCAGCAGCTCTTCTGCGTACCCGGCGAAAGCTATCTGGCCGTGCTGGACGCGCTGCATGACGCGCAGCTCGGCGTCACCGTCTGCCGCCAGGAAGGCGGCGCGGCCATGATGGCCGAGGCGCAGGGCAAGCTCACCGGGCGCCCCGGCATCTGCTTCGTGACGCGCGGGCCGGGCGTCACGAATGCGTCTGCCGGCATCCACATCGCGCACCAGGACTCCACGCCGCTCATCGTCTTCGTGGGCCAGGTGGCGCGCGGCGCGCTGGGCCGCGAGGCCTTCCAGGAGCTGGACTACCCCGCCGTCTTCGGCACCATGGCCAAGTGGGTGGTGCAGATCGACGACGCACGCCGCGTGCCCGAGCTGGTCTCGCGGGCCTTCCACGTCGCCACGTCCGGCCGCCCCGGCCCCGTGGTGATCGCGCTGCCGGAAGACATGCTGACCGACGCCGTGCAGGTGGCCGACGCCCTGCCCTACACCGTGCCCGAGACGCACCCCGGCGCGGCCGCGCTGCAGGAACTGGCCGAGCGCCTTTCGCAGGCCGAACGCCCGGTCGCCATCCTGGGCGGCAGCCGCTGGTCCGAGCGCGCCGTGCAGGACTTCGTCGCCTTCGCCCAGGCCTGGAGCCTGCCCGTGTACTGCTCGTTCCGCCGGCAGATGCTGTTCCCGCACACCCACCCCCACTACGGCGGCGACCTGGGCCTGGGCGTGAACCCCAAGCTGCTGGCGCGCATCCGCGCGAGCGACCTGGTGCTCGTCGTGGGCGGGCGGCTGTCGGAGATTCCGTCGCAGGGCTTCGAGCTGTTCGACATTCCCGTGCCGCAGCAGCGACTGGTGCATGTGCATGCCGATGCCGACGAGCTGGGCCGCCTGTACCGCCCCGCCCAGGCCATCCACGCCACGCCGCAGGCCTTTACCGCCGCGCTGGCGGGCGTGCGGCCCACGGCGCCGGTGCGCTGGGCCGAACACACGGCCGCGGCGCACGCCGAATACCTCGCCTGGAGCGACCCGGCCCCCATCCGCATTCCCGGCACGCTGCAGATGGGCGCGGTGATGCAGCACCTGAAGGAGGTGCTGCCCGCCGACACCATCTTCTGCAACGGCGCCGGCAACTTCGCCACCTGGATCCACCGCTTCTGGCCCTTCACCACCTACGCCAGCCAGTTGGCGCCCACCAGCGGCTCCATGGGCTACGGCCTGCCGGCGGGCGTGGGCGGCAAGCGCCTGTGGCCCCAGCGCGAGGTCGTCGTGTTTGCGGGCGACGGCGACTTTCTGATGCACGGCCAGGAGTTCGCCACCGCCGTGCAGTACGGCCTGCCCATCCTCGTGGTGCTGCTGGACAACGCCATGTACGGCACCATCCGCATGCACCAGGAGCGCGAGTACCCCGGCCGCGTCAGCGCCACGATGCTGAAGAACCCCGACTTCAAGGCCTACGCCGTGGCTTTCGGCGGGCACGGCGAGCGCGTGGAGCGCACGGAAGACTTCGCCCCCGCCCTGGCCCGCGCCCGTGCCAGCGGCCTGCCTGCGGTACTGCACTGCCTGCTGGACGCCCAGGCCATCACGCCCACGGGCACGCTGGACGGCATCCGCGATGCGGCGCTGGCGAAGCAGCGCTGACGGCCGCGCGGAGCCCATTCAAGGCCCAATCGGCCTCTTGCGCTTGCTGGATAAGCGCAAGCAGCTATCAATCATGTAGCAAAACATGAAAAAGGGCTCCCGATGGGAGCCCTTTGTCTTTCTCTGTCCGGTTGCCGGCCGGGGCCTCCAGCCCGGGTTCGGCCGCGGGGTGCCTCAGCTCCCCGCCACCTTCATCCGGTTGACCAGGATGGAGCCGACCGTCTTGGCGCCGTAGTTGTAGGCGTCGGCACCCACGGCCTCGATGCCCTTGAACATGTCCTTCAGATTGCCCGCGATGGTGATCTCGTGCACCGGGAAGGCGATCTCGCCGTTCTCCACCCAGAAACCGCTGGCGCCGCGCGAGTAGTCACCCGTCACGTAGTTCACGCCCTGGCCCATCAGCTCGACCACGAACAGGCCCGTGCCCAGCTTGCGCAGCATGGCGTCCAGGTCGTCGCCGGCGCGGGTGCGGCGCGAGCTCAGCACCAGGTTGTGCGAGCCGCCGGCGTTGCCGGTGGTCTTCATGCCCAGCTTGCGCGCCGAGTAGCTCGACAGGAAGTAGCCCTCCACCCGCCCGGCATCGACCACGCGGCGCGCAGCCACGCGCACGCCTTCTTCGTCGAACGGCGAGCTGCCCTTGCCGCGCAGCACGAAGGGGTCTTCCAGCAGGTCGATGTGCTTGGGGAACACGGTCTTGCCCAGCGAGTCCAGCAGAAAGCTGCTCTTGCGGTAGAGCGAGCCGCCGCTCACCGCCTGCACGAAGGCGCCCAGCAGGCCCGCGGCCAGCGGCGACTCGAACAGCACGGGGCACTGCGTGGTCGGTATCTTGCGGCTGCCCAGGCGGGCCAGGGCGCGCTGGGCGGCGTAGCGGCCGATGCGCTCCGGCGCAGCCAGCTCGGAGGCGTCGCGCATGGAGCTGTACCAGGCGTCGCGCTGCATCTCGGCATTCCGGCCGGGCAGCGAGGCGATGGGCGCCACCGACATGCTGTGGCGCGAGCTGGCATAGCCGCCGCGGAAACCCCGCGTGTGCGCGCTGAAGAAATGGCTCTGCTGGGCCGACACGCCCGCGCCTTCGCTGTTGGTGATGCGCTTGTGCGTCTGCAGCGCAGCGGCTTCGCATTCCAGCGCCAGGCGGGCCGCCTCTTCGCTGGTCAGCGCCCAGGGATGGAACAGGTCCAGCTCGCGGTGCGTGTCCTCGGGCGCGATGTCGGCCGCATCGGGCAGGCCGGCCACGGGGTCTTCGGCCGTGAAGCGGGCGATGTCGTAGGCCGCTTGCACGGTGCGTTCGATGGCCTGGTCGGAAAAGTCCGAGGTGCTGGCATTGCCGCGGCGGTTGCCGATGTAGACCGTCACGCCCAGCGACTTGTCGCGGTTGCGCTCCACCGTCTCCAGCTCGCCCTTGCGCACGCTCACCGACAGGCCGCAGCCTTCGGACGCCTCGGCCCCGGCGTCGGTCGCACCCAGTTTCTTGGCATGGGCCAGGGCCCGATCGACCAGGTCTGCGAAGAAGGGACGGGTGTAGCTGAAGCCGCTGTCGGCCTGCGAAGAGACGGCGCCAGCGGCGCGGGAGGCGGGTGTATTCATATCGGCAGCTATGATACTTGCCGCTTCCCGGCACCATGGAGCCGGGTCTTTCTCCGGGCACCCGCGTGCCCCACCCGTTACCCCCACCATGTCACGCAAACCCAAAAAAGGCTATTTCGTCCGAGGCCATTTCGTTGCCGAAGGCAGCGAACTGGACCTGCAGCTGAAGGCCGAGCTCAAGGGCACGACCGAGTCGAGCCGCACGGACATGAAGCGCGAAAGCGACGAACTCCAGGACCTGGGCACCGAGCTGCTCACCCTGCGTGCCGACCTGATGGACCGGCTGGACCTGCCCGAAAAGCTCAAGGACGCCATCGCCGAAGCCAAGCGCATCACCAACTTCGAGGGCAAGCGCCGGCAGATGCAGTTCGTCGGCAAGCTCATGCGCCGCCTGGACGAAGAAGCCGTGGCCGCCGTGCGCGGCGCGCTGGACGAACAGCGCAACGGCTCGGCCACTGAAAAGCTGGCGCTGCACCTGGCCGAGCAGTGGCGCGACCGCCTCATCCACAGCGACGAGGTGCTGCTGCAGTGGATGGAACAGTACCCGCGCACCGACACGCAGCAGATCCGCGCGCTGATCCGCCAGGCGCGCAAGGACGCGCCCGCCGGCAAGGAGGCCAACGTGGCCGAATCGCAGGGCCTGGCCCCGCGCAAGGGCCGCGCCTACCGCGAGCTGTTCCAGCTGGTGCGCGAGCAGATGCAGGACGCCGGCACCGAGGCCCGCCAGGAAGGCGCCGAACGCGATGCCTGAGTCCGCCGCCGCTGCGCCCCTGCCGGCGCCCGAGGCCGTCCACATCGGCATCGTCTCCATCAGCGACCGCGCCAGCACCGGCGTGTACGAGGACAAGGGCCTGCCCGCGCTGCAGGACTGGCTCACGCGCGCGCTGCACAACCCCATCACCTTCGAGGCCCGCCTCATCCCCGACGAGCAGGCCACCATCAGCGCCACGCTGATCGAGCTGGTGGACGCCGGCTGCAGCCTGGTACTGACCACCGGAGGCACCGGCCCCGCCCTGCGCGACGTGACGCCCGAGGCCACGCTGGCCGTGGCGCACAAGGAGATGCCGGGCTTTGGCGAGCAGATGCGCCAGATCAGCCTGGCCTTCGTGCCCACCGCCATCCTGTCGCGCCAGGTGGCCGTGGTCCGCGACCGCAGCCTCATCATCAACCTGCCGGGCCAGCCCAAGGCGATCGCCGAAACGCTGGAAGGCCTCAGGCGCGATGACGGCACGCACGCCGTGCCCGGCATCTTCGCCGCCGTGCCCTATTGCATCGATCTGATCGGCGGGCCTTACCTGGAAACGCGCGCCAGCGTCTGCAAGGCCTTCCGGCCCAAGACGGCGCAACGCCCGGCGCGGCCGGACTGACCCGCCCGCCGCCCCGGGCTGCGGCCGCCGGGGCGTTGCCCAAGGGAGCCTCTGCACGCATCGAGCGGCAAGTGGGCGCTGCGGATCGGGCGGGGATGCAAGGCGCAGAACGCAGCAATAGCGTGGCTATTGCGAGTATTTGCAACGCCGCAGACTGCCCGAGGCCGCAGATGCACACGGCGCGGTGATTCGGGCAGAGGACCTCTAAGGCTGAAAGCCCGTGCGGTCCGCGTCCGTGATGGGCCGCAGCACCCGGCACGGCACGCCCGCCGCAATCACGCCTGCCGGGATGTCCGACGTGAGCACGCTGCCCGATCCGATGATGCTGTCGTCCCCGATCTGCACGCCCGGGTTCACATGCGTGCCCGCGCCCACCCACACCCGGTTCCCGATGCGCACCGGCTTGCCGATGCAGCCTCCGGCGGCGCGTTCCGCTGCATCGATGGCGTGGTTGGAGGTGTAGATGCCCACGCGGGGGCCCAGCAGCACGTCGTCGCCGATGTGGATGCCGCCGCCGTCCAGCATCACGCAGTCGAAGTTGGCATAGAAGCGGTCGCCGATGTGGATGTTGCTGCCGAATTCGCAGCGGAAGGTGGGCTCGAAATGCACGCGCGTGCCGACCGAGCCCAGCAGCCGGCGCAACAGCGCCTCGCGCTCGGCCGCCGGTTGCGAGAACGAGGCGTTGTATTCGTTCGTCAGCAGCACGGCGCGCTCACGGGCGGCCAGCAACTCGGGCGTCAGGTCGTTGTACATCTGCCCGGTGCGCATATGGGCGAATTGGGTGTCCAGAGAGGTCATGGGGTAACGGAGATTTGAGAAGCAGGCAGAGCGCGCGCAGCGCCGCGGCAGGCTAGCCCGTTCGCGGGCGGCCAGGGGAAGCCTGTGCGACCGCAGCGCCGGCGGAAAGTTCGCACCGGCGCCGTGGCTCCGCGGGGACGGAGGTACCGTCAGAGCCTGTTGACGATCTCACAGGGGATCGTCAGCAGGCTCTCAGGCCGTGCTGGGATGCGCCCGGACGAAGTCCACGAAGGCGCGCAAGGGCTCGGGCACCAGCCGGTGGCCGGGGTAGTACAGAAACGGGCCCGCGAACCGGGGCCACCACTCTTTGGCGATCGGCACCAGCGCCCCACTGTCCAGGTGCGGCTGCAGCCATCCCTGGAACAGGTAGACCACGCCCATGCCCTCCACGGCGGCCTCCACCGCCAGATCGGCGGCGGCCCCGGCCTGCACCACCAGGGCCGGTGCCGGGTCCAGCCGCAGCGTCTCGCCCCGGCGCTCGAACTCCCAGAGCGGCATGGACCCGCTCTCGAACCGCACCCGCAGGCAGTCGTGCGCCATGAGTTCGCGCGGATGCGCCACCTTGCCGCGCCGCTTCAGGTAGCCGGGCGACGCGGCGCAGGCGAAGTGCTGCACACGCGGCCCGATGGGCACGGCGATCATGTCCTGGTCCAGGCTCTCTCCGTAGCGGATACCGGCGTCGCAGCCCGCGGCCAGCACGTCCACGAAGCTGTCTTGCGCGATCACCTCCAGCAGGATGTGCGGATAGGCGGCGCGGAAGTCCGGCACGATGGCCGGCAGCACCAGCTTGAGCGCCGACACCGGCACGTTGATGCGCAGCGTGCCGGCCGGGGCTCCGCGCAGCGCGCCTGCGGCGCCCAGCGCCTCCTGCACCTCTTGCAGCGCCGGCATCAGGCGCTCCAGCAGCCTGCGCCCGGCGTCCGTGGGGGACACGCTGCGGGTGGTGCGGTTGAGCAGGCGCACGCCCAGGTCGTCCTCCAGGCGGCGCACGGCATCGCTCACCGCAGACGGGCTGGCGCCCAGGTGCCGGGCCGCACCGCGGAAACCCTGGGCCTGGGCCACGGCGGCAAAGGCGTGGAGCTGGTTGAGGTCGGCTTTCATTGTGCAGATATTCGAACAGGCCGTGCGGATTGCGATGGATTATCAAACAACCGAAGCCTTCCTAGACTGCGCTCATTCCACGAAAGGCAAGCCATGAACGCTCCAGACTCCCACCGCACCTTCCCCCTCGGCGACCGCACCGTGAACCGCATCGGCTACGGCACCATGCAGCTGGCAGGCCCCCACGTCTTCGGCCCCCCGAAGGACCGCGAGGCGGCCATCGCCGTGCTGCGCACTGCCGTGGAAAACGGGGTGAACCACATTGACACGGCCGACTTCTACGGCCCGCACATCACCAACCAGATCGTGCGCGAAGCTCTCCACCCCTACGCCAGCGACCTGACGCTGGTGACCAAGGTCGGCGTGCGGCGCGACGCGCAGGGCGCCTGGCTGGCGGCGGCGTCGCCCGAGGCACTGCGCCAGGCCGTGCACGACAACCTGCGAAACCTGGGCCTGGAGGCGCTGGACGTGGTGAACTTCCGGGTGATGATCGACACGATGGGCCCGAAGGAAGGTTCCATCGAGGAACCCGTGGCGGCACTGGCCGCGCTGCAGAAGGAAGGGCTGGTGCGCCACATCGGCCTGAGCAACGTGACGCCCACGCAGCTGGCGCAGGCGATGCGCATCGCCACCGTGGCCTGTGTGCAGAACCACTACAACCTGGTCCACCGTGCCGACGACGCCATGGTGGACCTGCTGGCCCGCAGCGGCATTCCCTACGTGCCCTTCTTCCCGCTGGGCGGGTTCACGCCCGTGCAGTCCACCGCGCTGTCCGAGATCGCCCTGCGCCTGGGGGCCACGCCGCTGCAGGTGGCCCTGGCGTGGCTGCTCAAGCGCTCGCCCAACATCCTGCTGATCCCGGGCACCTCGTCGGTGGCGCACCTGCGGCAGAACCTGGCAGCCGCCTATGTGCAACTGAGCGACGACGTGGTGCGCGAACTGGACGGCGTCGCGGCGCAGGCCGGCGCGCGGCCTGCAGGCCACTGAGCGCGCCCCCTGGCACGCCGGCGCCTTGCCTTGCCTGCGCGGGCCCCTGCCCCGCCGTCAGACCCGCGGCGGCAGCGGATAGGCCGGGTCGGTGAAGCCGGGCGTGGAGGGGTGGCCGGGCGCTACCAGCGAATCCACCAGCGCCTCGTCTTCGGCCGTCACGGTATAGCCCAGCGCCGGGGCGTAGTCCTGCCACTGGGCCAGCGTGCGCGGGCCGGCGATGACGGAGCTGATGGCGCCGTGGGCCAGCACCCAGGCGGTGGCGAACTGGGCCAGCGTCACGCCGCGCGCCTCGGCATGCTGCTTGAGCTGCTGGGCGATGACCAGGGACTCTTCGCGGAACTCGGTCTCTGCCATGCGCTTGTCGCCGCGAGCGGCGCGCGTACCCTGCTCCGGTGCCTGGCCCGGCAGGTACTTGCCGGTGAGCACCCCGCGCGCGATGGGGCTGTACGAGGTCACGCCCACGCCGTGGTGTGCGCAGGCGGGCAGGATCTCGACCTCGGGCATGCGGTTGAGCAGGTTGTAGTACGGCTGGCAGACGACCGGCCCGGGCATACCCAGCTGTCGCGCGCCGTGCACCAGCTCGGCGATGCGCCAGGCGCGGAAGTTGGACACGCCCCAGTAGCGGATCTTGCCCGCGCGCAGCAGCGCGTCGATGGCGAACAAGGGTTCCTGCAGGTCCATGCCGTTGAAGTCACGGTGCAGGTACAGCACATCCACATGGTCGGTCTGCAGACGCGCCAGGCTGGCGTCCACCTCGCGCAGCATCCAGCTGCGGGAGTAGTGGCTCTCGTTCACGCGCTCGGACATCTTGTTGCCCAGCTTGGTGGCCAGCACCCATTCGTGCCGCTGGCCCTGGAGCAGCTCGCCCAGCATCGTCTCCGACGCACCCTTGGTGTACACGTCGGCCGTGTCGATGAAGTTCACGCCCTGCGCGCGCGCGTCGGCCACGATGGACGCGGCCTCCGCCTTGTCGGTCTGGTCGCCAAACATCATGGCGCCCAGGCACAGGGCCGAGACTTTGAGGTTGCTTTTGCCGAGGTTGCGGTACTGCATGGTTGCCTTTCTGGCCTTCGGTGGAAGGCGGGTTGCATCAACGATGAGGGAGTCAGACCCAGGGTGCGGACAACGCGGCGCCTGCGCTGAGCTGCCACCCGCCCGAGCGCAGCGCAGGACAGGGTCAGTAGTGCGGCGGCAGCTCGTCGCGCAGGTTGCGCGCGGCGGCGCCACCGCCGGCCTCGGGCATCTGCTGGCGCAGCTGCGCGATGGTGCGCGCCAGCGCGTCGATCTGCCGCTGCTGGCGGTAGATGGTGAGGTTGAGCTGGTCCAGCAGGTCTTCGGTGTAGCTG
Source organism: Paracidovorax wautersii (assembly GCF_031453675.1). NCBI lineage: Bacteria > Pseudomonadati > Pseudomonadota > Betaproteobacteria > Burkholderiales > Comamonadaceae > Paracidovorax > Paracidovorax wautersii. Next base: position 2,901,138 of record NZ_JAVIZX010000001.1, on the reverse strand, counting down.
GCCTTGATTTCCAGCTCGTCGAGGCGCTGGTCGGGGGAACGGGATGCGGACATGGCCCTATTGGAACGCATGCCGGCGCTGCCGGGGCACCGTCGGTGCAGAACCCTTCCAGCGTGCGCCGCGGGGACTATCAAAAATGAGAGCAGCTTGCGCTTTATCCTTCTGGCTTTCAGGCATTAATCGCCTCGAATTGCTTACTGATCAAGCGCAGACAGCTCCGCTATCGATAGCACACCGTGCCGGTCACAGCGCCTGCGCCAGGCGCGCCACGCCTTCGCGGATCTTCTCCACATCGGCCGTGGCGAACGACAGGCGCAGCGTGGCGTGGTCGGGGTTGGCGCAGTAGAACGGCGTGCCGGGCACGAAGGCCACGCCCTGGTCGATGGCGCGCTTCGCCAGTTCGTTGCCGTCGGCCACCTTGCCGCCCGCGCCCGTCAGGCGCGCCCACACGAACAGGCCGCCCTGCGGCTGCACGAACTCGATGGCGTCGCCCAGCTCCTGGCGCAGCGCATCGCCCAGGGCCTGGGCGCGCTCGGCGTACACCGCGCGCACCTTGGCCAGCGTGGCGGGCATGCGGCCGGCCTTGAGGTACTGCGCGGCCGTGGCCTGGGCGAAGGTGCTGGTGTGCGCATCGCTGAACTGCTTGCACATCGTGGCTTTGCCCAGCAGCTCGGCCGGGGCAATCATCCAGCCCACGCGCAGGCCGGGCGACAGCACCTTGCTCAAGCTGCCGCAGTGCACCAGCAGCTCGCGGCTGCCCGGCACGCGGGCCGACAGGTTCAGCAGGCTGGGCGGCGGCGCTTCGCCGAAGTACAGGTCGCCGTAGGGGTCGTCCTCGACGATGAGGGTGTTGTGCTTGACGGCCATCTCCAGCACGGCCTTGCGGCGCTCCAGGCTCAGCATGGCGCCGCTGGGGTTGCCGAAGGTGGGGATCAGGTAGACGAACTTGGGGCGGTGCTCGGCGATGAGTTTCTCAAGCTCGTCGGTCTTCACGCCATTGGCGTCGATGGGCGCGCTGATGAGTTCGGCGCCGTAGAGGCGGAAGCACTGGATGGTGGCCAGGAAGGTCGGGCCTTCGACGATCACCTTGTCGCCGGGGCTGATGAGCGTCTTGCCCAGCAGGTCCAGCGCCTGCTGGCTGCCGGTGGTGACGATGAGGTTCTCGGGCGCCAGCGCAGTCGCACCCTTGGCGGCCATGAAGGCGGCCAGCTGCTCGCGCAGCGGGTTGTAGCCCTCGGTAGCGCCGTACTGCAGCGCCGCGCCGGGCTCTTCGGTCAGTGCCTTGAGCGAGGCTTCCTTGATGCCGTCCACATCGAACATCGCGCTGTCCGGAAACCCGCCCGCGAAACTGATGATGCCCGGCTTGCCCAGGAGCTTGAACAGCTCACGGATGGCAGAGGTTTCTACGTTGTTCAGGCGGTCGGCGAATTGCATGGAAAAGGCACCCCGGTGGCAATGGAAAACAGGCATTGTCGCCAATTGCCGCGCAGGTTTCCGCGGTTTCGGCGATTCGCAGAGCGCCGCCGCCGCAGGCGGGCGCGGCGCGAAGGCCCGCACCGCGCCGCAGCCTTCGCCAGCCGCACTCCCTCGGCCCGCAAGGGCATCCGGGCCACGCTCCGCTTGCGTCCGGCATTTTTGGCACCATGTGCTTCAGGCCACGCATCCGCACCTACGACATCCCCTCCGGCCCGCCCGCCGGAACGCACAGAACGACCAACAGCCCCATGAAGACCATCGACGAAATGTTGAACCTGGACTTGCTCACCCACGAGCAGCACCATGAGATCAGCGCCTGGATCGCCCGGTCCGCCACGCCGGAAGACATCCTGCAGATGCCCGCCCCGCTGTGGACCGCGGTGGAGCGCGCCAGCCAGGCCATGGGCGTGAACGAAGACCTGCTGCGCCCGCCGGCGCTGGATGCGGGCGGCGCGGCACTGGGCTAGGGCACCGCAGCGCAGACGGCGGCCGGGACGGGGCCTTCAAAGCCTGCCGTCAATCCACGCGGATATCGGCCCGCGCCGCCACGGCGCGCATCAGGGGCAGCTCGCGCTCCACACGGGCGCGCAGCGCTTCGCCGCTGCCCCAGGTGGGCGTGAGGCCGATGCCTTCCAGCTTCTTGCGGAACTCGGCCGATGCCATCGTGTCCTGCAGCGCCTTCTCCAGCTTCTTGCGCACCGGCTCCGGCAGGCCGGCCGGCGCAACGAACGCGAACCACGAGCCCATGTCGAAGCCGGGGTAGCCGCTTTCGGCCACTGTGGGCACCTGCGGCAGCAAGGCCAGGCGCTGCGGGCTCAGGGCCGCGATCGCCTTGATCTTGCCGGCCTGGATGAGCGGCGTGCTGGCCACCACCGTGTCCACGGCGTACTGCACCTGCCCGCCCATCAGCGCGGTGAGGTTGGGCGAACTGCCATTGAACGGCACATGCATCATCCGCATGCCCGTGGTGGACTTCAGCACTTCGCCCCCGAAGTGCACCGACGACCCCGTGCCGTACGAGCCGTAGGAGTATTTGTCCGGCGCGGCCTTCGTCAGCGCGATGGCCTCCTTCAGCGTGCTGCCCGGCGTGTCGTTGTGCGCCACCAGCAGCAGGCCCATGTCGGCCACCAGCCCCAGCGGCGTGAAGCTGCGCAAAGGGTCGTAAGGCAGGTTGTTGCGGATGGCCGGGTTGAGCGTGAGCGTGGTGTTGGCCCCGAGCAGCAGCGTATAGCCGTCCGCGGGCGCCTTCGCCACCATGGAGGCCGCCACCACCGTGCCGGCCCCCGGCTTGTTCTCGACCACCATGGGCTGCCCCAGGCGTTCACCGAGCGCCGTGGCCAGCAGCCGGCCCAGGATGTCCGTGGCGCCGCCCGGCGCGAAAGGGATCACGAGCTTGACCGGGCGGTCCGGGTAGGCCTGAGCCCACGCAGCCGCCGGGCCGGTGAGCGCCAGGGCGCCGAGCAAGAGGGTCGAGGCAAGGAAGCGGGAACGCAGCATGATGAAACTCTCCAGGGCAACGGACGACGGACAAACCGGCGGGGAACGGCCTCGAATGGCCTGCCGCCCCCGCAAGGGAAAAAACGCTCACGCCAGCAGCGGACTCCTCACGCGCGCGTGGCCGCTGGCCTGGTCGTAGGCGTGGCCGATCTGCAGCACCGCTGCATCGCATTGCGCCGGGCCGATGATCTGCAAGCCTGCGGGCAACCCGCCGGGGCCGAAGCCCGCGGGCGCAGCCAGCGCGGGCAGCCCCGCCATCGTGGCGGGCACCACGGCCTGCATCCAGCGGTGGTAGGTGTCCATGTCACGGCCGCCCACGGCATGCGGCCAGTCCAGTTCCGCCGCAAACGGAAAGACCTGTGCCGCCGGCATGACGAGGAAGTCGAAGCGTTCGAACAGCCCGCGCAGCACCTGGTACCAGGCCGAGCGCACGCGTGCGGCGTCGTACACCTGCAAGGCGCTCAGGCGCATGCCGCGTTCGATCTCCCACACGGCCTCGGCCTTGAGCAGGGGCCGCTTGGCGGGGTCGCGGTACAGCGCGGCGTTGGCGCCCGCCACGCTGAAACTGCGCAGGTCGATCCAGGCGTTCCAGAGCTGCTCCAGGTCGAAGGCAGGCACCGCCGCGTCCACGGTACAGCCCACCGTGCGAAAGTGCGCCAGCGCCTGCTCGCAGGTCTGCAGCACGCCGGGCTCGCACGGCAGGTGGCCGCCCAGATCGCCGAGCCAGCCGATGCGCGTGCCGTTGACATCGCGCTCCAGCGGCCGGCCCAGCGCGGCGACGTCGTCGTGCCGGCGGGTGAGCGGCAGGCGCGCATCGAAGCCGGCCTGCACGGACAGCAGCATCGCCAGGTCGGGTATGTTGCGCGCCATCGGGCCGGCCACGCTGAACTGCTGGAAGAACACCTCTTCCGTCGGCCCGTGCGGCACCAGGCCGAACGAGGTGCGCAGGCCGTAGACGTTGTTGAAGGCCGCCGGCGTGCGCAGCGAGCCCATCATGTCCGAGCCATCGGCCACGGGCAGCATGTGCAATGCGACGGCCACCCCGGCCCCGCCGCTGCTGCCGCCCGCGGAGCGTGCTGGATCGAACGCATTGCGCGTCGTGCCGTAGACCGGGTTGAAGGTGTGCCCACCCAAACCGAACTCGGGCGAGTTCGTGCGGCCGATGAACAGTGCGCCGCCGGCACGCATGCGCTCATACACCACGGCGTCGCTGGACGAGACCTGCCCGGCGAAGATCGGTGAGCCGCGCGTGGTCACCAGGCCGGCCGCGGGCATGATGTCCTTGGGCGCCTGCGGAAAGCCGTGCAGCGGGCCCAGGCTCTCGCCCCGCGCGAGTTGCGCATCCCGCTCGGCGGCCTGCGCTCTCAGCCCCTCGCGATCGGGCATCGCGACGATGGCATTCACCACCGGGTTCAGGCGGTCGATCTGCGCCAGCGTGGCGTCAAGCACCTCCACGCAGGACACCTCCCGGCCGTGGATGGCGCGGGACAGATCGGTGGCGGTCCGTCCCAAGAGACCCAGGCCGTTGGGCAAGGCGGCGCGGACGGCGCCGGATGGCAGGGTGGAAGCGGCGGCAGGTGGTGTCATTGCGATGGCAGCATAAGGACGCCCCTGCCCTTCGACAATCGACGTTTTCTGAGGGTATCGTTGCGTTTTACGCAAACCAGAATCTTCTCCATGCTGTCCAGCCGATTGCAGGAAACCGCCCTGCGCTACTTCCTGGAAGTGGTGCGCAGCGGCTCCGTGAGCGAGGCCGCCACCCGGCTCAATGTGTCGCCGTCCGCCGTGAGCCGACAGGTCGCGGCGCTGGAGGACCTGCTGGGCGTGCCGCTGTTCGACCGCCGCCCTCGCGGCATGGCACCGAGCCCCGCTGGCGAGCTGCTGGCCGCGCACGCCCGCCGCGGGGCGCTGGAGGCCGACCGCGTGGTGTCCGATATCCAGGCTCTGCAGGGCGTGCATACCGGGCTGATCCGGCTGAGCAGCTCGGCCGGCTTCGCCATCGAATTCCTGCCGCGCGTGATGGCCCAGTTCAGGGTGCGCTATCCAGGCATGCAGTTCCGCCTCAGCGTCGCCAGCCCTGCCGCCGTCACCGTCGCCGTGCTCAACGGCGATGCCGACGTGGGCCTGACCTACAGCCGCTCGGCGGAACGGGACATCACGGTGCAGCACCGCGAAGCCTCTCCCGTGATCGCCATCATGCGGCCGGACCACCCGCTCGCGCGCTTCCCCTCCGTGACACTGGCGCAGATGCATGCGCACCCCATCGCACTGCCGGAGCGCGACAACACCGTGCGGCAGCTGTTCGACATCGGCTGCAGCCAGCGCGGCCTGGTGTTCGAGCCGGCCCTGGTCTGCAACCATTTCGAGACGCTGACCCACTTCGTGCTGCACGGCGGCGGGCTGTCGATTTCCGGAGAGGTCACGGTGCGGGACCGTGTGGCCCGCGGCGAACTGCATGCGGCACAGATCCGCGAACGCGGCATGAGCGCACGTCTCACCGAAATCCAGACGCTGAGCGGCCGCACCCTGCCGTTGGGTGTGCGCCTGTTCCTCGACTACCTGCGCAGTGCATTGCCGGCGCCCAGTGGCTGAAGGAAGCCGCCGCCGAAGGTGCCTGGAGACGCTGCGCAGGAAGCAGGCCGGCCGCGCAGCACAATGCGAGGCAACGACAAAAATACCCACGCCACCATGAAGACCGAGCACATCGTCCCTTTCTTCGCCACGCTCAAGGCGGCCAATCCGCAGCCCAACACTGAACTGGAATACACCACCGTCTTCGAACTGCTGGCCGCCGTGCTGCTGTCGGCCCAGGCCACGGACGTGGGCGTCAACAAGGCCACGCGCAAGCTGTTCCCGGCGGCGGGCACGCCGCAGGCCATCCTCGACCTGGGCCTGGAAGGGCTGGAGGGCTACGTCAAGACCATCGGCTTGTACCGCAGCAAGGCGCGGCACCTGATGGAGACCTGCCGCATCCTCGTGGAGCGGCACGGCGGCCAGGTGCCGCGCACGCGCGAGGAGCTGGAGGCGCTGCCCGGCGTGGGCCGCAAGACGGCCAACGTGGTGCTGAACGTGGCCTTCGGCCAGCCCACCATGGCGGTGGACACGCACATCTTCCGCGTGAGCAACCGCACCGGCCTGGCGCCGGGCAAGAACCCGCTGGCGGTGGAGATGCAGTTGCTCAAGCGCGTGCCGGCCGAGTACGCAGTGGACTCGCACCACTGGCTGATCCTGCACGGCCGCTACGTCTGCCAGGCGCGCAAACCGCGCTGCTGGGAGTGCGCGGTGGCGCCGTACTGCGACTACCAGCCCAAGACGCCAGCGCCCTGAATTTGCATTAAATAAGGCTCCAGCGCCCGCCAATGGAGCGCATGAGGCTATCTATTTAATAGCAAATCAGGCTTTGAGCTCGCGCAGCAGCTTGCCCACGTCCAGCCCCTTCGCCCGCTCCTGGATCTGCGGGGCATAGCGCTGCTGCAGGCCCTTGGCCTCGTCCACCGTGCGCGAGAACGAGGCCTTGAGCGCGTCGGTGCTCAGCGTGCGGCCCCCGGCGTAGTAGCGCTGCGCCACCTTGCCCAGCGCGTAGGTGCTGGCGAACGAGAATGCCGAGCCCGTGGCCGCGCTGCCCACCGCACGGCCCATGCCGCCCATCACCTTGCCCAGCAGCCCGCCCACCAGCTTGCGGCCGAACTGCTCCACGTACTGCGAGGTGAGCCCCACGCCCACCGTGGCCAGGAAGTCGGCGATGTGCCGCTTGTCCAGCTCATAGCCATAGACCTTGCCCACGCGGTAGACCAGGCGCGTCTGCAACGGAATGATGGCCATGGAAGCCAGCGACTGCGGCAGCAGCTCCAGCGCGCCGTTGAGGATGGACGCGTTCAGGATCATGGAGTCGATCTCGGCATCGCTCACCGAGGCGGCGTTGACGGTGGCACCGGCGGGCGAGGCAGCCGCCACAGCAGCCGCTGCCGCAACCGCCGCGCCCCCCACCGCCATCGGCACGGCGGCCGTGGGGCCGGACCAGGCCTCGGACGGTGCGGGCTCGGCGCGCAGCGGCACATCGGCCAGCGCGTCGGCCTGCTCGATCACCTGCGCTGCCTCGGGCGCCGGCACCTGCAGCGCGGCAGCCAGGCGCTGCAGGAAGGCCTTTTCCTTGGCATTGCACACGCCGTCGGCATCGCACACGCCCACGGCCATCTCGAAGGCCAGGTGGCGCAGCGCAGGCGTGTCGAGTGCGCCGGCGGCGTCCTCCAGGCGTACGCGCTGCAGCAGCACGTCCTGGTACAGCTTCATCAGGTCCACGCCGCTGCCGGCGCTGAGCGATTCGGCCATGTCGCGCAGGTGGTCGCGTTCGCGCTCGTCCTTGTGTTCGTCGGCAAAGGCCGCCATCAGGCTGATGGACAGGACGGCGCGCAGGTGTTGGCTTTCCATGGATGCAGGTTCCTCGGGTAGACAGGACATCGGGCTGCGCGTGGCCGCGCCAGCCCCGTGGAGACGGACGGCAGCCGCAGCACCCCGGGGTGCGCAGTCGCCCTCCTGGCTCCCCCGCGCTGTATGACTGGTTCTGCAGAGGAAGAGAGATGGCTGCCGCCCGTGGGCCAGCAGCACGGCTCGCAGATGGAGCGGGCCTGCGGATTTTCAAGAGCCGTTGCGCTGCGTCAGCCTTTGACTGACAACCAGGGTTTTTCTCTATGCCCACAATGGGCAGGCTGCCACAGCAACACAACACAACAAGGCGCGCTCCCCCGGGCGCACCGTCAAGAAAGGCTGGATTTCCGCATGTCCTCTCCCGCAGCATCCGCCGGTGTGCCCGGCACGCTCGATGCGCCCGGCTCGGCCGAGCCCCGCGCCTACACCGCCGAAGAGAAACGCCACCGCGTCTTCTCGATCATGGCCGCCTCCTCCGGCAACCTGGTCGAGTGGTTCGATTTCTACGTGTATGCGTTCTCGGCGCTGTACTTCGCCTCGGCGTTCTTCCCCAAGTCGGATCCCACCGTCCAGCTGCTCAACACGGCAGGCGTGTTCGCGGCAGGCTTTCTGATGCGCCCGATCGGGGGCTGGCTGTTCGGCCGCATTGCCGACCGCTACGGGCGCAAGCGCTCCATGCTCATCTCGGTGACCATGATGTGCGCCGGCTCGCTGGTCATCGCCTTCCTGCCGACCTATGCTGCCATCGGCGCCTGGGCGCCCTTCCTGCTGCTGGTGTGCCGGCTGTTCCAGGGGCTGTCGGTAGGCGGTGAATACGGCACCACCGCCACCTACATGAGCGAGGTGGCGCTGCGGGGCCAGCGCGGCTTCTTCTCCTCGTTCCAGTACGTGACGCTGATCGGCGGCCAGCTGCTGGCCGTGCTGGTGATCGTGGTGCTGGAGGCCCTGCTGTCCGAGGCGGAGCTGAAGGCCTGGGGCTGGCGCATTCCGTTCGTGATCGGCGCCATCTCGGCCGTGGTCGCCCTGCTGCTGCGCCGCACGCTGCACGAGACGCAGAGCGAGGCCGCCAAGAACAACAAGGAGGCCGGCACCATCGGCGGCATCTTCCGCCACCACAAGGCGGCCTTCTTCACCGTGCTGGGCTATACCGCCGGCGGCTCCCTGATCTTCTACACCTTCACCACGTACATGCAGAAGTACCTGGTGAATACGGTGCAGCTGCCCATCAAGACCGCCAGCTATGTGATGACCGGGGCCCTGCTGCTGTTCATGTGCATGCAGCCGCTGGTGGGTGCCCTGTCCGACCGCATCGGCCGGCGCAACAACATGCTGATCTTCGGCGCGCTGGGCGCCCTCACCACCGTGCCCATCCTCACCGCGCTGCAGCACACCACGCACCCGGTGGTGGCCTTCCTGCTGATCGCCGCCGCGCTGGTGGTGGTGAGCTTCTACACCTCCATCAGCGGCATCGTGAAGGCCGAGATGTTCCCGCCCGAAGTGCGCGCGCTGGGCGTGGGCCTCGCGTACGCCATCGCCAATGCCCTCTTCGGCGGCACGGCCGAGTATGTGGCGCTGGGCCTGAAGTCCATCGGCCACGAATCCGCGTTCTTCTGGTACGTGACGGCGATGATGGTGGTGGCTTTCCTGGTCAGCCTGCGGCTGCCACGCCAGGCGGCCTATCTGCACCACGACCATTGAGGCGTGCGCGGCGGGGCCGCTTCGCCGCCCCGCCCGGCGCTGCGTCCGGCCGGCAGATCCCCGGCCAAACCCGTTCCTCACAGGGCATCGCCTGCGCAGACGCGACGCACAGAGCCCGTGCAGGGGGTGGCCCGGGCGCCGGCTGCCTCAGCCGGCGGCCGGCAGCCCCAGGACGGCCAGCTCGCGCGACACCCTCTCCCACGCCACATCGCAGGCCGGCCGGGCCCGCTCCGGAGCCTCTGCGTGACCATGCAGCGCCCAGTGGGCGCCGGCCTCCACGCTGTCGATGACGGGCACCTCCAGTTCCGGCTGGATGGCCCTGGCCATGCCGGCCAGGCCGGCGCCGCCCAGGATCACCGCCTGCACGCCCATCTCGCGCACCGCATCGCCGCAGGCACGCGCCAGCAGGGCCTGGGCGGCCATGGGGTCAGCGGCCAACTGTGCGCCCGTGGGCGCCACGGTGCGGATGCCCGCGAGGGCCTGCGCGTGGCCCAGCGCCTGCGCCACGCGCTGCAGCATCGGGCCCCAGCGGGCGCCGCCGGTCACGATGGCGAAGCGTCCATGGCTTGCCGCGGTGATGAAGGAGGCTTCCGCCAGGCCGGTCACGGGCACGGGACTGCTTTCTCGCAGGGCCATCAGCCCCGGATCGCCGAAGCAGCCGACCAGCACCGCATCGGGCGCGGGGCCGTCCGCCAGGGCCGCCGCCCACGCGTCCAGGGCGGCGTGCGAAGCCACGGCGTAGCTCGCCTCGCACGCGATATAGGGCGCACCGAAGCGCGCCGTGGCAGTACGCACCTGCACCTGCGGCCCGGCGGCCGCCTGCACGTGGCGCTGCAAGAGCACGCTCACGCCGGCGGAGGTATTGGGATTGATGACCAGCAGTTGACGCATCGTGTTCACCCGAGAGGTTCAGCCCCGGCCGCCCAGCAGCCGCACCAGATCGGGCACCTCCTGCTGCGGCGGTGTGAACTCCAGCTGCGACTCGATCCGCTCCAGGTGCTGCAGCATGCGCCGCGCCGCCTCGGGCGCATCGCGCAGGCGGATGGCGTCGATCAGTGCACGGTGCTCGCGGCAGCCGCAGGCCGTGGCCTCGTCGCGCTCGCGGGCGCCTGCCGGACCGTAGGTCATGAGGATGAGCGACGTGCGGGACACCAGCTCGCGCAGGATGCGGCCCAGGGTCTGGTGGCCGGCCGCCTGGGCGATGTGCAGATGGAAGTCGCCGGACAGGCGGATCGCGCGGTGGATGTCTCCCGTGGCGCGCGCCTGGTCTTCGTCCTGAATGCACTGCACCAGCCGCTGCACGTCCTGCGCCGTGGCCGCGCCCATGAACAGCGTGACCAGGCGGGGCTCGATGAGCCGGCGCGCCTCGAACACCTCGCGGGCCTCCTGAACGCTGGGTTGCGCCACCGAGGCGCCCTTGCGCGGCGTGAGCGTGACGACCTGCTCGTTGGCCAGGCGCACCAGCACCGGCCGTACGCGCGTGCGCGAGACGCCGAACGCCGCAGCCAGGCGGTCCTCGACCAGCTTGGTGCCGGGCAGCAGGCGGTGGTCGAGGATGGCCGAGACCATGCGCTCGTACATGTCGTTGTCGCTCAGCAGGCCCTCTTCGCCCACCGGCGAATGCGGCCCACCCACGGCCATTGCATCCACGCCCACGCTCATGCGGCGCCTCCGGCACGTCGGCGGCCCAGCAGCCACACCAGGCCCAGCGTGACCGCCATCACCACGAAAGACACCACCGTCGTCACGGTGCCGAGGGCGTAGATGGCCGGCGTGGTGACGGTGGACGTGAGCCCCTGCAGCTCCAGCGGCAGCGTGTTCACGTCGCCGATGGCCTGCGAGGTGCGGGCGATCTCGTCCCAGCTCAGCGTGAAGCCGAACATACCGATGCCCACCACCGACGGCGCGATCAGCGGCAGCACCACATGGGCGAAGCCCTGCCAGGGCGTGGCGCCCAGGTCGCGTGCGGCCTCTTCGTAGGCGGGGTTGAAGCGGTTGAACACGGCGAACATGATCAGCAGCCCGAAGGGCAGCGTCCAGGTCAGGTGGGCGCCCAGCGCCGACGTGAACAGGCCAAGCGACGTGCCGAAGTTCTCCAGGGTGCTCTCCAGCCCCAGCCCGCCCAGCACGGCCTTGATGCCTGTGTCCAGCAGGCGGAACTCCAGGCCGATGCCCAGCGACACGATGATGGACGGCATGATCAGGCTGGCCACCACGATGAAGAACAGCGTGTTGCCACCGGCCAGCCGCTTGCGGAATGCCAGCCCCGCCAGGACCGAGAACACCACCGTGCACAGCATGACGGCGACACCCAGCCCCAGGGAGCGGCGCAGCGCCGCCCCGATGTCCACCACCCCCAGCCCTTCGCCCAGCTGCCGGAACCAATGCAAGGAGACGCCGCGCACCGGGAAGGTGAGGCCGCCTTCGGGCCCCTGGAAACTCAGGATGAAGATCACCAGCATCGGGCCGTACATGAACAGCACGAACAGGGCGAAAACGATCGCCAGGGGCCAGAAGCTGGCGGGGCGGGATTCGCGGACATGCATGGCTACAGTTCCTTGCGGATGTCGACCATGCGGGTCAGGCCCCAGATGATCATGAGGACGACGGACAGCAGGATCACGGCGTTGGCCGCCGCCAGCGGAAACTGCAGGTACGAGGTCTGCACCTGGATGATCTTGCCCACGGAGGCGATCTGCTGCCCTCCCATCACGCCGATCGTGACGAAGTCGCCCATGACGATGGTGATGACGAAGATCGAACCGATGATGATGCCCGTGCGCGAGAGCGGCACGATCACGTTCCACAGCGTCTGCCAGCCGCTGGCGCCGCTGTCGCTGGCGGCTTCCAGCAGGCTGCGGTCGATGCGCATCATGCTGTTGAAGATCGGCACGATCATGAACATGGTGTACAGGTGCACGAAGGCCAGTACCACCGAAAAATCCGAGAACAGCAGCCATTCGATGGGCGTCTCGATCAGGTGCAGGTCGATCAAGGTCTGGTTGACCAGCCCGTTGCGCCCCAGCAGCGGCACCCACGAGATCATGCGGATCACGTTGGACGTCCAGAACGGAATGGTGCATAGCACGAACAGCACCGTCTGCATCCCCGACGAGCGCACATGGAAGGCCAGAAAGTAGGCCACCGCGAAGCCGAGCACCAGGGTGATGAGCCACACCAGGAAACTGAACTTGAGCGTGGAGAGATAGGTGCGCAGCGTGACGCACATATCGGAGGTGTTGCCGCAGCCGTCGAAGACCGCAAGGTAGTTCTTGACCGTGAACGCCGGCAGCAGCTCGTATTCGTTGAAGTCCCAGAAGCTCACCATCAGGATGAGCGCCAGCGGCACCAGAAAGAACAACGCGAACACCAGCGTGAGCGGCGCCGCCTGCCACCAGGCGGCGATGCCAGCCTTGGCAGTGCCACCGGCGGACGGAGGAGAAGAAACGACAGTGCTCATGAGCAACACCTGACATCAAGAAGAAACCGTGGCAACCCTCAGGCACCGTGCGCGCTGTCACAAGGCGACACGCCCTCAACATTCAGAAGGCCGCGGAGCAGTCCAGGCCAGCAGACGCCGCGCAAGGGCCGCCCCGCCGCGCTGGCGTCGTCCCCCTTCCCGCGCGCCAGTGCGAGAGAAGAGGGAAGGCGCGCAGCGCCTCAGGGGGATGTACCGTCAAGCCGCCACGAACTCATTCCACTTCTGGACCATGTAGTTGTTCTCGTCCATGAGCGCATTCCAGCAAGCGATGCCGCCCATGCGCGACTCGTAGCTGCCGCCGTCGCGCACGCTGCCCGCCTTGGCCAGCAGGTCGCCATTGGGACTCTTGATGTCCTGCGCGGCCGGCTTGCCTTCCATCCAGTAGGCCCATTCGTAGGCTTCCATCTTGGCCTTGGCCGTGTCCAGCACCGCGCTGTAGTAGCCCTGGCGGTTCAGGTAGGCGCCGGCCCAGCCATCCAGGAACCAGTTGATGAACTCGTAGGCCCCGTCGAGCTTGCGGCCGCTCAAGGTGGCCGGCAGGCCGAAGCCGGCGGCCCAGGCACGGTAGCCCTCCTTGAGCGGCTGGAAGGCGCAGTCGATGCCCTTGGTGCGCACGGCCGTCACGGCGGGGCTCCACATCGACTGGATCACCACCTCGCCGGAGGACATCAGGTTCACCGACTCGTTGAAGTCCTTCCACAGGGCGCGGAACTGGCCGGCACGCTTGGCCTCGATCAGCGTCTTGATGGTGAGGTCGATCTCCTTCTTGGTCATGTTGCCCTTGTCGGGGTACTTGTAGATCCCCATGGCCTCGACCACCATCGCCGCGTCCATGATGCCGATGGAAGGAATGTTCAGGATCGCCGTCTTGCCCTTGAATTCGGGGTTCAGCAGTTCGGCCCACGAATTGATGGGCCGCTTGATGAGGTCGGGCCGGATGCCCAGCGTGTCGGCGTTGTACACGGTCGGGATCAGGCTCATGAACTGCGTCGGCGCCTTGGCGAAGACCTTGCTCTTTTCGCCCTCCAGGTAGATGACCTTCTTGGGGGCCGTGCCCTGGTCGCCCACCGCCTTGCCCGCCACCGTGCCGGTCGTGAACAGCGGGGTGATCTTGTCCGCGTTCTTGATGCGCTTGGTGTCGATGCCCTTGAGGTTGCCCGTGGGCACGATCTTCTTGAGCGAGAAGTATTCGGTGTCGATCAGGTCGAAGCTGTTGGGCGCGGTGACTGCGCGCTTGGTCACATCGTCGGTGGTGACGGCCACGTACTGGATCTTGATGCCCGTGTCCTTCTCGAAGCGCTCGGCAATCGCCTTGTCCTGGTTCACGGCCGTGCCCAGGTAGCGCAGCACGATCTTCTCCTGCGAGTGCACCGCCGGAAAGACCCCTGCGGCCAGGATGCCCGCCGTGCCCTTGAGCAACGAGCGGCGCTGCACACCCGCAGCGGGGGCGACAGGCGTGGCGGTGGATTCTGCGAGCACATCGGACATGGTGAAAGCTCCTTGGGTTGAAAACGGAGGACAGTGGGAGAAGGGAAAGTGAAGTGAGAGGGAGGCGCGTCAGGCCGTCACGCAGGTGCCAGGTGGGCGGCGGCGGCGGCCGCAGGCCCCAGTGCATGCGCGTGGCTCTGGGTCCAGTGCAGCAGCACTTCGTCGGCCACCTGGTACGGGCTGGCGGCGAAGGCCGCCTCCGACACCATCACCGAGTACTCGGCGGTGGCATGGGACGACAGCGCCGCGCCCGCTTTCTGCAGGCCCAGCAGCACGTAGGTGCCCTGGTATTCCACATCGGTGACCACGGCGCGCATGTGGCTGGACGCCGGAGGCAACGCCTCAGCGGTGCGGGCGATCTGCAGGTGGTCGGTGCGCACGCCGATCTTTCCGGCGGGCGTGTCGATCACGTTGTGGCCGCCCATGAAGCGGGCGACGAACTCGCTTGCGGGCCGGTTGTAGACCTCGTGCGGGGAACCCACCTGCTCGATCAGGCCGTGGTTCATCACCACCATGGTGTCGGCAAGCGCCATGGCCTCTTCCTGGGAGTGCGTGACGTGGATGAAGGTCAGCCCCAGCTCCTGCTGCCAGCGGCGCAGTTCCGCCCGCATCTGGATGCGCAGGAAGGGATCGAGCGCGGACAGGGGCTCGTCCAGCAACAGCACGCGCGGCTCGGTGATCAGCGCCCGGGCCAGGGCCACCCGCTGCTGCTGTCCGCCCGACAGCTCGGCCGGCTTGCGCTCGGCCAGGTGCCCCATGGCCACGCGCTCCAGCAGAGCGCGGGCGCGGGCCTGGCGCTCCGCCTTGGCCACGCCCTTCATCTTGAGGCTGAACGCCACGTTGTCCAGCGCCGTGAGGTGCGGAAACAGCGCGAAGCTCTGGAACATCATGGCCGTGCCGCGCGCCGCCGCCGGCAGGTCGGTGATGTTGCGGTTGTCCAGCAGGACATCGCCGCTGGTCACCGACTCGTGCCCGGCGATCATGCGCAGCGTGGTGCTCTTGCCGCACCCCGACGGACCCAGCAGACAGCAGTAGCTGCCGCTGGCGATGCGCAGGTTGATGCCATCGACGGCCGGCCTTCCCTGCGCGTAGCGCTTGGTCAGGGCGACGATCTCGATCGCGGCAGGGGCCGCTGCAGGGGTGGAGGCGTCCATGGCCGGCCTGTACGCAAGCCATGTGCCAGGTTTTGAACGCAATCCCTGCACCATTTTGTATACAAAGGCAGGGAACATCGCCGGTGGCACGCGGCAGTGCACCGCGGCCGTGCATGCCCCGGGGCCGGACGGGCTGCACCACGGCGAGGCAGCCGCCCCACCGCGGCGCCCCGTCGCCCGTCTCCGGTCAGGCGGCCGACGGGCCCGCCACGCCGGCGGATTCGAAGCTCGCCATCTCGCGCAGCACCCGGCAGGCGGACTCCAGCAGCGGCCAGGCCAGTGCGGCGCCCGAGCCCTCGCCCAGCCGCAGGCCCAAATCCAGCAGCGGCTCGGCCTGCATCTGCTCCAGCATCAGGGCATGGCCGCGCTCGCCGGAGCGGTGCGCGAACACGCAGCGCTCCAACACATGCGGCTGCAGGCGACTGGCCACCAGGACGGCCGCACTGGTGATGAAGCCGTCCACCACGATCACGCGGCGCAGCCGGGCCGCCTCCAGCACGGCGCCCACCAGCGTCGCCACCTCCAGGCCGCCCAGCGCGGCGAGCGCATCCAGCGGCTCCCGTGCGCCGGCATTGGCGTCCAGCGCCTGTTGCAGCACAGCCCGCTTGCGCTCGATGCCCGCTGCATCCAGCCCCGTGCCGGCGCCCGTGCAGTCGTTCAGGTCCAGTCCGCACAGCCGGGCCAGCAGCAGCGACGCCACCGAGGTGTTGCCGATGCCCATCTCGCCTAGCAGCAGCACGTTGCCCGGAAGTCCGCGCAC
Organism: Paracidovorax wautersii; assembly: GCF_031453675.1. Lineage (NCBI taxonomy): Bacteria > Pseudomonadati > Pseudomonadota > Betaproteobacteria > Burkholderiales > Comamonadaceae > Paracidovorax > Paracidovorax wautersii. The sequence goes on along the minus strand of NZ_JAVIZX010000001.1, from coordinate 2,885,159 downwards.
CACCTCCATGCCGTTGGCCAGGGCCTGAGCGCACTCGGCGGCCGTCATCGCCGGGCCTGCCGAGGCATCGGCCGTGCCGGCGGCGACGCGGCGCGACTCCAGGCGGGGCGTGCCCGGCACGGCCGGGCGGGGCCCGATGGCCCGGGCCACGCCGCAGTCCACCACGGTCAGGGCCAGGCCGTGCTGGCGCGCCAGCACGCTCACCGCCGCGCCGCCCGCCAGGAAGTTCTCGACCATCTGCCAGGTCACGTCGCTCGGGTAGGCCGATACGCCCCGCGCCGCCAGGCCATGGTCCGCCGCGCACACCAGCATCTGTGGCTGCACCAGGGCCGGCGCCTCGCGGCCCAGGACGAGTCCGATGCGCAGCGCCAGCGCCTCCAGCCGGCCCAGCGCACCAAGGGGCTTGGTCTTGTGGTCCAGCACGTATTGCAGACGGGTCGCCAGCGCGCCGTCGTGCAGCGAAGCGATCTCGGGAAGGGCCAGGGACGCGGTCATGCGGTCTTTCGTCATGTCAACCATTAAAAGAAATCAGGATGCGGTGGTGGCAGGTGCAGGCTATCCCGCGCCTCAAGGGCGCAGCGACTGCAGCCACCCGCTGTCGAACCAGCGGTCCACGCCGGCGGCCAGCCGCTCGAACACATGGTCCAGCGTGGGCACGCCCGCGCCGAACAGCGCCTGCAGCGCCTGCGGATCCTCGAACAACCCGTGCAGGTACAGGCCCAGCACCTGCCCCGTGGCGTTCTGCCAGGCCAGGCCGGGAATCACCTCGTGCGCCAGGTCGCCGCCAGTGGCCATCGCGGGGTGCTGGGCCGTCTGTCCGTGGTGGATCTCATAGCCCTGCACGGCCGTGCCCGCCAGCGCCCGCCAGGGCCCATGCACCGCGCCCCAGGTGGCCTGTGCGCGGCGCACGGTCTTCTCGGGCGCGAACTGGGTCACCAGCGGCAGCAGGCCCAGGCCGGGTGCATTGCCGTCCACACCATGGCTGTCGATCAGCGCCTCGCCCAGCATCTGCAGGCCGCCGCAGATGCCGAGCACGCGGCCGCCGCGCGCTGCATGTGCGGCGATGGCGGCATCCAGCCCCTGCACGCGCAGCCAGGCCAGATCGGCCGCGGTCGCTTTGGAGCCAGGCAGCACCACCCAGTCGGCGCCGGCCAGCGCGGCCGGGCTGCGCGCCCACACCAGGCGCACGCCCGGCACGCTCTTGAGCGGCTGGAATTCATCCAGGTTGCTGATGCGCGGATAGGCCACCACGGCCACCGTGGTGTGCACGGCACCCGACGTATGACTGCGGTCGTCGAACACGCCGTCTTCCTCGGGCAGGCCGTGGTGCCACTGCATGGGCACGGTCGCCACCACCGGTACGCCGGTGCGCTCGCGCAGCATCTCCGGCGCCGGGGCCAGCAGGGCCGGGTCGCCACGGAATTTGTTGAGCACGAAGCCGTCGATCCACGCGCGCTCGTCTTCGGGCAGCAGCGCCCAGGTGCCGTAGAGGTGGGCGAAGGCGCCGCCACGGTCGATGTCGGACACCAGCAGGCAGCGGGCCTGCGCGTGGCGGGCGACGCGCATGTTCACCACGTCGCTGGCATGCAGGTTGATCTCGGCCGGGGAACCGGCGCCTTCGATCACCACCACGTCGTTTTCGGCCCGCAGCGCATCCAGCGACGCTGCGATCTGCGGCCACACGCGGGCGCTGCGCCCGCGCCAGGGCAGCGCGGACAGCGCTGCATCCACCTGGCCCAGCAGCACCACCTGGCTGCGGGTGTCGGCCTCGGGCTTGAGCAGCAGCGGGTTCATCCGTACATCGGGCTCGGCGCGCGCGGCCAGGGCCTGGAAGTACTGCGCGCTGCCGATTTCGCCATAGCGCCCTTGCGGCCCCGCCACGACCCGGGCGTTGTTGCTCATGTTCTGCGCCTTGAACGGCGCCACGCGCAGGCCCTGGTTGCTGAACCACCGGCACAGCGCGGTGGTCAGCCAGCTCTTGCCGGCGCCGCTGGAGGTGCCCAGCACCATCACACAGCGCGCGGTCATCGCGCGCCGACGCGGCCCAGCGCGTGTGCAATGGTGCCGGTATCGGCTACGGCCGCGGCGGCGGCTGGAGGGGGGAACATGCGCATGCCGCTATTGTCCCCGAGTCACTGGACCGTGTTGACGATCTCAACGCCTGCCGCGCGGTGCGGGCGCCATGGCGGCAGGCCATGGCGTGCCCGGTCACGCCTGCGGTGGCTGGCCGTTGGAGGCGGAGACGCCGCCATCCACCGGCAGCACCACGCCGGTGACGAAGCGGGCATCGTCGCTGGCCAGGAAGGCGATGACCGAGGCGATCTCTTCCGGCTCCGCGCCGCGTCCCAGCGGGATGCGCTCGGCGAACTTGGCCAGCAGCGCCTCGTCCTCCTTGATGTCCTGCGTCATGCCGGTGAAGGTGAGGCTCGGGGCCACGGCATTCACGCGCACGCCCTGCTTGCCGTAGTCCAGCGCCAGCGCCCGCGTGAAGTTGGAGACGGCGCCCTTGGAGGTGTTGTAGAAGCTCATGTCCCAGTCCCCGCCCAGGCCCGACACCGACGAGGTGTTGACCACGCAGCCGCGCGTCTTGAGCAGATGCGGCATGGCCGCGCGCACGCCATGGAACACGCCGGACACGTTGGTGGCCAGGATCTTGGTCCAGTCGTCCAGGCTGGCCTCGGTGACCTTGCCCTGCACGGCGATGCCGGCGTTGTTGACCAGCACGTCCACGCCGCCGAACCGTTCCACGGCCGCGGACACCAGCCGCTCAACCTCTTCATAGCGGCTCACGTCCGTGGGCTGCACCAGGGTGCGCTCGGCGGGCAGGTCCTTCGCCGTGGCCTGCAGCTTGTCGGCCGTCAGGTCGGCGATCACCACGCGCGCGCCCTCGGCGGCGAACCGGCGGGCCGTGGCGGCACCGATGCCGGAGCCGGCGCCGGTAACGATGACGACCTTGTCCTTGAAGCGATCAGGGATGGGAGCGGGCGGCGTGGGGGCCATGGCAGAACCTTTCGGAGAGGGGTGGACGAGCGCACCCCGCGATGGGGTGCCGTGTGCCGTCCATGCTCCGCGCGGAACGCGTCGTGGGGTGTCTGCCAGGGCCGATACGGCTGTCAGCCAGGGCCGCACAGGACCATGCGCCGCATGATGTGCTGCAGCGCCAAAGCCGCATCCGTGCAACGCCCGGTGTGCACGGGCGAGGTCTGGATGATGCTGCTGCGCCGCGCCGTCAGCCAGTGGAAGCGTGCGCGGTACGGCAACTGGGCAATGGGGCCGCAGCCGGGCTCGCCCGCGCAGATGGCGACGATGGCGTCCAGGTGGCGGCGCACGGTCTCCAGATCCACTTGCGGGTGCAGAGCCAGCAGGCGCGCCTCGTCCAGCGCCACGGCGGCTTGCAGGAAGCCGGTGCGCTGGCACGACAGGATCACGCCGGCGTTGATGAATTCCTCGCGCTCCACGCGCGGCACCACACGCACGATGGCGTAGTCGTACACATCAGCCGCGTGCATCGATCGCTCCTTGCAGCCAGCCGCCCTGCCGCCCGGCGAGCCGCGCGGTGAGGTAGTCCACATAAGCCTGGCGGTGGCGCGCCGGATCGGCCAGCGGCCCTTCCGACGCGTCGGCCCCGGCCTGCGCCAGAAAGGCATCGGGCACCTCGGCCAGGATGGCCTGCAGCACCGCGGCGGGCAGCCGCGCGGCCAGGCCGGCGTCCACCGCCGCCAAGTCGTCCGCCTGCGGCAGCAGCACATGGTCGGCGATGGGCGCGAAGGGCTTGGCGGGTACGGCCACGGTGCCGTTCCAGGCATGGTGGAAGGTCAGCGCCGCGCCATGGTCGATCAGCCAGGGCTGGCGGTGCCACATCAGCAGGTTGGTGTTGCGCGCCGTGCGGTCCACATTGCCGACGAATGCGTCGAACCAGACGAGGGAAGACGCGAACCCGGCCGGCACCCGATCCACCGCCGGATCGAAATTGACGGCGCCGGAGAGATAGTCGAGCGCCACGTTGAGCCCGCCGCTCGCGCGGATCAGGTCCTGGATCTCGGGGTCCGGCTCGGTCTGCGCCAGCGCCGGGTCCAGCTCGGCGAGCACGATCTCCGGCACCGGCAGGCCCAGCGCGCGGGCGATGCCACCGGCGATGATCTCGGCCAGCAGTGCACGCACGCCCTGCCCCGCGCCGCGGAACTTGAGCACGTACAGGCCCAGGTCGTCACCTTCGACGACAGCGGGCATGGAACCGCCTTCGCGCAGCGGCGTGACATAGCGGTTGACGGTAATGGTTCGCACGGTGCGCAGTCCTCCTGGCGGCAAGTCCGGCATCGTAGCGGGATGCGAAAGGCTGCGGGGGCGTGCGGACACCGCGGCAATTCACGCGGACCAGGCGCGCGCAAGTGCGTCCTGCGCGGCAGGCGGCAGCACCCCCAGCCGGACATGCCCGGGCAAACCAAAGGAGGCACAGTCGCGCAGCTTGATGCCCTGCGCGCGCAGGCGCGCCAGAGCAGCCGGCAGATCGGCGGCCGCGCCCGCCGAGTCCACACTCGCGACGAAATAGTTGGCGAGGCTGCCCGGCAGCACGCCCCAGCCCAGCGATGCGCACAACGCCTGCTGGCGCGCCTTCCAGACCTGCAGCGTGGGCAGGCACTGTGCCAGCCAGCGCTGCGCGGTCGGCTCCGTCCAGGCCTGCAGCAGCGCCACGCCGTGGGCGCCCACCGGCCAGGACGGGGCCAGCGCCTGCAGCGCAGCGATATCGGCCGCTGGCCCGCCGGCCGGGGCGATGGCATAGGCCGCACGCACACCAGTCAGCCCCAGGGCTTTGTTGGGGGTCCACAGCTGCCAGGCCGCGGCGGGCCATGCCGGCGCCTGGCCATCGAGCCGCAGCGGCACATACGCGCAGTCCACCACCCGCAGCCCCGGCGCTGCCGGGCCGGCCTGCGCCCAGTCGGCCAACGCGTCGTCGGCCCGGCCGAGGGGGCTGGAAGGCTCGCATGCCCACTGCAGGCCCGGCGCAGCGGGAGGGGCGGCGCCCTGCACCAGCGCCAAATCCCAGGCGCGCGCGGCACGGGCGTAGTCGCCATAGGCGTGCTCTGGCAGGGAGACTGCCCGCGCCCCCCGGCGCACGGCCAGGGCGGTGATGCGGTGGATGAATTCGCTGGCGCTGCCGGCAATGACGATGCGCCCCGCCTCCACCCCGTGGAAACCGCCCAGCCGCTCGCGCAGCGCGGCGTAGGCCGGATCGGGGTAGTGCGATGCATCGGCCTGCTGCAGCGCCTGCAACGCGGGCGGACACGGCCCGCAGGCATTGCTGTTGGTGGAAAAGTCATGCAGCGGCACGCCGGCCGCGTCCGCGCCGCCGTGCACGGGCACGCCTTCGGCAAGACTCCAGCCAGCCATCGTCAGCCTCCCGTCCCGAGCCGCCACCCTTCGCGCAGCAGCACGCCCAGCGCGGTGGCGGGCACTGCCAACAGCACGGCTTCGGCGGCCAGCGTGGCGGCGCGGCGGGTGTCCAGCGGCGCGGCCTGGCGCCCGCGGCCATGCAGCGTGTAGACGCCGGGCTTGCGCAGGCGGATGTCGAGCGCCAGCGCCATGGCCGCCATGGGCCAGCCGCTGTTGGGCGATGGCGTGCGCCGTGCCTGCCGGGCGATAGACGCCCAGCGCACGCCGCGGGCGCACAGCTTCAGCAACCACGCCGTGATGCGGGCGGGCAGCCACGACAGGGCATCGTCCGCACGTGCGGCCCACTTGCCCGCCCACTGCCAGTAGCGCGCACCGCGCATGCCAGGGTAGCCCCACATGGCGTCCGCCGTATTGGCGAAGCGGTACAGCGCCGCGCCGGGCAGCCCCAGCAGCGCGAACCAGAACAGCGGCGCCACGACCGAATCGTTCAGGTTCTCGGCCAGCGACTCGATGGCCGACTCGCGCACCTCCACGGCACCCAGGCTCTGCACATCGCGGCTGACCAGGAAGGACAGGCGCTCGCGCCCCTGCGGCAGCGAGCGGCCCAGCGCCGCCTCGACCTGCAGCACCTCGTCGCGCAGCATGCGCCAGGCCAGCAGCGGCTTGAGCAGCAGCGCCGTCAACGGCACGGCCAGCAGCCAATGCAGCTGCCGCAGCCCCTGCTGCAGCCCCCAGGCCACGCCGACCACCAGCGCGGCCAGGGCAAGCCATGCCACGGCGCCGCGCGCAAAGGCCGCGTAGTCCGCCGTGCGGACCTGCGTGGGGGCCACCTGCGCGGCGCAGCCGTGCAGAGCCTTGCCCATCCAGACCACGGGGTGCAGGGCCGGCCGCGGCTCGCCCCACCACCAGTCGACGGCCAGGGCCAGCGCCGGCACCGCCATCCACGGCATGGCCAGCCACAGCGCGGCCAGCAGCGATCCGGCGGCGTCAACCATGGGCAGCATCCTCCGCCGCCGCACCGCCCTCCTCCAGCCAAGGCGCCGGCTGGCCCCAAGCGTTGTCGAACACCACGCTGGCCAGCGGCGCGCGGCGCGCCCAGCGCTCGCGCTGGAGCATGGGCTCCTCATAGAAGTCGTGGACCGGGCCGAGGCACAGCAGAGCCACCGGCTCCGCACCTTCCGGCATGCCCATCAACCGCGCGACAGCAGCCGGGTCGAACAGCGACACCCAGCCCATGCCCAGCCCCTCAGCCCGCGCCGCCAGCCACAGGTTCTGGATGGCGCAGGCCACCGAGGCCAGGTCCATGTGCGGCAGCGTGCGCCGGCCGAACACATGCGCCTCGCGCCCGTCGGCCAGGGCCACCACGATCAGCTCGGCCGCATCGCGCACGCCCTCGACCTTGAGCCGCAGGAAGTCCTCCCGCCGCTGGCCCAGCGCATGGGCCGTGCACTGGCGCTCGGCCTCCACGCAGCCGTGCAGCTGCTCCCGCAAGGCGCCATCGGTCACGCGGATGAAGCGCCACGGCTGCATGAAGCCCACGCTGGGCCCCAGGTGCGCGGCGCGCAGCAGGCGCTCCAGCACCGCGGGCGCCACCGTGCCACCTGCAAAATGCCGCATGTCGCGGCGCTCCCGGATGGCGCGGTAGACCGCGGCGCGCTCGGCCGGGCTGTAGGGCTGGCCCACGCCGGGACCTGTGGATTCTTCTTCAATACTCACGATGGGTTTCTCACCTGTCATGGCTTCCGCGGCACCCTGCGGCGCGGCCCTCGCAGTCGAGTGGCCGCGGAGCAGGCCATGCCAGCGGACGCCGTGGAACCGGCTCGGCCGGGCCACCGGCGGCGTCCCCCTGCCCGCCGCACAAAGTGCGGCGAGAGCGGGGGGAAGCGGCGCAGCCGCTCAGGGGGGTGTTCATCAGTCTTCTATTCCCCGCTGCGCCGGCACCCCCGCCTGGAAGGCATGCTTGACCAGCGCCATCTCGGTCACCGTGTCGGCCACGTCGATCACCTCCTGCGGGCAGCGGCGGCCGGTGAGCACCACGTGCACGTGCCGCGGGCGGTCGCGCAGCACGTCCAGCACCTCCTGCAGGGGCAGCCAGCCGTAGATCAGCGGGTAGGTGATCTCGTCGAGCACCACCAGGAAGAACTCGCCGCCCAGGATGGCCGCACGGGCGCGCTGCCAGCCTTCGCGCGCCAGTTCGGCGGAGTGGTCCAGGTCCCGGCTCTTCCACGTGAAGCCGTCGCCCAGGCCTTCGATGGGAATGCCCAGGTGCTCGAACATGCGGTGCTCGCCGAAGCGGGCCGTGGGCACCTTCATGAACTGGTAGATCTTGACCGGCTTGCCCCGGCCGTGCGCGCGCAGGGCCAGGCCGAAGGCGGCCGTGCTCTTGCCCTTGCCATTGCCGGTGTGCACCAGCACGATGCCGCGGCGCTCGCCGTCGGGCTTGTCGGAGCGGCGCTCCGCGGGTGGGGTCTCTATCTGCATAAAAGAAAAAGAAAAAGGGGCGTTGGTTCTGTGTTCACAAGAGCGTAGGCGATGCGCTGGCGGCGCGCGGCAGCGCGATCCATTGGCCGTCGATCTGGCGCACCTGCAGGCGGTGGTCGAACACCTGCTCCAGCGCCGCATGGGTGGCGGGGTCGGCGCAGGCGCCGTGGTGCACGACGCGGCCGGCGGCCAGCACCACCAGGTCGTCGGCCTGCAGCGCCATCGACATCTCATGGAGCACGCTGACCACGGTGGTGCCTTGCGCCACCAGGGCGCGCACGGTCTGCAGCCAGTCGGACTGGTGGGGCGGATCGAGGTTGGCGAGCGGCTCGTCCATCAGCAGCACCGCCGCCTGCACCGCCAGGGCGCGGGCCAGCAGCACGCGCTGGCGCTCGCCGCCGGACAGTTCCGCCAGCGGGCGGTGCCGCCCGTCCCACGCCTGGGTGGTGCGCAGCGCGGCCTCGACGGCGGCATGGTCGGCCGCGCTGGGCGGCGCCATCCAGCGCTGATGCGGCAGGCGCCCGAGCATGGCCACGTCGTAGGCCGTCAGGTCGTCGGCCGTGCCTTCGTTCTGGCCCAGCCAGGCCAGCTGCTGCGCCCGCTCGCGGGCCGGCAGCGCCTGCAACGGACGGCCGAAGAGCGCGACGTCGCCCTGCACGCGGGCTGCGGGCAGCACGCCCGCCAAGGCCTTCAGCAGCGTGGATTTGCCCGCCCCGTTGGGCCCGACGATGCCCGTCCAGCGCCCCCCTGGCAGCGCCAGGTCCACGCCCTGCAGTATCCAGCCATTTGGCACGCTAACGCCCAATCCACGGGCGCTTACAGCTATGTTTCTCATAGTGCACCACCCTGCGCCGTGCGGCGGTGCATGCGCCACAGCAGGTAGCTGCCGCCCAGCGCGGCGGTGAGCACGCCCACAGGCAGCTCCTGCGGCGCGAGCAGCCAGCGCGCCAGCAGGTCGGCCGCCAGCAGCAGCGTGGCGCCCATCAGGCTGGCCAGCAGCACGTGGCCGGCGTGGCGCAGCCGCACGATGGAGCGCACCAGGTGCGGCGCGGCCAGGCCCACGAAGGCGATGAGTCCGGTCTGCGCCACGGCGGTGCCGGTGGCCAGCGCCAGCGCAGCCACCAGGCCGACACGCATGGGCACCAGGCGCAGCCCCAGACTGGCAGCCGTGGCCTCGCCCAGCGCCAGGCCGTCCAGCACGCGCGACAGCGCCCAGGCCAGCGCCGCGCACACCACCCAGGCCGCGGCCATGAGCAGGCAGGCCACCCAGCCCACGAAGGCCGTGCTGCCCAGCGTGAACGACTGCATGGCCTGCAGGATGTCGGGCGAGGCCAGCTCCACCAGATCGCGCGCGGCGCCCAGCACCACGCCCACGATCACGCCGGCCAGCAGCAGCCGCAGCGTGTGCTGCACGCCGCGCGCCAGCACCAGCGTGAGCACCACGGCCCCGGCCGCGCCGATGAAGGCCATGCCGGTGATGCCCAGCCGCGCCAGCCACTGCGCAGCCGTGGGCGACAGGCCGAACCAGGCCATGGCCACCGCCCCGCCCAGTGCCGCACCGGAGGCGCTGCCCAGCAGATAGGGGTCGGCCAGCGGGTTGCGGAACAGGCCCTGCGCAATGGCGCCGGCCAGCCCCAGCAGCGCGCCCGCCAGCCAGGCGCCCAGCGAACGCGGCAGCCGGATGTCCCACACGATCTGCAGCGCCACCGGGTCTTCGCGCATGCGCAGCATGCTCTCGAAGCCCGTGCTGCCCACGCTGGCGCCCAGCAGCAGCATCCCGGCGCTGGCCAGCAGCAGGGCTACGGCCAGCCACAGGCCGCGGCGGCCGGCGGGCGCGGGCGCGGGCGCGGGCGCGGGCGCGGGCGCGGGTGCCGGGGCCACGGCAGCAGGTGCGGCGCTGGGAGCGGTGGGGCGCAGGCTCATGGCGCCTTGTCCGCCAGGCAGCGGGCCATCAGGCGCGCGGCCTCGGCCATGCGCGGCCCCGGGCGCACAACGATGTCGGACTCCTGCGGGCCGAACACGCACAGGCGCTGGTCGCGCACGGCGGGCAGTGCCTGCCAGCCCGGGTACATCACCATGGGCTGCATGCTGCGGTTGCCCACCATGAGCACGTCCGGACGGGCACGCACGACGAACTCGGGGTTGAGCCGCGGGAACGGCCCCAGTTCGGGCCCGACCACGTTGCGCGCGCCCAGGCGCGCCAGCGTCTCGCCGATGAAGGACGCCGTGCCGGCCGCGTACGGGCCGCGGCTCACCTCGAAATACACGCGCGCGCCGCGGGCCCGGGCCGGCAGCGATTGCGCAGCCGCCTGCACGCCGGCGTCGATCACGCGCCACAGCCGCTCGGCGCCCTCCTGCGGCGGCACGGCCAGCATCGCGCCCAGCGTGGTCAGCACCTGGCGCACGTCGGCATGGGTCTTGGGCTCGAGCGCGACGACCTTCACGCCGAGCGCCTCCAGCCGGTCGCTGGCGCGGGTGCTGGCGGACAGCAGCACCACATCGGGCCGCAGCGCGACGATGGCCTCGACATTCGGATCGATGCCACCGCCCATCTGCGGCAGCCGCTGCACCGCCGCCGGCCAGTTGGAATAGCGGTCCACGCCGACCAGGCGATGGCATTGGCCCAGCTCGCACACGCTCTCCGTCAGCGAGGGCAGCAGGCTGACGATGCGCTCGGGCGGGCGGTCGAAATGCACGCGGCGGCCGCGGCCATCGGTCACGTCGATCGCCTGCGCGGCGGCCGCACCGGCGGTGGCACAGGCCAGGGCGCACAGCACGCCGGCCATCCAGCGGCGCACCACGGCGGGAGAGCGGTTCATGGCGCCTCGTCCTTCAGCGTCAGCGGCAGGCCTGCTGCCACCAGCGTCACGCGCGCGCAGGCCGCGGCCGCGCGCTGGTTGAGCACGCCCAGCGCATCCACGAAGGCGCGCACCTCGCGGCCCATAGGAATCACGCCCAGGCCGATCTCGTTGCCCACCAGCACCACCGGGCCGGGCGCGGCCTGAACCGCTTCCAAAAAGAGAGCGCACTGCGCTTTCCAGTCAAGGGCTAGAGGCCTATTTGGCTTGGATTCGGATGATTCCATCGGCATGAGCCAGTTGGTGAGCCACAGCGTCAGGCAGTCCACCACGATCAGCGTGTCGGCGCGGCTGTGCCGGGCCAGGGCGGCGGCAAGGTCGCGCGGCTCCTCCAGCGTGGCCAGGCCGGGCACGCGTTCGGCGCGTTCGCGCTGGTGGCGCTCGATGCGCGCGCGCATCTCGTCGTCCCAGGGCTGGCCGGTGGCGACCAGCAGCGCCCGGTGCTGCGGCGAGGCCTGCAGCCACTGGCGTGCCAGCAGTTCGGCGCGGCGCGACTTGCCGCTCTTTTGCCCGCCCAGGATCAGCTCGCTACGGGCGATGGGGCGCAACGCATGGCTCATGCCCCGCCCTCCCCGCCCAGCAGCAGCGCCGTGGCCTGCGGGCTGGACGCGAACCACGCATGGAAATAGCTGGCATGCACGCTGCCGCGCCGGTACAGCGCCTCGCCCACGGCGGGCTCGGGCGCCTGGCCGGGGCGCGCCGTGCAGGTGCGCACCGGGGCTGCGCTGTCGCAGGTCGAATAGTGAAAAGTGTGCCCGCGCAGCACGTGGCCGCCCAGGTCCAGTTGCTGCGGCCCCAGCGCGGCCAGGCGGCGCTGCATGCGCACGTGGCCCGGCAGCAGGCCCCACAGGGGCTTGTGCTGGCCGTCGGCCAGCGTGATCGACTCCATCAGCGCCATCATGCCGCCGCACTCGGCCCACAGCGGCCGGCCTGCGGCCACATGGGCGTGCAGCGCATCGCGCATGCCGGTGTTGGCGGCCAGCGTGTCGGCATGCAGCTCGGGGTAGCCGCCGGGCAGCCACACGGCGTCGCAAGGGGGCAGCGCCGTATCGCGCAGCGGCGAAAAGCGCACCACCTCGGCCCCCAGCGCGGCCAGGGTGTCCAGGTTGGCCTGGTAGACGAAGCAGAAGGCCTCGTCCCCGCCCACGGCGACGCGGCGCCCCTGCAGCAGCCGCGGTTGCGCTGCGCCGGGCGGCTCGGTGGGCGCAGCAAAGTCTACGGACCAGCGCTGCCCCAGCGCAGCCAGGTCCATCTGGCCCAGCGGCGTGTTCAGCAGCGCATCGGCCGCGGCGTCCAGGCGCTCCAGGCTGTCGTGCAGCTCGTGGGCGGCCACCAGCCCCAGGTGGCGTTCGGGCAGCAGTGCGCCGGGGGAGCGCAGCGGGCCGGCCGCTGTGGCGGAACCCGCCTGCGGCACCACGCGGGGCAAGGCGCCCAGCCAGTCCTGCGCATCGCCCAGGCCACTGCGCAGCAGGTCGATGTGGCGCTCCGTGGCCACGCGGTTGGCCAGCACGCCCGCCCAGGGCAGGCCCGGCCGGTAGTGCTTGAGGCCGTGCACGATGGCGGCCAGTGTGCCCCCCATGGCGGAGGCATCGATCACCGCCAGCACGGGAATGCCAAAGCGCTGGGCCAGGTCGGCCACGCTGCGCTCGCCGTCGAACAGGCCCATCACCCCTTCGATCAGCACCAAGTCGGATGCCTGCGCTGCGGCATGCAGGCGGCGCGCGCAGTCGTCCTCGCCGGTCATCCACAGGTCGAGCTGGTGCACCGGCCGGCCGCTGGCCAGGGCGTGCCAGTGGGGGTCGAGGAAATCCGGCCCGCACTTGAACACCTGTACCCGCCGGCCCTGGCGCGCATGCAGGCGCGCCAGCGCGGCGGTGACCGTGGTCTTGCCCTGTCCGGAGGCTGGCGCCGCCACCACCAGGGCCGGGCAGCGGGCGCTGCCGGCGTGGGAGCCCGGCGCCATCACTGCGGCGCCCACGCCAGCCCCACGTAGAACGTGCGGCCGGGCGTGGCGTAGGTGTCAGCCAGCTGATAGGCCTTGTCTGCGAGGTTGTCTAGCCGGGCCTGCAGGCGCAGGTCACGGCCCAGCGTGCGGCTGGCCGACAGGTTGAGCACGGTGTAGCCGCCCAGGCGCCTGGTGTTGGCCGCGTTGTCGAAGCGGCGGCCGGTGGCCTGCGCTTCGGCGCCCAGCGTCCAGCCGGCCACGTCGGTGTCGGCGCCCAGCACGGCGTGGCGCTTGGCGCGGCGTGCCAGCAGCTTGCCGGTGGCCTCGTCACGCGGGTTCTGGAAGTCGACCGAGCCGCGCAGGCGCACCGCTGCGCCGAGGCGGTAGGCCCCGGCCAGCGTCACGCCCTCGTAGCGCGCCCGGCCCACGTTGGCGTAGCAGCCGCCGAAGGGCCCGTCATTACCCGCGCAGGCACCCGTGCCGCCCGTCCAGTTGATGAGATTGCGCACGCGGTTGCGGTAGGCCGTGGCCGAGAAGCTGTCGCCACCGCGCGCCCAGCGCAGGCCCAGCTCGGCATTGCGGCCCTCCTGCGGGCGCAGGCTGCCCTCGCCGTACATGCTGAAGCGCTGGTACAGCGTGGGCGCGCGGAAAGCGGTGCCCACGGACGCGGTGGCCCGCCACTGTGGCGCGAACTCGTATCCGTACCCGGCGCTGCCGGTGCTCTTGCCGCCGAACTCGCTGTCGCGGTCATGGCGGGCGTTGAGCTGAACGGTGTGAGCGCCATGGCGCAGGCCGTAGCCCAGGGCCAGGGCGTCCTGGTGGCGCTCGCGCTCGTTGCCTTCGATGCTGGTGTTGGTCAATTGGTCCTCGCGCCGCTCCAGCGACGCCGTCAGTTGCTGGCCCGCGCCCAGCGCCCACTGGTTCTGGAACAGGTAATTGCGCAGCACCGTCCGCGTGTCGTACACGGAGGGGCGCGTGCGGTAGTCGCTGCGGGATTCGCTGGCCGTCATCAAAGTACTGTAGCGCTCGCTCCAGCGTGCCTGCCAGTTCAGGCCCACCGCCTGCAGCCGGTTGCGGCTGCGGTCGTCGGCCGTGCGGCTGGTGCTGTCGTACCCACTATGCGTGTCGGCGTACAGCAGCGTAGCGTCCAGCCGCTGGCCGGGCGCCACCTGCCAACCCAGGCGGCCGCTGCCCGCCATGCGGCGATAGCCGTCCTTGTCGGGGTTGGCGGTGGCCGTGGTGCGCGAGTTGAAGCCCTCGCTGTCCACATGGCTCAGACCCAGCGCATAGTCCCATGCGCCCGCGCCGCCGCTGACGCCCGCCGAGGCGCGGTATGTGCTCTGGCTGCCGGCGCCTACGCTGGCGTAAGGGCGCACGCCCGCTTCCCCTTTGCGGGTGAACACCTGGATCACGCCCCCGATGGCGTCCGACCCGTACACCGCGCCGGCCGGGCCACGCAGGACCTCGATGCGGTCGATGGCATCCAGCGGCAGGGCCTCCCACGGCGCGCCGCCCGAGCCGCTCTGGGTATCGAGGCGGATGCCGTCCACATAGACCGCGGTGAACTCATTGTTGGCGCCGCGCAGGTACACGCTGGTCGTGGAGCCGGGTCCGCCGTTGCGCACCAGTTCGACGCCCGGCAGGCGGCCGAGCACATCTTCCAGCGCCGCCGCGCCGCTGCGGTCCAGCGCTTCGCGGTCGACCACCGAGACATCGGCGACCAGGTCGGACAGCGGCTGCGCCGTGCGGGTGGCGGTCACCACCGTGTCAGGCATCGAAGCCACATCGGAAGAAGGGATCTGGTCCGCGGCAAGGGCGGACAGGGAACACAGGCAGGCAGTGGCGAGGGCCACGGCGCGTGGGCGGGCACCGGGGGCCGCGCGCACGCTCGAGAGGGTCGAGAACATGGTGGTCATTGCGTGAAATACCCGCGCCGGCCTCCCCGCCGGCAATGGGCTGACAGGCCACGGCATCCATCGACGCCACGACCCCCTGGTGTTGGCCGGTATCCGGGCTGGCAGAACACCCTTTCGTCGCCTTCCCAGCGCCTGTTCACGGCACCAGTGGCTTGAGAAGAAAGAGAGGGCCCGAAGACCCGTCTGCTGACCGTTGCGGGGGCAGCGCAGGCACAGCGCAAACCCGTAGGGCGCGCCTCCCTGCTTCCCGTTGAACTGCGGCATGCGAACCATGCAGCGAGCACCAACGGCGCGATTCTAGGCGACGCTGAACAAGCCCCGCGATGCGGCGCGCTCTGCCGGGGACCGCTGCAAGGCGCAGACCCACCGCCCTAGCCGCAGCGATGGCGAAGATGTGCCACGCGGCAGACCGCCCGCAGCAGAGAAGCGCAGCGCGCGGCGGACCCGGCTCAGCGTCGCCTGGATGACCGTTCGGCGGACGAACCCTACAATCGCCCGCTGTATGGCCCCAACGTCTTCCATCGACCAGATCGCCGAGCGCGTCGAACGCCTGCTCCTGCGCCACGCCGAGTTGCAGCGTACCAATGCGCTGCTGTCGCAGCAGGTCACGGCACTCACCCAGGAGCGCGATTCCCTTAAGTCGCGGCTGCAGGCCGCCCGGGCCCGCGTGAACGCGCTGCTCGACCGTCTGCCCGTCTCGCCGGAAACGCCCGGCGCCAAGGAGGGCGAATGAAGCAGATCGAGGTTCAGATCATGCAGCAGAGCTATCTGCTGGCCTGCCCGGAGGGCCACGAGGAGCGGTTGCTCCAGGCCGTCGAGCGCGTGGATTCGGCCATGACGCGCATCCGCGACGCCGGCAAGGTGCGCGCCCGCGAGCGCATCGCCGTGCTGGCCGCGCTCAACCTGGCCTTCGACATCGCCGACCGGGAGCAGCAGCCCGCCTTGCAGCAGCCACAGCCGCCCGCACCACCCACCGGTGCGGCCCCGCCGCAGCCCGAAGACGACCAGCGCATGGCGTCGTTGCTCCAGCGCCTGGACGAGGCGCTGGGCGACGATGGCCGCCTTCTCTGACGGGTCTTCCCCCGGCGCGTCGACGCGCGCCGCAGGCGGGCCTACAATGGAGGCGTCTGCGGTGCTGCCGGGCTTTATATTTCCTTGAACCAATGCTCAACGAGCATGGGCCTGGTACATCGCCCGGTGAGCGTGATCATCTCGCGTCAGATGAACCCAACGCCTGGCTGCCCTCGCCCACCTGAACCCCCGGTTCAGGATGACGGCCCGGTGGCATTCGCAGACACCTCTTCCCCCTGAATCCGCCCCCACGCGCCCGTAGCGCGGCAGCGTATTCTTCATCACGCCGACGGCGTCGGTGACGGCGGCTCCCACGAGTACGCCTTGCGCTCTGCCAGCAGCGTGCGCAAAGCGCCCGCCGGCAGGCCCGGCGCACACAAGAAGCCCTGGAAATACTGGCACTCCATGTGCGCAAGCGCCACGCGCTGCGCCTCGGTCTCCACCCCTTCGGCGACCACTTCGATATGCAGGGCACGGCCCATGCTCGTGATCGCCGTCACGATGGCACGGTCCCCATCGTCCTCGGGGAGCCCGCGCACGAAGGACTGGTCGATCTTCAGCTTGTGGATGGTCAGCTTCTTCAGATACGCCAGGCTGGAATAGCCGGTACCGAAGTCGTCGATGGCCAGCCCCACCCCCAACGCCGAAAGGACCGACAGCCGCTGCTCGGTCTCCTGCCCGTCCTGCAGCAGGATGGTCTCGGTCAGTTCCAGTTCGAGCAGGCTGGCGGGCAGGCCGTGCCGGCTGAGCAGCTGGGTGAGGTGCTCCACGAAGCCGGGCTGGCGGAATTCGAGCGCCGACACGTTCACCGCGACCACCACCGGCGTTCCGGCCCGCAACCACGCCGCGGCCTCCTGGACGGCCTGCTCCATCACCCAAGCGCCCAGCGCCACGATGTAGCCGGACTCCTCCGCCAGCGGGATGAACTCTGCGGGAGACACCGCCCCCATCTCGGGATGGGTCCAGCGCAACAGCGCCTCGGCGCCCACGATGCGGCCGGACGCCATGGCGACCTGCGGCTGGTAGTGCACGGCCATCTGGCCGAGCCCCACCGCCTGCCGCATCGCATGTTCCATCTGCATGCGCGACAGCAGGTTGGCGTTCATCTTCGGCTGGTAGAAGCCATAGCTGCCCCGGCCTCGCTCCTTCACGCCGTACATGGCGGTGTCGGCCTGCTTGACCAGATCGTCCAGCGTCGCGCCGTCCTGCGGGTACAGCGACACGCCGATGCTGCACTGGATGGAAAACCCCATGCCATCCAGCGCGAACGGGCGCAGCATGTCGTCCAGGATGCGCTGCGCCACGGCGGCCGCAATGCTCTCGTCGCCCCCGTGGAGGTAGATGACGAATTCGTCGCCCCCCAGCCGGCACAGCAGGTCCGTCTGCCGCAGGCAGGCCTGGAGCCGCTGCGCTACCAGGCGCAGCACGCGGTCGCCGAACGGATGCCCCAGGGAATCGTTGATGTTCTTGAAGCGGTCGAGGTCCAGGAAGAGGATGGCGAAACCTGTTCCCCGCTCGCGGGCGGCCGCCTCGATCGCGGCATCGACGCGGCGGGCGAGCAGCACCCGGTTGGGCAGCCCCGTCAGCAGGTCGCTGTAGGCCAGCTCCTCGATCCGCTGCTGGGCTGCATGCTGCTCGGTCAGATCGCGCACGAAGCCGATGCTCTGCGCAACCTGTCCCCGCTCGTCCCGCACGGCCACCCAGGACAGATGCACCGCGCAATCCGGTCCGGTGCGGCGCGGCAGCAGCAGTTCGCCTTCCCAGAAGCCCTCCCGTTCCCAGGTGGCCACGACGCGCTGCATCAGCTCACGTGCTTCCGCGTGGCCGAAGAGGGCAGCCGCCGGCTTGCCCAGCAGCCCGCAGGGCGAATCCTCCACCAGCCGCTCGCAGCCGGGATTCATGCGGATGAGCGTGTGGTATTCGTCGGCGATGAAGATGGCGTCCAGGCTCGACTCGAACACCTGCGCAGCCAGCCTCAGGCTGGCCTGGGCCTCCGCCTGCCGGGTCACATCCCGGAAGGAATACACGCGCCCCGACGGCCGCCCGTGCAGCAATTGCGGTACGGAACGGCGTTCGACCGACGTGCCGTTGCGAAGCACGAAGACGTCGGTGGTCTCCAGCAGAGGTTCCCGGGCAATGGCCGCGAGCCGCTCCCGGTAGGGCAAGGGCTCTGCCACCTGCGACGCCATGAAAGCGTGGACGGCATCGTCGTCCCGCTGCCGCAGCAGGTCATCCGGCATGGCCCAGAGCAGCGCCAAGCGTTGGTTGAAGGCCCGCACGCGGCCCTGCATGTCGCACACCAGCATGCCGTCGGCCGCGGAATCAAGGGTTGCGCGCAGTTCCGCCAGCAGGGTCTCGAGTTCGCGCTCGGCCCCCTCTTCGCGCACCCGGCTGCGCATGGTCAGCACCAGCAGAGGGCCCTCCCTGCGCTGTACGGCGGCCACGCGGCGCTCCACCGGCACCAGACGGCCTTGCGCCGTGACGAGGCCCGACTCCGAATGGATGCCCGCCAGGATATCCGCGGGCGGCTGGCTCCAGAAAAACAGGTCCTCGGGCGTGGACGCCAACTGCTGGACCGGCGTACCGATCATGGCCGCGGCCGCTTGGTCCGCCAGGTCCGCCGCGGCCCGGTTGCAATACACGATGCGCAGCGTCTCAGGATGGACCAGCCACAAGGCCTGGTCCATGCCGTCGCAGATGGCGTGCCACTCCTCTTCGTTGAGAGGGAGGTCGGTCACGCGTCGCCCTCTCGCGGTACGGGATCGACGGCCCGCTCGAAGAAATAACAGATGCGCTTGCGCGGCGAGAGGTAGTCCAGGGCTTCGCGCGGCAGCTGCGCAGGCCGCAGGCTGCGGCGGATGCCCAGTTCGGGAACCGTTTCCAGATCCAGGATGCGGGCCTGGTCCACCGGCACCCGCGGGTCGTGCACGAGGACGCGGGGCCGCAGCGGCCGCGAGGAATTGACCGAAATGACCAAGGCATAGCGGTCATTCACCAATTGGACGACGGACCCGGGCGGGTACACGCCCATCATGCGGATGAAGGCGCCCAGCACCACGGCGTCAAACCGCGGCTTGTGCTGCGCGAAGATCACGGACAGCGCCTCGTGCGGCGTGAGCGGGTCGCCGCCGTGCAAGGGGTTGCACATCCGGTCGTAATGGTTGACGAGCGCCAGGATCTGCCCGGCCCGGACCATGTCCCGGCCTGCCAACTGCTGTGGGAAGCCCGATCCATCCATCATTTCATGGTGCTGCGCGATGGCCAGCAGCACGGGAGCGGGCCAGCCCATCTTGCGGGCGAGCACGACCGATTCCCCCACATGGCTCTCGTAGCGCCGGCGATCCGCCGGCATGAGCGGGGATTGCGGCTCGGCCAGGTGCAGAGGCAGGGACGCCTTGCCCAAATCGTGGAGCAGCGCGGCCACGCCGACATCCTGGAGCTCGGACCCTTCGATGCCCAGCGCGCGCCCGAGCAGCAGCGACAGGACCATGACGTTCACAGGGTGCAGGGCAGGCCGCATGCCCACGCCCTCGGACAGCAGCCGGATGGCGCAGTCTCCGTTCGACAGCAGTTCGCTGACGCATCCGGACACCAGCGCCTCCGTGCTGGCGCGCGACGGTCCGAGGTCCTCGCCCAGGGAATGGACGAGCTGCTGGTAGATACGCGTCGCCTCGGCAAAGCGCCAATCGCACCGCATGGCGGCGACATGGTCGGCCTGCGGCAGGCGCGGGGACCCGTCGCGGCCAGTTGCGCCCACTGACGCAGAGGTGGAGCGCGCTTCCGGGGACACGTCCACGCCGGCCTGGACGACCGTGCGGGTGGCAGGAGGCAGGGCTTCGTCCGGCACAGTTTCGGGATCGCTCTTAGACGGGATGTAGCGCACCTCGGAGAGCCCCAGCCCGCGCAGCGTCTGCAACTGCTCCGGGGTGGTGAGCTTGAAGCTGCTCATGGGAAACGGATGATTCATCCAGCCCATGTCTAGCTGGATGAACATGCCAATGCGCACCTGGCGAATGTCGATGAGGATGGGAGTGGTCACTTCGGAGGTACCGCAGTCGCTGTGCATGCAGAAAACTCGAGTGGATTATCTCCAGTTACCAGACTGTGAAACGCGCAACAAGATGCACAGTGTAGGGGAGCAGCGACCCGGGCAGGTCCTTGGTGGGCGGTTTTCGTCGCCCGACCCTCACGGCAGCCTTCCCAGGCTTGCGGAGGTCACAGACACCAGAACGCAGGCTCCCGGTGCACCACATCCATCCACAGTGCCCAACCGCCCATGGCCAGCAGCATGAGCCCGGCGAACCGGGTACCCCAGCCGTCCCGCAGCGCATTCAGGCGGAGGCGCAGCCTCTGCCAGGCCCACGGCCCGGCGATGAGCCAGACGCCACTGCCCAAGCCGAACAACGCCATGGTGAACGCCCCCTGAAGCGCCCCGCCGCTCAGCGCGGCCACCAGCAGTGCCGAGTAGAGCAAGCCGCAGGGCATCAGCGCCCAGGCGACTCCCGCGAACCAGGTGCCGCCCGGTGCAGACACCAAGGGCCGCACCCGATGCCATACGGCACGTCCGGCCTCATCGACCCATGCGGGCTGACGCGCCTGCACCAGCAACAGCAGGCCCCACGCCAGCACGGACGCGTGCAAGAGCGTCCAAGCGGGCCGCAGCGCCGCCGTGTGTTGGGTGAGCCAGGCCAGCCGCTCCATCGCCAGCGCGGCCACTCCGCCCGCGACGGCGTAGCCGACCAGCCGGCCCAGATGGAAAGCTGCCGTCCGCAGGAGCGTGCTCTCCGACACTCGCCCGGCCCAGCCAACCGGGCGGACGCCACCGACAGCAAACGCTTTGTCAGTGGCCTTGTCAGTGCCGGAAGCCGACGCAAGTGCGCCACAGGGAGCCGCGCACATGGCCAGGCAGTGCGGGCCTCCTGCCAGGCCCATGAGCAACGCCGTCCCTGCGATAGTGGCCCACATGGACGTCTTCAGATGATGCGTGAGAAACGGGCGCGGTTGCGGTCCACCTGCAAATGGCGGTCAAAAATCATCGCAACGCCGCGCACGAAGAACCATCCCATGGCAGTCACCGTGATGCCGTCCTTGCCGAGGGTCACCAGGCCCTGCGCCGCCATCTCTTCCAGCTGCTGCATCTCGGCGGCGAAATAGCTGCGGAAGTCGATCAGCCAGGACTGCTCCATGGGTTCGAACAAAAGCTCGCCCTGGCACATCAGCGCCATGATCACCGAACGCCGGACCAGATCGTCGCGGGTCAATGCCAGCCCCCGCACCACCGGCAGGCGCCCGTTGTTGATGAAGTCGTAGTACTCGTCCAGCGTCTTCGCGTTCTGGCTGTAGGTAGCTCCCACGCGCCCGATGGAGGACACGCCCAGGCCGATGAGATCGCAGTCCGGCTGCGTGCTGTAGCCCTGGAAATTGCGGTGCAGCCGCCCTTGCCGCTTGGCCACCGCCAGCGCGTCTTCCGGCAATGCGAAGTGGTCCATGCCCACGTAGACATATCCCGCGTCCAGGAAGGCATCCAGAGACTGCGAGAGCATCGACACCTTGGCCGAGGCCATGGGCAGTTCTGCAGAGACGATGCGGCGCTGGGGCTTGAAGCGTTCGGGCAGGTGGGCGTAGGCGTACAAGGCGATGCGGTCGGGCCGCAGTTCCACGACCTGCTTGAGGGTGCGGTCGAACGACTCCGGCGTCTGGCGCGGCAGGCCGTAGATCAGGTCGACGTTGACCGACTCGAAGCCCAGGCGGCGCGCGGCCGCCACGAGGCCGAACACCTGCTCGGCGGGCTGCACGCGGTGCACGGCCTTCTGCACTTCGGGGTCGAAGTCCTGCACACCGAAGCTCAGACGGTTGAAGCCCAGCTCGGCCAGGAGCGCCAGCCGCTCCTCGTTCACCGTGCGCGGGTCGACCTCGATCGAATACTCCCCGCCCGGCACCAGATTGAAGCTGCGCTTGATCATGGCCATCAGCTCGCGCAGCCCCGCATCGGACAGGAAAGTCGGACTGCCGCCTCCCAGGTGCAGCTGGCTCACGTACTGGCCGACGCCGCAGTGCGCCGTGTGCAGATCAATCTCCCGGCTCAGGTAGCGCAGGTAGACGTCGGCCCGCTCCGGGTGCTTGGTGATGATCTTGTTGCAGGCGCAGTAGTAGCACAGCGACTCGCAAAAAGGGATGTGCACATACAAGGACAGCGGCAGCGCCTTCGCCACCGAGCCCAGCCTGCGCTGCTGCAAGGCGAGGATGTACTCGTCCTGCCCGAACGCTTCGACAAAGCGGTCCGCGGTGGGGTAAGAGGTATAGCGGGGCCCTGGCACGTCGAAACGACGCAAAAGCTCGGGAGTAACAGCGGTCATGACAGAATTCCTTGCATCCTGATCCGACTGTGCCGCAGAGCACCAGGGCAGTCCTTGACATTAATCAAGAGTCTGTCCAAAGAGGGCTGCCACAATGCAGCATGACAGTAGCCCTCCGTGCTCCTGCAACATTTGAACCCCGCTACCTCTCCAGGTAAGCTCAGGACAGGAACAGGGCCCAGTGCATATGAATCTGCAAACCATCAAAGTTGCCTGCTCGAACTGCAATCTGCGCGAACTCTGCATGCCCATGGGGCTGAACGATCAGCAATTGCAACGCATCGACGAAATCGTCGCCACGCGCCGCAAGGTCAAGCGCGGTGCCACCCTGTTCCGCAACGGCGAGCCGTTCAGTTCGCTGTTTGCCATCCGCACCGGCTTCTTCAAGACCTGTGTGGCGACGGAAGACGGACGCGACCAGGTGACCGGCTTCCAGATGGCCGGCGAAATCATCGGCCTGGACGGCATCGTGAGCGACCATCACACCTGCGATGCGGTGGCACTGGAAGACGCCGAAGTGTGCGTCATGCCCTTTGACCGCCTGGAAGAGCTGTCCCGCGAAGTCACGGCGCTGCAGCACCATGTGCACAAGATCATGAGCCGCGAGATCGTGCGGGAGCACGGCGTGATGCTGCTGCTCGGCAGCATGCGTGCGGAAGAGCGTCTGGCGGCGTTCCTGCTCAACCTCGTACAGCGCCTGCATGCGCGTGGGTTCTCGCAGTCCGAACTGGTTCTGCGCATGACGCGGGAAGAGATCGGCAGCTACCTGGGCCTGAAGCTCGAAACCGTGAGCCGCACCTTCTCCAAGTTCGTCGAGGAAGGCGTGGTGGAGGTCAAGCAGCGGCACGTGCGCATCGTCGACACCGACGCGCTCAAGCGCATCGTCAACAGCCAGCAGTGCCACTGAAAACGCAGCGGCGGCAGGCGCGGCCCAGAGTCGCGCACGGATCAAAAAAAGGGGCCGCGGCCCCTTTTTTCGTTGGCGCGCTCAGGAGTACCTTGCGCAGTCGAGCGGGCGTTCGCCCTCCGGCACGGGGCAGCGGTTCATCTCGAAAGGGGACAGCGAGAGCAGCGTCGTCAGCGCGCCTGCGGCCATGATGATGAGCCAGAACACGAAGAACGCCACCGTGTAGACGCCCTCCCGGGACACCGCCAGCGGCTGATCGAACCAGTGCAGCGCTTGCGGGTCGACGAAAGCGAAAACGACCATCTCCAGCACGGCCGCCATCAGAAAGGCCGGCCAGGCAATCCACATCAGACGTTGTGTCCACATCGCAGGGCTCCTTGTCGTGTACTGAAGTCTGCACGATAGGTCATAGGCGAGGGGCGTCGTATAGAGGGATGCCCCAATGCGGTGTCGGTCAGGCGCCGACGGCAGGCCCAGTCAGCGGGGCTGGTCTTCCACCGGCGTGGCCGCATGGTTGCGGCCCTTGAGGGCAGGCGCCATGCTGGTATCGGACTGCTGGAGCGTCTTGTTGATGTCGATGCCGCGCTGGTAATAGTCCTCGGCCAGCACGGGGTCGGGCTGGCGCATTGCCAGCCAGAGCGTGAAGAAGCCTGCCACCACCACCACGGCCGGGCCGGCGATCACCATCCAGACATGGCCGTACTTCCACCAGGGCGTACCCGCAGCGGTCTTCATGGATTGAACTGACATAGCGAACTCCTTGAAAGCTTGTCTGTGATTTCACGGTCGGCGCCCGTCGCCGCTGCCTATCGGGGGACCAAAAACACCGATTTCTCGGCCACCTGGTCCTTGCGCTCCAGCGCCTGCACCTCGAAGTACACCGGGTGCGAACCGGGGTCGGCACTGCCGTACGGGATCTGCAGCCGCACCGAGACCCAGTGCGACTCGGCCGCATCGATCGCCACCTCCGCCTCCGACGCCACTTCCAGCCCCGGCAGGCCGCGCGCGGTGATGCGGTAGCGCTGCGGGCCTTCGGTGGCGTTCATGATCTGCAGCCGGTACACGTTCTCCAGCTTGCCTCCGGCCACGATGCGCGACAGCGCTGCCCGGTCGCGCACCACGTCCACCTTCAGCGGAGTGCGCGCCACCAGGCTGGCCAGCATCGCAATGCACAGCAGCACCAGTGCAGCGCTGTAGATCAACACCCGGGGGCGCAGCACCCGCCGCAGGATCTGAGACTGCGTCCAGCGGTTGGCCACCCCGTTCTGCGTGGAGAAGCGGATCAGCCCACGCGGGTACTTCATCTTGTCCATCACCGTGTTGCAGGCATCCACGCACAGCCCGCAGCCGATGCACTCGTACTGCAAGCCGTTGCGGATGTCGATGCCCACAGGGCAGACCTGCACGCACAGCGTGCAGTCGATGCAGTCGCCCAGGCCCTTGGCTTTGTAGTCGATGGTCTTGGTACGGGGGCCGCGGGGCTCTCCGCGTGCTTCGTCGTACGTCACGATAAGAGTGTCCGGGTCGAACATCGCGCTCTGGAAGCGCGCATACGGACACATGTATTTGCACACCTGCTCGCGCAGGAAGCCGGCGTTGCCGTAGGTGGCGAAGCCGTAGAACACCACCCAGAACAGCTGCCACGAGCCCTGCAGCGCCAGCACCTCCGCGCCCAGCTCGCGAATAGGCACGAAGTAGCCCACGAAGGTGAAGCCCGTCCATGCCGAAACGGCAATCCACAGGAACTGCTTGAGGCTCTTCTTGCCGACCTTCTGCACGGTCCAGGGTCCCTGGTCCAGGCGCAGGCGCGCACTGCGATCGCCCTCCACCTTGTGCTCGATCCACATGAAGATCTCGGTGTAGACCGTTTGCGGGCAGGCAAAGCCGCACCACAGGCGCCCTGCCACGGCGGTGAACAGGAACAGCGCCAGGGCCGAGATGATGAGCAGGCCCGTCAGGTAGATGAAATCCTGCGGATAGAGGACCAGCCCGAAGATATAGAAGCGCCGCGCGCCCAGGTCGAACAGCACCATCTGGCGCTGTCCCCATTCCAGCCATGGCAGCCCGTAGAAGACCAGTTGCGTCAGAAACACCATAACCCACCGCCACCGCGCGAACAAACCGCTGATGGATCGTGGGTAGATCTTCTTCTGCGCCTCGTACAGCGAGACGACTTCTGCCTGGGTTCCCTGCGAGGGCGCCGGGGCGGGGGCTATCGGGATCACCTTGCGGGGGCTTCCCTCGGGGGGCTTCATGGTGGGACCTGTGGGCATTTACTAGTTGTGGGGAACCATGCGCGCGAGGCGCGATGGCCGGGGTGCCCCGTAGAGCCCCCGGCCCGTGCGGTCAGCGCGTGGCGACCGCCTTGTTGGACAAGCCCCAGACGTAGGCCGTCAGCACGCTGATCTGCGCGTCGGTCAGCTTGCCGGCCTGGGCCGGCATCTGGTTCGTCTTGCCGTTGTTGATCATGGCGGTGATCGCGGCTTCGCCCCAGCCGTGCAGCCAGACGTCGTCCGTCAGGTTAGGGGCGCCCAGGGCGGTGTTGCCCTTGCCATCCATGCCGTGGCAGGCGGCGCACGCCGTGAACTTGGACTTGCCGAGCGACGCCCGCAGGGAGTCGTGCGGGCTGCCGGACAGGCTGAGCACGTAGTGGGACAGATTGCGCACGTCTTCGGGCGAACCGACTGCCGCAGCCATGGGCGGCATCACGCCGGTGCGGCCGTCGTGGATGGTCTGGCGGATCTGCTCGGGAGCGCCGCCGTGCAGCCAGTCCGCGTCGGACAGGTTCGGAAAGCCCTTGCTGCCGCGCGCATCGGAACCGTGGCACTGAGCGCAGTTGTTCATGAACAGGCGGTCACCGATGGCCATGGCCTGCGGATCGCCTGCGATCTCCTCGGGCTTCATGGTGGAGAAGCGTGCATACAGAGGCTCGAGCTCGGCGTTGGCCTTGGCGACCTCCGCCTTGTACTCGGACAACTGCGACCAGCCCAGCTTGCCGGCAAAGGTGCCCAGCCCCGGATAGGCCGCTAGGTAGCCGAGGCCGAACACGATGGTGATGACGAACAGCCACATCCACCAGCGCGGCATGGGGTTGTTCATTTCCGTCAGGTCCTCGTCCCAGACGTGGCCCGTCGTGTTGTCTCCCGTGGGGGCTTCCGTGTTGCGGGCGGTCAGCCACAGCAAGAGCGCACAGCCGAAGATCCCGGCCAGGGTGATTCCGGCCACAAAGAGGGACCAGAAATTACTGGTGAAGTCACTCATGGGTTGTTCTCATTTCTTGTGGAGTTCAGTCTTGGACGAAGGGCAGTTGTTCTGCCTCGTCGAAGCGGTCCTGGTTGCGGCGCATGAAGGCCCACACCCAGATTCCGATGAAACACGCCATCGATGCCAGCGTGACGACGATTCGCATGGTGGTGATATCCATGGCGACTCCTTTACTTGAGCGCGCGGCCCATGACCTGCAGGTACGCGACGAGTGCGTCCATTTCGGTCTTGCCCTTGACTTCCTCGGCGGCGGCGTTGATTTCCTCGTCGGTGTACGGAACACCCACCACGCGCAGCGCCTTCATGCGCGGTGCGACCACCGCTGGATCCACGGGCGACTTCTCCAGCCAGGGATAGGCTGGCATGTTGGACTCTGGCACCACGTCGCGCGGATTGTTTAGGTGGATGCGATGCCATTCGTCGCTGTACTTGCCACCCACACGGTGCAGGTCGGGACCGGTGCGCTTGCTGCCCCACTGGAACGGGTGGTCGTAGACGAACTCACCCGCCACGGAGTAGTGGCCGTAGCGCAGCGTTTCGGCCCGGAAGGGGCGGATCATCTGCGAGTGGCAGTTGTAGCAACCCTCGCGCAGGTAGATGTCGCGGCCCACCAGTTGCGTGGCGGTGTAGGGCTTGATGCCTTGCACCGGTTCCGTGGTCGACTTCTGGAAGAACAGCGGAACGATCTCGACCAGGCCCCCGAAGGCCACCACCACCAGGATCAGGACGATCATGAGGAAGTTGTTGGTCTCGATCTTCTCGTGGGAGAAGCCGGTCGATGCTTTTTTATGCGTGTTGGACATGAATCTAGCTCCTCGCGGCTCAGGCGTGTGCTGCGTTGACGGCGGGAATGGCCACCTTGACGGAGCGGCCCGAGATCGCGGTCATCCAGACGTTCCAGCCCATGATCACCATGCCGCCCAGGTACAGCAGGCCGCCCAGGAAGCGGATCACGTAGAACGGATAGGTCGCCTTGACGCTCTCGACGAAGGTGTAGGTGAGCGTGCCGTCGGCGTTCACTGCGCGCCACATCAGGCCCTGCATCACGCCGGCGATCCACATGGCGGCGATGTACAGCACGATGCCGATCGTGGCCATCCAGAAGTGCAGCTCGATCGCCTTGATGGAGTGCATCTTTTCCTTGCCGAAGAGGCGCGGCACCAGGAAGTACAGGGAGCCCATGGAGATCAGGCCCACCCAGCCCAGGGCGCCGGCGTGCACGTGGCCCACGGTCCAGTCGGTGTAGTGCGACAGCGCGTTGACGGTCTTGATGGACATCATCGGACCTTCGAACGTGGCCATACCGTAGAACGACAGCGACACGATCAGGAAGCGCAGGATGGGGTCGTCACGCAGCTTGTGCCACGCGCCCGACAGGGTCATGATGCCGTTGATCATGCCGCCCCAGCTGGGTGCCAGCAGGATGAGCGAGAACACCATGCCCACGGACTGCGTCCAGTCGGGCAGCGCGGTGTAGTGCAGGTGGTGGGGACCCGCCCACATGTACGTGAAGATCAGAGCCCAGAAGTGCACGATGGACAGGCGGTAGCTGTACACCGGGCGGCCGGCCTGCTTGGGGATGAAGTAGTACATCATGCCCAGGAAGCCCGCGGTCAGGAAGAAGCCCACGGCGTTATGGCCGTACCACCACTGGACCATGGCGTCCTGTACGCCAGCGTAGGCCGAGTAGCTCTTCATCCAGCCCGCCGGCACTTCGGCGCTGTTCACCACGTGCAGGATGGCGACGGCCAGGATGAACCCGCCGAAGAACCAGTTGGCCACGTAGATGTGCTTGACCTTGCGGGTGCCGATGGTGCCGAAGAAGACGATGGCATACGAGACCCAGACCAGCGTGATCAGGATGTCGATGGGCCACTCGAGTTCGGCGTATTCCTTGCCCGTGGTGAATCCCAGGGGCAGCGAGATGGCGGCCGAGATGATGACCAGCAGCCACCCCCAGAACGTGAAGGAAGCCAGAGGTGCGCAGAACAGCCGCACCTGGCTGGTACGCTGGACGACGTAGTAGCTGGTGGCGAACAGGGCGCAGCCGCCGAAGCCGAAGATCACCGCGTTGGTGTGCAGCGGCCGGAGCCGTCCATAGCTGAGCCATGGAATGCCGAAGTTGAGCTCAGGCCAGGCCAGCTGGGCGGCGATGAAAACGCCCACCAGCATGCCGACCACCCCCCACACGACGGCCATGATAGAAAACTGGCGAACAACGGTGTCGTTGTAATGCGCAGCATTTGTTGTTGAAGAATCCATCGGGCACCTCTTTTATTGCAGCGAAAGTTTCAATCAGGCACAAATTCAGGGCATTGACGAACATCAACCGTCTCTCAGAATGCGCTCGCCTTCCTGCTCCACGTTCTCGAATTGACCTCGGTAAACCGCCCACCAAAGTCCTCCCAGGATGAGCAGGACTAGGCCGACGGACAGGGGAATCAACAGGTACAGGATGTCCATCAGGCCACCTCGACAGGGGTTGCAGCCGCAAGGGCCGAAGGGGGCTGCGCCGGGCTGCCGGACGGCGCTCCGGGGGCCTGGAATCTCGCGTGCGCAGCGGTGCCGCGGGCCAGCCGGGCGGCATTCATGACCACGAGCAAGGAACTGAGCGCCATGCCCAGGCCGGCCAGCCACGCCGGCATGTAGCCGGCGATCGCCAAGGGCACGCACAGGGCGTTGTAGCCAGCGGCCCACCACAGGTTCTGACGCACGATGCGCAGCGTGCGGCGCGCCAGCAGGAGCGTCTGCAACACCAGGTCCAGGTGATCACCCAGGACGACAAAATCGGACCGCGATTGCGCCAGCGGCACGGCACGGCCAAAGGCGAAGGACACATGCGCACCCGCCAGCACCGGGCCGTCGTTGAGGCCATCGCCGACCATGGCGACGTGCCGGCCCTGCGCCTGAGCGCCCTGCAGGCGCTGCAGCTTGTCTTGCGGTGTGCAGTCCCCCACGGCCTCGGCGATGCCGGCCTGAGCGGCCACGCGCTGCACGGCCCCGTCGCGATCACCCGACAGCAGCTGCACCGCCACGCCGGCCTCCTGCAGCCCGCGCACGACCTCGGCCGCCTCGGGGCGCAGGTCTTCGCTCAGATCGAACCGGGCGACTTCCTGCAGGCTCCCCTCGCCGCGCTCCCCACGTTCGCAGGCCAGCACCACTTGCTGCTGCAGACCGGCAGACACCACACCGGTGTGCGCAGCCGAGCCCAGCCGCACGGTCCATGGCGAACCGCCCTGCCCCGTCTGCCGCACCGTGGCGACCAGACCGCGGCCGGAAACCTCCTGTACCTGCTCGACCTCCCAGCCGCCAGCGCCCGCCGATCGCTCCGCAAAAGCGGCCAGCGCGCGCGACACCGGATGCAGCGAATGCAGCGCCAACGCTCCGGCCAGCGCCACGGCATCGGCCTCCAGGAGGCCGGCGCCCGGCGCGAGATGCACGGCGCGCACGGCCATGCCATCGCGCGTGAGCGTGCCGGTCTTGTCGAACACCACCGTGTCCACGGCCGCCAGCGCCTCCAGTCCCTGCAGGTTGCGCACCAGCACGCCCTGGCGCGCCAACGTCCCGGCCGCCGTGAGCATGGCGACGGGCGTAGCCAGCGACAACGCGCAGGGGCAGGTCACGATGAGCACGGCCACCGCCACCATCAGCGCGTGGCTGGGGCTGGTGGGCCACCACCATGCGGCGGCCAGCGCCGCGGCCGCCAACACGGCCACGAGGAAGGGCCGCGCGATGCGGTCGGCCAGCTGCGCAAGCCGGGGTTTTTGCAGCGAAGCGCTTTCCATCAGCGCCACGATCTGGCCGAAACGCGTCTCGGCGCCCAGGCTCTGCACCTGCACCTCGACCGGCGCCTGCAGGTTGTAGCTGCCGGCCGTGACCGTGCTGCCCTCGCCGCGCAGCACAGGGGTGGATTCGCCGGTGAGCAGCGCCTCGTCGGCCTGGGTGCGGCCCGCGACGATACGGCCGTCGGCAGGGAAGGCTTCGCCGGGCAGCACGCGGATGGTGTCGCCCGCCACCAGACGGCGCGTCGCCACGCGCACGAAGTCGCCGTCGGCGCCCCGGCGTTCCACGCTGTCAGGCAGGCGGTTCATCACCGCTTCGAGCGCGCCCGCGGTGCGGTCGCGCAGCCGCAGCTCCAGCCACCGGCCCGTGAGCAGGAAGAACACGAACATCGTCAGCGAGTCGTAGTAGACCTCCCGCCCGAACGGCCCGGCCGGATCGAAGGTGCCGGCAGAGCTGACGAGGAAGGTGATGGCCATGCCGAGGGCCACCGGCAGGTCCATGCTGATGCGGCGCTGGCGCACGTCGCGCAGCGCGCTCGAGAAGAACGGGCCGCAGGCGAACAGCATCACCGGCAGGCTGATGACCCAGGACGCCCAGCGCAGCAGGCGCTCCATCTCCAGCGACAGATCGCCGGGCATGGCCTGGTAGGCAGGCCATGCGTACATCATCACCTGCATCATGCAAAAGCCCGCCACCAGCCAGCGCCACAGGGCGCGGCGGTGCTCGCGCTGGCGCTGCTCGCGCACGAAGGCGTCCATGGCCGGCAGCGCGCGGTAGCCAGCCTGGCCGACGGAGGCCATCCACTGCGACGGGCGCACCTGCGCCGGATGCCACACCACGCGTGCGCGGCGCGTGGCGGAGCTGACCTCGGCCTCGCGCACGCCGGGCACCCGGCGCAAGGTCTCCTCGATGGTGAGCGCGCAGGCCGCGCAATGCATGCCCTCCAGCACCACATGCGATTCCCAAGGCACCGACGCGTTGACGGCCGGATCATCGGAGACCGGCGCGCCCACCGGGCGTCCGAAGGCAGACCATTCGAGAGGATCGTCCAGTAGGGTGGCGGCTGTGGCGCCGTCCAAAGCGCTCCCGCGTGGCACGCCTGCCTGCACGGGGTCGGCGGCGGCGACCTGCGGGCCCGAAGGGTGGTTTGACATGGCCCGGAGA
This sequence comes from Paracidovorax wautersii, assembly GCF_031453675.1. Taxonomy (NCBI): domain Bacteria; kingdom Pseudomonadati; phylum Pseudomonadota; class Betaproteobacteria; order Burkholderiales; family Comamonadaceae; genus Paracidovorax; species Paracidovorax wautersii. The sequence continues at coordinate 2,854,023 of NZ_JAVIZX010000001.1, read as the reverse complement.
CTATTCTTGATCCACGCCAAGCCCATTGACATGGATCAAGACGTGCGCCACCACCCTGTCTAAGCTGGACCCGTCACCCACCCTCCAAGGAGCCCAGCATGTACACACGCATCCTCATCGCCACCGACGGCTCGCCCCTGTCCGACCAGGCCGTCGAGAGTGGGCTTTCGCTGGCCGCCCTGGCGGGCGCCTCTGTGGTGGCGCTGAAAGTGGTGCCCCGCTACCCGCGCAGCTACTTCGAGGGCGGCGCCCCCGTGGACGCAGCCGATGCCAAGCGGGTGGAAGCCCAGTGGACGGCCGCCGCCCAGGCCCTGCTGGAGCAGATCAAGGCGCGTGGCGAGGCCGACGGCGTCAAGGTGCGCGCGGTGGTCGCCAAGTCGGACCTGATCGCGGAATCCGTCATCGCGGCAGCGAAGAAGCATCAGTGCGACCTGATCGTGATGGCCTCGCACGGCCGCAAGGGCCTCAAGCGCCTGCTGCTGGGCAGCGAGACGCAGCACGTGCTGACGCACTCGCACATTCCGGTGCTGGTGCTGCGCTAGAACGAGCGCCCCCACCGGAGGCCAAGGCACCACGGCGCGGCCCACGCTCGCCAGCGCATTGACCTGCGCCGGTCTTCCCGACCAGTTCCCTAGTCCAGCGCCATGAGATACCCCTGGCGAGATGGCGCATGCTTATTGGCCCATGCATCAAATTGGCCTACAGCGCTTATCCATAAAGCGCAATTAGCTATATTAAATATAGCAAACCATGCGATCTGCCTTTACGGCACATTCGCGCAGACACGGCTCAGTGGCTGCCCAGATACAGCTGCGCCATGCGCTGGTCCTCCAGCAGTTCCTGCGCAGGGCCGTGCAGCACGCAGCGGCCCTGGTCCAGGATGTAGCCCTGCTGGCTGATGGCGAGCGCCTGCCGCGCGCGCTGCTCCACCATCAGCACGGCCACGCCGGCAGCGGGCAGCTTCTGGACCATGTCGAACACCTTGCCGACCAGCGAAGGCGCCAACGCGGCCGTGGGCTCGTCCAGCACCATGATGCGCGGCGAGGGCATCAGCGCGCGGGCAAACGCCAGTTGCTGGCGCTCGCCGCCCGAAAGGTTGCTGGCCGGTTGCGGCAGCCGTTCGACCAGCGCGGGGAAATCGGCCAGCACCTGGTCCATGCGCTGCTTGAGATGCTTAACGCCACGCACCACCTGCAGGTTCTCGCGCACCGTGAGCGATGGAAACACGTTCGCCACCTGCGGCACGTAGGCCAGGCCGGCGTCGAAGCGGTCTTCCGCCGACAGGCGCGTGATGTCGCGCCCATCCAGGTGAATGCTGCCCGCCACGCGCGGCAGCAGGCCCAGCAGTGCCTTCACCAGCGTGGACTTGCCCGCGCCGTTGGTGCCGGCGATGGTCACGATCTGGCCCGGCGCCACGGCCAGGTCGATGCCGTGGATGATGTCCACTTCCGAATAGCCGCCGCGCAGCTGGCCGATCTGCAGCAGCTTGCCGCCGTGGTTCTCATGGCTCATGCCTGCTCCGCTCATACCACCCCTCCCATGTAGGCTTCCTGCACGCGCGGGTCGTCCAGCACGGTGTGCGGGTCGCCCTCGGCCAGGATGCGGCCCCGGTCCATCACGATCATGCGGTGCGACAGCGCCTTGAGCGCCTGCAGATGGTGCTCGATGACGATGAAAGCGATGCCGCGGCCCTGCAGTTCGCGCACACGGTCGCAGATCTCGTCAATCAGCACCGGGTTGACCCCGGCGAAGGGTTCGTCGAGCAGGATGCAGCGCGGGTCCAGCATGAGCACGCGGCCCAGCTCCACGAGTTTCTTCTGCCCGCCCGACAGGCCCCCGGCCGGCACGTCGCGCACGCGCGCCAGGTTCAAAAAGGCCAGGATGCCATCGGCCTTGGCCGCCAGCTGCGCCTCGTGTTCGCGCAGGCTGCGCGTCTGGAAGAAGGCGTTGACGAGGCGTTCTCCCTGCGGGTTGGCGGCGGCGGCCATCAGGTTCTCGTGCACCGTCAGGCTCTTGAATTCGCGCGGAATCTGGAAGGTGCGCACCAGACCCAGGTGGGCACGGCGGTGGGGCGGCAGGCGGGTGATGTCCTGCCCGGCGAATCGGATGCGGCCGGCGTCGGCCGGCTGCTGTCCCGCGATGGCGGCAAACAGGGTGCTCTTGCCCGCGCCGTTGGTGCCGGCGATGCCCAGCACCTCGCGCTCGGCCAGTTGCAGCGACACGTCGTCCACCGCCTTGAAGCCGCCGAAGAGGCGGCTCACGTTGTCCACTTGCAGCATGCTCATTTCGACGAGCCTCCGAACAAACCGTTGGGCCGGTAGAGCGTGATCAGGATCAGCGCCAGGCCCACGGCGGCCAGGCGCAGGCTGGCCATGCCGACTTCCGACACGCCCGGCACCCAGTCCTTGGCGAAGCGCGAACCCTCCAGGAACACCATCAGCAGCAGCGAGCCGAACATGGCGCCGCGCACCGAGCCCGAGCCGCCCATGACCAGCCCCATCCACACGTAGAAGGTGATCAGCGGGATGAACTGCTCCGGGGTGATGAAGGTGATGAAGTGCGCATAGAAGGCGCCCGCCAGGCCGGCCAGCGCCGCGCCCAGCATGAACACCTGCACCTTGAAGCGCGCCGGGTCCTTGCCCAGGGCCGAGAGCGCGGCCTCGTCGTCGCCGATGGCTTTCAGCAGCCGGCCGAACGGGCTGCGCGTGAGCCGCATCGTGCCCCAGCAGACCAGCCCGACGATCACCGCCAGCAACGTGAAGATGGCCACGTCGGACACACCGCCGCCCCAGCTGGCGAACAGCTTGGGCAGGCCCGGTAGGCCCTGCACGCCGTTGGTGAGCCAGCTCTCCTGCTGGATGGTGATGCGCACGGCTTCCGAAAAGCCGAGCGTGACGATGGCGAGGTAGTCGTCGCGCAGCCGCAGCGACAAGAGGCCGATGGGCAGCGCCAGCAGGCCGGCTAGGATGCCAGCCGCGACAAAGCACAGCGGCAGCGGCAGCCCCTTGAGCGACAGCAGACCCGAGGTGTAGGCGCCCACGGCGAAGAACGCCACCACGCCGAAGTTGACCAGCCGGGTCAGCCCGAACTGCAGGTTCAGGCCCAGCGCCAGCAGGCAGTAGATGAGCGCGACGATGCCGATGGCACAGAGATAGGCAATCATGGTTGGCCTCTTGGTTCTTGTTCTTATCAGCGCACCAGCTGCACGCGGCCCATGATGCCGGCGGGGCGCAGCAGCAGCACCAGCGCCAGCACCACGAACGACAGCACGAGCTTGTAAGAGGGCCCCAGCAGCGGCACCGACAGCTCTTGCACCACGCAGAGCACCAGCGCCCCCAGCACGGCGCCCACCGGGCTGCCGATGCCGCCCAGCACCATGGCGGCGAACGCGGGGATCAGGCTCTCCCACCCCATCTCGGGCATGACGATGGCCTTCATGCCGAGCAGCACCCCGCCGATGGACGAAAGCGCGCCCACCAGCAGCCACAGGCTCAGCATCAGCCCGCCCGCGCGGATGCCGCTGGCCCGCGCCAGATCGGCGCTGTCGGCCACGGCGCGCAGCTGGCGGCCGAAGCTGGTGCGATAGATGAGCACGAACACGACCGCCAGGCAGCCAGCGGCGATGGCCGCGATCAGCACGTCGATGGGCAGGATGCGCAGGCCGCCGAAGTTCCAGGCGCGCACCAGCGGCATGTCGAAGGTGCGCTGGTCGTGGCCGGCGAAGAACGAGATCAGGCTGCGCAGCAGAAAGCCCAGGCCGATGGCGGCCAGCATGGAGGCCACCATCGGCCGCCCCGCCAGCTTGCGGAAGATCAGCTGGTAGGAGCCCGCCGACACCAGCGCCGTCACCACCACGCTGGCGATGGCGGCCAGCCACAGCGGCGCGCCGCCCAGCAGCTGCACCGCCACGGCGGCATAGGCGCCGGTCGTCATCAGGTCGCCTGTGGCGGCGTTGGGAAAGCGGTTGACGCCCATCACCAGGGTCATGGCCAAGGCAGGCAGGGCCACCACCAGGCCTTCGATCAATCCATTGATCAGGAGGTTTGCGAAATCGATCCAGGTCATTGCGTCATCTCGTGCAGATCCCACGTCAGGCGGCCGGCACAAGCTTTCTGCCGGCGTTGCAACGCCTGGCCAGAACGGCTGTGCCGGGCTGTGTCAGCCGCCCATGGGCGACTGGAAAAAAATGCCGCGTGCGCCGACGACGCGGCGCGCGCGGCCTGTGCGGTCACATGGTGATGGACACCACGTCGCGGCGGACCAGCTGGCCCTTCTCGATCACGTACACGCCGAAGTCGGGCGTGGCATCGCCGAACTTGTCGAAGTCGAGCTTGCTGGAGGCGCCCTCGTAATTCACCTTGGCCTTCTTGGCCAGCTGGGCCTTGCCTTCGGCGAAGGAATACACGGCCGTGCCGGGTGCGTTGGAGACGTCGCGGATCTTGGCGTTGACCTGCTCCACCGTGGCCTTGGCGCCGGCGGCTTCCATGGCCAGGGCCAGCGAGATCGCCATGTCGTAGGCCATGGCGGCGTAGATGTTGGTGGCGGCGGACTTGCCCGTGGCCTTGGTGAAGGCGGCATCGAACTGGGCGTACGACGTGCTCTTCTCGTTCGACACGGTTTCCACCGAGATGATGCCTTCGCAGACCTCGGCGCCCAGCGCCTTCACCAGGTCGGGGTTGGCCGCCCAGCCGGGGATGATCCACTTGTTGTCGGCACCGGACTGGAACCACTCGCGCAGGATGATGGTGGTGTCGGGCAGGTACGAGCCCATCACGATCACGTCGGGCTTGGCCGCCAGGATCTTCTGCAGTTCGCTCCGGTAGCTCGGGCGGCTGGGTTCATAGGTGACGTGCGCGGCCACCTTGCCGCCGCGCTTTTCCCACACGCGGGTGAAGCCTTCCACGTTGCCCAGGCCCGAGGCGTTGTTGAACGCCATGGTGGCGGGCCGCTTGAAGCCGCGCTTGGCGCAGATCTCGGCGAACGCCGCGCCGAAGCGGTCGTTGGTGGCCTGGAAGCGCCAGACCAGGTCCTTCGTATCGAGCGTGGAGATGGCCGGTGCGCCCGAGACGTTCATCTCGATGATGCCGGCGGCATCGGTCAGCGGCATCACCGCCAGCGACACGCCGGAGGCCCAGGTGCCCAGCACGGCCTGCACCTTGTTCACCTCGATCAGCTTCTTGGCGGCCAGCACGGCCGCGTCCGGCTTGGTCTGCGAGTCTTCGGTGAAGAGCTCGAGCTTGCGGCCGCCCGCGCCGCCGGCGGCGTTGACCTCGTCCACCGCGAGGCGAATGGCCTGCTGCATGCCCGGGCCGTAGGGGCTGCCCGCGCCGGTGATGGGCGTGAGCGAGCCGATGCGGAACACGTCGCCCTGCTGGCTGAAGCCGATGGAAGGCAGGCATTGCAGGGCGGCTGCGGCGCCGCCGAGCTTCAGAAGGTTTCTACGTTGCATGGTGGTCTCCGGTGAGGCGGGGGAATCGAAAGAAGAAACGAGGGGATCTCAGAGCGTGTTCTTGACGAAAGCGCCGTCCTTGACGATCGCGCGGATGCGCTCGCCCTGGCCCAGCAGGCAGCTGATGTCGGCCAGAGGGTCGCCATCGACCAGCAGCAGGTCGGCGATGGCCCCCGCGGTGATCTCGCCGAGCTGGCCCTGCTGGTTCAGGATCTCGGCGCCGATCAGCGTGGCCTGCTGCAGCACCGGGCCGTTGCCCAGAATCTGCGCGCGCAGGCGCAGTTCGTCGGACTGCAGGTAGTGCGTCTCGGCCAGCAGATCGCTGCCCAGGCCCATCTTCACGCCGGCCCTGGCCAGGATCTCGACGGCCTTCTTGCCCTGGCCGCGCACCGTGTCGATCTTGGCGATGGACACTGCCGGCAGGCCGTAGCGCTCGCCCTCGGTGGCCAGGCCTTCATACGTGACGAGTGTCGGGACCATGAAGGCGCCCTTCTCGGCCATCATTTCGGCAGTGGGCGCATCGACCAGGTTGCCGTGCTCGATGGTGCGCACGCCGCAGCGCACGGCGCGGGCGATGGCGCGCGGCGTGTAGGCATGCGCCATCACGTAGGTGCTGGCGTTGTCGGCCTCTTCCACGATGGCGCGCAGTTCGGCCTCGGAATAGCCCAGGTTCTGGATCGGATCGTTGGGCGAGGCCACGCCGCCCGAGGCCATCACCTTGATCTGCGTGGCGCCCTTGAGCATCTCTTCCCGTACGGCCAGGCGGCAGGCATCGACGCCATCGACCACGCGGCCGATGTTGCCCAGCTTGTAGGCGCAGGAACAGACGTCCAGGTCGTCGTTGCGCTGGCGGAAGTCCGCGTGCCCGCCGGTCTGCGACAGCGCCTTGCCCGAGGGGAAGATGCGCGGGCCCTGCACCAGCCCCGTGCGCACGGCTTCGGCGAGCGACCAGTCCGCACCGCCCGCGTCCCGCACGGACGTGAAGCCGCGGCCGAGCATGCCCTGCATGATCGGCAGCGACCGCAGCATGGTGAAGACGTTGGGCATCTTGGCCACGGTGCCCAGGTTGAACGACGACGCCACCACGTGCACGTGGCAGTCGATCATGCCGGGCATGAGCGTCATGCCGCGCGCGTCGATGCGCGTGGCGCCCTCGCCTGCCGCCAGGTTCTCGCCCACGGCGGCGATGCGCCCGTCCTGCACCAGAACGGATAGCCCGGTGCGCACGGTGAGCGCATGCACGTCGAGCACGCGGCAGTTATCGATCAGCAAAGTGGTCATGGAGAAAACCGGTGGAACGCGATGGCTTGAAAAATACTCATGGCGGTGCATGTTCGGGTTATCCGCAGGTCGCCCCGCACAACTTTGGTGCTAAAGGAGCAGATCACACGGGAAACCTCGTCACGGCGCCGTCACAGGACGCATTTATCAGGCCAATCGGGGCCGCGGGCAACGCCCTAAAATCTCACCCACCCATGACTATTACTCATGCCCGCCATGCGACGCCTGTGCCCCACCATCTCGGAACTGAACGCCTTCCACTCGGCCGCAAAGCACCAGGCCTTCACGATGGCGGCGCGCGAGCTGTGCGTGACGCAGAGCGCCATCAGCCGCCACATCGCATCGCTGGAAGACTACCTGGGCCAGAAGCTCTTCATCCGCAAGGCGAGCGGCCTGGAGCTGACCGATGCCGGCGCCACCTACCTGAACGCCACGCGGCCGGCCATGGCGGCGCTGGAATCGGCCACCACGCAGCTCATGTCGTACGGCGGCAGCGGCGGCGCGCTCAACCTCTCGGTGCCGCCCACCTTCGCGGCGCAGTGGCTGTTTCCGCGCCTGGGGCACTTCAAGCGCACGCTGCCGCAGGTGTCGCTGAACTTCGTGCGCTACCAGCACGCGCACGACTTCGCGGTGCCGTATGAATTCGACGCCGCCATCCAGTACGGCTACGGCAACTGGCCCAGCGCCAACGCGCGCTACCTGATCGGCAAGGAAACCAGCATCGTCTGCAGCCCGCAGCTGCAGGCCGCCCTGCCCCTGCGCACACCTGCCGACCTGCAGCACGCGACGCTGCTGCAGCACATCGAGGTGCCGCTCGCCTGGCACGACTGGATGGTGGCCAACGGCTGCGACACCAGCGGCAGCCGCTTCGGGCCGGGCTTCAACCTGTATTCGCTCATCATCCGCGCGGCCGTATCGGGCTTCGGCGTGGGCATCGTGCCGACCTGCTTGGTGGAGGACGAGCTGCAGGCCGGCACCCTGGTGGAGCCACTGGGTGAGCGTTTCGAAAGCCCTCTGGGTTACTACCTCTGCGCGCCTACGGCCCGCACCAACCTGTCGGTGTACAAGCTGGTGGGGGCCTGGCTGGAGCACTGCTGCAGCCATGCTGAGGTCGCGCAGGGCGGGACGGCCACAGGGGAGCCGGCCGCCCCCTGCATCTTCTGCGAAAACGGACCCAAGACGACCTGAGGGCAGCCGCGCCGGGGCAGGTCAGGCGAAGAGCCCCTTGTGCTGGTCGCGCAGCACGTTCTTCTGCACCTTGCCCATGGTGTTGCGCGGCAGCTCCTTGGCGACGAAGCAGCGCTTGGGAATCTTGAAGTTGGCCAGCTGCCCCTTGAGCTGGGCGACGATGGCGTCGCCATCTATCTGAGCGCCGGGCTTGGCGATCACCACGGCCACGCCCACCTCGCCGAAGTCGGGGTGCGGCACGCCCACCAGCGCGCTTTCGGCCACGCCGGGCATCTCGTTGATGTAGCCCTCGATCTCGGCCGGGTAGACGTTGTAGCCGCCGCTGATGATCAGGTCCTTGCTGCGGCCGACGATGCTCACGTAGCCGCGTTCGTCCACCTTGCCGACGTCACCGGTCTTGAACCAGCCATCGGCGCTGAACTCTTCCTTCGTCTTCTCGGGCATGCGCCAGTAGCCCTTGAACACGTTCGGGCCCTTCACCTGGATGTTGCCGATCTCGCCCGTGGGCAGCGCCTTGCCGGCATCGTCCACCACGCGCAGGCCCACGCCCGGCAGGGGAAAGCCCACCGTGGCGCCGCGGCGCTCGTCCTGCCCGCCATGGCGCGGGTCGGCGGCATAGGGGTTGGAGGTGAGCATGATGGTCTCGCTCATGCCATAGCGCTCCAGGATGGTGTGGCCCGTGCGGTCCTGCCATTCCTTGAAGGTCTCGATCAGCAGCGGCGCGGAGCCCGCCACGAACAGGCGCATGTGGCGCGTGGCGTTCTTGTCCAGGCCGTGTTCGGCCAGCAGGCGCACGTACAGCGTGGGCACGCCCATGAAGACGGTGGCGCGCGGCATCGCGGCCAGCACGGCCTTGGGGTCGAACTTGGCCATCCAGATCATCTTGCTGCCGTTGATCAGCGCGCCGTGGATGGCCACGAACAGGCCGTGCACGTGGAAGATGGGCAGCGCATGGATCAGCACGTCGCCAGCCTTCCAGCCCCAGTAGTCCTTGAGCACTTCGGCGTTGGACAGCAGGTTGCCGTGCGTGAGCATCGCGCCCTTGCTGCGCCCCGTGGTGCCGCTGGTGTAGAGGATGGCGGCCAGGTCGTCGGCCTTGCGCGGCACCGGCGTGTGTTCGTCGCCGTGGTGCGCGGCGCGCTCCAGCAGGCTGCCGTTGCGGTCCTCGCCCAGCGTGAACACATGCTGCGTGCCGGCCGTGAAGGCGATTTTGGACACCCAGCCGAAGTTGGCGGGCGAGCACACCACCACGGCGGGCTCGGCGTTGCCGACGAAGTACTCGATCTCCGCGCTCTGGTAGGCGGTGTTCAGCGGCAGGAACACGTAGCCCGCCCGCAGCGTGGCGAGGTACAGGATCATGGCCTCGACCGACTTCTCCACCTGCACGGCGATGCGGCTGCCCTCGGGCAGCTTCAGCGAGGCCAGCAGGTTGGCCATGCGGGCGCTGGCGCGGTCGAGGTCGCGCCAGGTGTAGTGGAGCGGCGTACCGTCGGGCGCGTGGGCCTCGACGGCGACCGCGTCCAGATCGGAGGGAAAGGCTGCGCGCAGCGCTTGGAACAGGTTCTGGGAAGAAGTGCTCATGGTTGCAAGAGTGTCAAAAAGCGGGAGGCCGTTTGGCCAGGAATGCGGCGATGCCTTCGCGGTGTTCCGCGCTGTCGGCATAGGCGTACGGATCGGGCGGCAGCGGAACAGCACCCCCATCTACTACCAAATTCATAGCTGATGGCGTTTGATGGACGGGCGCTGCAGCCTGATTTGGCATGTTAAGGGCGCGCAGCGTCTGCTTGTTCATGCGCGCGGCGACGGGGGCCAGCTCGGCGATGCGGCGGGCCGATGCCAGGGCTTCTGCGTCCAGCCGCTCGGCCGGCACGACGCGGCTGAGAAAGCCGCGCTGCAGCATATCGGCGGCCGGGAAGGTGGCCGCTTCCAGCAGCATCAGGCGCGCAGCGGTATCGCCCACGGCACTGGCCACCAGCGCCGCCTCGCGCGGGGCCATCGGAAAGCCGAGCCGGGCGATGGGGGCGCCGAAGCGGGCCGTGTCGGCGGCGATGCGCACATCGCAGCAGCTGGCGATCTCCACACCCGCGCCCATGCAGGCGCCGTCGATCCGCGCCACGATGGGCACGTCGCAATCCAGCATGGCCGACAGGCCGCCCCAGACGTCGTTCTCGTGGAAGTCGCGCAGCAGTGCCGCATCGAAGCGGAAGTCGGGGTACTCCGAGATGTCGCCGCCGGCGCAGAACGCCCCGCCCTCGCCCGCCACGACCACGCAACGCGCATCGGCGCTGCGGTGGACCGCCTCGAACACCGTGCGCAGCTGGCGCCACATCGCACGCGACATGGCATTGAGCCGGCCCGGATGGCGCAGCATCACGTGCACCAGGCCGCCCTCGCCCACCGTCATCGTCACCTCACCCGGCATCTCGTCGTCTTCCCTCTGGGTTGCATACATGGCGCCGCGCCACCGCCACGCCGAATCGGCGCAGCGGCGCGCACCGGCACGGCCTCACTCCAATTTTGCGCCGGAGGCCTTGACCACCTGGGCCCAGCGCTTGACCTCGGAGCTGACCATGGCGCTGAACTGCTGCTGCGTCATGCCGCCGAAGTCGGCGCCGTTGCTCGCCCAGACAGTCTTCAGCTCCTCTGCGGCGCCGAGCTTGCGCACCTCCTCCACGATGCGCGCCTGCACGTCGGCCGGCGTGCCCTTAGGCGCCCACAGGCCGTACCAGGTGGTGACGGTGTAGTCGGGCAGGCCCACCTCGGCGGCGCAGGGCACGTCGGGGAAGGCCGGGTTGCGCTTGTTGCCCGACACCATCAGCGCCTTGATGCGACCGCCCTTGATGTGGGAGGCCGAGGAGCCCAGGCCGTCGAACAGCATGTCCACGTTGCCGGCGATCAGGTCCTGCAGCGCCGGGCCCGCGCCGCGGTAGGGAATGTGAGTGATGAAGGTGTTGGTCTGCAGCTTGAACAGCTCGCCCGCGAGGTGGTGCGAGGTGCCCGAGCCCGCCGACGCGTAGTTCAGCTTGGCCGGGTTGGCCCGCACGAAGGCGAGGAACTCGGTCATGTTCGTGGCCTTGACCGTCTTGGGGTTCACCACCAGCACCTGCGGCACGTTGGCCAGCAGGGCCAGGGGAATGAAGTCCTTCTCGATGTCGTAGTCGAGCTTGGGGTACATCGACGGCGCGATCACATGGTGCACGCCGCCCATGAACAGCGTGTAGCCGTCCGGCTGCGCCTTGGCGGCAAAGCTGGCGCCGACGGTGCCGCCGGCACCGCCGCGGTTGTCGATGACCAGCGTCTTGCCGGTGGACTTGGCAAACTGCGCCGCCAGGGGGCGGGCGAAGGCATCGGTGCCGCCGCCGGCCGGAAACGGCACCACGAGCGTCACCAGCTTGGTCGGCCAGCCGGCGGCGCCCTGCGCCCAGGCGTGGCCGCCGGATGCCAGCGCCAAGCCGGCAGCACCTGCCGCCCTGAGCACGCCGCGGCGCCGCAGCGCTGCCGGAGGGATGGTTTGATGGTCTACGGTCATTCCTTTTGTCTCCTGTCGTATTTATCGAATCATGGAAGGAAGGCGCTTCTTGTCACAGCGGTGCACGGCCGGCCCGGAACGCGGAGCCAGCGCCGCCCCAGGGGCAGCGCGGCGCCGCGGCCGCGTCAGTCGCGCACCAGGCTCTCGATGTCTCCCGACACCGGTACGCGGCCCTGCGCCAGCAGGCCGCGGTGTTTGTCGATCCGCTTGAGATCGTAGAGATAGTTCACCATCAGGCCGAACGACTGCTTCAGGCCCTTGGCCGAAGGGTCACCCGCCCAGTTCAGGCGCTCCACGCGGGCGCCGTTGCCCAGGTGGAAGCGTGCCACCGGGTCCAGCGGCTTGCCCTCGTTCAGCTCGCGCGCCAGGTATTGGGCCGCCCATTCCAGGAGCAGCTGGCGCACGGGGGACTTGGCCGGCAGGTCGAGTGCCTTGTCGGCGGCGGCCAGCACGTGCGCGGCCTGCGGCGGCTCGAAGCCCACCGCGCGGCCCAGCTCCGCCTTGCGCTTGTCGTCCAGCTGGTCCAGCACCGACGCGCAGTGCTTGGACAACCAGCCGCGGAAGCCCGGAATGGGCGACAGCGTGGCGAAGGTGCGCAGGCGCGGGAATTCGGCCGTGAGCGTCTCCACCACGTGCTTGATGAGCGAGTCGCCGAAGCTCACGCCGCGCAGACCCGTCTGCGTGTTGCTGATGGAGTAGAAGATGGCCGTGGTGGCCCGCGACAGGTCGGCCGGCGCGGCCGACTCGTCCAGCAGCGGCGTGATGCTGCTGGAGATGTCGGTGACCAGCGCCACCTCGACGAAGATCAGCGGCTCGTTCGGCAGGCGCGGGTGGAAGAAGCCGTAGCAGCGCCGGTCGCTGTCGAGGCGGTTCTTGAGGTCGGCCCAGCTGCGGATGTCGTGCACCGCCTCGTACTTGATGAGCTTTTCGATCAGCGAGGCCGGGGAGTCCCACGACAGCCGCTTGAGCTCCAGGAAAGCCACATCGAACCAGGTGGAGAACAGGTGCTCCAGCTCGGCATCCAGCGCCATCAGCCGCTTGTCGCCCTTGAGCTGCGGCAGCAGCTCGGCGCGCAGATCCACCAGAAAGCGCATGCCCTGCGGGAACACCGCAAAGCGCTGTAGCAGCCGCGTGCGCGGCGACACCAGCGCGCGGCGCAGGTGCACCTCGGCCTGGGCCTGCTCCTCGGCGCCGGTGGCAGCCTCGTAGCGCTGGCGCGCGGACTTGAAGCGCGTGGCGTCCGGCGCGAACTGCTCGCACATCAGCAGCCACAGGTCGCGCCGCTCTTCGGGCGCGGCCTCGGCATACCAGGCGGCCACGGCCTCGGCGCGGCGGCCGCCCTCCACTTCGCTGACCTGCGTGGCGGCCACCTCCTGCAGATCGGTCAGCAGGCGGCGCAGGGCGCGCGGCGACAGCGCCTCCTGGCCGCGGCGCAGCGTGGCCTGCAGGCGCTCGTGCGTGGAGCGCGGCGCGGGCGGCTTGGCCGGCGCGCTGCCGGCGCCGTCGGCGGCCTCGGTCTTGTTGTCGGCGGGGCGCAGGCGCGAGACGTTGCGCGAGATCCAGGTAGCGGCGGCGTTCATGGTGCGATCCGGGAGTGGTGGTTGCGGGCGATGTCGCGCAGCGCATTGCGCTGCGCCATGAGGTGGTTGCGCATGGCCTGCTCGGCCGCGGCGCAGTCCTTGCGCTGCAGGGCATCGAAGATGGCCAGGTGCTCGCCCAGGCTTTGCTGCAGACGGCCGGGCACATGCAGCGTCTGGTGCCGCGCCAGGCGCAGGATCTTGCGCAGGTCGCCGATCACCTGGGCCAGCCAGCGGTTGTCGGCCAGGGTGATGAAGGCCTCGTGGATGGCGTAGTTGGCTTCGTAGTAGGCGTCGATGCGGCCGGCGGCGGCATGGCTGCGCAGACGCTCGTGCAGCACCTCCAGCGCGGCGATGTCGGCACTTCCGGCCCGCTCCGTGGCTTCGTAGGCAGCCCGTCCTTCCAGCAGCGCGATGACGGGAAAGATCTCGTCCACGTCGCGCTCGGTGATCTCGGCCACGAAGCAGCCGCGGCGCGGCTCGTGGCGCAGCAGCCCCTCGGCCACCAGCACCTTGAGCGCCTCCCGCAGCGGCGTGCGCGAGATGGCCAGCCGCTCGCACAGCGCCGCCTCGTCAAGGAAACTGCCCGGCGACAGCGCGCCGCTGAAGATCTGCTCGCGCAGCCGCTCGGCCGCTTGGTCGTACAGGGAGTTGGCGACAAGGCGCATGGAGGTCACGGTGAGTGGGGCGTGGGTCGGTGGTGGAAGTGGCAGGGTTCAGGCCGCGTTGGTTCTAGTAATTTCTCATAATTATGAAAAATAACCAAGATGGCGTTACCAGGGATTACACCGGGGTCGTCAAGCTGGCAGCAAACGGCAGAGGGTCCCGCTCGCCATGCTCGCGGCTTTGCGCCTGACGGCGAATGGACCGCGGCAGCGCCGACCTCTAGCGGTCTAGCGGTCTAGCGGTCTAGCGGTCTGGCGGTCTGGCGGTCTGGCGGTCTGAAGACCTGAAGACCTTCCGCGCGGGCGGCGCGCGACTCCGAAAAGCGCCGGACAGGTTCTACGGCTGCCCGTCGAAAGACGCCCCGCACTCCGGCAGGTCGGCCCAGTCCAGGCGCCGCCGGGTCCAGATCTGGCGCTGCGGCGGGCCCAGGGCGTGCCGCTGCTTCACCGTTCCGATGCGCAGGGAATAGGTGGTGGGATGCTCCACGGCGCAGGCGTACAGGGAGCTTCCGCAAACCTCGCAGAACGCCAGGGCGCGCCGGTTGCCGCTCGCCGCCGTCTTGATGTACGTGCGGGGCGTGCCCCGGATGAGCCGGAAGCTGGATGCAGGCGCCGGGATGTTGGCGCGGAACGCGGAGCCCGACTGGGCCTGGCAGTCGTCGCAATGGCAGACGGTCGCCGTGCCCGGCTGCACTTCCGCCTCGTACCCGATCGCGCCGCAGTAGCAGGCACCCTCGATCTTCATGGCCACGTCCTCCTGAGTTATAAGACCTCGAACACCGGATTCTGCGCTTCGAGAGCGATCCCGGGCCTGCAGCGGCGCCCCGGCAGGAGTCGGCAGCGCGGCTTTGCACGCGGCGCTTGACTTAGAGTGCGCTCGAACTTCCAGAATCGTCCCATGGCATCCCTTCTCTCCATTGCAGAGGTCGCTGAACGTTCGGGCCTCACCGCCCACACGCTGCGCTACTACGAGCGTGCGGGCCTGATTGCACCCGTGGCCCGCGCCCCGGGCGGCCAGCGGCGCTATGCGGCCTCCGACCTGGAGTGGATCGGATTCCTGCTGCGACTGCGTGCCACGCACATGCCCATCGGGCAGATGCAGGCGTTCGCGCGCCTGCGCAGCGAAGGGAATAGCACCGCCGCCGAGCGCCGGGCTCTGCTCGAAAGGCACCTGGCCCAGGTGCAGGCCACGATCGATGCCATGCAGCAGGCCGCACAGGTGCTGCAGGCCAAGATCGGGCACTACGCGCGGCTGGAGGCCTCCCTTCCTGGCCCATCCACGTCATTCCAGGAAAACACCCATGCTTCAGAGCCCCTCGCCCCGCTACCTCCAGGGCCTCGCCAAACTGCGCGAAATCGACGGCCAGGCCGGTGAGAACGTCGTCGCCAGCCTGGCCGACATCGCGCCGGACTTTGCGCGCTACCTGATCGAGTTTCCGTTCGGCGACATCTATTCCCGGCCTGGGCTGGACCTGCGCAGCCGCGAGATCGCCGTCGTCGCGGCCCTCACCGCCCTGGGCAATGCGCAGCCCCAGCTCAAGGTCCATCTGCAGGCCGCGCTGCATGTGGGCGTCACGCGAGAGGAGGTGGTCGAGGTCATCATGCAGATGGCCGTGTACGCCGGCTTCCCCGCGGCACTCAACGGCCTGTTCGCAGCCCGGGAGGTGTTTGCCGCAGCGGATGCAGCAGAGGCTGCGGCATCCCCTGCGGCATGAGGCACGCGCCGCGCCCTACGGACCGCCGGCGCCCGTTCACCGGATGCGCTGGCATCCAGGGCTCAAGCGGGACAAAACTATATATGCTATTAATATGATAGCCATATGCGCTTATGCGTAAAGCGCCAGAGCCCGATTTGGCTTGAAAATTTGACCACAACCGCCGGCTGGCGGAGCGCCCTGCCCACTCTGCCCGCCGGCCGGGGTCATCCGCAGGCGCCGCCACGGGCCGGCCGGCAGCCGCCTCGCGGACCGGCCTGCTCCAGGGCACGCCGGGACGGCAGAGGGCCCCGCGCGCTTCGCCGATGGCGCCCCACGCAGCCAAGCAGCCCCACGGCCCGCGCAGGCCCGTCACGCCGCCTGCGCGTTCAGGCCGTGCATCAGGGTGGTGTCCACCAGCATCCGGGTGTAGGGGTGTGCGGCCTCCCCGGCGCACAAGGCATCGGTCGTGAGCAGTTCCACGACCTGCCCTTGCTGCATGACCGCCACGCGGCCGCACAGGTGGGCGACCACGCCCAGGTCGTGCGTTACCAGCAGATAGGTCAAACCTTCCTGCCGCCGCAGGGTGGTCAGCAGGTTCAGGATTTCGGCCTGCACCGACACGTCCAGCGCCGACGTCGGCTCGTCCAGCAGCAGCACCTTGGGCTGCAGGATCAGCGCCCGTGCGATGGCCACGCGCTGGCGCTGGCCGCCCGACAGCTGGTGCGGGTAGCGGTAGCGGAAGCTGTCGTCCAGCCCGACCTTGCGCAGCATCGCGCCGATGCGCTCGTCTTCACCGCGGATGCCGTGGATGCGCAGCGGCTCGGCCAGCGTGGTGTGCACGGTGTGCCGGGGATGGAGCGATCCGTACGGATCCTGGAAGACCATTTGCGTGGTGCGCGCACGGCTGCGGTCCAGGCGCCGCGCCGCGGGCTGGCCGTCGATGCGCAGCGCGCCCGTCCAGTGCGTGAACTGGCCCGCCAGGCAGCGCAGCAGCGTGGTCTTGCCCGAGCCCGACTCACCCACCAGGCCGAAGGATTCGCCGGCCGCCACGGAGAAGTTGACGTCGCGCAGCACGCGCGCAGCGCCCGCGCCCTCGCCGAATGCCAGTTCCAGTTGTTCGATGTCGATCATGCGGTGCGTCCTGCGGTGGGGGCGTTGCTGCTGTGGTGGTGGGCGCCTCGGCTCATGCGGCGAGGCCTTCGGCCCAGCGCGGGTCGCGTTGCAGCGTGGGCAGCGTGGCGCGCCGGTGCTGCATGCTGGGCAGTGCGGCCAGCAGGCCCTGCGTATACGGGTGCCGGGCGTCGGCCAGGTCGGCGGCGGCAATGCTCTCGACCACGCGGCCGGCGTACATCACCAGCACCCGGTCGCAGAAATGGCGCACCAGGTTGAGGTCGTGGCTGATGAACACCAGGCCCAGTCCGCGCCGGGTGACCAGATCGTCCAGCACGTCCAGCACCTGCATGCGCACCGACACATCCAGCGCCGACGTGGGTTCGTCGGCGATCACCACCTCGGGCTGCGGCACCAGCATCATGGCGATCATGATCCGCTGGCCCATGCCGCCGGACACCTGGTGCGGGTACAGGTCGTATACGCGTTCGGGGTCGCGGATGCGCACGGCCTCCAGCATGGACAGCACCTCGGCGCGCGCCAGGGCGCGGTCGCCCGCGTGGTGCGCCAGGTAGGCTTCGGCGATCTGGTCGCCCACGCGCATCACCGGGTTGAGCGAATATTTGGGGTCTTGCATGACCATGGACATGCGCCGCCCCCGGATGCCGCGCATCACCTTCGGGCTGGCGTTCAGCAGGTCCACGTCCTGAAAGCGCAGCTGCCGCGCGGCAACGGTGGCAGAGCGGGGGTGCAGCCCCAGCAGTGCGCGGCCCACGGTGGATTTGCCCGAACCCGATTCGCCCACGATGCCGAGCTTTTCGCGCCCCAGCGTGAACGAGACACCGCGCACGGCGTCGGCAATGCGGCCGTCGGCCGACGTGAAGCGCACGGTCAGGTCATCGACCTGCAGCAGCGGAGCGGAGTCATTCGGGGTGTGCATGGCGTGGGTTCTTTCCTTGGACGGGGCACGTCATTCGCTGCGCGGATCGAGCACGTCGTAGAGCCCGTCACCCAGCAGGTTGAAGGCCAGGCTGACCATCAGAATGGCGGCGCCGGGTGCGGCCACCAGCCACCAGGAGTCGAGCATGTAGCGGCGGCCTTCGGAAATCATGGCGCCCCATTCGGGCAGGGGCGCCTGCGCACCCAGGCCCAGAAAGCCCAGGCCGGCGGCGGTCAGGATGATGCTGGCCATGTTCATGGTCAGGCGCACCACCACCGACGACAGACACAGCGGCGCGATGTAGCGGGCCAGGATGCGCAGCGACGAGGCGCCCTGCAGCCGCGCGGCGGTGATGAAATCGGCATGGCGCAGCGACAGGGTTTCGGCGCGGGCCAGCCGGGCGATGGGGGGCCAGCCGGTGAGCGCGATGGCGATCACGGCATGGTCCAGCCCGGGGCCGAGGGCGGCCACGAAGGCCAGGGCCAGCACCAGGCTCGGGAACGACAGGAAGATGTCGGTGATGCGCATCATGAGGGTGTCGACCCAGCCGCCGAAGTAGCCCGAAACGATGCCGACCACCAGCCCGATCGGGCCGACGATCACCGTCACCAGCGCGACCACATACAGCGTGATGCGGGCGCCGTGCACCAGCCGGGAATAGACATCGCGGCCGTACTCGTCGGTGCCGAACCAGTGCTGCGCACCGGGCGGCTTCAGGGCCTGCGAGAGATCCTGCGCATACGGGCCGTGCGTGGCCAGCCAGGGGGCGAACGCAGCCACGCCGACGAGCAGCAGGATCACCGCCACGCCGGCCGCCGTGAGCGGGTTGCGCAGCAGCTGGCGCAGCAGGCGCGCGGCCTCGCGGCGCAGGGCCTGGCCTGCCGTGGCCGTGTGCGCAGAAGATGCAGTGGAGGACATGGCAGACAGGCCGGAGGGCGGTGCGATGGTGGTGATGGAAGATGAGTTCATGGGCAGCTCGCCGGGTCAGCGCGTCGGCTGGGTGCGGGGGTCGAACACGCGGTACAGCGCGTCGGTCACCAGGTTGATCGAGACGAAAATGACGCCGACCACCAGCACCGACCCCATCACCGCGGCCATGTCGCCCAGCAGCAGGCTGCTGGTCAGGTACTGGCCGAAGCCGGGCCAGCCGAAGACGGTCTCGATCAGCACGGCGCCTTCCAGCAGGCCGCCGTAGGCCAGCGCCACGATGGTGAGCAGCTGCACCAGGATGTTGCGGAAGGCATGGCCCCACACCACCGTCCGTTCGGGCAGGCCTTTGACGCGGGCGGCCAGCACGTATTCCTGCGACAGCTGCGCCAGCATGAAGCTGCGCGTCATGCGGCTGATGTAGGCCATGGCGTGCAGGCCCAGGATGCAGGCCGGCAGCGTGATGTGGCGCAGCGCGCTGCGAAAGGCGGCGCCGTCGCCCGCCAGCAGCGAGTCCACCAGCAGCAGCCCGGTCACGGTGGGCACGGTGCCCTCGAATGCGATGCCCACGCGGCCGATGCCGCCGGCCCAGCCCAGCCACGCGTAGAACACCAGCAAGCCCATCATTCCGAACCAGAACACCGGCGTGGAATAGCCCACCAGGCTGAAGAGCCGCACCAGGTGGTCGCCCAGGCGGCCGCGCCGCGTGGCGGCGTACACGCCCAGGGGCACGCCCAGGCCGGTGCCCAGCAGGATGGCCAGCGTGGCCAATTCGAGCGTTGCGGGCAGCACCCGGGCCAGGTCTTCGCGCACCGGGTGGCCGGTCAACATGGCGTTGCCCAGATCGCCGTGCAGCAGGTCGCGCAGGTAGTAGCCGAACTGCACCGGCAGCGGCCGGTCCAGCCCCAGTTGCCGGTACACCTGCTCGTAGGTCGATCGGTCGGCGTCGGGGCCGACGATGGACAGCACCGGGTCCAGCGGCATCACCCGGCCGATGAGGAAGGTGAGCACCAGCAGGCCCAGCAGGGTGATGAGCACCGTGGCCACACGGCCGCCCAGCCGCCGGGCATGGCGCGGCCACCGGGAGGGCGCACGCATCGCAAGCGCAGTCGTCGTCATGGAAGACACCTTTCTTCTTCTCGGTGAAAGCAACGCACCGGCTCAGGCGCGGGGCGCCTTGTGCACGCCGTGCAGGCGGGTGGTCGCGCTGGGGTGGCCCACGTAGCCGCGCACGGTGTCGCGGTACACCACGGTCTCCACCATCTGCGACAGCGGCTGGATGGCGCCGACCTCCTCGTCATAGGCGCGCTGGATGTCCTGGTAGGCCTTCAGCTGCCGCTCGGCATCGGGCTCCAGCAGGGCGGATTCGATCATGCGGTTCATGGCCGGGCTGTGGAAGCCCGTGCGCCAGCCCTGGAAGTTGGTGAGCCGGGCCGCATCGCGGTTGTCGGGGTTGTAGACCAGCGCCCGCAGGCTCGAATGCGGGTGCGGCTCCGCACCGCCGCCGCCCCGGCCCACCACGATCTCGAACTTGCGTTCACGCATGGCACCGTAGACCTGGTTGCCCGTGCCGGGCAGCACCGCGGCCTCGATGCCGGCCTGCGCCAGCGTGGCCTGCAGGCTGGTGGCGATGTTGACGAAGGGCGCCTCGGCCACCACGCGGATGGTGGTGCTGAAGCCGTTGGCGAAGCCGGCCTCGGCCAGCAGCGCGCGGGCACCGGCCACGTCCAGCGCATAGCCGGGCTCGGGCAGCGTGGCGGCCAGGCCCAGCGGCACGGGGCGCTGGTGCAGCAGACCGTAATACGGCATGACCGTGCCGTTGATGCCGCTGTAGTCGATCAGCTTGCGCACGGCGCGGCGCACGCGCACATCGGCGAACTTCGCGTCCTGCATGCTCATGGCCACGTAATAGAGCGTGCCCCGCTGCACCGTGTGCGCCACCAGGCCGGGCATGGCCTTGAGCGCATTGATGTCGGGCACCGACAGGCCGGTGGCCATGTCCAGATCGCCCCGTGCCAGCATCAGCCGCATGGACTGCGATTCGGTGATGTGCCGCATGACCACGCGGCGCAAGCGCGCCGGCCCGCGCCAGTAGGCGTCGTTGCGGCTCATCATCAGGATTTCCTTGGCGCGCCACTGGTCCAGCCGGAAAGGGCCCGAGCCCGCCGCATGCGTGGTCAGCCACGCGCTGCCCAGATCACCATTCTTCTCGTGCTTGAGGACCTCGCCGCGGTCCAGCACCACCGCGCTGACCGACGTGGCCAGGGTGTAGAGCACCATCTTCGGATCGGTGGGCGCAGGCAGGTCGATGACCAGCATGCGGTCGTCTTCGGCACGCACCAGCCGGTCCACGTTCTTGGCCGAGAAGCCGTAGCTCTTCCACGGCGACGCCAGCGCCAGGTTCAGCTGCAGCACGCGCCGCAGCGACCAGGCGGCATCGTGCGCCGTCACCGGCGTGCCGGAATGGAAGAGCACGCCGCTGCGCAGCGTGAAGCGCAGCGACCGCCCATCGGCCGCCACGTCCCAGCGCTCGGCCAGCCCGGGCAGGATGCGCGTGGTGGACTCGGGGTCCAGCTCGATCAGGTAGTCGTACAGGTTGGCGGCGATCTCCACCACGCCGTTGCCCGTGGCCGAGGCCGGGTCCAGCGACAGCAGGTTGTTCATGCTGATGCCCATGATCAGCTGATCCTCGGGCGTGGCGCTGGCAGCGCTGCCGCCGCCGGCCGCGTGTGCCGCGCCCAGGGGCGCCAGCACGGTGCAGGCGCCCGCCAGGGCGGCCTGCAGCACCCGGCGGCGCCGGGGTGCGGGCAACATCAAGAACTCATCATGGGACATGCGCGGGCTTTCTGCGTGACGGCACGGTAAGGCAAGGTGGGGCGGCGCCGCGTCAATAACGCGCCACGGCATGCGCTTCGATGTAATCGAAGTCGATGTCCTCGCCCAGACCGGGCCGTTGCGACAGGTGCACGTAGCCGTGCTCGTCCATCGGGTCGGGCAGGCTGTGCAGGTAGGCCGGCTTGTCGTCGTACTCCAGGAAGGGGTGCAGCAGGCCGCGCTCGTACCAGCGGCAGTTGCGGATGGCGGCGCACACCGCCAGGTTGGCCGCGCCGTTGCCGTGCACTTCGCACTCCATGCCGAACGATTCGGCCAGGTGCGCCACCTTCAGGGTCGGCGTGATGCCGCCCACGCCGGGCACGCCGGCCCGCAGGATGTCGCAGGCACCCGCCTGTACCCAGTCGGCCCGGCTGTGGTGCTTGCCGGACAGGCTTTCGGGACCGACGATGGGAATGTCGAGCTGCGACGACAGCCAGGCATACGACGCCATGCTCTGCTCGTTCATCATTTCCTCGAACCACGCGAAGTTCAGCTGCTCCAGCGCGCGGCCGATGCGCAGCGCGTCGATGCGGCTGTAGTTGTGGTAGCCGTCCAGCATCAGCGCCACATCCGGCCCCACCGCCTCGCGCACGGCGGCGCAGGCCTTGATGTCCATGCCCGGATCGGGCGCGAAGGACACCGGCGGCATCCAGGTGTGCAGCTTGATCGCCTTGTAGCCCCGGGCCACCAGCTTTTCTGCGAACTGCCCGTATTCGTCCGGGGTGGACAGGCCGCCCTTCAACTCGTCGCCGCACATGGTGCTGCCGTACGCCGGCACCTTGTCGCGGTAACCGCCCAGCAGGCGGTAGACGGGCTGCCCCAGCGCGCGCCCTGCCAGGTCCCACAGGGCCTGTTCGATGGCGGCCAGCGCACGGTCGGTGAACTGGCCCGCGCTGCCGCGCTGCCAGTGCTCCAGCGACATCCAGAGCTTTTCGCGCATGAACGGATCGGCGCCGACCAGCACCTTGCGGGCATACGATGCCAGCACGTAGGGGCGAATCACTTCGGGCGGTGCGAACGCGTGGCCCTGGTGCCCCTCGTCGGTGGTGATGGTGATCATCGCCATGCGGCCGAGCGTTTCGGGCCCGGGATGGGAGTGCCCTGCGCTGTCCACACTGCGGAAGGTGGGATAGGTGAATTCGGTACCGGTAACTCGCTCGATCTTCATAATGGCCTTCATCAGTCGTCTGACGACATTGTCGAAGCGCTTTTTTGTGGGCGAATCGGTAGAAACCCCTGAGCCATGAGCCCCGCACGATCCACACCCTGCGCTTTGCGCGCAATACTCCTCCCATGAGCGCAGCAGCCAACCCTTCTTCACCCGCCCGTGCCGTCAGCCAACCCCAGCGCGTCGTGGACGGCATCGCAGAACGCATCGGCAACGGATTGCTGAGTCCGGGCGACCGGGTGCCGACCGAGCCCGAGCTGATGCGGGAATTCGGCGTCAGCCGCACCGTGGTCCGCGAGGCCATGTCGCGGCTGCAGGCCAGCGGGCTGGTCGCCACCCGCCAGGGCGTGGGCACCTTCGTGCTGGAGCCATCACAGGCCCGCCCGCTGCTCGCCGCCGCCTCCAGCACCCGCATCCGGCAGGTGCTGGCCATGCTCGAACTGCGCATCAGCCTGGAGTCCGAAGCGGCCCACCTCGCGGCCCAGCGCCGCAGCAATGCGCATCTGGCCGCCATGCGCGCCGCCCTGGACGCCTTCGACGCCCACCGGCGCGCCGGAGCCAGCACCACCGAAGACGACTTCGCCTTCCACGTACAGATCGCCGCCGCGACCGGCAATGAGTATTTCGAGGAAGTGCTGCGCAGCCTCGGCAGCGCGACCATTCCACGCCCCGCCCAGCCGCCCCGCGCCCACACGCCGGCGCCCGCCGCCGAAGCCGCCCCGCCACCCGCCCCGACCTTCGGCACACCCCTGGTGTCGCTGGAGCACAACAAGGAAGTGACGCAGCGAGAGCATGAGGACATCTACGAAGCCATCCGCCGCCAGGACGCCAATGCCGCCCGCGCCGCGATGCTGATGCACCTCATCCACAGCCGCGAGCGCCTGCGCATGGTGCGCGGCGACCACTGATCCATCCTCCACCTTCTCCGGGTTAGCACGCATTCCAAGCGGCGCAAACCACAGCACACTCCGCAAGTCGTCAGACGACTGATGTTTATAAAAGGAGACAAGCGTGCGGGATACCATTTTTCATAGGCGCTGCATGGCGCTGGCCGGCCTGTCGGTCGCCGCGGGCATCGGGGCGATGGGCGGGCCTGTTCAGGCCCAGGAAGCGAAGGGCGGGAACAAGGTGGAGCTGTGGGGCATCGTCGATAACTGGGCGGGGATGCAGCGGACCCGGTCCGGCGCCACGCCGGGTACGGTAAACGTCGTGGAGAGCGGCGGCGCGCAGGCCAGCCGCTGGGGCATCCGCGGCACGGAAGATCTGGGCGGCGGCCTCAAGCTGCAGTTCGCCCTGGAACAGGGGCTGATGACCGACACCGGCGGCATCAGCAACACCTCTGCCTCCAGCCAGGGGTTCAACCGCAACAGCTTTCTTCGGCTTTCTGGCGGGTTCGGCGACATCAAGATCGGCCGCATGCTCACGGCATACGACGCGATGCGCGGGCCGATGAACCAGCTGTACGACTCGTCGGGTTTCGCATCGACCGGGCAGACCTGGAGCGCGGGCGCCACGGCCGGCAATGGCCTGCCAGCCGTGTCGGGCAGCGACTACTTGGCGCGCACCAACAACACCGTCTACTACGGCACGCCGGAGTTCCACGACTTCAGCGGCTCCATCAGCGTGGGCGCGGGCGAGCGGGAGACGACCGCCACCGCGGCGCCGCGCACGCTGACGACCAACATCAAGTACGACGACGACACGCTGCGCGTGGGCTACTCCTTCCAGAAGGAGCACTACACCACCGGCAACAACCTGTTCCACCTCATCTCGGGCCGCTACGACTTCGGCAGCTTCCGCGTGGTGGGCTCGATCCAGCGGCAGAAAGAAGAGCGCGTGGCGGGCGGGCAGACCTCCAAGGAATACCAGTTCGGCGTGGACGTTCCCTTCGGCGCCGCCACCGTGGCCCTGGGCATCGCCGGTGCCGACACCCGCAACGCCGAGAACCGCAAGGTGGTCGACGCGACGGGCTACAGCGGCATGCTCACGTACGACCTGTCCAAGCGCACCCGGCTCTATTCGGCAGCGCGCCAACTCAAAGTGAAACGGGCCGATGGCAGCACGTCGCTGGATGTGCTGCGCTGGGGCGTGGGCATGACCCATCGCTTCTGACCGCATACCCCGGTACGACGGCAGCACAGGCGCGGCCGCGCCCGCAGCGGCCAGCGCGCCACGGCGTCAGGCCGTGGGCGCGAAGGCGGGCCCAGGGGCAGGGACAAGCCCCGGCCCCGGCCGCCCCGGCGCCGTCAGCGCGCCGGTACGGACGCGGGCCGGCGGTGCGCCCAGCCCCACAGAGCGGCGCCGGCCAGGATCATCGGCAGGCACAGCCACTGTCCCATGCTCATGCCCAGCGATAGGATGCCCAGGAAGGCGTCCGGCTCGCGGAAGTACTCGGCGATGAAGCGGAACACGCCGTAGCCGATCAGGAAGGCCGCCGCCACTTCGCCCTGGCGGCGCTGCGGGCGCCGCGCATACAGCCACAGCAGCACGAAGAGCAGCAACCCTTCCATCAGGAACTGGTAGACCTGCGACGGGTGGCGCGGCAGCATGGAACCGCTTTGCGGGAAGACCATGCCCCAGGGCAGATCGGGGCTGGAGAAGCGGCCCCACAGCTCACCGTTGATGAAGTTGCCCACGCGGCCCGCGGCCAGGCCCGTCGGCACGCAGGGCGCCACGAAGTCCGCCACCTGCAGCCAGGGCCGCTGGCGCGAGCGCGCGAACCAGACCATGGCCAGGATCACGCCCAGCAGCCCGCCGTGGAAGCTCATGCCGCCCTGCCAGATGTAGAAGATCTCCAGCGGGTGGCTGAGGTAGTAGCCCGGCTTGTAGAACAGGCAGTAGCCCAGGCGGCCACCGGCCACGACGCCCATGACCCCCAGGAAGAGGATGTCCTCCACGTCCTTGCGCGTCCAGGCCTGCGGGCCTGTCAGGGACGCGAACGGCTCGTGCCGCAGCCGGCGGATGCCCAGAAACATGAACAGCGCAAAGGCTGCCAGGTACGTCAGGCCGTACCAGTGGATGGACAGCGGCCCGAGTTGCAGGGCCACGGGATCGATTTGGGGGTACATCAGCATGGTCGGGTATTGTGCCCGCGCGCTGGGGCGTGGCGAGGCGCAAGGCCGGCCGGCCGTGGGCCCATGGCCCGGCCATCCAGCGGCGCAGGCACCTTCCGTGTTGCCATTCGCCCCCGAGCGGTTCGCGCGGCGGCCCGCGCCCCCCGGCGCCTCCAGCCAAGGGGCCCGCTGTGGCGCGGGCGCCGCACCGCAGCCCGCTTTGCGGAGGGCAACTGCCCGCTGCTCCGAGAGGAAGGCATAATTGATAACGGTTCTCATTCTTTTGCGAGCCCGTCCTTTTCGCTCTCTTCCTCCCCCGCCTGCCGTCCCCGCCGCCTGTGCACACCCTCTACCAGGACCACCACCCTTGGCTGCAGAGCTATCTGCGCAAGCGCCTGGGCAACCGCGACGATGCCGCCGACCTGGCGCACGACACCTTCGTGCGCCTGCTGCGCTCCGACGTGCCGCTGAGCGACCTGCGCGAGCCCCAGCACTATCTGGCGACGGTGGCCCGCGGGCTGATGGTGGATTTCCTGCGCCGCCGTACGCTGGAGCAGGCCTACCTGGACTACCTCACGGCCTTGCCGGAAGACCTCGCCCCCTCGCCCGAAGAGCAGGCCATCGTGCAGCAGGCGCTGCTGGAGGTGGACCGCCTGCTGCACGCCCTGCCCCCCAAGGTGCGCGACGCCTTCGTGCTGGCCCACTTCGACGAGCTGACCTACCCCGAGATCGCCGAGCGCCTGGGCATCTCGCTGCGCACCGTCAGCAACTACCTGACGCGGGCCATGGAACACTGCTGCCTGGCCTTGGCATGAGCCGCCCATGAGCCCTTCACCCGCCGACCGGGACCGCGCCGCCCTGCGCGAGGCGGCCGCCTGGCACACCCGCCTGCACGGCACCCCGGATGCGGACGACCGCGGCGCTTGGCAGCGCTGGCATGCCGCCGACCCGGCCCACCGCCGCGCCTGGGACCGGGTGCAGACCGTCAGCGCGCAGCTGGCACGCATCCCGGCGCCGCTGGGGCGCGCGGCGCTGGCCGCAGACCGCAACCGGCCTGGCACCGCGTCGCGGCGCGGCCTGCTGCAGGGCACCGGCGCGCTGCTGGCCGCCGGTGCGGCCGGCTGGATCGGCTGGCACGCCCTGCCCTGGCAGGCATGGCAGTCCACGCACCACACGGCCCGCGGCGAGCGGCGGCAGCTGGCGCTGCCGGACGGATCGTCGCTGGCGCTGGACACCGCCACCGCCGTGGACGTCGCCTTCGACGCCCAGGCGCGCCGGCTGCAGTTGCACGCGGGCCGCATCCTGGTCGCCACGCAGCCCGACCCGCTGGGCCGGCCCTTCCGGGTGCAGACGCCGCAGGGCGAGGTGCTGGCCCTGGGCACGCGCTTCACCGTGCGCACCGAAGAAGGCCTGACGCACGTGGCCGTGCAGGAAAAGGCGGTGCGCCTGCAACCGGCACAGGGCGCGCCGCGGGAGCTGCGCGCAGGCGAGCAGGCCCGCTTCTCCGTGGACGCGGCCACGCCGCCCGAACCTGCGGAGCTGGCCGCTGCCAGCTGGAGCGAAGGCGGCCTGATCGCCATCGACATGCCCCTAGCCCAGCTGGTGCAGGAACTGGCCCGCTACCGGCCCGGCCTGCTGCAGTGCGCGCCCGAGGTGGCCGCGCTGCGCGTGTCCGGAGCCTTCCCGCTGGACGACACCGACCGCGCCCTGGCCGCGCTGGCGGCGGGCTTTCCCGTGCAGGTGCGCACCCGCACCCGCTACTGGGTGCGCGTCGAGCCCCTCTGATTTTTTTGCTCCTGCATCAGGAGCTACCAGCGCTTATCCAGCAAGGGCTGGAGGCCAAAAAGGCTCCAAACCGACGCACCCGCACTCCAGAAAAAGTTATCGGCCGCTTGCAGGTTCGGCCCGCCCCGTTCGACCTACCCGGTGAAGGCAGGCCCTCTCCGACGCCTTCGCCCCCGCCGGGGCCTTTCACCCGTTTCCATGCTGTCCCCCCTTTTTGCTGCCGCCTGTCTGCCGCGCGCCCATCGCCTGGGCGCGGCGCTGCTGTGCCTGCTGGCCGGCGCGGCGGGCAGCGCAACACCCCGGGCAGACGCAGCCCGGGCGATGCAGCCGGGCCACCCCAGCGCCCCCGAGCCCGCCGCTGGCGCGCCGTGGTTCTCGATCCCTGCCGGCCCGCTGGCCCAGGTGGTGGCGCAGTACGCCCATGCCGCCGGCGTGGCGCTGTCATTCGACGCGGCCCCGCTGGCGGCGCGCCGGTCGCCCGGACTGCAGGGGCGCTTTGGCGTGGAGGCCGGCTTCGCTCGCGTCCTGGAAGGCAGCGGCCTGCAGGCGGTGCGCACGGCGGCCGGGGCCTATACGCTGCGCGCCCTGCCCACGGCGGCGGCTCCTGCGCCGGTGGCGGACAGCGCAACGCTGGACACCGTCACGGTCACGGCCGCAGCGCCGCCCGGTCCGCTGACCGACGGCGCGGGCGCGTATGCGGCCGGCTCTGCCGCGGTGTTCCATACCGAGCAGCCGCTGCGCCGCATCCCGCAGCCCGTCACCGTGGTCACGCGCCAGCTGATGGACGACCGCGCCCTGACCGACCTGCGCGACGTGCTGCAGCAGGCGCCCGGCATCGCCGTGGACTACATCGATACCGAGCGCATCACCTACTGGTCGCGCGGGCACCAGATCGACATGCTTCAGGTGGACGGGCTGCCCGTCAGCCAGAACAGCGCCGCGGCGGTGTTCATCCAGCCCGACACCGCCGTGCTCGACCGCGTGGAGGTCCTGCGCGGCGCCGCCGGTCTGCTGCAGGGCGCAGGCCAGCCGTCGGCCACAGTCAACATGGTCCGCAAGCGGCCGCTGCCGCAATTCCAGGCCGATGCGCGTGTGGCGGCGGGCACCTGGGGCCGCCGCCGCGCCGAGGCGGACCTGAGCGGTCCCTGGAACGCCGCCGGCACCTTGCGCGGGCGCATCGTGGCCGCGGCCGACCACAAGGGCTTTGCACAGACCGCGCGTGAAGAAGAGCGCCAGACGCTCTACGGCGTGCTGGAAGCCGACCTGGGCCCGGCCACCCGGCTCACCGCCGGCCTGCAGCACACGCAGCTGGAGGCCACCGGCGCCTGGGGCGGCCTGCCCGCCGCCACCAACGGCAGCCCGCTGGGCCTGCCGCGCAGCACCTACCTGGGCACCGACTGGAACCGCTGGGACCGCCACAACCAGCAGGCCTTCGCCGAGCTGGAGCAGCGCTGGGATGCTGGCTGGAGCACCCGGCTGCGCGCCGCCCACACCCGTTTTCGCTCCGACGGCTTCAAGCAGGCGTCGTTCTCGGCCGCCAGCGCCACCGATCCCTACCTGGTGAACGTCAGCACGGCCGTCTACGGCGGCGAGGCCAGCGACCAGAACGCGATGGACTTCAGCGCGCAGGGCCCGTTCACACTGTTCGGGCGCACCCACCAGCTCGTCGCCGGCGCACAGGTGCAGCGCGTGCACACCACTGGCAGCGCCGGCGTGTGGGGCCTCGCCCCGCTGTCCGGCGTGGACGTACGCACCTGGAACCCCTCCACCAGCTACCCCGAAACCTCCTCCACCACGGCCGGCGGCACGCCCTACCGCAGCCCCGACACGCGCACCGCGCAGGACAGCCTGTACGGCAAGGCCCACCTGTCGCTGAGCGACCGGCTCACCGCCATCGCGGGCGCGCGGCTCACCCACTGGCGCCACGGCGTGACGGGCCAGCCGGCCAGCGGCTACCGCGTGCCGCACGAACTCACGCCGTATGCCGGGCTGGTGTACGACCTGTCGCCCGGGCTCAGCGCCTACGCCAGCTACAGCGAGGTGTTCTCGCCGCAGAACTACCGCGCCGCCGGCGGGCGGCTGCTGGCCCCCGTGGAAGGCCGCGACATCGAAGCGGGGCTCAAGGCCCAGTGGTGGGAAGGCCGGGCCGATGCGTCGCTGTCGCTGTTCCGCATCCACCAGCGCGGGCGCGCCGAGCAGGACATGGGCACCCCCACGCCCTGCCTGCCCTACTACACCGACAGTGCCTGCTACCGCGCTGGCGGCACGAGCCGCAGCGAAGGCATCGAGGCCGAGGTGGCCGGCCTGCTGCAACCCGGCTGGCAGCTCTCGGCCGGCTACACCTACACCCGCACCGCCTACCTGCAGGCCACCCCCACCGCGCGCGCCGGCGAGCCCCTGCGCAGCATCGACCCGCGCCACGCGCTGCGGCTGTTCAGCACCTACCAGCTGCGCGGCCCGCTGCAGGGCTGGACGGTGGGCGGCGGCGCGCGGGTGCAAAGCGGCTCCTACGTGACCGTGGGCGGCACCACCGCGCACCAGGGCGGCTACGCCGTCTTCGATGCGCTGCTGCGCTACCGCATCGACACCCACCTGACGGTGCAGCTGCATGTGAACAACCTCTTCGACAAGGTCTATTTCAGCAAGTTTTCCCCCAACAGCACGTACTTCAACAACTACTACGGCGATCCCCGCAATGTGATGCTGTCCGTGCGCGCCCAGTTCTGACGGCGGCCGGCGGCCAGGCTGCCGCCACCCCTCCCTTCTCGCTCCGTTCCCGCACCGCCCCCCGGCGGCCCTGGTTTCCTTGATCCACCACCAACCCTTGATGCCATGAACTCCATGAATCGACATGCTTCTCGCTCTGATTTCCGTTGCACTCCGCTGCCCCTGGTGCGCGTGCTGCGCCAATGCCTGGGTGCCGGCCTCGCGCTGGCCGCCGTCGGCGCTGCGGCACAGACCAGCGGCACCACCACGCTCGACCAGGTGACCGTGTCCGACCAGGCCGAGGCCATCGGCGGCCTGCAGAAGACCTACTCCGGCGGCCAGCTGGCCCGCGGCGGCGATCTGGGCCTGCTCGGCCGGGTCGACCTGATGAGCGTGCCGTTCAGCACCACCAACTACACCTCCGAGCTGATCGCCAACCAGCAGGCGCAGAGCGTGGCCGATGTGGTGATGAACGACGCGTCCGTGCGTCCGATGGCATCGCGTGGCGGCTTCGGCGACGACTTCCAGATCCGCGGCTTCACCGTGGGCAATGGCGACCTCGCCATCAACGGCCTGTACGGCCTGGCGCCCTCCACCCGCATTCCCCTCGAATCCATCGAGCGCGTGGAAGTGCTCAAGGGCCCTGGCGCGCTGACCAACGGCGTCGGGCCCAACGGCAGCGTGGGCGGCAGCATCAACGCGGTGTCCAAGCGTGCGGGCGACGCACCGCTCACGCGCCTGACCACCAGCTACATGAGCAAGTCCAACTTGGCCGCCCATCTGGACGTGGGCCGCCGCTTCGGCGAAGACAACCAATGGGGCGTGCGCGTCAACGGTCTCGTGCGCGGCGGCGAAGGCACCATCGACGGCGGCAAACAGAACCTCAACCTCGGCTCCATCGCGCTGGACTATGCGGGCGCGCGTACCCGCTGGTCGCTCGACGCCACGGCCTCGCGCGGCGAGACCGACGACTTCCGCAACCACATCACCCTGCCCACCACCGGCGGCATCCCCGCCGTGCCCGACACGCGCACGGCCTGGTACCCCGGCACCGAACTGAAAGACAACTTCAAGCTGGTGACCTCGCGCCTGGAACACGACCTCACCGACAGCACCACGGTCTACGGCAGCGTGGGCTGGTCCAAGCTGGACTACAAGCAGGACTTCCCGGGCGGCCGCGGGCTCGACGCCAACGGCAACTTCACCGTCAGCAACGCCTGGTACGACCAGTACACCGACTCCAAGGCGGCGGACGTGGGCCTGCGCACCCGCTTCACCACCGGTGCCATCAAGCACACCGTGGCCCTGGGCATGAACTACATGGCGCAGGAGACGGGCTACTTCTATGCCACGGGCGGCTCTGCGCCGTCCAGCCTGTACAACCCCGTGCGCGCTCCGGCCATGACAGGCGTGCGCGGCGCGCCCGGCAAGAGCGTCGAAAACCACCAGCACAGCTTCGCCATCGCCGATACCCTGGGTTTCTTCAACGACAGCCTACTGGTCACGCTGGGCCTGCGCCGGCAAACCATGGACTACGAGGGCTTCAACGTGGCCACGGGCGCATCCACCAGCCAGTACAAGGCCAGCAGCACCACGCCGCTGGCAGGCGTGGTGTTCAAGCCCACCCGCAGCACGTCGGTCTACGCCAACTACACGGCCGGCCTCTCCCGCGGCAGCAAGGTGGCCGAGAACGCGACGCCGGCCTACGACAACGCCGGCGAGACCATTCCGCCCTTCAAGTCCAAGCAGATCGAAATGGGCGTGAAGGTGGACTGGGGCCAACTGACCACGCAGGCGGCGGTCTACCAGATCAAGCGGCCCAGCGCCTACTCCACGCCGTCGGCCAGCAACCCTGCCCTGCAGCACTACAGCTACGACGGCGAGCAACGCAACCGCGGGCTGGAGCTGACGGCCTATGGCGAACTGCAGCGCGGCCTGCGCCTGATGGCCAGCGTGGCTTTCACCGAAGCCGAGCTCACCCGCACGCAAGGCGGCGTCAACCAGGACAAGAAGGTCTCGGGCGTGCCTGACCGCAACTACAACCTCGGCCTGGACTGGGATGCGCCGTGGGTGCCGGGCCTGAGCCTCAATGGCCGCGTCGTCAGTTCTTCATCCGTGTACCGCAACGCGGACAACACGCTGAGCACGCCGTCGTGGACGCGCCTGGACATCGGCGCGCGCTACGCCACCAAGCTGTCGGGCAAGCCGGTCGTGCTGCGCGCCAACCTGGAGAACGTGAGCGATAAGGGCTACTGGATCACCGGCATCAACGGCTACTCCACCACGGGCCTGCCGCGCACGCTGACGCTGTCGGCCCAGTTCGACTTCTGATCGGCAGGCTACTGTGCGGCCCCGGGCCTGGTGGCGGGGCCGCACAGGCGCCCAATGAGAACGCTTCTGATGCCCGTGCGCATGCAGAACGGCCCGCGGGGGCCATTCCCCCCGAAACGCCCTGCCGGCGCGATACTCCTTGGATCAGAACAAGGAAAACTCCATGCAGGGCAACCCACAAGTCATCGAATATTTCAAGGACCTGCTGCGCGGCGAGCTGGCCGCACGCGACCAGTATTTCGCCCACTCGCGCATCTATGAGGACCAGGGCTTCCTCAAGCTCTACACGCGCCTCGACCACGAGATGCAAGAAGAGACCCAGCACGCCGACGCCATCCTGCGCCGCATCCTCTTCCTCGGCGGCCGCCCCGACATGCGTCCCAAGGATTTCACGCCCGGCGAGACCGTGCCCGAGATGCTGCGCAAGGACCTGGAGACCGAGTACGAAGTGCGCGCCGCCCTGCAGAAGGGCATGCAGCTGTGCGAGAGCGTGGGCGACTTCGTCAGCCGCGACCTGCTCCTGGCCCAGCTGCGCGATACGGAAGAAGACCACGCCTACTGGCTGGAAAAGCAGATCGGCCTGATCGACAAGATCGGCCTGCAGAACTACCTGCAAAGCCAGATGGGGTCGCCGGCCTGAGGGCCGGGGCCGACACAGGCGCCCCAAGCACTCCAAGACCGCTATCGAAATACAAGCAGGTAGCGCTCAAGAACAAAGGGTTTGAAGGTCTTGCGGCCTTCAAACCCTTTTGCATTCAGCGCAGGCAGCTCCTGAATCAGGAGCACGCCACCCGCCGCGGCGTCAATCCAGCAGCGCCGGATCGCGCACCGCGCCCTTGTCTGCCGACATGACCAGCTTGGCGTAGGCCTTGAGCGCGGCAGACACCTTGCGCGGGCGCGGCTGGGCCGGCTTCCAGCCCTTGGCGTCCTGCTCGGCGCGGCGGCGGGCCAGCTCTTCGTCGCTCACCAGCACGTCGATGGTGCGGTTGGGAATGTCGATGCGGATGCGGTCGCCGTTGCGCACCAGGCCGATGGCGCCGCCCGCCGCCGCCTCGGGCGAGCAGTGGCCGATCGACAGGCCGGAGGTGCCGCCCGAGAAGCGCCCGTCCGTCAGCAGCGCGCAGTCCTTGCCCAGGCCCTTGGACTTGATGTAGCTGGTGGGGTAGAGCATCTCCTGCATGCCGGGGCCGCCCTTGGGGCCTTCGTAGCGCACGATGACGATGTCGCCGGCCTTGACCTTGTCGGCCAGGATGTTCTCCACCGCTTCGTCCTGCGACTCGGTCACGTGGGCCGAGCCCTCGAACACGTGGATGGATTCGTCCACGCCCGCGGTCTTGACCACGCAGCCGTCCAGCGCGATGTTGCCGCGCAGCACGGCCAGGCCGCCTTCCTTGCTGAAGGCATGCTCGTACGAGCGGATGCAGCCTTCCGCGCGGTCCAGGTCCAGGCTGGGCCAGCGCGTGTTCTGGCTGAAGGCCACCTGCGTCGGGACGCCCGCCGGGCCGGCCATGTAGAAGGTGCGCACCGCATCGTCCTGCGTGCGGGTGATGTCCCACTGCGCGAGCGCGTCGCCCAGCGTGGGCGCGTGCACGGTGGGCACATCAGTGTGCAGCTTGCCGGCACGCTCCAGCTCACCCAGGATGGCCATGATGCCGCCGGCGCGGTGCACATCCTCGATGTGGTACTTGTTGGTGTTGGGCGCCACCTTGCACAGCTGCGGAACCACGCGCGACAGGCGGTCGATGTCGCCCATGTCGAAGTCGATCTCGGCCTCGCGTGCGATCGCCAGCAGGTGCAGGATGGTGTTGGTGGAGCCGCCCATGGCGATGTCCAGCGTCATCGCGTTCTCGAAGGCCTTGAAGCCGACGGTGCGCGGCAGCACGCGCTCGTCATCCTGCTCGTAGTACTGGCGGGCCAGTTCCACGATGCGGCGGCCGGCGCGCTTGAAGAGCTGCTCGCGGTCGGCATGCGTGGCCACCACCGTGCCGTTGCCGGGCAGCGACAGGCCCAGGGCTTCCGTCAGGCAGTTCATCGAGTTGGCGGTGAACATGCCCGAGCACGAGCCGCAGGTCGGGCAGGCGGAGCGCTCCACCTCGGCCACGTCGGCATCGGAGTACCGGTCGTCGGCGGCGATGACCATGGCATCCACCAGGTCCAGCTTCTTGAACTCGATGGTCTTGGTGACGGGGTTGGCCAGGCGGGTCTTGCCGGCTTCCATGGGGCCGCCCGACACGAAGATCACCGGGATGTTCAGGCGCATGGCGGCCATCAGCATGCCGGGCGTGATCTTGTCGCAGTTGCTGATGCAGACCATGGCATCGGCGCAGTGGGCGTTGACCATGTACTCGACCGAGTCCGCAATGATGTCGCGGCTGGGCAGCGAATACAGCATGCCGTCATGGCCCATGGCGATGCCGTCGTCCACGGCGATGGTATTGAACTCCTTGGCGACGCCGCCGGCGGCTTCGATCTCGCGGGCGACGAGCTGGCCCAGGTCCTTCAGGTGCACGTGGCCGGGAACGAACTGCGTGAACGAGTTCACCACGGCGATGATCGGCTTGCTGAAGTCTTCGTCCTTCATGCCGGTGGCGCGCCACAGCGAGCGGGCACCGGCCATGTTGCGTCCGGCGGTGGAGGTTTTGGAACGGTATGCGGGCATCGTGGTTGCTTCAGGAATATCGCTGGAAGGAATCGGGCCGCAGGAATAGGCCCCTCGCGCGCCCGTGCGAACAAACAACCTCTTGAGCCGTGCCCTGGGCAGACCGGCCAATTATCCCCCACCCCCGAGCCCCTGCCGCGAACGTGCCCAATGCCGGCGCCCGGCACTGGCGCCAGCGGAGAGCGCCAAAGGAAAAGCCCGCGTCCGGCGCCGGACGCGGGCTTGAACACAGCAACGGGAACCCGCGAATCAGCGCGGGCGGCGGGGCTTCATGCCCATGGCCGCCTTCTGGCGGTCGATGCGCTCGCGCCTGCGGCGCTCCATCTTCTCGATCGCCTTGCGCTTGGTGTAGCCCTGCGCATCGGCCCAGGCCCACCACGCCGCGGCCACCGCGAAGGGCGAGAGAACCCACCACCACGACCAGCCGGCCACGGGGCCCACCTCGAGAAACTTCAGCAGGGCCAGAAACAGCCCCAGGCCCAGTGCGTACATGGTTCCTCCTCGGCGCAGCGGGGTTTGCGGGAAAGGCCCGTCAACCCACGCCACTACAATTTCATTGAGATAAATGTACTGCAACCACCACAGGATCCCCCGATGAAGCGTACCCTGGTCACCCTCGCCGTCACACTGTCGGTTGCCGCCCCTGCCCTGGCAGACCAGGCACTGGCGATGTCCAAGAACTGCATGACCTGCCACGGGGTCGACAAGAAGCTGGTCGGCCCGTCGTTCAAGGATGTGGCGGCCAAGTACGCCGGTCAGGGCGGCGCCGCCGACAAGCTGGCCGCCAAGATCATGAAGGGCGGTTCGGGCGTCTGGGGCCCGGTGCCCATGCCCGCCAACACCCAGGTCAACGAGGCCGAGGCCAAGAAGCTGGCCGCCTGGATCCTGACCGTGAAGTGACGCCGCTGCCGCGCAGGGCCTCCGGCTCTGCCGCGCGATCCACAAAAAAGCCGCAGGAGCCCAGGCCCCTGCGGCTTTTTTTTGGTATCGGCACGCGGCCGACGTGCGTCAGATCCGCAGATCGGGGTCGGCCCGCAGGGGCGGCTCGGGGCGCAGCTGCGCAGGCGCGACGGCACGGCCACGCAACTGGTCCTCCAGCTGGCCCACGTAGGCGGCGGTGGTGTTGTCGGACTCCTGGGCGCGGGCGGCCAGATGGGCCTCCAGCGTGTCCAGCCGCGCCAGAACGGCCTGCTGGCCCTCCACATGCTGCCCCTGCAGGAAGGCGCGCAGTTCGGTGAAGCGCGATGCTTCGGCCTTGTCGGCGAGGTCGCGCTGTGCCGCCATTTCCTTGGCATGGCGGCGGGTTTCCAGCAGCACTGAACCCTGCAGCGACAGCACGTAGGCGATGAAGAACACGCCCAGCAGGAGGGTCAGGCCCAGCATGATCAGACCGAGCGGCGCCTGGAACGACGTGATGCCCAGCGAGATATAGGACGGCGTGGCGAGGGTGCCCCAGTTCAGGGCGGCCAGGGCGGCAATGGCGAGAACGATGAGCAGCAGCAGGATGGTTCTGAGATTCATGGGAGACACTCCGTAGCAGAGTTATGGGGGCTGGCCAGGCGCAGCGGCCCCGGCGGTCGCCCGGTTGTACCCCATCCCGCCATCCACCCCGCAGCCCCGCAAGGCGATTCCGGTGCCGTCCTACAGCGCCCCGCACGTAAAAAAAGCCACCGCGGACGGGCCGCGGTGGCGTGGGTGGCGCCGCGCCATGAACGGCGCTCTAGTTTCTCGCGAGCAGCGCTGCGCCTCAGTTGGCCTGTGACAGCTGGTCCAGGATGGCCGGGTTCTCCAGCGTGCTGGTGTCCTGCGTGATCTGCTCGCCCTTGGCAATGGAGCGCAGCAGCCGGCGCATGATCTTGCCGCTGCGCGTCTTGGGCAGGTTGTCGCCGAAGCGGATGTCCTTGGGCTTGGCAATCGGCCCGATCTCCTTGGCCACCCAGTCGCGCAATTCCTTGGCGATGGCCTTGGCCTCGTCGCCGGACGGGCGCGGGCGCTTGAGCACCACGAAGGCGCAGATGGCCTCGCCCGTCACGTCGTCGGGCCGGCCCACCACCGCGGCCTCGGCCACCAGGTCGGTCTTGGCGACCAGGGCGGACTCGATCTCCATGGTGCCCATGCGGTGGCCCGAGACGTTCAGCACGTCGTCGATGCGGCCGGTGATGCGGAAGTAGCTGCGGTCGGCGCTGCGCACGGCGCCGTCGCCGGCGAGGTAGTAGCCCTTGAGCTCTTCGGGGAAGTAGCTCTTCTTGAAGCGTTCCGGGTCGTTCCAGATCGTGCGGATCATGCTGGGCCAGGGGCGCTTGATGACCAGGATGCCGCCCGTGCCGTCCGCGATGTCGTTGCCGGCCTCGTCCACGATGGCGGCGGTGATGCCCGGCAGCGGCAGCGTGCACGAGCCCGGCACCAGCGGCGTGGCGCCCGGCAGCGGCGTGATGACGTGGCCGCCGGTTTCGGTCTGCCAGAACGTGTCCACGATGGGGCAGCGCTCGCCGCCCACGTTCCGGTAGTACCACATCCAGGCTTCGGGATTGATGGGCTCGCCCACGCTGCCCAGGATGCGCAGGCTCGACAGGTCGGAGCTGGAGGGGTGCACCGCCTTGTCGGCCTCGGCTGCCTTGATGAGCGAGCGGATGGCCGTGGGCGCCGTGTAGAAGATCGATACCTTGTGGCGCTCGATCATCTGCCAGAAGCGGCCGGCGTCCGGGTACGTGGGCACGCCTTCGAACACGACCTGCGTCGCGCCAGCGGCCAGCGGCCCGTAGGCCACGTAGGTGTGGCCGGTGATCCAGCCGATGTCGGCGGTGCACCAGAACACGTCTTCGGGCTTCAGGTCGAAGGTCCAGTCCATCGTGAGCTTGGCCCACAGCAGGTAGCCGCCCGTGGCGTGCTGCACGCCCTTGGGCTTGCCGGTGGAGCCGCTGGTGTAGAGGATGAAGAGCGGGTGTTCGGCGCCCACCGGTTCGGGGGCGCACTGGGCGCTCTGGCCCGCCAGCGCCTCGTCGAAGGTCTTGTCGCGGCCGGCGACCATATTGCAGGCCGTGGGGGTGCGCTGGAACACCAGGATGCTCTTGAGGGTGTCGCAGCCGCCCATGGCCAGCGCTTCGTCGATGATGGCCTTGAGCGGCAGCTCCTTGCCGCCGCGCATCTGGTAGTTGGCGGTGATGACGGCCACGGCGCCCGCGTCGATGATGCGTTCCTGCACGGCCTTGGCGCTGAAGCCGCCGAACACCACGCTGTGCGTGGCGCCGATGCGCGCGCACGCCTGCATGGCCACCACGCCCTCGATGGTCATGGGCATGTAGATCAGGACGCGGTCGCCCTTCTTCACGCCCTGGGCCTTGAGCGCGTTGGCGAAGCGGCCCACGCGCTCCAGCAGTTCCTTGTAGGTGACCTTCGTCACCGCGCCGTCGTCGGCCTCGAAGACGATGGCCGTCTTGTGCTCGACCGGCGTGCCGATGTGGCGGTCCAGGCAGTTGGCGCTGGCGTTCAATTCGCCGTCGGCGAACCACTGGAAGAAGGGGGCGTTGGATTCATCGAGCGCTTGTGTGAAGGGTTTGGTCCACTGCACGTTCTCGCGCGCCAGGCGGGACCAGAAGCCTTCGAAGTCGCCCTCGGCCTCGGCGCACAGGGCGTTGTACCCGTCCATGCCGGACACGCGCGCATTGCGTGACAGGGCCTCGGGCGGCGGAAAGACGCGGTTTTCCACGAGAACGGATTCGATCGCGGACGTGGACGCAGAGGCGGTCGCAGTCATGTTTGTCTCCTATCGGATGGGGATTTTTTGGAAGTACTTTCGGGGGCGGTACTTACAGGCCACTGACGGAGACTTTACCGGCAATCGGCTTGCGGCCAGGGCTTGCGCGGCCTTTCCCGCCCGGGTGGTCGGCACCGGGGCGCAGAGGCCGCTGCGCCGCCCATCGCCCGTCGCCCTTCGCCTGGACCGCCCTGCGGAACCCCCTGCGGCGCAACGCCACGGCCCATCCGGCGGCCGCAGACGCCGCACTAGAATCGCGCGACCTTTTTCCCACTCCTGAACGCACGGACATGTCCACCCCCACGCCCACCGGCACCGACCGGGCCAACGCGCCCCTGCGCCCGCTGCCCTCGCTCATCTTCGCCAGCCGCTGGCTGCAACTGCCGCTGTACCTGGGCCTGATCGCCGCACAGGGCGTGTACGTGTGGCACTTCCTGGTCGAGCTGTGGCACCTCATCGAGGCGGCCTTCGGCAACCAGGCCGCCTTGCAGGCGCTGGTCACCAGCATCGGCTACAAGCCCGAGGTGCAGATCACCACGCTCAACGAGACGATGATCATGCTGGTCGTGCTGGCGCTGATCGACGTGGTGATGATCTCCAACCTGCTGATCATGGTGATCGTCGGGGGCTACGAGACCTTCGTGAGCCGCCTGGGCCTGGACCGCCACCCCGACCAGCCCGAATGGCTGGGCCACGTGAACGCCTCGGTGCTGAAGGTGAAGCTGGGCCTGTCGATCATCGGCATCAGCTCCATCCACCTGCTCAAGACCTTCATCAACGCCGCCAACTACGACGTCAAGGTGCTGATGTGGCAAACCATCATCCACACGGTGTTCCTGCTCAGCGCCCTGGCCGTTGCCTACACTGACAAATTGCTGAACGCTTCCAGCAGCAAGCACTGACCCGGCGCCCGGCGCCGATGCCAAAGCCCCGCAGGGCCTCTTTCTTGAGGTCTTTCGGGGCTTTGGCGCTTGTACAGCCTGCGCATTCAGCTATATTTTCAATAGCAAGCACGAGCCGGCATTGCCGGCCGATGCGACCGGCCTGCGCACGCGCATAACACATCCCCAAAAACCCAGTGCTTTTGACACAAAAGCACCCAATACCTATACTTTCGGGGTGTTTTACAACCTGCAACGCAGGTAATTCGCCCCTTTCGGAGCGAATCTCGTCAGAAAGCCGGCTCTTTTGCGACGCCGCTGCCCCTGACACACCTCGGCCGGAACATCGGCCCTGATGCCCCGGCGGCCCGCGCACCACGCGCAGCCGCCACCGCGGCAAACGGAAGTCCTCTGCCCAGACCTCTTCCGTACCGCACAGGCCCTTGCGCACCTCTTCATGCGTGCCATTCGGGCCGATCTGGCGACACCTCCGCGTGTCCCTTCCACGTCTCTGCAGCCTTTGGCGCTGCGCCCCCAGGGCGCACCGGGCCGGGCTGCCGCATCAGGGTTTTCCGTGTCCGCGGCCTTCGTGCCGGAGCCGCCTGCGGGCGCGTGCCGGCTGCTGTTCAACCCGTATCAACCGAGGGAGGAACCACACCGTGGCCAAGCAAATCATCATCGACCATGTCTTCAAGGTCTTCGGGGACTCGCCCGACGACGCGCTCGAACTGGTCCGCCAGGGCCTGAGCAAGCAGGACATCCTGGAGCGCACCGGCAATTCGATCGGCGTGTTCGACGCCACCTTCACCATCGAGGCCGGCGAAATCTTCGTCGTCATGGGCCTGTCGGGCTCCGGCAAGTCCACGCTGGTGCGCATGCTCAACCGCCTGATCGAGCCCACCGCCGGCCGCATCGTGGTGGACGGGCAGGACATCAACGCGCTGAGCGACCGCCAGCTGCGCGCCCTGCGCCGCAAGGACATCAGCATGGTGTTCCAGTCGTTCGCGCTGATGCCGCACATGACCGTGCTGGACAACACCGC
The DNA here is from genome assembly GCF_031453675.1 of Paracidovorax wautersii. Taxonomy (NCBI): domain Bacteria; kingdom Pseudomonadati; phylum Pseudomonadota; class Betaproteobacteria; order Burkholderiales; family Comamonadaceae; genus Paracidovorax; species Paracidovorax wautersii. The sequence goes on along the minus strand of NZ_JAVIZX010000001.1, from coordinate 2,813,407 downwards.
TTTCGGCCTGGAGCTGGCCGGCGTGGACCGCGCCGAGCGCCAGCAGCAGGCCGCCCGCGCGCTGGAGCAGGTGGGCCTGGGCGCCTGGGGCGCCAGCTACCCCGACGAGCTGTCGGGCGGCATGCAGCAGCGCGTGGGCCTGGCCCGGGCGCTGGCCTCCGACCCGTCCATCCTGCTGATGGACGAGGCCTTCTCGGCCCTGGACCCGATCATCCGCACCGAGATGCAGAGCGAGCTGCTGCGCCTGCAGCAGATCCAGCGCCGCACCATCGTCTTCATCTCGCACGACCTGGACGAGGCCATGCGCATCGGCGACCGCATCGCCATCATGAAGGACGGCCAGGTGGTGCAGGTGGGCACGCCGGACGAGATCCTGCGCAACCCTGCCAACGACTACGTGCGCAACTTCGTGCGCGGCGTGGACGCGGCGGCCGTGTTCAAGGCCGGAGACATCGCGCGCAAGCGGCTGACCGTGGTGCGCGAGCACACCGACCGCGGCTGCCGCGCGGCGCTGCAGCTCATCGAAGGCCATGACGACAACTTCGCCTACGTGGTGAGCCCCACGCAGCGCTACCTGGGCACAGTGTCGGCCGACTCGCTGCGCACGGCGCTGCACGGCCACACCGGGCCGATGGGCCTGCAGCACGCCTTCATGCCCGAGGTGACGACCATCGCCGCCGACGCGCCCGTGGCCGACCTGTTCGGCCAGGTGGCGCAGGCGCCCTGCGCCCTGCCCGTGGTGGATGGGGACGGCCGACTGCGCGGCGCCATCAGCAAGACCACGCTGCTGCGCTTCCTGGACCGCGACACGCCGCCCGTGCCGCCGGGCGCGCCCCCGAACGGCTTTGCCGCCGCCGCCCACGCCGCCGCCACGGCCACGCCGTCAGAACAACGTACCGGGAGCCCCGCATGAGTATCACCAGCACGACCGCCCACACCCTGACCGAAACGCAAGCGCCCGTGCTGCTGGCACAGGCCGACCTGCCGCCGCCAGCGGACACGAATCCCTGGGCGGGCGGCGGTGACGCGCCCGCAGCCCCCTCGCCCGCCTCGCCCGGTTGGGACGCTCCGGCCGGCGCAGCGCCGGACGCTGCAGCCCCCACCGACCCGTGGGCCGCCTCCACCGCGCCCAGCGACAGCGCCGGCGGCGCCACCGACTGGCTGAACGCGGCGCCCGGCGGCGTGGACGCGGCCACCGGCGCCGACCCTTCGGCTGCGGGCGGCCTGCACCTGAGCCAGCTCTTCGACGGCTCGCTGCCCGTCGAGAACTGGATCAACCAGGGCCTGGGCTGGGTGGTGGAGCACTTCCGCCCCTTCTTCCAGAGCGTGCGTGCGCCCATCGACGGCACGCTGCAGTGGGTGGAGAGCGTGCTCACCAGCGTGCCGACGCTGGGCATGATCGCCATCGTCGGCCTGCTGGCCTGGCAGTTCGCCGGCCGGGCGCTGGCCATCGGCACGGTGATCTCGCTGCTGCTGGTCGCCATGCTGGGCATCTGGCCCGAGGCCATGGTGACGCTGTCGCTGGTGCTCACGTCGCTGGCCTTCTGCGTGCTGATCGGCCTGCCGCTGGGCATCCTGCTGGCCAGCAGCGACCGCGCGCAGCGCCTGATGCGCCCCGTGCTGGACGCCATGCAGACCACGCCGGCCTTCGTGTACCTGGTGCCGGTGGTGATGCTGTTCGGCATCGGCAACGTGCCGGGCGTGGTGGTGACCATCGTCTTCGCGCTGCCGCCGCTGGTGCGCCTGACCAACCTGGGCATCCGCCAGGTGCGGCCCGACCTGATCGAGGCCAGCCGCGCGTACGGCGCCTCGCCCCTGCAGATGCTGTTCAAGGTGCAGCTGCCGCTGGCCATGCCGTCCATCATGGCCGGCATCAACCAGGCGCTCATGCTGTCGCTGTCGATGGTGGTGATCGCTTCCATGATCGCCGTGGGCGGCCTGGGCCAGATGGTGCTGCGCGGCATCGGCCGCCTGGACATGGGCCTGGCCACCGTGGGCGGCCTGGGCATCGTGCTGCTGGCCATCACGCTGGACCGCATCACCCAGTCGCTGGGCCAATCCCGCCGCGGCGCGCGCCACTGGTGGCAGACCGGCCCCGCGGGCCTGGTGTGGCGCCTGGTGCAGCGGCCCGCCAAGGCCGCACCGGCCGCGCAGGAGCCCGCCGCGGCGGCCAGCCCGTCCGTCGTGACCGTGGACACGTCCCTGCACCGCACCACGCTGGCCGGCACGGCCCACTGAGGGCCGCGCCCTCCCTCCCCGACTGCCATTGATTTCAAAAAACCAAGGAGCCTGAACTGATGATGATGATGACCTGGAAGACCCACCGCATCGCCCCCACCGCCGCAGCCCGCGGCCTGCTGGCTACCAGCCTCGTGGCCCTGGGCCTGGCCGGCGGCGCCGCCGCAAGCCACGCGCAGGACCTGCCCGGCAAGGGCATCACCGTGCAGCCGCTGCAAAGCTCGATCGCGGAAGAGACCTTTCAGACCCTGCTGGTGGGCCGCGCAATGGAAAAGCTCGGCTACACCGTGCAGCCCATCAAGGAGATCGAGTACGCCACGGCCCACGTCGCCATCGCCAATGGGGACGCGACCTACATGGCCGACCACTGGGACCCGCTGCACGCCGACTTCTACAAGAACGCCGGCGGCGACGCCAAGCTGTCGCGCACGGGCACCTATTCGCAGAATGCCGCGCAGGGCTACCTGATCGACAAGAAGACGGCCGAGCAGTACAAGATCACCCACATCGACCAGCTCAAGGACCCGAAGCTCGCCAAGCTGTTCGACACCAACGGCGACGGCAAGGCCGACCTGACGGGCTGCAACCCCGGCTGGGGCTGCGAGGGCGTGATCGAGCACCAGCTCAAGGCCTTCCAGCTCAGCGACACGGTGACGCACGTGCAGGGCAGCTACTCGGCGCTGATCGCCGACACCATCGCCCGCTTCAAGCAGGGCAAGCCCATCCTGTACTACACCTGGACGCCCTACTGGGTGAGCGGCGTGCTGCGCCCGGGCCAGGACGTGGTGTGGCTGCAGGTGCCGCACTCCTCGCTGCCCGGCGAGCAGGCCAAAATCGACACCAAGCTGCCTGACGGCAAGAACTACGGCTTCGTGCTGAACAACCAGCGCATCGTGGCCAACAAGCAGTTCGTGCAGAAGAACCCGGCCGCCGCCAAGCTGTTCGAGGTGATGCAGGTGTCGGTGGGCGACATCAACGCGCAGAACTTGGCCATGAAGAACGGCCAGAACAAGCCGGCCGACATCGCGCGCCACGCCGACGGCTGGATCAAGGCGCACCAGAAGACCTTCGACGGCTGGATCCAGCAGGCGCTGGCCGCGGCCAAGTAAGTAGCGCTGCAGGCGCGGCAACCGCGCCGCCGCCCGCGCCCCGTTCCCGAACGCCCGCCCTCGCAAGAGGCGCGGGTTTTTATTTGCCAAAATTGCCGGGAACGCCCTATCCACAAGCGCATACAGCTATCAATAAAATAGCGAAACACTCCGACAGCAGAGCACGGCCGGCGGGATCGGCGTCTTCCCCAGCTCCCCACACATTACGCAGTCCCGTCCGAGGCAGACCTGGCCTGGCCGGCCGAGCCCATTCCGCCCGGTTCCATTTTCAAGGCACCCGGCCACTCCATCCCAGAGCGTCTTTACACCCTCGATACAATACAAATACGAATTGTTATCATTAGCAATTGTCTTGTTGTATTGATCGAAGGATGTTTGACCGATGGCCCGATACGCACTGCTCCGCCCCCTGCCCCTCCCCCTCGCTGCCGCCCTGGCCTGTGCCGGCATGGCCGCAGCCCACGCACAGTCGTCATCTCCCGCGGCCCCGGACACCGCGGCGCTGTCCACCGTGGTGGTGACCGCGTCGGGCACGGCCGTGGACATCCGGGAGGCGCCCGCCAGCATCAGCGTCATCACCCGCGAGGACATCGAGCGCAAACCCGTCACCAGCATCGGCGAGCTGCTGGCCACCGTGCCGGGTGTGACGGGCGGCCTGTCGGGCACCGGCGCGCAGTCCAAGATCCGACTGCGCGGCCTGCCCGAGAAGTACACGCTGATCCTGGTGGACGGCCAGCGCCAGGGCAACTCGGCCGGCGTGAACTACCGCGACGATCTGGGCCAGCAGGATCTGGACTGGATCTCGCCCGAGATGATCGAGCGCATCGAGGTGGTGCGCGGCCCGATGTCATCGCTCTACGGCTCGGACGCCATGGGCGGCGTCATCAACATCATCACGCGCAAGATCGCGCCGCGCTGGTCGGGCTCGACCACGCTCAACTACAGCCGCCCCTCGGACGGCGACCGGGGCGACACGCGGCAGTGGGGCTTCAATGCCAGCGGCCCCGTGTCGGACCGCCTCGGCCTGCGCCTGGCCGGCAACTACACCGACCGCGCCGCGGACGAGGGCAACGGCGGCTTCCCCGGCGCGTACCTGTCCACGGCGGGCTCGCGCAAGCAGAACCTCAACGCCCTGCTGAACTGGCAGCTCACGCCCGACCAGGTGATCGGCCTGGAGACCGGCCATGGCACGCAGCGCGCCACCGGCTCGGACGTGCGTGCCGCCAACGGCAACCCGCTGGTCGCGCAGTGGGGCCTGAGCAAGCTGGAGCACACGCACGTCGGTGCCAGCCATGAAGGCCGCTGGGGCGACGTGCGCTCGCGCATCAACCTCGCCCACCACCGCTACGAGGACAAGGGCGACACCATCGGCAACAACTCCCGCGAGACCACGCTGGACGGCCGGGTGGACCTGCCGGCGAAATTATTCGGCTTCGACCAGGCCCTGGCCCTGGGCGGCCAGTGGAAGCGCGAGGAGCTGGACAACCGCGACACCATCGGCCTGGCGCCCATCGACTACCGCGGCAACGCGGTCAACGGCTCGTCCATCAGCGCATCGACCTGGGCGCTCTTCGGCGAGGACCAGATCTTCCTGCGCGAGAACCTGGCCCTCACGCTCGGCCTGCGCATGGACCACCACCACAAGTACGGCAGCAACTGGAGCCCCAGGGCCTACATCGTCTACCACCCGCAGCCCGAGTGGACGGTGCGCGGCGGCGTGTCGCGCGGCTTCCGCGCGCCGGGGCTCAAGGAGAACTCGCCTAACGCGGCCACGCAGTCCGGCGGCAATGGCTGTCGCAGCCTGGCCGGGCGGGGCTGGACCAGCACCAGCGTCAACGCGGACGGCACGCGCGGCTGCTACATGGCGGGCAACCCCGACCTCGAACCGGAGACCAGCACCAATTTCGAGCTGGGCACCAGCTGGGACCGCAACGGCTGGTCGCTGGGCGCCACGTACTTCCACACCAACTTCAAGAACAAGATCGACTACCAGCCGCTCGGCTTCTTCAACGGCTACTGGTGGACGCGCATGGCCAACGCCCAGCGCGCCCGCACCCGCGGCCTGGAGGCCACCTTCAACGTGCCGCTGGCCCCGGGCCTGGACTGGAACACCAACGTCACCCGCATGTTCGAGTCCAAGAACCTGACCACGGGCGCCTCGTTGCTGGCCGTGCCGCGCCTCACGGCGTATTCGTCGCTGCAGTGGCGCATCCGCGCGGCGTGGACGGCGGCGCTGAGCGCGCACCATACGGGCAAGGAACTGCTCACTACCGGCTCCGCCAGCAACTTCGCCAAGGCCTACACCACCTTCGACGTCTCCACCAACTACCAGGTGAACGACACGGTGACCCTGCGCGCCGGCGTCATCAACTTCACCGACAAGCAGTCCCGCGAACTGGGCAGCAACTACGACAACGGGGGGCGCACGTACTTCGTCGGCGCGACGGCGCGGTTCTGAGCACCCCACCACGCGCGCAAAGCAGAACGCTATTATTTCAATAGCTAACTGCGCTTTATGGACGGGCGCTGGAGGCATTTTCAGCAAAGGGTGCGGATACCTACGAGCAGCGGTACCGGCGGAGGGACGCTCCCACCCTGGGTGCGGACGGGCTCCTACAGCCGCGTGCGGCGCGCTGCGGTGTGATGGCGGCAGCCGCTATTTCAGGCACCGTCCTGGCCCCGCACCACCCCGCTCCGAACCGTACGCCGCATGCCCACCAGCCCCGCCGCCGTCTCTGATGCTGCCGCCGCCGAACCGCCCCGCCCGGGCACGCGCCTGCCCGGCGGGCTGGTCTATGTGTCTGCCGACATGCCCGGCCTGGCGCGCGTGCGGCACGGCAAGACCTTCCGCTACCGCCGGCCCGACGGCAGCTGGCTGAGCGACGAAGAAGAGATCGCCCGCATCCGCAAGCTGGCCATTCCGCCCGCCTACACCGACGTGTGGATCTGCCCGCGCGCCAACGGCCATCTGCAGGCCACGGGCCTGGATGCGCGCGGCCGGCGCCAGTACCGCTACCACCCCGAGTGGCGCCGCGTGCGCGACGAGGACAAGTTCGAGCGCATGCGCGCCTTCGGCCAGGCGCTGCCGCGCATCCGCGCCCGCGTGGCACGCGACCTCAAGCCCCGGCGGGGCGAGCCCGCGCTGTCGCGCACCGTGGTGCTGGCCACCATCGTGCGCCTGCTGGACACCACCTTCCTGCGCGTGGGCAACGAGGAATACGCCGCCACCAACAAGTCCTACGGCCTGACGACGCTGCGCAACCGCCATGCCGGCGTACGCGGCAGCCAGCTCACGCTGCGCTTTCGCGGCAAGAGCGGCGTGGAGCAGGAGGCCCGCCTGGACGACCCGCGCGTGGCCCGCGTGGTGCGCCGCTGCCAGCAGTTGCCCGGGCAGGAGCTGTTCCAGTACGAGGATGCGGACGGCCAGCGCCACGCCATCGGCTCCAGCGACGTGAACGACTACCTGCGTGAGATCACCCACGGCACGGGCGATGCCCTCGGCCCCACCTTCACCGCCAAGGATTTCCGCACCTGGCATGGCACCGCGCAGGCCCTGGAGCTGACGCGGCTGGCCTGCACGGGTGAATGCGGCCCGGCGTCGTACAGCGCCAAGGCCATCCTGATCGAAGTGGCGCGCCAGCTGGGCAATACGCCGGCCGTGTGCAAGAAGTCCTACGTCCACCCCGCGGTGCTGGAACTGGGCACGCGGCTGGCGTCGGACGCGGGGCCCGACATGCAGAAGGTGTGGGACCGCATCGGCGGCGAAGGCGCTGCGCCCCGGGGCCTCGCGGCGCCGGAGCGGCGGCTGCTGGCCTTTCTGCGCCGGCCGCCGGCCCGCAGCCCGAGCCCGCCCGCGCGGCCGAGGAAGCAGGCCGCATCCCAGGCGGCCGCAACCGCCCCCAGCGCAGCCAGACCGCGCCGCCGCAAGGCCGCTCGCGTAGCGCCGGCGCGCCTGGCGGCCTGACACGGTCTCTCTACCAGTGGTAGCCCAGCTGCGCGACGACCGTGCGCAGGTCGCCGTAGCGGCAGGTGCCCTGGCAGTGCAGATAGCGCTTGTCCCCCACGTTGCTGACCTTGACGCTGGTGAGCCAGGGGCCGAACGCATAGGCCACGCGCAGATCGATCAACGCATACGAGGGCGTCTCGCGCACGCTGGCCGTGGCGGCGGTGGGCGCCTCCCCGCGCCAGCGCAGGCCCGCACCGGTGGAGAGGCCGGGCAGGCCCAGCGCACCCCACGCATAGTCCACCCACAGCGACGCCGTGTGCCGCGGCACGCCGGTGCTGCGCTGGCCGACCAGGGCCGCGTCGTTGTCACGCACGGTGCGCGCATCGACATAGTTGTACGCGGCCACCACGCTCAGTCGGCGTACCGGCGTCACGCGTGCTTCCAGTTCCACGCCGCGTGACCGCACCTTGCCGGTCTGCACGCTGAAGTTGCCGTCGGCAGGGTCGTCGGTCAGCACATTGCGCTGGTTCAATTCGTAGACGGCGGCGGACACCAGCGTGTCCGACCCCGGCGGCTGCCAGCGCACGCCCACTTCGGCCTGCTCTCCCAGCGTGGGGCGGAAGGCCTGGCCCTGGCGGTCGGTGCCCGCCGTCGGGAAGAACGACTGGCTCAGGCTGGCATACGGCGCCCAGCCGCCATCCAGCAGGCGCACCACGCCGGCGCGTCCGCTGAAGCGGCCGTCGTCCTGCCGCGTGACCGCCCCGCCCCGGTGGGCCACCGTGTCGCTGGTGGCCCAGTCGTAACGACCGCCCAGCACGAAGACCCAGCGGTCGGCCCAGCGGATCTGGTCCTGCAGATACACGCCGGTCTGCCGGCCGGTCTGGTCCGCACCGGTGTCGGTGGCGCCGATGGCGGGCACGGCGCCGTAGGCCGGCTGGGCCAGGTCCAGCGGGGCCACCGTGCCGGCGCGGCGGGTGGTGTCGTACTGGCGGCGGTACACGTCCAGCCCCGCCAGCAGGGTGTGCTGCCAGTTGCCGGTGCGGGGGCCGTCCCACTGCAGTTGCGTGTCGCTGGTGACGGCGTGCGTTGCGTCGGTGCGCAGATCGGCGCGGCGCGCCAGGCGCGTGCCCGCGACGGCGCCGGGCGTCAGGTAGGCATAGCGCACGTCGGAGCGGTAGCCGCGCAGCGCGTGGCGCAGTTGCAGCCGGTCATTGAAGCGGTGCTCCAGCGACCAGCCGAGCGTGCTCATCTCGCCCACGTAATGGTCGAAGCCCGGCTCGCCCGCGAACTGCGTGTACGGGATCTTGCGGCCGGTGCGCTGGCTCCAGAGCGTGCTGTCGAAGGGCATCGGCGCGACCAGGCGCGTGTCGATGCGCTGGTGGCTGGCCAGCAGCGAGACGGAGGTGGCGGCGCTGGGCTGCCAGCGCAATGCGGGAGCGATGTAGTGCTTGTCGTCGTCAATGGCATCGACCTGCGTGCCGCTGCGCCGCAGCATCGCCGTGAGCCGGTAGCTGAGCGTGCCGTCGGCATTCAGCGCGCCGGTGTGGTCGGTGGCGATCTGCTTGCGGCCGTGGCTGCCGGTCTCGGCGATCAGCTCGTGCATCGGCTCGGCGCTGGGGCGCTTGCTGACGGCGTTGACCAGGCCGCCAGGCGATAGCTGGCCATACAGCACGGACGACGCGCCGCGCAGCAGCTCCACGCGCTCCAGACCGTACGGTTCCTGGCCACCATCGAACTGCGCGGACTGTAGCTTCATGCCGTCGCGCAGCACGCTGCCCGTGCGCCCGCCCGCGTCGAAGCCGCGAATGATGTAGTCGTCCGCCAGCCGCGAGAAGCCGCTGGGCTGCGTGAGGATGCCGGGCGCGTAGCCCAGCGCCTCGGCGACGGAATCAGTCTTGCGTGCGGCCATTTCCTCGGCGCCTACCACGCTGATGGACTGCGGCGTTTCCAGCAGCGGCGCATCGGTCTTGGTGGCCGTGGTGCTGCGGCGCGCGACATAGCCCGGCACCGGGCCGGTGGCGGTTTCGCCGGCCCCCGCGCGCACGGTGACCTGCGGCAGCGCCACGGCCTCCACGGCGGGCACGCGCGCCAGCGTCCAAGTGGCGCCGTCGCGTTGCGCCTGCAGGCCCGTGTCTTGCAGCAACTGCGCGAGCGCGGCCTGCGGTGCCAGCGCTCCGTTCACCGCGCTGGCGGTGCGGCCCTCCAGCCAATGCGGCGGGTAGACGAGCTGCAGGCCCGACTGCGCGGTGAAGTCGCGGAGCGCATCGGCCAGCGGCTGGGCCGCGATGGCGAACTGCGGCGACGGCTGCGCGGCAGCCTGCAGGCTGACCAGGGCCAGCGCGGCGGCCAGGGCGGTACGGGATAACGGAGGCGGGGAAAAAATCATGGCGGCCAGCAACGGGTTGAAGGGTTGGCAATCCCGCTACAACGAACCGGGCCCGCGACATCCTGAACAGGCTGCGCCTGTTTTTTTACAGACTATCAAAAATAATAGCTAACAGCGCTTGATACGTAAGCGCTGGAGGCCGATTTGGCTCAAAACGCTGAATTCATCCCCCGGGCGCTCCTTGGGCGATGGCGTCCACGCGCCAGCGCCCGTTCTGCAGGCGCGAGCGCACCGGCAGAACGCCGGGCAGCGCCCGCACGAAGTCTTCCGCCTGCGCAATGCGCACCTGGCCTGACAGGCGCAGCCCGGCGGCCGCGGCATCCACCTCGACCGGGCGCGGCAGGTAACGGCGCAGGCGCCCGACCGCCTCTCCCAGCGGCACGGCGTCGAACCCGACGGCGCCGTGGCGCCAGCCGGCGGCCGCGCGCGGGTCGGGCAGACGGGTCTGCGCAAAGCCGTGTTCGGCGTCGATGCGCAGGGCATCGCCAGCGGCCAGTTCCCGGGACAGCACCGGCAGGCCCGCGGCGTCGAGCGTTTCCACCCGCACGCGGCCGGATTCGACCTGCACCTGCACGGCGCCGTGCGCGCCCCGCTCCACGCCGAAGCGCGTGCCCAGCACGGTGATGCGCACGCCGGCATGCGCCGTGGCGGGGTCGCCCGCCACCTCGACCACGAACGGCCGGCCGGCGTCAGGAGCGACCTCGAAGAACGCCGCGCCTTCCTGCAATTGCACGCGGCGCAGCGCGGCGTAGTAGGCCACCGCCACGCGCGTGGCAGCGTCCAGCGACAGCACGCTGCCGTCCGGCAAGGGCTGGCGCAGCGTTCGGCCATGCGCGGTGGATGCGGTCTGCTGCCACTCGGGCACTGCCAGGCGCCACCAGCGCCAGCCGGCCACACCGCCGACTCCGCCCATGGCGAGGCCGGCCACGCCCAGCAGCGCCGCCAGCGACCGGCGCCGGCCCGCCCGGGGCGCAGGCGCAGCCCCCTCCGTCGCCAGATCCGGCGGACGGTGGCCCGCCCTCCACTGCTCCAGCGCGCGCTGCACCCCGTCCATGGCGCGGATCATGTCGCGCTCGATCATGTTGCGCGACACGCCGAATTCGGCCGCCAGCGCGCCCTGGTCCTCGCCATGGACCCGGCTGCGCAGGAAGACCTGCCGTACCCGGTCCGGCAGCCCCGCCAGCGCCGCCTCCACCGCGGCGATGGCCTGCCCGTACATGGCCGCCTCCGCTACATCGGGCGTGTGGGCGCCGCCGTGCGCCGGCGTGGCCGCATGGCGAAGCTCCAGCCCCTGCCGGCGCTGCTGGTCGATCACCAGGTTGCGCGCCATGGCGAAGAGATACGCCCGCGCCTCGTCCTCGCAGGCCAGCGCCGGGCCCTGACCGCGCGCTGCCATGTCGGCCACCCGCAGCCAGGTGTCGTGCGCCGCATCGCGCGCGGATTCGGCGCTGCCGGTGCGGCGCGCCAGATAGCGCACCAGGTCGGCATAGCTGGCTTGGAAGCTGGCGAGCAGGGAGAAGGATCCTGTCCGGGCGGTCATGGGAGCAGCGGGGCGCGGCGGGGATCAGGCCTGGCGGTCAGCGGCCGACCATGTTCTCGGGCACGACCCACTGGTCGAACTGCTCGCCCGTGACGTGGCCCGAAGCGATCGCCGCTTCGCGCAGCGACGAGCCCTCCTTGTGCGCCTTCTTGGCGATGAAGGCCGCCTTGTCGTAGCCGATGTGGGTGTTGAGCGCCGTCACCAGCATCAGCGAGCGGCTGACCAGCTCGCCGATGCGCTCGCGGTTGGGCTCGATGCCGACGGCGCAGTGGTCGTTGAAGCTGACCATGCCGTCCGCCAGCAGGCGCACGCTCTGCAGGAAGTTGTGCGCCACCATCGGGCGGAACACGTTGAGCTCGAAGTTGCCCGAGGCCCCGCCGAAGTTGATGGCCACGTCGTTGCCGAAGACCTGCGCGGCCAGCATGGTCACGGCCTCGCTCTGCGTGGGGTTCACCTTGCCCGGCATGATGGACGAGCCGGGCTCGTTCTCGGGGATGCTGATCTCGCCGATGCCGCTGCGCGGGCCGCTGGCGAGCCAGCGCACGTCGTTGGCGATCTTCATCATGCTGGCCGCCAGCGTCTTCAGCGCGCCATGCGCATGCACCAGCGCATCCACGGAGGCCAGCGCCTCGAACTTGCTCGGCGCCGTGACGAACGGCAGCCCGGTGAGCGCAGCCAGCTCCTTCGCCACGCCTTCGGCGTAGCCCTTGGGCGCATTCAGGCCGGTGCCCACGGCGGTGCCGCCCAGGGCCAGCTCATACAGATGCGGCAACGCATCGCGCACGTGCTTCTCGCCGTGCGCCAGCTGGGCCACCCAGCCCGAGATCTCCTGACCCAGCGTGAGCGGCGTCGCATCCTGCAGGTGCGTGCGGCCGATCTTCACGATACCGTCGAAGGCCTGCGCCTTCGCTTCCAGCGTGGTGCGCAGCTTGGCGATGGCCGGCAGCAGGCGGTGCGTGAGCGCCTCCACCGCCGCCACGTGCATGGCCGTGGGGAACACGTCGTTGCTGGACTGGCTGCGGTTCACATCGTCGTTGGGGTGGACGAGGCGGCCCTCGCCCCGCTCGCCGCCGAGGATCTCGCTGGCGCGGTTGGCCAGCACCTCGTTGACGTTCATGTTGGTCTGCGTGCCCGAGCCGGTCTGCCAGACGACCAGCGGAAATTCTTCCGGGTGCTTGCCGGCAATCACTTCGTCGGCGGCAGCCACGATGGCCTCGGTCTTGCGCGCGTCCTGCAGGCCCAGGGCGTGGTTCACCTGGGCCGATGCCCGCTTCACCTGGGCCAGCGCCTTGATGATCTCGCGCGGCTGCTGCTCACCGGAGATGTCGAAGTTCTGCAACGAGCGCTGCGTCTGCGCGCCCCACAGTCGGTGTGCGGGGACGTCGATGGGTCCAAAGGTGTCACGTTCGGTACGGATGGTCATAGCAGGCATTCCCCGGGAATGAAGGTGAAGGAAAAAAGCGAAGAGCGGCGATGGGGTGGGCGCCAGCGGCGCCGGATTACCGATGGCACCAGTTGCACCGGCAAATCCTGGAGCACCTGGACCAGCGGGCACAGCCGAAGAGCATAGCGCGGAAGAGAAACCATTCTCATTTCTGCAGCAACGCGCCGTTCCAGTCTTCCTGCCTGACCCAGCCGGTTCCGTACTGCGCGCGTATTTCCAATCTTTTGTTACTTGATGTAAACCAAACGGGCGGGGCCTGCGTATGAGAAAGGCAGGCGCCTGACCCGCCTGCATTTGCACACGTTTCTTAGTCATGTCATCCGCCCTCCTCACCACCGCGACAGGCTTCATGCCTGCCAGCTACGACCCGCCCGTGGTGGCGGCGTCGTTCGGCATCGCGCTGCTGGCGTCGTATGTCACGCTGGACCTGGCGCGGCGCGTGCGTACGTCCGAACGGCGCAGCGGCCTGGCGTGGTGGGTGGCCGGCTCGGTCGTCATGGGCTCCGGCGTGTGGAGCATGCACTTTCTGGGCATGCAGGCGTTCCGGCTGCCCATCGCGCTCGGGTTCACCAGTCTGCTGACCCTGCTGTCCTGGATTGCTGCGGTGGGCGCCTCCGGTATCGCACTGGCCCTGGCCAGCATGCCGGCCTTCCGGCGGCGCCACCTCGTCTGGGGTGCGCTGGCCATGGGCGGCGGCATCAGCGCAATGCACTACATCGGCATGCAGGCGCTGGACATGTCGCTGCCCATCGTATGGCGCCCGTGGGTCGTGGCGGCCTCCGTCCTCATCGCGGTGCTGGCCTCCGCTTCGGCGCTGGCCCTCTTCCAGCTGCTGCGCAAGGTGCACGGGCCGCGCCGCCCGGCCTTCCAAATGCTGGCCTCCGTGGTCATGGCTGCGGCCATCTGCGGCATGCACTACACCGGCATGGCGGCGGCCGACTTTCCCGTAGGCACCGTCTGCACCAGCGCCAACGCGCTGGGCGGCTCCGGGCTGACCGCGGTGATCGTGCTCGCCACGGGCATGCTGCTCATCAGCACGCTGTTCACGTCCATCCTGGACGCGCGCCTGCAGAGCACCGCACGCGCCCTCACGCGCTCCCTGCAGGAAAGCAACGACCAGCTCACCCGCGCTAACGCGGCCCTGCAGAAGCAGGCCTTCGCCGATCCGCTGACCGGCCTGCCCAATCGCCTGCTGTTCGAAGACCGCCTGGCGCAGGCGCTGCTCCGGCTGGACCGCGCCAACCACCGCAAGGTCACGGAGCGGCTGGGGGTGCTTTTCGTCGACCTGGATGGCTTCAAGCCGATGAACGACTCGTTCGGCCATGCCTTCGGCGACGCCATCCTGGCCCAGGCCGCACAGCGCCTGCATGGCGATGCGCGGGATAGCGACACCGTCGCGCGCGTGGGCGGCGACGAGTTCGTGCTGCTGCTGGAGAACGTGGGCAGCGTGCCGGAATGCGGGGGCGTGGCCGAGCGCATCCTGGCGTCGATGGCGCAGCCGTTCGACCTGGGGGGCCGACAGGTGCAGATCTCGTGCTCCATCGGTGTGGTCGTCTACCCGGACCACGGGGAGCGCGACAAGCTCATGGCCCATGCGGATGCGGCCATGTATGCCGCCAAGCGCGCGGGCGGCAATGGCTACGCGCTGTTCGAGGAATCGATGCGGTCGGACGCCACGAACCTGCTGGAGCTCAAGAGTGACCTGCGCCGCGCGCTGGGCGACGCCAGCCGGCAGCTGGCGCTTCACTACCAGCCCAAGATCGACGGCGCGCGCGGCGGTGCCCGCGGGGTCGAAGCGCTGCTGCGCTGGCAGCATCCCACCCGGGGTCCCGTGAGCCCGGCGGTGTTCATTGCACTGGCAGAGCGCTCCGGCCTCATCAACCCGCTGGGCAACTGGGTGATCGGCGAGGCCTGCCGCCAGATCGCCGAGTGGCATGCGCAGGGCCTGCAGATGCCGGTGGCCATCAACCTGTCGGTCCACCAGCTGCGCGAGACCGGCCTGGCGCGGCGCATCGCCCAGGCGCTGCAGGAGCACGGCGTGGAGCCCTCGCAGCTGCTGTGCGAGATCACGGAATCGGTGGCCATGGAGGACACGCAGGCCACCCAGCGCACGCTGGAAGAGCTGGAGCGCATCGGCATTTCGCTGTCCATCGACGACTTCGGCACCGGCCACTCCAGCCTGAGCTACCTGCGCCGCATGCCGGTGCAGCAGCTCAAGATCGACCGCAGCTTCGTGGCCGATCTGGAGCACCAGGAAGACGCCCGCGCCGTGGTCGACGCCGTGGTGCGCCTGGCGCACGCACTGGGGCTGCACGTGGTGGCCGAAGGCGTCGAAACGCAGGGCCAGCGCGACATCCTGCGGGCCATGCAGTGCGACGAGCTGCAGGGCTTTCTCTTCGCCCGGCCCATGCCGGCCGATGCGCTGCTGGACTGGGCACGCAGGCACACGGCCGGCACCTGGGCGGATAGCCCTGCGCCGCGCGCGGGTCCCGCCGCAGCCGCCGCCTGAACGCGCCGCAGGCCGCCCCGCTCTGGGCATGGGCGCGCTTCGCACCAGGCGGCGATAATTGCGGTGTTCGCTTCTTCCTACAAAACACACCCCACCATGACCACGTCCATCCGGTACCACGACCTCGTGGAATCCGTCGCTGCGTCGTTGCAGTACATCTCCTACTACCACCCCGCCGACTTCATCGCCCACCTGGCCCGCGCCTATGAGCGCGAACAAAGCCCCGCGGCCAAGGACGCGATGGCGCAGATCCTCACCAACAGCAAGATGAGCGCCACGGGCCAGCGACCCATCTGCCAGGACACCGGCATCGTCAACGTGTTCCTGAAGATCGGCATGGACGTGCGCTGGGAAGGCTTTCCCGCAGGCCAGGGCCTGGAAGACGCGGTCAACGAAGGTGTGCGCCGCGGCTACAACCACCCGGACAACACGCTGCGCGCCAGCGTGGTGGCCGATCCGCAGTTCCTGCGTAAGAACACCAAGGACAACACGCCCGCGGTGATCTTCACGCAGATCGTGCCCGGCAACACGGTGGACATCACCGTCGCGGCCAAGGGCGGCGGCAGCGAGAACAAGTCCAAGATGGTCATGATGAACCCCAGCGACAACCTGGTCGACTGGGTGCTCAAGACCGTGCCCACCATGGGTGCCGGCTGGTGCCCGCCGGGCATGCTGGGCATCGGCATCGGCGGCACAGCCGAGAAGGCGGTCCTGCTCGCCAAGGAAAGCCTGATGGACGACCTGAACATGTACGAACTGCAGGCCAAGTCGGCGCGCGGCGAAAAGCTCGACCAGGTCGAGGAACTGCGCCTGGAACTGTTCGAGAAGGTCAACGCCCTGGGCATCGGCGCCCAAGGCCTGGGCGGCCTCAGCACCGTGCTGGACATCAAGATCAAGATGTACCCCACGCACGCCGCGTCCAAGCCCGTGGCCATGATCCCCAACTGCGCAGCCACCCGCCACGCGCACTTCGTGCTGGACGGCTCCGGCCCCGTCTACCTGGAAGCGCCGTCGCTGGACCTCTGGCCCAAGATCGACTGGGCGCCGGACTACAACAAGTCCAAGCGCGTCGACCTGAACACGCTGACCAAGGAAGAGGTCGCCAGCTGGAAGCCGGGCGATACCCTCCTGCTCAACGGCAAGATGCTCACCGGCCGCGACGCCGCGCACAAGCGCATCCAGGACATGCTGGCCAAGGGCGAGCAGCTGCCGGTCGACTTCACCAACCGCGTCATCTACTACGTGGGCCCGGTGGACCCGGTCCGCGACGAAGCCGTGGGCCCCGCCGGCCCGACCACGGCCACCCGCATGGACAAGTTCACCGACATGATGCTGGCCGAGACCGGCCTGATCGCCATGATCGGCAAGTCCGAGCGGGGCCCGGTTGCCATCGAGGCCATCAAGAAGCACCAGAGCGCCTACCTGATGGCCGTGGGCGGCGCCGCCTACCTGGTGAGCAAAGCCATCAAGACGGCCAAGGTCGTGGGCTTCGAAGACTTGGGGATGGAAGCCATCTATGAATTCGATGTGGTCGACATGCCGGTGACGGTCGCCGTGGATGCGGGCGGCACCAGCGCCCACATCACCGGCCCGGCGCTGTGGAAGGAAAAGATCGCCACGGGCGAGTTCAAGGGCATTGCGCTGGCTGAAGCCTGAACGCGGCCTGCCTGCACGCCCCCTGACGAAACCGCCTTCGGGCGGTTTTGCTTTGGGCGGTGTGGCGGGGCAGCCCGGCGATTTTCACGGCAGTCCACCACCGGTTCCACGCCAACTCCGTGCTCTCGCCACGGTCCGGGCAGCAGAGCGGGCTGCACGATCTTCCCGGCGCGGGCATACTGGCCACCGCGCGCGGCGCATGCCCGGACGCAGGCTTGCAGTTCTGCTCTCCAAGGACCCTTCGATGTCCCCTACCCTCTCCCCTTCCACGGCGCCGATCGGCGTGTTCGACAGCGGCATCGGCGGCCTGAGCGTGCTGCGGGCCCTGCGCGCCGCGCTGCCGCACGAACGCTTCGTGTACCTGGCCGACAGCGCACACGCGCCCTACGGCGAGCAGGGCGACGCCTATGTGGCCGCACGCACCGAAGCGATCGCGCACCATCTGCTGCAGACCTACGGCATCAAGGCGCTCGTCGTGGCCTGCAACACCGCCACGGCCGCGGCCATCGCCGAGGTGCGCGCCCGCTACCCGGCACTGCCCCTGGTGGGCGTGGAACCCGCGCTGAAGCCGGCCCTGTCGCTCACGCAGACCGGCCGCGTGGGCGTGATCGCCACGCGCGGCACGCTGGCCAGCGGCAAGTTCGGCCGGCTGCGCGCGTCGCTGGAGGGCCCCGTGCAGTTCGCCGTCCAACCCTGCGACGGGCTGGCCCTGGCCATCGAACGCAGCACGGCGGACGCCCGCGACACGGATCCGGCCACGGCCGAAGTCCGCGCGCTCTGCGAGCGCTATACCGCGGCCCTGGCCCCGTTCGGCACCGGCCACGGCGAGATCGACACGCTGGTGCTGGGCTGTACCCACTACATCTTTGCCGAACAGGCGCTGCGGGCCTGTACCGGGCCGGCGGTGCGTTTCGTGGAGACGGGCGAGCCCGTGGCGCGCCAGACGCGCCGGCTGCTGGAAGCCGCCGGTGCGCTGGCCCCGGTGAGCACACCCGACGGAGAGGCCGTCCGCCTGCTCACGACCGGAGAACTGCCGCTGCTGCAGGCCGCAGCCCAGCGCTGGCTGGGCCTGCCAGCCCGGTGCTGTGCGCAGGTGTTGGTGCCCACGCTTGCATCCGGAGCCCATTCACAAGCTTTTTCGGCCCTGACGGCCACCCATCAAGCGCAAGCAGCTATCAATTTATGAGCACACACCTTAACCGGGAGCGCGGGTGTAGCCGCCCGAAAGACAGCGCCTAAACGTCCGAGCCCGCTGCGGCCGCCCACAGCCGCTCGCCCGATCGCTCCAAGTGGGTCAGATACAGCCGGGTATCGAACTCGTACTGGTGGTAGCGCGGCTCCATGTGTTCGCACAGCTGGTAGAACGCTTTGCCGTGGTCCTTCTCGCGCAGATGGGCCAGTTCATGCACGACGATCATGCGCAGGAACTCCTCCGGCACCTGCTTGAACATCGACGCGATGCGGATCTCGTGCCGGGCCGTCAGCCGCCCGCCCTGTATTCGCGCAGACGCCGTGTGCAGCCCGAGGGCATGCCGCACGACGTGGATCTTGCTGTCGAACACGACCTTCTGCACCGTACCGGCATTGCGCAGGTGCCGGGCCTTCAGGTCCGCCGCGTACTGGTACAGCGCCTTGTCGTTGCGTACGGCATGGCCTTGTGGATAGCGGCGCAGCAGCACCGGTCCCAAGCCTTCGCCCTGGATCAGATCACGCACCTGCGCCAGCAGCGCTGCGGGATAGGCGCTCAGATAAGGGAGATCGTTGGAAGTCATCAGGCGACGGGCCTGCGGCGTTGCACCGGGCCCTGTTGGTCGACCGCCGGGCCCTCCGCCGCCCCAGAGACGAAGCGGAAGAAGCCGGATGCAGTGTCAGTGCAAATGGCGGGGCCGGCGTCCGCCAGTGCCACCATGGCCGCTGCCCGAGCCACCGGAACCGCGCGGCGGCTTGCCGATCTCCAGCGAATTCACCAGTGCATCAAAGCGCTCGGAGAACAGCTTGTCGATCTCGGCCACCACGCCGCTCAGTTCGGAGCCGTCGAAGTGCCGCTCCATCATGTTCACGACGTCCTGCACCAGCAGGTCGCGCTGCACCTGCATGATGGCCGCGGGCGTCGGTCCGACGAACAGCATCACGAAGTCGTCGCGCGCCTCGGTGCCGTCGTCCTCTTCCTCTTCGTCGAAGTCCGTGTCATAGAACGTGACTTCGATGGCTGCACCCTGCTCGGCCAGTTCGTTGAGGCTCATGCACATCTCGTCCAGCGACTGGCGAAAGTCCTCGTCGCCTCGCACCGTCCAGCAGATCTGCAGCATGTGCGCCTTCGCATCGAACTGGATCCCCGGCTCTTCCTCATAGGCGCTGGCCGCGCCATCGGCCAGCGAACGGGCTCCGGCGTACTTCCACAAAGGCTTCAACGCCTCCTGGATCTGATCGAACCCGGCCTCGGGGCGCAACTGGACCTGGCCGTGCACGTGGATTTCAAAGGGAGCGTTGTAACTTGACATGATCGAATCGTAATTGGTGCCCCGAGCCGGGGTCGAACCGGCACGCCCCTTCTCAGGAAGCGGCGGATTTTAAGTCCGCAGTGTCTACCAATTTCACCATCGGGGCGCCGGCTGCAACCCATGCAGCATACAGGGACCGGCCCGCCGAACCCGGGGGTCATGGTGGCATTACCCCATCGGGCCCGACAGCCTGGACGCATGACAAAGCGCAAGGCAAAAAAAAGGGAAGCCTGGGCTTCCCTTTTTGCAAACTGGAGCGGGAAAAGAGTCTCGAACTCTCGACCTCAACCTTGGCAAGGTTGCGCTCTACCAACTGAGCTATTCCCGCATTGACCAACCCGCATTTGCGGGCTGGCAAGAACCAAATTCTAGCACTGATTTTCTACCGTTCAGAGAACTAAGCGAAACTCTCGTGCTACCTACCAGGCAATCGCCACGCTTGCGGCCTGGCTCCACTCTTTAGTGAAGCGCCTACCGAAAACCTGGAGGCGCGGGCCGGAGTCGAACCGACCTACACGGATTTGCAATCCGGTGCATAACCGCTTTGCTACCGCGCCCTGCCGAATTACCTGGCAAAAAGGGGAAGCAATTGCCTCCCCTTTTAAAAACTGGAGCGGGAAAAGAGTCTCGAACTCTCGACCTCAACCTTGGCAAGGTTGCGCTCTACCAACTGAGCTATTCCCGCATTTACCGAAGCCTCAGATTATACATCGTTTGCGTCGATGGATGAATTGTAGCGCATTTTTAGGCCGCCGCGAAGAAATCGCGGCGGCTTCCGCGCTCAGTGCTTGACCGACCCCGTGGCCGTTCCCGCAGCCTTGGCAGGCTCAGGGGCCGGAACGGCGGCTGCAGCTACTTCATCCTCCGTCAACGCGATGGGCTTGCGCTCCAGCGCCACCTCGAGCACCTTGTCGATCCATTTGACGGGAATGATCTCCAGGCCGCTCTTCACGTTGTCCGGGATCTCCTGCAGATCCTTGACGTTCTCTTCCGGAATCAGAACCGTGCGGATGCCGCCACGCAGGGCTGCGAGCAGCTTCTCCTTGAGGCCGCCGATCGCCGTGACCTCGCCGCGCAGGGTGATCTCGCCGGTCATCGCCACGTCGCCGCGCACAGGGATACCCGTCAGCGCCGACACGAAGGCGGTCGTCATTGCGGCGCCCGCGCTCGGGCCGTCCTTGGGCGTCGCACCGTCGGGCACGTGGATGTGCATGTCCCGCTTCTCGAAGACCTCGTCCTTGATGCCCAACAGGCGTGCCCGGCTGCGCACCACGGTCCGTGCGGCCTCGACCGATTCCTTCATCACATCGCCCAGCGAACCGGTGCGCGTGATGACGCCCTTGCCGGGCATGCTGGCCGCCTCGATGGTCAGCAGATCACCGCCCACCTCGGTCCACGCGAGGCCTACGACCTGGCCTACCTGGTTCTGCTGCTCCGCGCGGCCGTAGGTGTACTTGCGTACGCCCAGGTAGTCGGGCAGGTTGTCAGCGGTCACCACGACCTGGGGTTCCAGCTTTTTCAGCTGCAGGCCCTTCACCACCTTGCGGCAGATCTTGGACAGCTCGCGCTCCAGCGAACGCACGCCGGCCTCACGGGTGTAGTAGCGCACCACATCGCGCACGGCAGACTCGGTGACCTGCAGTTCCTCGTCCTTCACGCCGTTGTTCGTCATCTGCTTGGGCAGCAGGTACTTCATGGCGATGTTGGTCTTCTCGTCTTCGGTGTAGCCCGACAGGCGGATCACTTCCATGCGGTCCAGCAGGGCCGGCGGAATGTTCATTGAGTTGGACGTGGCCACGAACATCACGTCGGACAGATCGAAGTCGACCTCCACATAGTGATCGCCGAACTTGCTGTTCTGCTCAGGATCGAGCACTTCGAGCAACGCGCTGGAAGGGTCGCCGCGGAAATCCGTACCCAGCTTGTCGATCTCGTCGAGGAGGAACAGCGGATTGCGCGTGCCAACCTTGTTCAGGCTCTGCAGCACCTTGCCCGGCATGGCGCCGATGTAGGTGCGGCGGTGCCCGCGGATCTCGGCCTCATCGCGCATGCCGCCGAGCGCCATGCGCACGTACTTGCGGCCCGTCGCCTTCGCGATGGACTGGCCAAGCGAGGTCTTGCCCACGCCGGGGGGCCCCACCAGGCACAGGATGGGCGCCTTGACCTTGTCCACGCGCTGCTGCACCGCGAGGTACTCGAGGATGCGGTCCTTCACCTTGTCCAGGCCGTAATGGTCTTCGTTCAGCACGCCCTCGGCATTGGCCAGGTCGTGCTTGATCTTCGTGCGCTTGGCCCAGGGCAGACCGGTCAGCACGTCGATGTAGTTGCGCACCACGGTGGCTTCTGCCGACATGGGCGACATGAGCTTGAGCTTCTTGAACTCCGCGTCGGCCTTCTTGCGCGCCTCGGCGGGCATCTTGGCGGCCTTGATCTTCTTCTCGATCTCTTCGATGTCCGCGCCTTCTTCACCCTCGCCCAGTTCCTTCTGGATGGCCTTCACCTGCTCGTTGAGGTAGAAGTCGCGCTGGTTCTTCTCCATCTGCCGCTTCACGCGACCGCGGATCTTCTTGTCGACGTTGAGGATGTCGACCTCTCGGTCGAGTTGCTCGAACAGGTTCTCCAGGCGCAGCTTCACGTCGGAGAGATCAAGCACCAATTGCTTGTTCTCCAGCTTGAGCGGCAGGTGGGCCGCGATGGTGTCGGCAAGCCGGCCGGGATCATCGATGCTGGAGATTGAGGTCAGGATCTCTGGAGGTATCTTCTTGTTGAGCTTGACGTACTGGTCAAACTGCTGCATCACGGCGCGGCGCAGCGCCTCGATCTCGCTCGGCTTGTGCTCTTCCTCGCCGGCCTGGACCGGGGTGACGGTGGCGGTGAAGTGGGTCTCGCCATCGTCGATGGAGGCCACCAGCGCGCGCTGCTGCCCCTCGACCAGCACCTTCACGGTGCCATCAGGCAGCTTGAGCATCTGCAGGATCGTGGAGATGCAACCCACGTCGAACATGTCGGCCACCTGGGGCTCGTCCTTGGCCGCCGTTTTCTGCGCCACCAGCATGATGCGGCGGTCCGCGTCCATGGCCAGCTCAAGCGCCTTGATGCTCTTGGGGCGGCCCACGAACAGCGGGATCACCATGTGAGGAAACACCACCACGTCACGCAGAGGCAACAGGGGCAGATCGATGGGGGTGGGTGGCAAGGGAGTGTGTCCGGACATGGTGATCCTCATGTAACTCTGTGGAATATGGTCCGCAAACAATTCTTTTCAACCCACCCCGGCGGTGCCGCCGCCGAAGAGGGAGAAGGCAGGCGGGCCGTCGTCCGCCCTGCCCGCAGGCTCTCAGGCCTTCTTTGCCGCCTCGCGGTAGACGAGTAACGGCGCTTTGCTCTCTTCGATCGTGGACTCGTCCACCACGACCTTTTCCACATTGGTGGCGTTGGGCAGATCGAACATCGTCCCGATCAGGGACTGCTCCAGGATGGACCGCAGGCCCCGGGCGCCGGTCTTGCGCGCCAGCGCCTTGCGGGCGATGGCCTTCAACGCGGCTGGGCGGATTTCCAGATCCACGCCTTCCATCGACAGCAGCTTGCTGTATTGCTTGACCAACGCGTTCTTGGGCTCGGTCAGGATCTGCACGAGCGCGTCCTCGCTGAGCTCCGCCAGCGCCGTCACCACGGGCATGCGGCCGACCAGTTCGGGAATCAGACCGAACTTGATCAGGTCCTCCGGCTCGATTTCGGTGAACACTTCGGTAAGCGAGCGCTGCTTCTTGCTCTTGACGGAGGCTCCGAAGCCGATGCCCGATGCCTCGGTGCGGCTTTCGATGACCTTTTCCAGGCCGGCGAAGGCGCCGCCGCAGATGAAGAGGATGTTGGTCGTGTCGATCTGCAGGAAGTCCTGGTTGGGATGCTTGCGCCCGCCCTGGGGCGGCACGCTGGCCATCGTGCCTTCGATCAGCTTCAACAGCGCCTGCTGCACACCCTCGCCCGACACGTCGCGCGTGATGCTGGGGTTGTCCGACTTGCGGGAGATCTTGTCGATCTCGTCGATGTAGACGATGCCGCGCTGCGCGCGTTCCACGTCGTAGTTGCAGCTTTGCAGCAGCTTCTGGACGATGTTCTCGACGTCCTCCCCCACATAACCGGCTTCGGTCAGCGTGGTGGCATCCGCCATGACGAACGGTACGTCCAGCATGCGTGCCAGCGTCTGTGCGAGCAGCGTCTTGCCCGACCCCGTGGGGCCGATCAGCAGGATGTTGCTCTTGGACAGCTCGACATCGTCCTTGCCGGCCTTGTCCTTGTGGCGCAGGCGCTTGTAGTGGTTGTACACCGCGACGGACAAGGTCCGCTTGGCAACGTCCTGGCCGATCACGTAGTTGTCGAGGTTCGTCTTGATCTCGGATGGCGTCGGCAGATCGCTGCGACCCTCGCGCGCGCTCTCACCCGTGGGCAACTCGTCGCGGATGATCTCGTTGCACAGGTCAATGCACTCGTCGCAGATGAAGACAGACGGACCGGCGATCAGCTTCTTTACCTCGTGCTGGCTTTTGCCGCAGAAAGAGCAGTAAAGGGTTTTTTCGCTGGAAGAGCCTTTTTTCTCGGCCATGGGGGCAGTGCCTTATGACAAGGGAAGTTGTCAAGATGATAACGAAATAAAAAGCGGCGCTTTCCCTGGGGGAAAACGCCGCGCGGCAGACGCGAAACGCTCAGGGGCGCTTGGCGATCACCTCGTCCACGATGCCGTATTCCTTGGCCTCGTCGGCCGTCAGGAAGTAGTCGCGCTCCGTGTCGGTCTTGACCTTTTCCAGGGGCTGACCGGTCCGTTCGGCCAGGATGCGGTTCATCTGGTCCTTGGTACGCAGGATGTCCCGTGCGTGGATCTCAATGTCCGTCGCCTGGCCACGGGCACCGCCGAGCACCTGGTGGATCATGATCTTCGAGTTCGGCAGCGAGAAGCGCTTGCCCTTGGCACCCGCGGCCAGCAGGAACGCCCCCATGCTGGCGGCGAATCCCAGGCACATGGTGGAGACGTCGGGTTTGATGAACTGCATGGTGTCGTAGATCGACATGCCGGCAGAAACGCTGCCGCCGGGCGAGTTGATGTAGAACGAGATGTCCTTGTCCGGATTTTCACTCTCCAGGAACAGCAGCTGAGCCACCACGAGGTTGGCCGACTGGTCGTTGACCTCGCCCACCAGGAAGACGATGCGCTCCTTCAGCAGGCGCGAATAGATGTCGAAGGACCGCTCGCCACGGCCAGACTGCTCGATGACCATGGGGATCATTCCCAGGGCCTGTGTTTCCAGTGCGCTCATGTGTTTCTCCAATCAGTCGGATACTGTACCCAGAAATGACTTGGGGCTTGCGCCCGAAAGCACAAGCCCCCCGAATCGGTGCCAGGTCGGCCATCCGGCCTCCCCGGCGCAGGGCATCAGCCCTGCTGTCCCATCAGTTCGTCGAACGAGACGGCCTTGTCGGAGACCTTGGCCTTGCTCAGCACGAAGTCGGTCACGTTGTTCTCGATGACCACGGCCTCGACTTCGGCCAGGCGTTGGCGGTCGCCGAAGTACCAGCGGACCACGTCTTCCGGCTTCTCGTAGCTGGCTGCCAGCTCGTCGATGTGGGCCTTCAGTTGCTCGGGCTTGGCATGCAGTTCGTTGGCGCGCACCAACTCGGCCACCACCAGGCCCAGGCGCACGCGGCGCTCGGCCTGGGGACGGAACACGTCCTCGGGAATCTCGGCCTTGTCGGCGTCCTTGATGCCGCGCTGCTTCAGATCGGCACGGGCGCCTTCCAGCAGGCGGGCGATCTCGGCCTGCACGCTGGCATTGGGCAGATCCAGTTCGGCCTTGGACACCAGGGCATCCATCACGGCCTGCTTGTTGCGGGCCAGCACGCGGAACTTGACTTCACGCTCCAGGTTCTTCTTGATGTCGGCGCGCAGGCCTTCCACCGTGCCGTCGGCGATGCCGAGGGACTTGGCCAGTTGCTCGTTCACTTCGGGCAGGTGGGCAGCTTCGATCTTCTTGACCGTCACCAGGAAGTCAGCCGTCTTGCCGGCCACGTCCTTGCCGTGGTAGTCCTCAGGGAACGCCAGGGGGAAGGTCTTGGACTCGCCTGCCTTCATGCCGCGCACGGCGTCCTCGAACTCCTTGAGCATCTGGCCTTCGCCGACCAGGAACTGGAAGTCTTCGGCCTTGCCGCCGGCGAAGGTCTCGCCGTCGATCTTGCCTTCGAAGTCCACCGTCACGCGGTCGCCGTCTTCAGCGGGCGTGCCTTGTGCGCGCTGGGCGAACGAGCGGCGCTGCTTGCGCAGGATGTCGACCGTCTTGTCGATGGCGCTGTCGGTCACTTCGGCGGACAGCTTCTCGACTTCGGCATCCGACAGGTCACCGATCTTGACTTCGGGGAACACTTCGAACACGGCGTCGAAGGTCACCTGGCCTTCGGGAGCGCCGTCCTTCTCGGTGATACGGGGCTGGCCGGCCACGCGCAGGTTGGCCTCGTTGGCCGCCTGGGCGAAGGCTTCGCCGACCTTGTCGTTCAGCACTTCGTACTGCACGGAATAGCCGTAGCGCTGGGCCACCACGCTCATGGGCACCTTGCCGGGACGGAAGCCGTCCATCTTGACGGTACGGGCCAGGCGCTTGAGGCGAACGTCGACTTCGGACTGGATCGCGGTGACGGGCAAGCTCAGGGTGATCTTGCGCTCGAGCTTTTCAAGGGTTTCAACAGTAACTGCCATGGCTCTTCCTATATGAATGGATTCCGCTCGCGGTGCCGAAGCAGCCGCAGCGTGGTGCGCGGGGGGGGACTCGAACCCCCACACCATTGCTGGCGTCAGGACCTAAACCTGGTGCGTCTACCAATTTCGCCACCCGCGCATTTCTTCAGACAAACAGGCGGCAGGCAGGGCCAGCCATCTGTGTGAAATTGGTCAACCTTAGATTTTACCCTGTCGGCAGACCGTTTCCGATCAGCCGCCCTGGACGGGCTCCGGATCGGGCCTGCGCACGCGGAACCAGGCCGCATACATGGCCGGCAATGCCAGCAGCGTCAGGACCGTCGCCACGATCAGGCCGCCCATGATGGCGACGGCCATCGGGCCCCAGAACACGCTGCGCGAGAGCGGGATCATGGCCAGCACCGCTGCCGCGGCCGTGAGCACGATAGGCCGCAGCCGGCGCACGGCTGCCTCGACGATCGCGTTCCACGTGGGCACGCCGGCCGCGCGGTCCAGCTCGATCTGGTCGATCAAGATCACCGAATTGCGTTGGATCATGCCCATGAGCGCGATCACGCCGAGCAAGGCGACGAAACCGAACGGCCGGTTGAGCAGCAGCAGTGCGGCCGCCACCCCCGCGATGCCCAGCGGCCCCGTCAGGAACACCAGCAGCGAGCGGCTGAAGCTGTGCAGCTGCAGCATCAGCAGCGTGAAGACGATGAACAGCATGATGGGAATGCCGGCCACGATGGACGACGAGCCCTTGCTGCTTTCCTCGACGGCGCCCGCCACCTCGACGCGGATGCCGGTGTCGCCCTCGGCATGCCACTTCGATTCCAGCTCGCGCAGGCGCGGCAGCAGTTGCTCGGTCACCGTGGCGCCCTGCAGGCCTTCCGCGATGTCGCCCTGCACCGTAATGGCGTAGTTGCGGTTCCAGCGCCACATCACGCCCGGCTCCCAGGTAAAGACGGGCTTGGCGATCTGCGCGAGCGGAATGGCGCGGCCCGATGCCGTGGACACATAGGCACTGCCGATGTCAGAGATGGCCTCGCGCTCGTCCGGGGTCTGGCGCAGCACGATGTCGATCAGCTTGTCGTTCTCGCGGTACTGCCCTACCGTGTTGCCCGAGAACATGGTGCGCGACGCCTGGGCGATGCTCGAGCTGGTCACGCCCAGGGTGCGTGCCTTGTCCTGGTCCACCTCCAGGCGGATCACCTTGACCGATTCGTTCCAGTTGTCGTTCACGCCCAGCAGGTTGCTGTTGCCGCGCATCACCGCCTTGACCTCGTCCGCACGCCGGCGCAGTGCAGCCGGGTCGCTGCCGATGACGCGGAACTGCACGGGGTAGGCCACCGGGGGGCCGCTGGACAGCAGCTTCACGCGCCCGCGGGCTTCGGGAAATTCCTCGGCCAGCACCTGCGGCAGCCGCAGCCGGATGGCCTCGCGCTCGGGCAGGCTCTTGGCCAGGACGATGAACTGCGACACGTTGGTCTGCGGGAACACCTGGTCCAGCGGCAGGTAGAAGCGCGGCGTGCCGGAGCCGATCCAGGTCGCCACGTTCTCGACGCCCTGCTCCTGCATCAGCCGCTGCTCCAGGCGCTTGGCCACGGCCTCGTTCTCGGAGAACGAGGTGCCCTCGGGGAACCAGAGGTCGACCATGATCTCGGGCCGGCTCGAATCCGGAAAGAACTGCTGCTGCACCCGGCCCATGCCCACCAGTCCCAGCGCGAAGATCAGCACCGTGGCGCCGATGGTGAGCCAGCGGTGCTCCACACACCAGCCCACGGTCCTGCGGAAGCGGTTGTAGAAGGGGCTGTCGAACAGCTCGTGCGGCGGGGCGTTCGGGTCGTGCGGCTTCACCTTGAGGAGCAGCGTGCCCAGGTAGGGCACGAAGTACACCGACACCAGCCATGACAGCACCAGCGCGATGACCGTCACGGCAAAGATGGCGAAGGTGTATTCGCCGGTGGCCGACTTGGCGATGCCGATGGGCAGGAAGCCGGCCGCAGTGATCAGCGTGCCCGTCAGCATGGGCTTGGCCGTCACGTCGTAGGCATAGGTGGCGGCGCTGACCTTGTCGTAGCCCTCCTCCATCTTGCGCACCATCATCTCGACCGCAATGATGGCGTCGTCCACCAGCAGCCCCAGCGCGATGATGAGCGAGCCCAAAGACACCTTGTGCAGCCCGATGTTGAAGTAGTGCATGGCCAGGAAGGTCACGGCCAGCACCATGGGAATGGTGATGGCCACCACCAGCCCGGGCCGGTAGTCGATGTGCCAGCCGAAGCGCCCGCCCTTGTGCAGGCCCAGCGAGATGAAGCTCACCGCCAGCACGATCACCACCGCCTCGATGAGCACCTTCACGAACTCGTTGACCGACGTGGACACGGCCGCCGGCTGGTCCTGCACCTGGGCCAGCGTCATGCCCGCCGGCAGCGTCTGCTGGATCCGAGCCGCGGCCGTGCGCAAGGCCTCGCCCATGGCGATGATGTCGCCCCCCTTGGCCATGGCGATACCCAGGCCGATGACCTCATGGCCCTGGAAGCGCACCTTGACCGACGGCGGGTCTGCGTAGCCCCGCCGCACCTCGGCGATGTCGCCCAGACGCAGCTGGTTGCCGCTGCTGCCGCGGATCGGCATGGCGCGCAGCTGCTCCACATCGGTGAACTGCCCGCCCACGCGCACCTGCACCACGTCCTGCGGGGCCTGGATGGTGCCGGCGCTCTCCACGGCGTTCTGCGCGCCCAGCTGCTGCAGCACGGCGTTGAAATCCAGGCCCAGCTGCGCCAGGCGCTTCTGGGAGACCTCGATCCAGACCTTCTCGTCCTGCACGCCGAACTGCTCGACCTTGGCCACATGCTTCACGCGCAGCAGCTGCTGGCGCACGTCGTCGGCGAAGTCCTTCAGTTCGGCATAGCTGAAGCCGTCGCCCTGCAGCGCGTAGATCACGCCGAAGACGTCGCCGAACTCGTCGTTGAAGAACGGGCCCTGGATGTTGCCCGGCAGCTGGTAGCGCATGTCGCCGATCTTCTTGCGCACCGTGTACCAGACGTTGGCCACCTCGGCCGGCTTGGAAGAGTCCTTCAGCTCGAAGATCACCTGCGACTCGCCCGGCTTGCTGTAGCTGCGGATCTTGTCGGCGTACGGCACTTCCTGCAGCGTGCGCTCGATCTTGTCGGTCACCTGCTCGGCCACCTGCTGCGCGGTGGCGCCGGGCCAGTAGGTCCGCACGACCATGGCGCGGAAGGTGAAGGGCGGATCCTCGTCCTGCCCCAGCTGGAAGTACGCGGCGAAGCCGAGCACCATCAGCACCACCATGAGGTAGCGCGTGAGGGCCGCGTGCTCCAGCGCCCACTTCGAGAGGTTGAAGCCCTCTTTCGTCGGTGTCTGCGACATGGCGGGCCCTTATCTGGCGACGCTGGCTGCGCCGGCGGCATGGGATGCCGCCGAAGCAGCGGACGACGCAGGCGCGGCAGAAGACTGCCCCGCGCCATCAGCTCCGCTTTTCATAGCACCCTGCGCTTGCTGCTCAAGCGCCGGAGCCCCTTTTGGCTGATAGATGCGCACCTTCTGCCCTGCAGTCAGCACATGCACGCCGGCCGAGACCACCTGCATGCCGGGCTGCAGCCCGGAGGCGATCACGGCCTCGTTGCCGTCCGCCGTGGCCACCGCCACCGGCTGCGAACGCACCGTGCTGCTGGCGGGCTCGTACACCCACACGGCCGTCTGCCCGCCCTCCTGGCGCAACGCGCTGGTGGGCAGCTTGAGCACGGGCTGCGTGGCAGAAGGCTCCAGCGCCTGCGGCGCCACGTAGACCGTCGCGCCCAGCGGGGGCACATCGGCGCCTTCCACGGCGACCTTCACCTGGAAGGTCCGCGTCACCGGGTCGGCGCTGGCGGCCACCTCGCGCACGCGGCCGGCCAGCGCCGCGCCGCCCGCCCATGGGCGCACCGCCACGGACTGGCCGGGGCGCACGCGCGCCACCCGGTCCTCCGGCACGACGAAGACCACGTCGCGCGGCCCGTCCTGGGCAATGCGCACCACGGGCGTGCCTGCGGCTACGACCTGGCCCGGCTCGGCATCGATGCCCGTCACCACGCCGGACGCATCCGCCACCAGGCGCGTGTAGGCTGCCTGGTTGCCCTGCGAGGCCAGCTGCGCCTGGGCCTGGTCGAGCGAGGACTGGGCCGACTTGAGCGACGCCTCGCGGCGCTCCAGCTCGGCGCCGCTGATGAAGTTCTGCGCCTTCAGCGCCGCATAGCGACGGTAGTCCGCAGCGGCCAGGTCCCGCTGCGTGCGGGCGGCCGCCACCTGAGCGCGGGAGGCCTCGGCGGCGAGCTCATAGTCGCGCGGGTCGAGCTGGGCCAGCACCTGGCCGGCCTGCACGCGCTGGCCCAGTTCGGCCTGGCGCTGCACGATCTTGCCCGCCACGCGAAAGCCCAGCCGCGACTCCACGCGGGCCCGCACCTCGCCGGAGTATTCGAGCTGGGAATGCAGCGGCGCGGCGCCCACCGTCACCAGCTTGACGGAACGTATCGGCTCGGCCGGCGGCGCCGGGCGCGAACAGCCCGCCAGCACCGCGGCGGCGATCAGCAGACCGCCCAGCGCACGGGATCGGGGACGGCCAGCGGCCCCTCGGCTGGGCTGCGCCGCAGACGGCAGCCCCTCTTCCATCGACGCGCCCTGCCGATGCGCAAAAACCGGCCGGCGCGGGCTGCGCGGCGCAAAGATGCTGGTCATGGAAGAGTCCCTGGATGTTATTACTGACTGACTGGTTAGTAATCTATGAGAAGCCATCCCGGGTTGTCAAGCGCGACAATCCCGGCGTGCAAGCCCCCGAATCACCCCGCCCCCCAACAACCCCGCCAGTCGCGCCTCTGGCGCCGCCCGTGACGCATTACGAGAATTTTCCCGTCGCGTCGCTGCTGTGCCCCCCGCATCTGCGCCAGCCGATTGCCGCTATCTATGCCTTCGCGCGCACGGCCGACGACCTGGCCGACGAAGGCGACGCCACGCCCGACGCCCGCCTGGCCGACCTGACCGCCTACCGCGCGCAACTGCACGCCATGGCCGCCGGGGAACCCTTAGCCCCCCGCTGGACGGCCGTCTTCGCGCCCCTGCAGGCCGTGCAGCGAACCCATGCGCTGCCGGTGCCGCTGCTGGACGATCTGCTGGATGCCTTCCTCCAGGACGTCGCCTTCTCGCGCGACCAGGCGACCTACGCCGACCGCGCCCAGCTGCTGGACTACTGCCGCCGCTCCGCCAACCCCGTGGGCCGCCTGCTGCTGCATCTGTACGGCGTGCACGACGGGCCGGCCCTGGCACAGAGCGATGCCATCTGCTCCGCGCTGCAGCTGATCAACTTCTGGCAGGACCTGAGCGTGGACCTGCCGCGCTGCCGCCACTACCTGACCGACGCCGACTGCGCCGCGCACGGTGTGGACCGGACCACGCTGGCAGCGCTGCGGCGCACGCCGCAGACCGACGCGCTGGTGATGGACTGCGCGGACTGGGCCCGCACGCTGATGCTGCAGGGCGCGCCGCTGGTGCGCCGCCTGCCCGGCCGCGTCGGCTGGGAGCTGCGCCTGGTCGTGCAGGGCGGGTTGCGCATCCTCGACAAGGTGCAGGCGCTGAACGGCGGCAGCCTGCAGACGCGTCCCACGCTCGGCCCGCTGGACGGGGTGCGCATGCTGGCGCGCGCAGTGCGCATGTGACCCGGTGCGCCGCCCTGTAACCCCTACGCATCAAAAAACATAGCTGCCCGCGCCCGTCCCACCTGCGCCAGAGGCCCAAAACACTTCAAATGCGCCAGGGCAGCGGGCGCTGCCATGGGACAATCCGCCCCCTATGACCCCGGAACAGTACGTCCAACAAAAAGCCGCCGGCTCCGGCAGCAGCTTCTATTACGCCTTTCTGTTCCTGCCCGCGCCGCGGCGCGCGGCCATCACCGCCTTCTATGCCTTCTGCCGCGAGGTGGACGACGTGGTGGATGAAGTGTCCGACGCCGGTGTGGCGCGCACCAAGCTCGCCTGGTGGCAGGCCGAGGTGGCCAAGTCCTTCGCCGGCCAGCCCACGCACCCGGTGATGCAGGCCCTGATGCCGCACACCGCCACCTACGGCATCGAAGAGCGCCATCTGCAGGCCGTGATCGACGGCTGCCACATGGACCTGGAGCAGACCCGCTACCTGGACTTCGCCGGCCTCACGCGCTATTGCCACCTGGTGGCCGGCGTGGTGGGGGAGGTGGCGGCCCGCATCTTCGGCCAGACGCAGGAAGCCACCACGCAGTACGCGCACAAGCTGGGCTTGGCGTTCCAGCTCACCAACATCATCCGCGACGTGGGCGAGGACGCCATGCTGGGCCGCATCTACCTGCCCGTGTCGGAGCTGCAGCAGTTCGACGTGAAGGCGCACGAGATCCTCAAGCGCCAGTACTCCGACCGCTTCACCGCGCTGATGCGCTTCCAGGCCGAGCGTGCGCACCAGTTGTACGACGAGGCGCTGGCCCTGCTGCCGCGCGAAGACCGCCGTGCCCAGAAGCCGGGCCTGATGATGGCCAGCATCTACCGCACGCTGCTGCGCGAGATCGAGCACGAGAACTTCCAGGTGCTGCACCAGCGCATCGCGCTCACGCCGCTGCGCAAGCTGTGGCTGGCGTGGAAGATGCAGGCCCTGGGCCGCATGTAGCCCGCTACGCCCCCCGGCCGCCGCTGCGGCCTGCGCCCCGCTTCGCGGGATTCACCCGAGGTTTTGCCCCATGACTTCCATGCCGCGCTCCGCCGCACCTCATCGCCGCCTCCAGGGCCTGGCCGCCGCGCTGCTGGCTGCCAGCCTGCTGCTGCCGGCCACGCCCAGCCACGCGTTCTGGGGCCTACTGGGCAAGGCGGGCAAGGCCGCCAGCGCCGGCAAGTCGGCGGGGGCCGCCGGCACCGCGGGCAAGGCGGCCGTGGCCGGTACGGCAGCGGCCGGCGGCGCAGAACTGGCGGGCGTGGGTGCCAAGGGCGTGCTGGCCGCAGACGACGCGGCGCGGCGGGCCGGCAAGGCGCCATTGGCCGAGGGCAGCCTGGCGCACACCACGCTGTCGGCCAACGCCCTGCCGCCCGAGGTGGCGCGCTACCTCTCCAAGCCGGCGAAGTCGCTGACCGAAGCCGATACCTCGCACATGGTGCAGCTCTACCAGGACCTGATGGCCCGTGCCGGCAAGACGGGCGACTTCACGGCCGTGGAGCGCATGCCGCCGGCGCACGGCGCCAAGACGCTGCAGGGCACGCAGGCCACGCCCCCCGCCGCCGCAGCCGCCCCACCCGTGGCCGCCGGCGCACCCGCAGCCTCCGGCCTGTCGACAAGCGCCGAGCTGTCGCTGCACGCGCTGCGGCTGCTGGCCCATGCGGCGGGCGCGGGCAACCGCAGCGCCCAGCAGAATCTGCAGCAGCGCTGCCAGTCCGCCGCACCGGCCGGGCTGGAGGCCGAGCAGGCCGCCATGTGCAGCAGCGCGCGGCCCGCGCCCGCGGCCCCTTCGCCCAAGCCATGAAGGTCGCCGTCGTCGGCGCGGGCTGGGCCGGCATGGCCGCCGCGCTGGGCGCCGCCCGGCAAGGCCATGCCGTCACCGTCTTCGAGGCCGCGCGCACCGTGGGTGGGCGGGCGCGGGCGCTCACCGTACCCGCGCAGGACGGCACGCCGCTCACGCTGGACAACGGCCAGCACATCCTCATCGGCGCCTACGCCGAATGCCTGCGCCTGATGCGCAGCGTGGGCGTGGCCGAGCGCGATGCGCTGCTGCGCATGCCGCTGGCCCTGCCCTTCGCCGACGGCACCGGGCTACGCCTGCCCGACCTGCCCCCGCCCTGGGATGCGCTGGTGGGCATCGCCCGTGCGCGCGGCTGGTCGTGGGGCGAGCGGCTGGCGCTGCTGCGCACGGCGGCGG
This sequence comes from Paracidovorax wautersii, assembly GCF_031453675.1. NCBI lineage: Bacteria > Pseudomonadati > Pseudomonadota > Betaproteobacteria > Burkholderiales > Comamonadaceae > Paracidovorax > Paracidovorax wautersii. The sequence goes on along the minus strand of NZ_JAVIZX010000001.1, from coordinate 2,779,433 downwards.
CCTGGCGCCTGGGCGGCTTCACCTGCGGGCCGCAGTCCACGGTGGCCGATCTGTGCGCCCACCTGCCGGCGCGGCTGCAGCAGGAGTTCATCGATCCGCTGTGCGTCTCGGCCCTGAACACGCCGGCCGCGCAGTCCAGCGGGCGCGTCTTCTTGCGCGTGCTGCGCGACAGCCTGTTCAGCGGGCGCGGCGGCTCCCACCTGCTGCTGCCGCGCGTGGACCTGGGCGCCCTGTTGCCCGAGCCCGCGGCGCAGTGGCTGCGCGCGCACGGCCACACCGTGCACCTGGGCCGCCGCGTGGCAGCGCTGCAGGCCGCGCAGCCCCAACCCGGCTGGCTGCTGGACGGCGAAGCCTTCGATGCCGTGGTGCTGGCCACCACCAGCACCGAAGCGGCCCGCTTGGCCGGCACGGCCGCAGCCACGCTGCCTGCCCAGTCGCCGCACGGGATGGCGCTCGCGGCCTGGGCCGCCTGCGCCCAGGCCCTGCCCTTCACCGCCATCGCCACGGTCTACGCCCGCCATCCCGCCGCGCGGGGGCCGGTGCTGCCCGGGCCCATGGTGGCGCTGCGCAGCGGCCCGGGCCAACCGGCCCAATTCGTCTTCGACCGCCAGCCGCTGGGCGGGCCGGCCGGGCTGCTGGCCTTCGTGGTGAGCGCCTTCGAGGGCGAACGCAGCACGCTCGAAGCCCAGGTGCGCCAGCAGGCCGCCGAGCAGCTGGGGCTGGCGCCGCTGGAGATCGTGCAGACGGTGGTGGAAAAGCGCGCGACGTTCGCCTGCCTGCCGGACCTGCAGCGTCCGGCGCTGCAGCCGGCACCCGGGCTGGCGCTATGGGCCTGCGGCGACTACATCGACGGGCCCTACCCCGCCACGCTGGAGGGGGCCGTGCTCAGCGGCACCGCGGCAGCGCAGGTGCTGGGCAGCGCCTAGGCCTCGATATCCAAGCAAAAATGGCCTGCAGCGCTTATTCCACCAGCGCAAGCAGCTATTACATCTATAGCAATCAAGTGATAGCTGGCGGCTGGGCGCGGGGCAGCACATCTGCCAGCGTGACGACCGCCAGCCCCGTGTGCCCCCAGAAACGCTCCAGGCTGTCGGCCGGCTCGATCAGCAGGCGCTGCACCAGCGGCTGCAGCGGCGTGGCGGCCGGGTCGGCCACCAGCACATAGCGCGACTGCCGCGTGTCCAGCGCGCCGGACGCGGTCTCGTTCACCTGCACCGCCCAGTCCAGCGCCGTGAGGGCCTCCAGCACGGGCTCCAGCTGCAGCACATCCACGCGCAGCCGCTGCGCCAGCTGCGGCGCCGTGAAGCCGCGCTCAGGGCCCTGGCGGGCGCGGTGCAGCTGCAGCAGCACCTCCACCGCCAGCTGGAAGGTCCAGCCCGGCCCGCTGGGGCGCCGCGCCACGCCCGCCAGCAGGCTGGGCAGGTAGGCGGCAACCACGGCCCCCAGCAGCACGATGACCCAGGCCACATAGACCCACAGCAGCAGGATCGGCAGCGTGGCGAAGGTGCCGTACAGCACCGAGTACGTAGGCACGGAGGCCAGGTACAGCCCCAGCACCTTCTTGGCCACCTCGATGCCCACCGACACGAACACCCCGCCGGCCCAGGCATGGCGCCAGCTCACCTGCGTGTTGGGCACGTAGCGGTACAGCGCCGCCATGCCGGCGGCCAGCACGAAGAACTCGATGGAGTCGAACAGGAAGCGCGCGCTGCCCGGCAGCGTCTCGCCGATGCCGCGCGAGGCGGCCGAGGCCATGGAGGTCGTCAGCGCCAGGCTGGCCGCCAGCACCAGCGGCCCCAGCGTGATGGCCGCCCAGTAGATGAGCACCCGCTGCCCCAGCGGCCGCAGCTGCCGCACCCGCCAGATGTTGTTGAGCGTGCGGTCGATGGTGAGGATCAGCGCCAGCGCGGTGACGAGCAGGATGGAGAACCCCGCCACGCCCAGCCCGCTGGCCTTGGCCGCGAACTGGGTGAGATAGCCCAGCACGGGCCGCGAGATGCTGTCCGGCACCAGGCTGTCCACCAGCCAGCGCTGCAGCACGAACTGCATCTTCCCGAAGATGGGAAACGCGGTGAACACCGCCAGCGCCACGGTGACGAACGGCACCAGCGCCAGCAGCGTGGTGAAGGTGAGGCTGCTGGCCGTCAGGCCCAGGCGGTCTTCGCGAAAGCGCTCGCGCAGCGTGTGCGCGGTGGTGCGCCAGGGGAAGTGCGATAGGTCCACCAGCCAGGCTTCCAGGCGTGCGGCGGTGGACTGTAGGGTCTGCGACATGGCCGATATGATCCCCGATTCGGCAACGCCCCGCCGGGCCCGCACCCAAAGAATCCCGCCGCCGCCCCACGGCGGCATCGCTCCATGAACGCTCCCTCCGACCCCTCTCCCGCCACCGACGTCGCCGCCACGCGGTGGCTGGCCGTGGGCAGCCTGCTGGGCCTTATCGTGCTGTGCCTGGCGTGGGAGCTGTGGCTCGCGCCCCTGCGCCCGGGCGGGTCGTGGCTGGCGCTCAAGGCCCTGCCGCTGGCGGTTCCGCTGGCCGGGCTGCTCAAGCGGCGCATGTACACCTACCGCTGGGTCAGCCTGGTGGTGTGGCTGTATTTCACGGAAGGTGTCGTGCGCGCATGGAGCGACCCGGCCCCCGGCCGCTGGCTGGCCCTGGTGGAGGTCATCCTGTGCCTGGGCCTGTTCACGGCCTGCGCGCTGCACGTGCGGCTGCGCCAGCGCCATGCGCGCGCGGCCGCCCAGGCGGGCACGCCGTCCGCTGGGTAGCGGAGGGGTAAAGGGACGGGTAGAGGGGGCGGGTTACTCCGCGCCCTGCGCCCCGTCCAGTGCGATGCCCGGGTAGCCGGCCACGGTGCGCGCCTGCAGGGCGATCGCATCGAAGAACACCCGCGCCGCGGGTGAGAGGGAACGCCGCGGCCGCTGCAGCAGCATGATGCGCCGTGCGATGTGCGGCGCTGCCAGCGGACGGAAACGCAAATCGCCCAGCAGCGGGTGCTGCGCGGTCAGCGCAGGCATGACGGCCACGCCCAGCCCCAGGCGGATCGCCTGGCACAGCAGAAGCGTGTGGGAAACGCGCAGCCGCGGCCGCCGCACGCTGTCGGGCAGGCTTTCACCGGACTGGAGCAACTGGCTGATAGCCGTGTCTTCCGTCAGCCCGATGCAGTCGCGCCCCGCCAGCTGCGACGCCTGCAGCGTGGGCCCTTGCAGCAGCGGATCGTCCGCGCGCGCCAGCAGGCCCATAGGGTCGCGCAGCAGCGGCTGCGCCTCCAGGCCCTGCGCCGTGGGGTGCCAGCCGCTGATGCCGAAGTCCACCTGCCCCTCGCGCACCAGCCGCGTGATCGTGCTGGCGACCTCTTCGAACAACTGCACCTGGATGTGCGGGTGGCTGCGCTGCAGGGCAGGCAGTGCCGGCAGCACGATGGCCGCCAGCACCGACGGCGCCGCGGCAATGCGCACCTCGCCCCCGCGCAGCGAGGCCAGGTCGTCCATGCGGCGCAGCCCCTGCTCCAGCGCCGCCAGGGACTGCTGCACGTCTTCGAGGAACGCGCTGCCGCCGGCCGTGAGCCCCACCGAGCGGGTGGTGCGGTCGAACAGCCGCACGCCCACGGCCTCTTCCAGCTGGCGGATGGACTCCGACAGGGCCGACTGCGTGATGTGCAGCTGGCGCGCCGCGGCGGCGAATGTGCTGCTGCGTGCCACCTCCTGGAAGGCGCGCAGCTGGCGCAGGCTGACATTATTCGGAAGCACCGGCATAACCCTGCGAATTATTCAAATTGCCTTGAGTCTAGTCTGGCCTTAGGCTCACAGGCTTCGCACAGCGCTTTCCACGCCATGGATCGCTGCGCATCGACCACCGAGACTTCACGCCATGACCCAGCCCTTCATCGACCAACTGCGCGCCATCGTCGGCGCCCCCCATGTGCTGACCGAGGGCGACCTCACCGCGTGGGAACAGGATTGGCGCCGCCGCTCGCGCGGCAAGGCGCTGGCCGTGGTGCGGCCCGGCAACACGGCCGAGGTGGCCGCCGTGGTGAAGGCCTGCGCCGCGAACGGTACGGCCCTGGTACCCCAGGGCGGCAATACCGGCCTGGCCGTGGGATCGATCCCCGACGCGACGGGCACGCAGGTGCTGCTCAGCCTGACACGCCTGAACGCCGTGCGCAGCGTGGACACCGACAACCTCACCATGACCGTCGAGGCCGGCTGCATCCTGCAGAACCTGCAGGAGGCGGCCGAGAAGGCCGGCCTGCTGTTCCCATTGAGCTTGGCGGCCGAGGGCAGCTGCACCATCGGCGGCAACCTAGCGACCAATGCCGGCGGCACCCAGGTCGTGCGATACGGCAACACACGCGACCTGTGCCTGGGCCTGGAAGTGGTCACGCCGCACGGCGAGGTGTGGGATGGGCTGAAGGGCCTGCGCAAGGACAACACGGGCTACGACCTGCGCGACCTGTTCATCGGCAGCGAAGGCACGCTGGGCATCATCACCGCCGCGACGATGAAGCTCTACCCCCAGCCCGCCGCCAGCCTGACGGCCTGGGCCGCCGTGCCGTCGATGGCGCATGCCGTGCAACTGCTGGCCCTGGCGCACAAGCATCTGGGCGCAGGCCTCACGGGCTTCGAGGTGATGGGCCGCTTTGCCCTGAGCCTGGTCGCCAAGCACATGCCGCAGCTGCGCGTGCCCTTCATCGACCAGGACGACGTGCCCTACGGCGTGCTGCTGGAAAACAGCGATAGCGAATCCGAAGAGCACGCCCGCGCGCGCTTCGAGGCGCTGCTCGAAACGGCGTTCGACGCCGGCTGCGTGCAGGATGCCGTGGTGGCCGAGAACATCGCCCAGGCCCACCAGCTCTGGCATATCCGCGAGAACATTCCGCTGGCCCAGGCCGAGGAAGGGCTGAACATCAAGCACGACATCTCGGTGCAGATCCCGCGCATTCCGGCCTTCGTGGAATACGCCGACGCGCTGCTGCAGCGCGAGATCCCCGGTGTGCGCCTGGTCAACTTCGGCCACCTGGGCGATGGCAACCTTCACTACAACGTGCAGGCCCCGGCCGACGGCGACCCCAAGGCCTTCCTGCGCGAGCAGGAGGACCGCGTCAATCACCTGGTCTACGAGGCCGTGGCGCAGTTCGGCGGCTCGTTCTCCGCCGAGCACGGCGTGGGCGAACTCAAGGTGGACAAGCTGCAGAAGTACCAGTCGCCCGTGGCGCTTTCCATGATGCGCGCCATCAAGGGCGCGCTGGACCCGCAGGGGCTGATGAACCCGGGACGGGTGCTGCCTGCGGTTTGAACGCGCAGCGGGCCGCTGCCCCGCTACCCCGCCCTCAGCGCCGCGCGTTCTCCCGCATCGTCAGCACGTCGGCCGGCAGGGGCACCGGCGTGCCCTGGTCCTGCACGTCCCATTCCTCGCCGCCGGTGAGCAGCCACACCCGTACCGCATCCGCAGCGGGGTGAATCACCACGGCCGCCTCTTCCGAACCACCCTGGTGCGGCCGGTTGCCGATGATGAACAGCAGCTTGCCATCGCGCTGCAGCGGGCCGCTGACGCCCAGGTTGTCCAGCAAGACGGGGTAGTTCACCTCGCCCATCAGGCCGCGCAGCCGCTCGGCCAGCGGCCCTGTGCGCAGGAAGTCTGTGCCGCCGGAAGGGCGGCGCCCCACCTGCGCCTCCAGGCTGGCCCAGCGGTTCGCGGCCGGCGCGCCAGACGTTGCCGTTGCGGGTGCCGCGGTGGTAGCCGCCCCCGCAGCGGCGGGCGCTGCAGGCGCCGTGGCGCCGCAGCCCGCCAAAAGCACAGCACACGACAGGCCGGCCAGCAATGCGCAACGGTGCGGGGCAAGGGACGGGGACGAACGCATGGCAGGAATTCCTTCGGTCAACGGTCAGGCAAAGGGGCGAGCTTACCGCCGCCTGCGCCGCCCGGCGCCACGGCCTAAAATCGCGCGTTTCGCCCTCAGCCCTTCCGCCTTCGTCATGACCGACCACGCCCGCCCCATCCGCTCCCAGTACGAAGACTTCATGCGCCACGTGGCCACCCACGGCGTGGCCAAGGGCGATCGCACGGGCACCGGCACGAAAAGCGTCTTCGGCCACCAGATGCGGTTCGACCTGAACGAAGGCTTTCCGCTGGTGACGACCAAGAAGGTGCACCTCAAATCCATCATTGTGGAATTGCTGTGGTTCCTCACCGGCTCCAGTGACAACCACTGGCTGAAGGAACGGGGCGTGACGATCTGGGACGAATGGGCGCGCGCGGACGGCGACCTGGGCCCCGTCTACGGCGTGCAGTGGCGCAGCTGGCCCACGCCGGATGGCGGCCACATCGACCAGATCAGCCAGGTGATCGACACGCTGAAGAAGAACCCCGACTCGCGCCGCATCATCGTCAGCGCCTGGAACGTGGCCGATCTGGACAAGATGGCCCTCATGCCGTGCCATGCGTTCTTCCAGTTCTACGTGGCCCCGCCGCAGGCGCCCGGCGAGCGCGGCAAACTGAGCTGCCAGCTCTACCAGCGCAGCGCCGACATCTTCCTGGGCGTGCCGTTCAACATCGCCAGCTACGCCCTGCTCACGCACATGGTGGCGCAACAGTGCGACCTGGATGTGGGCGACTTCATCTGGACTGGCGGCGACTGCCACATCTACAGCAACCACGCCGAGCAGGTGGCGCTGCAGCTGTCGCGCGCGCCGTTCGCGTACCCCACGCTGCGCATCCTGCGCAAGCCCGCTTCCATCTTCGACTACCGGTTCGAGGACTTCGAGGTGCAGGGCTACGAACACCACCCGGCCATCAAGGCACCGGTGGCGGTATGAGGACGGAAAAGTCCATGGAAATCGCCCTGATCTATGCGCGCGCGGCCAACGGCGTGATCGGCAAGGACGGCGTGATGCCCTGGCATCTGCCGGAGGACCTGGCGCACTTTCGCGCGCTCACGCAGGGCCACCCGGTCATCATGGGCCGCAAGACCTGGGACTCGCTGCCGCCGCGCTTTCGCCCCCTGCCCGGCCGCGCCAACATCGTCGTGACCCGCCAGGCGGACTGGCAGGCCGAAGGAGCGCAGCGCGCCGCCAGCCTGGAAGAGGCCCTCTCGCTGGCCGCGGCCGCACACCCGGCCACGGCGTGGGTGATCGGTGGCGCGCAGATCTACGCGCAGGCCCTGCCGCTGGCGCAGCGCGTGGAGGCCACGGAAATCGCCCGCGACTACGACGGCGATGCCCATGCCCCGGTGCTGGGCCCCGCATGGCGCGAGGTGCAGCGCGCACGCGGCGTATCGGCCACGGGCCTGGACTACAGCTTCGTCACCTACAGCAAGGTCGAGTGAGCGGCCCGCGCCGGAGGCTGCGGCGGCGGCGGTGCGCCCAGGTCGTCGCCATGGCGCGCAAAGCGCCTGAGTCGATCGATGTCGAGCACGTCCACCGTGCCGTACCGGATCTGCAGCAGGCCGGCGTTCTCCAGCTCGTGCAAGGCGCGGTGCGCGATCTGCCGCGAGACGCCCGCCAGACGCCCGACGTCTTCCTGCGAGATGCGCAAGGCCTTCTCGGCGTTCGGGTTCAGCTGCGGATTGAAGAGCTCGGCCAGGCAACTGGCGACGCGCGCGCTGATGTCGTGCATGCGGTAGCTCTCCGCCAGGGCGACGAACTGCCCCACGCGGGCATTGAGCTGGTGGATCATGAAGTGGCAGAACGGCAGGCTGTCGCCCAGCAGGTAATGGAAGGTTCTGCTGGGCATGACCGCCATCCGGCTGTCGTGCACAGCCACCACGGAGTACGGCCGCAGCTCCCCTTTCAGCAGTGACCCTTCGCCCAGCCAGCCCCCGGAAGAGATCCCGCTGAGCGTGGTGCTGCGGCCGTCGGCGGCCAGCAGGTCCACGCGCACCATGCCTTCCACCACGCCGAACCAATGCGCGGCCAGCGTCCCCCGCTCGCACACCACGGCACCGGCTGCAAACGTCCTGTCCTGGGTCTCACGCTCCACGCGTTCGCGCTGCTCGTCGGTGAGCTCACGCGCCCACGCGGTGGCCCGCAGCATCGCGATGGTGTGGACATGGTTTGTCATTCGGATGACTTTCTGCAGCGGTGCCCCACTGCCGCCACGTGTCTTTGCAAGGACTTTCTTGCCGGGGGCGAATGCCTAGAATTTTTTCAGAACAAGAAGAAGCAGCTGTCGGAGCCAACGCAGTGTAAGAGGCCCAACCCAACGGAGACAAACCATGAAATACCCTCGATTTCCCGCAAGCAGCGCCGCCGTCGCGGCCTGCGCGTCCGTCTTGATCGCGGCCTGCGGAGGCGACGACGACGATGCCCCGCCACCCGCACCGCCCGTGGCGTCTGCCGCACAGCAATGCGCATCACTGGCGGGCACTTCGGTCGGTGGCGCCACGCTGAACGCCGCCACGCTGGTCGCGGCAACGGCCACGGCAGCCGAGTTCTGCAAGGTCACCGGCACGTTGCACGGCACGCTCAACTTCGAGGTGCAGCTGCCGAGCACCTGGAACAACAAGATGCTTTATGCGGGCGGCGGCGGCTGGAACGGCAGCATTGCCATCACGCCCATCTCGCCCAGCGGTTCCACGGCGGGGTATGTGCTGGTGGCTTCTGACGGGGGCCGCCAGGGCAACGGGCTGGATGCCTCGGTATTTCTCAACAACCCCACCGCGCAGGCAGACTTCGGATACCTGTCGGTGCATTCCGTGAGCGAAGTGGCGAAGGAGCTGATCCGCAAGCGCTACGGCACCGACGCCGCCTTCAGCTACTTCGAAGGCTGCTCCAACGGCGGGCGCGAGGCCCTGGTCGCCGCCACGCGCTTTCCCACCGATTTCGACGGCATTGTCGTGCGGGCGCCAGCCTATTCGTTCACCGAACTGTTCCAGGCTTTCGTCTCCAACGGCAAGGCACTGGCGGCGCCGGGCGGCCGCGTCAGCAGCGCGAAGGCAGGCTTGATCGGCCGCACCGTCGTGGCTCAGTGCGACCGGCTGGATGGCGCTGCGGACGGCATCGTCAGCAACCAGGAGGCCTGCAACTTCGACCCCGCCGTGCTGCGCTGCACGGCCGACGACGGCCCCGACTGCCTGACGGATGCGGAGGTGAGCACCGCCCAGACGATGTACGCCGAACTGCGCCGGCCCGACGGGACGAGCATCTACCCGGGCTGGGGCCCGGGCGGCGAAGACATCGGCTGGCCCCTGTGGGTCACCGGCACGGCCATCGGGGGCGTGGGCCTGCAGTTCCAGTTCGGGACCGGCCTCGTCAACTACTGGGTCACCGGCGACCCCAACTTCAACCCGCTGACCTTCGACGCCGAGCGCTACCGCGCCGGGCTGCAGCTGGCTGCCACGACCCTGGACGCCACGCCGGATCTGGGCCCGTTCTTCCAGCAGGGCGGCAAGATGGTCTTCGCCCATGGCACCCACGACTGGGCCATCAGCTACAAGGCCTCCATCCGGTATGTGGAACAGGTGGCCAACAAGGTGGGCGGCGTCGCTGCGCGGGACCAGTCCCTGGAATTCTTCCTGCAGCCCGGGGTGCAGCACTGCTCAGGCGGCGTGGGCCCGGACACGGTCGATCTGGTCGACGCCGTGTCGCGGTGGCGTGAAAGCGGCACCAAGCCGTCTGCGCAGAACATCGTCGCGCGCACCCTGGCGCCCGAGACGCGCGCGGTGCAGCAGTCCCGGCCGCTGTGCAAGTACCCGAGCTTTCCCAAATACCGCGGCTCCGGCGACCTGACGGCAGCAGAAAGCTATACCTGCCAGACGTCATGACATGAGGCGGGGAGCGGGGAGCGCACGGAAGCGGCGCGCTCCCCGGCTGCGTTGGGCAGCAGCACGGAGCAGCGCATCATTAAAATTCCCGTTTTTCTCAACGGACTGCGGCCCCATGCAAATCGCCACCTGGAACATCAACTCCCTGTCCGTGCGGCTGCCCCAGGTACTGGCCTGGCTGGAGGCCAACCCGGTGGATGCCATCGGCCTGCAGGAGCTCAAGCTGGTGGACGAGAAGTTCCCGCACGACGCCTTCGAGGCCGCCGGCTACCACGCCGTGGCCTTTGGGCAGAAGACGTACAACGGCGTGGCGATCCTGAGCCGCACCCCGTTGCGCGACGTGGTGCGCAACATCCCCGGCCACGAGGATGCGCAGGCCCGCGTGATCGCCGCCACGCTGGACACGCCGCAGGGCCCGCTGCGCTTGATCAACTGCTACTTCGTGAACGGCCAGGCGCCGGGCACGGAAAAGTTCGAATACAAGATGCTCTGGCTGGCCGCGTTGCACCGCTGGGTGAAGGAAGAGCTGCTGGCGCACCCGCGCCTGGTGCTGGTCGGCGACTTCAACGTGGCGCCCGAAGACCGCGACTCCTTCGACCCGGTGGGCCTCAAGGACACCATCCACCATACCGTGGAGGAGCGCACGCATTTCCAGGAGCTGCTGCAACTGGGGCTGACGGACGCGTACCGGATGTTCGATCAGCCCGAGAAGAGCTTCTCGTGGTGGGACTACCGCATGCTGGGCTTTCAGAAGAACCGCGGCCTGCGGATCGACCACATCCTGGTGAGCGACGATCTCAAGGGCAGCGTGCAGGCCTGCACCATCGACCGGGCGCCGCGCAAGAACCCGCAGCCCAGCGATCACACGCCGGTCGTAGTGACGCTCGGCTGAGGTAGCGCCTGGAGGGCCGCGGTCCGCATTGCGGCCTGCAGCCCCCACCCGCGGACATTCCACCAGCTGACAAAAAAAGCCGCCCCGAGGGGCGGCTTTTTGCCAGGAAGCGCGGCAGGGTGATGAGTCAAGAGGCCATCACCGGCACCGCGCCATCTGCGCCATTCGCTGTATCAGCGGGCTGCAGCCTGGTAACGGTTGCGCAGGTCGCGCACTTCGTCGTGGTTGCGCTGAGCGCCCTGCGCCTGGCGCTCCACCAAGGCCCGGACCGAGGCGGGCAGCGGGGCCTTCAACGCCTTGCGGTAGCGGGCTACGGCGGCGTCCTCGCCGCGCTCGCACTCTTCCAGCACGGCCTTGTCATCGCGGGTCGTCATGGCGGCCTTCACCGAAACCCAGCCACGGTGCAGTGCGCCAGAGACCGTGCCACCCGACGAGGGCTCGCCGCCATGGTTGCGGATTTCGCGCTCCAGCTCTGCTGCGGCGGCAGCGCATTCGCTGGCATGGCGCAGGAAGATGCCCTTGAGTTCGGGCGATTCAGCGTGCTCGGCCGAGGTACGGAAACCGTATTCGCCGTCGCGGCAGGATTCCAGCAGATCGTCCAGCACGTCGACCACGTCGTCGTTGTCGACGATGGCGCTGTCGCTACCCGTGCTCGATTGCGTCATGCTGCCCACCGTGGCGCCCGCGCCGGAGGTTCCAGCGGCGCCCAGGGTCGCTGCGCCTGCGGCCAGGCCCGCGCCGGCGGTGGCCGTCGTGGTGCCGGAGCCGGCACGCTCCCACGCGGCGCGGGTCGCCGGGCGGGCTTCGTCCCACTCCAGGCCGCTGGTGCCGCGAGCCTGGCCCCAGTCGCGGGCCAGGTGCGGCTCCACGGTGTCGAAGTCGCCTTCATAGCGGCCGACCGAGCTCCATCCCAGCTCGTAGGCGGGGCGGTACTCGTCATAGGTGCGATCGCCGGAGTAGTAGGGCTCGCGCTGGTAGCTTTCGCGCCAGTAGGCGTCTTCTGCCGTGGGATTGACCGACTCGGCCGCAGCCTTGCCGGCCAAGCCACCGACCACCGCACCTGCCACGCCGCCGACGGCAGCGCCGATGGGGCCGCCCAGCGAGCCGGCAGCGGCGCCGGCAACGGCTCCGCCTGCGGCGCCGACGCCCGTACCGACGGGATGGGCGCCCGGCTCGTTGGTCAGCGGGTCACGGTTTTCACGGGTTGCATCGTTGAAGTCCGACATGAATGAGCTCCAGTTGGTTGAACAGTGGATTCATTCTGGAAGTCGGTTTTTTGCGCGTCGGTCGGCCCACGCGTTGCCCCCCTGTAGGACAGCCGCGCGGGGCCACGACATGTTCCAAACCCATGCCGGCAACGCCATTACGCTATAAATATAATAGCATTAAGCGCTTATCCATCAAGCGCCAGCGGCTTATTTCACACTTCTTCCGGTGCGTCGAGCCCCAGTTCCTGGATCTTGCGCGTGATGGTGTTGCGGCCGATGCCCAGGCGCTGTGCGGCCTCCATGCGGCGACCGTGCGTGGCCTGCAAGGCCGTGCGGATCAGCCGCGACTCGAAGCGCCGCGTCAGGGCATCCCACACCTCGGGCTGGCCGCCCAGCAGCATGCGCTGGGCCTCTGCCTCCAGCGAATGCTCCCAGCCTGGGCCAGGGCCCACAGCAGGTGTCGCCGCGGTGCCGGCACCGGCACTGGCCGTGCTCACGCCGTCATCGCCGGTCGGCAGGGCACCACCGGTGGAGGCTGCGACGGCAGCTCCCGTGGCCGCCGCGCTGCCCACGCCCGCCCAGGGAAACGCGGGCGATGCGGGGGCGCTGGCCGGATCCGCGGAGCGCGGCGGTGCTTCTGCGGTGGCGGCACCGGGTGCGGGATCCGCGGGCGCGCCACTCTGCGCAGCCTGGACAGGCGCGTCCAGCACCTCGGGCGGCAGGTCTTGCAGCGAAATCGTCTGGGCCGGTGCCATTACCGTCAGCCAGTGGCAGATGTTCTCCAGCTGGCGCACGTTGCCCGGAAAAGCGAACTGCTCCAGCCGTGCCAGGGCGGCCTCGGAAATACGCTTGGGCTCCACACCGAGCTGGCGGGCGCTTTGCTGCAGGAAATGCCGCGTGAGCATGGGCACGTCTTCGTGCCGTTCGCGCAGAGCCGGCAGACGCAGGCGAATGACGTTCAGTCGGTGGAACAAGTCCTCGCGGAAACCGCCCTCCTTCACGCGCTGCTCCAGGTTCTGGTGGGTGGCGGCGATTACGCGCACATGCGCCTTGACCGCGGCATGGCCGCCCACGCGGTAGAACTGTCCGTCCGACAGCACGCGCAGCAGGCGGGTCTGCAGGTCGAACGGCATGTCGCCGATTTCGTCCAGGAACAGGGTGCCGCCCTCGGCCTGCTCGAAGCGACCGCGCCGCTGCGTCTGCGCGCCAGTGAACGCGCCGCGCTCATGGCCGAAGAGTTCGGACTCGAGCAGGTCCTTGGGAATGGCGGCGGTGTTGATGGCGACGAAGGGGCCGCCGGACACGGGTGAGTGCTTGTGCAGCGCCCGGGCCACCAGTTCCTTGCCCGAACCGGATTCGCCGGTGATGAGCACGGTCACCTGGCTCTGGCTCAGCCGGCCGATGGCACGGAACACGTCCTGCATGGCCGGCGCCTGGCCCAGCATTTCGGGCGCGGCGGTCTGCCGCTCTTCGGTGACCTCTTCGCGCTGGCTCTCCTCCACCGCGCGGCGGATCAGCTCTACCGCCTTGGGCAGATCGAACGGCTTGGGCAGGTATTCGAAGGCGCCCCGCTGGAAGGCCGACACGGCGCTGTCCAGATCGGAATAGGCGGTCATGATGATGACCGGCAGGCCCGGCTGCTGCTCGCGCACCTGCTCCAGCAGCTGCAGGCCCGAGCCACCCGGCATGCGGATGTCGCTGACCAGGACCTGTGGCCCCTGGCGCGCCGGGTCGCCGGCAGCGACCTCGGCGAGGGCATCGAGCACCTCGCGCGGATGCGTGAAGCTGCGCGTGGGCAGGTTCTCGCGTGCCAGGGCCTTTTCTAGGACGAAGCGGATCGAGGGGTCGTCATCTACTATCCAGATCGGCTTCATGTGATTGTTCTACCTTGTTCCCGTTGATGGCATGTGTCGGGACCTTCAGGGCAAGGGAATGAGGATGCGGAAATCGGTACGACCCGGCACGCTGTCGCATTCGATCAATCCGTGGTGGCGCTGCACAAAGGTTTGCGCCAGCGTCAGCCCCAGTCCCGATCCCCCGTCCCGCCCCGTCACCAGAGGGTAAAAAATACGCTCCTTGATGGCTTCGGGCACGCCCGGTCCGTTGTCGATGACATGCAATTCCAGTGCCAGGCGGTAACGCTGCCGGCCGAATGTGACCTGTCGCGCCACGCGCGTGCGCAGGGTGATCACGGCGTCACCCTGGGCGATGCGCTCGGTGAGCACCTGCGCCGCGTTCTGCACGATGTTCAGCAGCGCCTGGATCAGCTGTGCACGGTCCCCGCGGAATTCGGGAATGGATGTGTCGTAGTCGCGCTGCACGCGCAGGCCGTGCGGGTACTCGACGAGCACCAGCGAGCGCACGCGCTCGCAGACCTCATGGATGTTCACGTCGCCCACCAGGTGCGGGTGCCGGTGCGGCGCCAGCAGCCGGTCCACCAGGCTCTGCAGGCGATCCGCCTCGTGGATGATGACCTGCGTGTACTCGGTCATCTCGGGGCTCTGCAGCTCCATCTCCAGCAACTGGGCCGCACCCCGGATGCCGCCCAGGGGGTTTTTGATCTCGTGCGCGAGATTGCGGATCAGTTCCTTGTTGGCCAGTGCCTGCTCGCGCAGCCGCTCTTCGCGGTCCTGGCGCGCCTGCGCCTCCAGCGGCCACAGTTCCACCAGCACCTCACCGCCATGCTCGGCCACCGAGACGTTCACATGCACCGGCACGGCTTCCTGCTGCCCGCGTCGCAAGCCCGCCTCGAAACGCAGCGCGGCGAAGTCCTGCCCGCGGGCCCCCGCCAGCGCGGTCTGCAACAAGGCAGGATCGGTGAAGAAACCGCTGAAGTCCGTGCCTTCCAATGTGCGCCGGGACAGCCCGAGCGAATTTTCCAGCGCGGCATTGGCGAACACCACGGCACCGTCGGAACGCAGTACCGCGACGAGGGTGGAAACGAGGTCCAGCGCGTGATAGCGCTCGGTATCGGGCTTGTCCAAAAAGTCGTCCTAAGGCGCGGGCAGACGCGCCAGTTCCCGCTTGATGCCGGCAACGTCGCTCTCGGCCCTTGCCAAGCTGGCCTTCAGTTCGGCCGTGCGCTCGATGTAGCCCTGCGGATTGCGCAACTCAAGCGCCGTGCGCTCGGGCGTGCCGTTGTTGTATTCGCGCGTGAGTTCGGCCACGCGGCTTTCGGCTTTGCGCAGTTCCGACTCGAGGATCGACCGGGCATCGGCATCGCGCGCACGCTGGTCGGATGTCGCCACACGGGGAGCATTCGAAGGCGACGGGGACGCAGCGCTGCCGCCACTGCCGCCACCGGAGGACGGCGCACCTGCGGCGGCCGGCAGACGGGGGCTTTGCAGCACGGTGACATTCCCCCCCTCCACCGGCTTGCAGCCGCGCTCCTTCGCTTGTGTGGCGTTGTTGGTGTACTCGTTGCCGCACCGGAAGATGCGATCCTGCGACCATGCCGCAAAGGGCATGAACGAGGCAGCAGCAAACAGGGCGATGAGCGGTTTCTTCATGGTTTCCTCGTGCGCATGCGGGAAGCATGCAAGACGAAGGCAAGTATCCAACAATCGATCTGGGCCGCCAACGCAGCCCGGTCGTAGCCGCGGGGCTTTGCCCCCAGCAGAAATCGGGCGTGCAAGCCCCTCATGAAAAAGGGCGGCCGAAGCCGCCCTTGCGAGATGGTGCCGCGGCAGCGCAGACCGCTGCCACGCCATGCATCACAGCGAGTAGTACATGTCGTATTCGACGGGGTGGGGAGCCATGCGGAAGCGCGTGACTTCGCCCATCTTCAGGTCGATGTAGGCATCCAGCATGGAGTCGGTGAACACGCCGCCCTTCGTCAGGAAGCTGCGGTCCTTGTCCAGGTACTCCAGCGCCTGATCGAGGCTGTGGCACACGGTGGGCACCAGCTTGTCTTCTTCGGGCGGCAGGTGGTACAGGTCCTTCGTGGCGGCTTCGCCCGGATGGATCTTGTTTTCCACGCCGTCCAGACCCGCCATCATCAGGGCGGAGAAAGCCAGGTAGGGGTTGGCCGAAGGATCGGGGAAGCGCGCTTCGATACGGCGGCCCTTCGGGTTCGCGACGTAAGGAATACGGATCGAGGCCGAGCGGTTACGGGCCGAGTAGGCCAGCTTCACAGGGGCTTCGAAGCCGGGCACCAGGCGCTTGTACGAGTTCGTGCCCGGGTTGGTGATGGCGTTCAGGGCACGGGCGTGCTTGATGATGCCGCCGATGTAGTAGAGCGCGAAGTCGGACAGACCGGCATAGCCGTCGCCGGCGAACAGGTTCTTGCCATCCTTCCAGATGGACTGGTGCACGTGCATGCCGGAGCCGTTGTCGCCGGCGTAGGGCTTGGGCATGAAGGTGGCGGTCTTGCCATAGGCGTTGGCCACGTTCCAGACCACGTACTTCAGAACCTGGGTCCAGTCGGCGCGCTCGACCAGCGTGCTGAACTTGGTACCGATTTCGTTCTGGCCGGCGCCTGCCACTTCGTGGTGGAACACTTCGACCGGGATGCCCAGGGATTCGAGGATCAGGGACATCTCGGCGCGCATGTCTTGCGTGCTGTCGACCGGGGGCACGGGGAAGTAGCCGCCCTTGACTGTGGGGCGGTGGCCGCGGTTGCCACCTTCGAGCTTGGCGCCCGAATTCCAGGGGGCTTCGTACTCTTCGATCTCGAACATGACCTTGCCGGGTTCGTTGGACCAGCGCACGCCGTCGAAGATGAAGAATTCGGGTTCCGGACCGAAGTAGGCGGTGTCGCCCAAGCCAGAGGCCTTCAGGTAGGCTTCGGCGCGCTTGGCGATGGAACGGGGATCACGGTCATAGGCCTTGCCATCGCCGGGCTCGATCACGTCGCACTGCAGGAACAGCGTCGTTTCTTCGAAGAACGGGTCGATGTTGGCCGTGTTGGGGTCGGGCATGAGTTGCATGTCCGACGCTTCGATGCCCTTCCAACCCGCCACGGACGATCCGTCAAATGCATGGCCCGACGTGAACTTGTCTTCGTCGAAGTGGGACACCGGCACGGTCACGTGCTGTTCCTTGCCACGGGTGTCGGTAAAGCGGAAGTCCACGAACTTGACTTCGTTTTCCTTCACCAGCTTCATCACGTCTGCAACGGTCTTTGCCATCAGGATCTCCAGGATTTAAGCGCTTGTTGAAAAAACGTCGAAAGAAAAGCAGTTTACGTGCCAAGAAGGCTGGGCATGCACTAAGGCGGAGCGTCGGGGCTCCCCTGTACCGCGCATGCGCTGCCCTGCACCAATGTGATACACACCTCTAGCCTGCTTCGTACCTCAAAAATTACGCACCACTTCGGGGCCGAAGTTTGCACCAATACCGTGCAAACTCTGGTGCAACAACGTCCAGGCCGCTGGAACGGCCGAAGATGGACCTTTTACCCCCAGTTCGATGTGCCGCCCATGCACAGGGTGATCGACGCTGGGCAGGCTGAACACCCGAACCTGCGGGTGGTCGCGCTCCACCTGCTCCATCAAAGGCGTCAGTGCCGCCTCCATGGCGCCGTAGATGACGACCGAATGCTCGGTCTGCGGTTGCTGGTTGAACCACTGCGAGCACTCCTGGTCGAGCACCCACTCGATCATGGGCCAGGCCATGACCGGAAAGCCTGGAACGAAGTGCACGCTGCCGCCACCAGCGCCTTGGCAGGAAAACCCCGGAATCTTGTTGTAAGGGTTGGGAATGATCTGCGCCCCCTGAGGGAACACGCCCATGTTGAGACGGTGCACGTTGTCGGGTCGATCGGGCTCATAAGCCTCACCCTGCTCTTTCGCCACATCCTGCATGCGCTCACGGATCAACGCTTCGGCCTGCGGGTGCAACTGCAGCGGCACGTTGAGGGCGTGTGCTGCGCACTGGCGCGTATGGTCGTCCGGGGTGGCGCCGATGCCGCCGCAGGAAAACACCACGTCTGTTGAAGCGAAGGCCCGCCGCAGCGTCGCGGTGATTCGCTCGGGATCATCACCCACATAGTCGGCGTATCCCAGAGAGAGGCCGCGCGCAGTCAGGAGCTCGATGACCTTGGGAAGGTGCTTGTCGGCCCGCTTGCCGGACAGTATTTCGTCGCCGACGATGATGAGACCAAATGTGGGAATCATGGGAGGGAAGAGGAGGAGGAAGACGATGGCGCCATGCCGGCGGAAGGAGCCGCAGGAGCCACGGACGCAACGGCGGCTTGGTGCAGCGCATCGCGCTCCTGCCGCAAGCGTTGCAGCGCAGCCAGCCCGAAGTGGGTGAACCACAGGGCAGAAAATGCGAACACGAGCGTGTAGATCCAGATCGCAAGGGGAATCAGTACAAGGAATGCGGCGGCAAAAACGACACCCGACGCCCAGACGATGCCGGGCGCGGCGCCCAGATACCCACACATCACGCCAATGCCCAGAAGCTTGAAGCGATGCCGCTTGAACAGTTCGATGCGCTCCTCCTTGCTAGCATGCTCGGCCAGCGCATCGAACGCCAAAACGCGGTAAGTCAGCCAGCCCCAAATCAACGGAGGAAGTATCAGCACCAGCGGCGGCACCAGCCACAGAGGCATCGAGGCCACCAACGCCAACAGCGCGGCCACCGTCGCGCCCAGCGACCACGCAAGGCTGAGCATGAAAGAGCCGCCTTTCTGTCGCTCCAGCGTGGGAAACCGGCGATCCGCCACAAGACTGACCATCGCCGGGCTCATCAGCAACGCGACCGCCAGCACGGACACGACCACCACCACGGGCACGGCAACCATTACGACCAGCAGCGGAGCCAGTACCGACGGCAGATCTGGAATTCCGAAGGCCTGCAACCAAGACCAGAGCATGGCCAGCCAATCGGAGCCTTGAAGCGCAGCCTGCGTCCATGCGACGGCCGCGGCCCACCAGAAATAGGCGGCCCCTCCTGCGATCAAAGCAATCAGCAGCAACGGCAGCAAAGACAGAGCTATGACGCGCGGCAGCACGCAATAGGCGGCGGCTCGCCAGAAGGAATCCAGAAGCTGTCCCATGCCTCAAGGATAGCGCCTGAACAAGGCCAATCTAGCCATGCCCCCACAACCGCAGAAGGCCGCGCCACTGCTGCGACCAGAAACCGCTGCCGTAATCCCGCACGCGGCCATCGGGCCCCGGCTCCACCTGGTCCCGCACCCCGGTAGGCTCGTACCGCAGCTCGAAGTTGGCCGTGCCAAAAAGCATGTCCCACCATGGAAGCAGTACGCCAAAGTTGTTGCCGCCGAGGACAGGCGGCCGCTCAGCGTGAGCGGGGCCGGCGCGCACAGGTTCAGACAGCGAAGCGACCTGTGCGCCCATCGTATGGCGCGTCGAAGGGGCCTCATGCCCGATCCCGATCGTGTGGTGCCGCCGATGGAAACGGGGGCTCACCCACAGCCGCTCGCCCCAGCGCCCGAACCACAGCCTCACATTCGCATGGTGGAAGTTTTCGCTGAGCTGCGTCAGCGCCACGATGGCAACAAACTGCCCCGGCGCCACGCCGATCAGCTGCGCCACCGTCACCACGATGAGATCGCGCAGCAAGTCATCCAGCAAATGGTTGCGATTGTCGCTCCACATCGTCATCTGCCGCTGCGAGTGATGCAGCGAGTGCAGGCGCCACCACCATTCGAAGTGGTGTTGGCCGCGGTGGATCCAATAATCCAGCAAGTCGAACACCACCAGGTATATCAGCAGGCTGACCCACGGGATATCGGTCACGCCGGGCCAGATTTCGTCCAGATGGAAGGTGCTGAGCCCGTGCACCCGCAGGAAGCCGAACAGCCCGTCCCACAGCGGGGTCACAGCGAAGAAGAGCACCAGGCGGAATACCCCCAACCGGTGAATGAGGGTGTAGAGGATGTCGACACGAATGGCTTTCGGATCCGTCACGGCCTCGACTGGCCGCCAGCGCTGCAACGGGGCAATCAACAGCAGCATGACAAGCAATTGCAGCACTCCCACCACCAGCCATCCCGTGGCGTCGTACGCATCCTCGAGCACATTGGCCAAGCCCAGCCAGAAGAGTACTGGCTGAAAGACGGACTCGAAGAGCCACTGCTGCACGCCGTCAAAGATAGCCAACATCCGGTCCATGATCCGTCCAATACCCTTCGTCAAGGCTTGGCCGCGCGGAGCGCCGCCTGGTAGTCCGGATGCTCCCGCAGCGTCCTGAAGCAAAAGCCTTGTTCCTTGAGACCTACGATGAGCGGCTCCAGCACCGCTGGAGCCCATGGATCCTTGCGTGACCAAATGCCGAGGTGAGCCAGCAAGATATCCCCGCTGCGGATGGTCCGCAGCGAGCGCTCCAGGAGGGTGGCATTGCTGACGCGCTCGCTGGGCAGTTCATCGCCCAGAAAGCCCGCCGGCGACCAACCGACATGGCTGTATCCGCAGGCCTTCGCCGCAGCCAGCAGTTCGGTGGAGGTCTTTCCGCCCGGGGCACGGAACAACGGTAGTACAGGCCGCCCGGTGAGCGCCCCCAGGCGTGTAGCAGCCCGTTGGATTTCTTCGCAGTACTGCTTGGCAGTCAAGACGAACTCCCGCCCGGCCTGAGGCCCCGCCGATGGACGGACCCGAAAGGCCGGCGCTTTGGGGGTTCCGACGTCTGCTCGCCAATACACATGATCCATCGTGTGCGAAGCGAACTCGTGCCCTTCGGCCGTGCGCGCTTTCCACCATGATGCCCAGTGGTCGCCGAGGCTGCCATCCCCTGTCTTCGTAGCCTCATTCGCAGCAAAGAAAGTGACCCGTACTTTGTGCCGGCTCAACACCTCAGCGACGAGGGGCGCGATCTCCATATGCCCCGTGTCGAACGTCAGATACACCGGCTTGTGGCATTCCGCCTGCGCCCAAGCGACCATCGGCACGACACCCAGCACGCAGAAAAGTGCGAACCAACGGCCTGCCCGTCGCACGATGCCCATCTCGTACTCTCTACCGTGCTGCGTGTTGCAGCGTCCAGACGCCGTGCGGCGACTTCCCTACACTGACCTTGTGGGCGACCTTGCGTTCCTGGGTGTCGATCACCAGCAACTTGCGCGCCCATCGGGCCGTCACATAAATCCAGCGTCCATCAGGAGAGACATCCATGCAATCCGGCCCACCCGGCGCCGGGTAGACGTCCACGACCTGGCGGGTGTGCATGTTGATCTTGCTGATGGTGTTGGCCACGCGGTTGCTGACGAACAGATGCTTGCCATCACCGGTGGCCCGAAACGCATGGGCCCCGGCTCCGGTCTTGATTCGCTGGACACTGCGGGGTTCAGTGCCTGAAACATCGAACACCTCCACGCTGTCGCTTCCCGTGAGTCCGACGAACAACTGCTTGTCGTCGCTGCTGCCGTAGACATCCGCCGGCATGGCCCCCGTCTTGATCCGCCATTTGATCTTTTGAGTGGCGATATCGATGGCGACCAGTTCGTCGCTGTCCTGCATAGTGGAGTAGACGGTGCGGCTCTGGCTGTCGACCCACAAATGGCTCGGGGTCTTGCCGGTCGCCACTCTCTGCGCAAGGGTGAGGTTCTGGCCATCCCATCGATAAAAATCTACATGGTTCAAGCGGTTGGCCGCAATGACCAGCCATTTCATATCGGGCGAAAAGCGCAGGTGGTACGGATCCAAGATGCCCCGTACCGTTCGCTGCACCTGTGCCGTCCTAGGGTCCACGAATGTCAATGTATCTGCCAGCGCATTGGCCACTACCAACGACTTCTCGTCGGGGGTCAGGTACATGTGGTGAGGCTCTTTTCCGGTCGGAATTCGGGCGGTCTCGGTCCACGTCTCAGGATTGATGACACTGATGTCGGCATCCAGCGAGTTCAGCACGAACACTGGCGGCATGCCTGCACGCGCGCCAACGCTCGCAACCACCGCAACTCCACACAACAGAGCCGAACGCACCCACTTGCTGATCAGAGAATTCAAAGAGCCTCCAAAAACGCCATACAAGCTGGCATCGCGGTTCACGACTCCCAGCCAAACCCCACTTAAACGCTACAGGGAGGAGCAGCGTTGACCCTCCCCTGGGGGCCCTACTCGACCATCTCCGGCATCATCTGAGCAGCGCGAGTTCTTCATCCTCCAGCCAACGCCACTGCCCAGGCTTCAAGTCAGAGGGGAGCCGCATGTGGCCGATCTGTGACCGATGCAGTGCCTCGACCCGGTTTCCAGCCGCGGCCACCATGCGCTTGACCTGATGGTACTTACCTTCAGTGAGCGTCAGATCGATAGACCGCTCTCCAGTTTGCACGCAAGCCGCCGCCCGTACTGGCGCCGAATCGTCATCTAGCACTACCCCGTCGATCAGCAACCGAATTTGGTCGGCATCGATCGCATGCTTGGTGGTGACCTGATACACCTTTGGGACATGCTTTTTGGGTGACGTCATTCTGTGCAGAAACTGCCCATCGTCACTCAACAACAGCATACCTGTCGTATCTTGATCCAGTCGCCCGACCGCCTGAACTCCTGCCACCGCACTTTTACTGGGGCGTTGCCGCAACGGGGCGGGTAGCAAGGTATAGATGCTCGGATAGGTCGAAGGTTTCTGCGAGCACTCGGTGCCAGCCGGCTTGTTCAAAACAAGATATGCCTTGGTACAGTATCGCCAAAGCCCCCCCTGGACTTGAAAACGCAAGCCAGCCTCCGGAATATTCGCGGCAGCATCCAACACCAAGGAAAACTGAGTAGCTCCACTCGGACAGACGGCAACAAAACCCTGTTGAATCAGGCCTGCGCAGACACGTCGCGTCCCGAAGCCCTGCGAATAAAGAATGTCTTGCAATTGCATCGTGCAGATCCAGAGGCGAAAAGCAGAAAAGCTGCTACGTTGAGCTGGTATCCATTGAAGTTAACAATGGGCGTCTACCCAAACAATTCTGTCACCACAAAGCAAAACGCCCTTCTACTCGTTAGAGCAGAAGGGCGGTTTGGGCTGTAAGAGCCTGACGATGACCTACTTTCACACGGGAACCCGCACTATCATCGGCGCAAAGTCGTTTCACTGTCCTGTTCGGGATGGGAAGGAGTGGTACCAACTTGCTATGGTCATCAGGCATAACTTGTTGCTGCCTTGACTGGGTCAAGACAACGAATTCACAGAGCTAAATCAGCATGTAATTTTTGATTGCGTCACTTGGCATAACAACCTTGACGGTGTCGTCAAAGTTATAGGGTCAAGCCGCACGAGCAATTAGTATCAGTTAGCTTAACGCATTACTGCGCTTCCACACCTGACCTATCAACGTCCTGGTCTTGAACGACTCTTTAGGGGGCTCAAGGCCCCGGCAGATCTCATCTTGAAACGAGTTTCCCGCTTAGATGCTTTCAGCGGTTATCTCTTCCACACTTAGCTACTCGGCAATGCCACTGGCGTGACAACCGATACACCAGAGGTGTGTCCACTCCGGTCCTCTCGTACTAGGAGCAGGCTTCCTCAAATCTGCAGCGCCCACGGAAGATAGGGACCAAACTGTCTCACGACGTTTTAAACCCAGCTCACGTACCTCTTTAAATGGCGAACAGCCATACCCTTGGGACCGGCTACAGCCCCAGGATGAGATGAGCCGACATCGAGGTGCCAAACACCGCCGTCGATATGAACTCTTGGGCGGTATCAGCCTGTTATCCCCAGAGTACCTTTTATCCGTTGAGCGATGGCCCTTCCATACAGAACCACCGGATCACTATGTCCTGCTTTCGCATCTGCTCGACTTGTCAGTCTCGCAGTTAAGCACGCTTATGCCATTGCACTATCGTCACGATGTCCGACCGTAACTAGCGTACCTTCGAACTCCTCCGTTACGCTTTGGGAGGAGACCGCCCCAGTCAAACTGCCTACCATGCACTGTCCCCGATCCCGATAAGGGACCTAGGTTAGAACCTCAAACACACCAGGGTGGTATTTCAACGTTGGCTCCATGAGAACTAGCGTCCTCACTTCAAAGCCTCCCACCTATCCTACACAGATCTGTTCAAAGTCCAATACAAAGCTACAGTAAAGGTTCATGGGGTCTTTCCGTCTTTCCGCGGGGAGATTGCATCATCACAAACATTTCAACTTCGCTGAGTCTCAGGAGGAGACAGTGTGGCCATCGTTACGCCATTCGTGCAGGTCGGAACTTACCCGACAAGGAATTTCGCTACCTTAGGACCGTTATAGTTACGGCCGCCGTTTACTGGGACTTCAATCAAGAGCTTGCACCCCATCATTTAATCTTCCAGCACCGGGCAGGCGTCACACCCTATACGTCCACTTTCGTGTTTGCAGAGTGCTGTGTTTTTATTAAACAGTCGCAGCCACCGATTTTTTGCAACCCCGTTTAGCTCCGTTTGTACAACTTCACTTACTAGGGGCATACCTTCTCCCGAAGTTACGGTATCAATTTGCCGAGTTCCTTCTCCTGAGTTCTCTCAAGCGCCTTAGAATACTCATCTCGCGCACCAGTGTCGGTTTGCGGTACGGTCGTCAATAGCTGAAGCTTAGTGGCTTTTCCTGGAAGCAGGGTATCACTCACTTCGTCTGCAAGCAGACTCGTTATCACCCCTCATCTAAGCCCGGCGGATTTGCCTACCGGGCACGACTACAGGCTTGAACCAACATATCCAACAGTTGGCTGAGCTAACCTTCTCCGTCCCCACATCGCACTATTGATCGGTACAGGAATATTGACCTGTTTCCCATCAGCTACGCATCTCTGCCTCGCCTTAGGGGCCGACTCACTCTACGCCGATGAACGTTGCGTAGAAAACCTTGCGCTTACGGCGAGGGGGCTTTTCACCCCCTTTAACGCTACTCATGTCAGCATTCGCACTTCTGATACCTCCAGCATCCGTCACCAGACACCTTCACAGGCTTACAGAACGCTCTCCTACCACGTGCAATAAATTGCACATCCGCAGCTTCGGTAACTGGCTTAGCCCCGTTACATCTTCCGCGCAGGACGACTCGATCAGTGAGCTATTACGCTTTCTTTAAATGATGGCTGCTTCTAAGCCAACATCCTGACTGTTTTAGCCTTCCCACTTCGTTTCCCACTTAGCCAATTTTAGGGACCTTAGCTGGCGGTCTGGGTTGTTTCCCTCTTGAGTCCGGACGTTAGCACCCGGTGCTCTGTCTCCCAAGCTGTACTCGTCGGTATTCGGAGTTTGCCTTGGTTTGGTAAGTCGCCATGACCCCCTAGCCAAAACAGTGCTCTACCCCCGACGGTAATACTTGAGGCACTACCTAAATAGTTTTCGGAGAGAACCAGCTATTTCCAAGTTTGTTTAGCCTTTCACCCCTATCCACAGCTCATCCGCTAGTTTTGCAACACTAGTCGGTTCGGACCTCCAGTACCTGTTACGGCACCTTCATCCTGGCCATGGATAGATCACTTGGTTTCGGGTCTACACCCAGCGACTGAACGCCCTATTCGGACTCGATTTCTCTACGGCTTCCCTATTCGGTTAACCTTGCCACTGAATGTAAGTCGCTGACCCATTATACAAAAGGTACGCAGTCACCCTTGCGGGCTCCTACTTTTTGTAAGCATGCGGTTTCAGGATCTATTTCACTCCCCTCCCGGGGTTCTTTTCGCCTTTCCCTCACGGTACTGGTTCACTATCGGTCGATGATGAGTATTTAGCCTTGGAGGATGGTCCCCCCATATTCAGACAGGGTTTCTCGTGCCCCGCCCTACTTTTCTCTAACTTAGTACCACACGTCTGTTTTCGCATACGGGGCTATCACCCACTATGGCCGGACTTTCCATTCCGCTTTGCTAACAGTCGTGCTATCACTAGAAGGCTCTTCCGATTTCGCTCGCCACTACTTTCGGAATCTCGGTTGATGTCTTTTCCTCGAGCTACTGAGATGTTTCAGTTCACCCGGTTCGCCTCGTTAACCTATGTATTCAGTTAACGATACCCCGAAGGGTGGGTTTCCCCATTCAGAAATCTCCGGATCAAAGCTTATTTGCCAGCTCCCCGAAGCTTATCGCAGGCTTTCACGTCTTTCGTCGCCTATCATCGCCAAGGCATCCACCACATGCTCTTAGTCACTTGACCCTATAACTTTGACCTCTCTTGCGAGACGCCTCCGTTTTCTTTCAAGGACTTGCGAGGTCTTTCACCTCGCGCGTTATGCCGTAATGTGAATGTTTCTTCGGTATTGCTACCTAGAGAACGATTCGTCATTACTTGAACAAACAAAGTTCGTTCGTTTTGACGCAATCAAATTTATGTTGCTGATGGCACGGTCTGCACTAAACCTTTACGAATGTGCAGTTTCCATCAGCAACGCTGATTCGACTCTATGAATTTTTAAAGAACAGCCGATTGGTCCGAGTAATCTCGTCCAACAACAAAGAGGCCTCTTGCGAAGCCGCTTTGGTGTTGCTTAGATTTCCGATTGATTGGTGGAGGATGACGGGATCGAACCGACGACCCCCTGCTTGCAAAGCAGGTGCTCTCCCAGCTGAGCTAATCCCCCAGTGATCCTCACTGTCTATGGAAGTGATGGTGGGTCTAGTTGGGCTCGAACCAACGACCCCCGCCTTATCAAGACGGTGCTCTAACCAGCTGAGCTACAGACCCATTCGCCGGTTTCCCGACGTCTCTTCCAACAACCGATAAGTGTGGGCGTTCAAATTTGAGCGCTGTTTTCCAGAAAGGAGGTGATCCAGCCGCACCTTCCGATACGGCTACCTTGTTACGACTTCACCCCAGTCACGAACCCTGCCGTGGTAAGCGCCCTCCTTACGGTTAGGCTACCTACTTCTGGCAGAACCCGCTCCCATGGTGTGACGGGCGGTGTGTACAAGACCCGGGAACGTATTCACCGCGACATTCTGATCCGCGATTACTAGCGATTCCGACTTCACGCAGTCGAGTTGCAGACTGCGATCCGGACTACGACTGGCTTTATGGGATTAGCTCCCCCTCGCGGGTTGGCAACCCTCTGTACCAGCCATTGTATGACGTGTGTAGCCCCACCTATAAGGGCCATGAGGACTTGACGTCATCCCCACCTTCCTCCGGTTTGTCACCGGCAGTCCCATTAGAGTGCCCTTTCGTAGCAACTAATGGCAAGGGTTGCGCTCGTTGCGGGACTTAACCCAACATCTCACGACACGAGCTGACGACAGCCATGCAGCACCTGTGTTACGGTTCTCTTTCGAGCACTAATCCATCTCTGGAAAATTCCGTACATGTCAAAGGTGGGTAAGGTTTTTCGCGTTGCATCGAATTAAACCACATCATCCACCGCTTGTGCGGGTCCCCGTCAATTCCTTTGAGTTTCAACCTTGCGGCCGTACTCCCCAGGCGGTCAACTTCACGCGTTAGCTTCGTTACTGAGTCAGTGAAGACCCAACAACCAGTTGACATCGTTTAGGGCGTGGACTACCAGGGTATCTAATCCTGTTTGCTCCCCACGCTTTCGTGCATGAGCGTCAGTGCAGGCCCAGGGGATTGCCTTCGCCATCGGTGTTCCTCCGCATATCTACGCATTTCACTGCTACACGCGGAATTCCATCCCCCTCTGCCGCACTCCAGCGATGCAGTCACAAATGCAGTTCCCAGGTTGAGCCCGGGGATTTCACATCTGTCTTACATCACCGCCTGCGCACGCTTTACGCCCAGTAATTCCGATTAACGCTTGCACCCTACGTATTACCGCGGCTGCTGGCACGTAGTTAGCCGGTGCTTATTCTTACGGTACCGTCATGACCTCTCTTTATTAGAAAGAGGCTTTTCGTTCCGTACAAAAGCAGTTTACAACCCGAAGGCCTTCATCCTGCACGCGGCATGGCTGGATCAGGCTTTCGCCCATTGTCCAAAATTCCCCACTGCTGCCTCCCGTAGGAGTCTGGGCCGTGTCTCAGTCCCAGTGTGGCTGGTCGTCCTCTCAGACCAGCTACAGATCGTCGGCTTGGTAAGCTTTTATCCCACCAACTACCTAATCTGCCATCGGCCGCTCCGTCCGCGCAAGGCCTTGCGGTCCCCTGCTTTCATCCGTAGATCGTATGCGGTATTAGCAAAGCTTTCGCTCCGTTATCCCCCACGATCGGGCACGTTCCGATGTATTACTCACCCGTTCGCCACTCGTCAGCATCCGAAGACCTGTTACCGTTCGACTTGCATGTGTAAGGCATGCCGCCAGCGTTCAATCTGAGCCAGGATCAAACTCTACAGTTCGATCTTGAAATTTAAAGTCTTTCGACTTCACTCATAAAAACGGAATTGAAGTGAACTTCACTTCTATTCTCATGAGCATTTGTAGTGCTAAGCACTAGTTCCGAAGAACTTGGCACTCGCCTTCAAACGCCCACGCTTATCGGCTGTATATTTTTAAGGAACCGAAACCAGAGAATTTCTTCTTTGTTTTCTTGCTTTGCTGCAATCAGCAGAGCCTTGAATTCTAGCACAAGTTTTAAAGTCCTGTCAAACTTTAAGGTCTTTCGCCTTTCACATCAACCGATCACATTAGCAACCCGTCTCAGCAGCGAAGCCTTGAATTCTACATCGAATTTCCATCCGATCACAACTCAAAACCAACCTTTTTTCTCAACACCCCAGAGATTCCTAAGAACTTCTCTGTGCTGCCAAGCCCGCTAGTATAACCACTATTTTTCGCGGTTGCGGCCGATTGTTGAAAATTCTTTCAACCGCCGGCCGACTATGTCTAAGACTGCGAATTAGATCTTCAGACTCTCCACTTTTCCAGCAACTTGTCAGGGCTGAGGCTGTCGTAGCCTTCGAAGGGCTGATGGATCCAAGGGTTGGTCGGCAGGAACTCTACCGAATAGTCTGGCGTGAAGGTGGACAACCCTTTGGTCCAAATCACCGCACTACGCAACTGAGTGATGGGTGAGTAGTTGGTCTTGAGCATAGCGATCACTGCATTCAGCGTATGCCCGGAGTCAGCCAGATCGTCCACGAGCAAGACCCGGCCTGCAATTTCGCCCTTGGGGGTCGTGATGAAGCGAGCGATGTCGAGATGCCCCTGCACCGTTCCTGCTTCCGCACGGTAGGAGCTCGTGGACATGATGGCCAGCGGCTTGTCAAAGATTCGGCTGAGGATGTCCCCTGGACGCAGACCTCCTCGAGCCAAGCAAAGGATGGTATCGAACTCCCACCCCGACTGATGCACCTTGAGCGCCAGCTTCTCGATGAGGCTGTGGTATTCGTCATAGCTCACATACAGATGCTTGCCGTCTTCCGTCAACATTCAATAGCTCCTGATTCGAAAAAGACACGGGGTCGGACATGCCAACGCCCGGCCATTGCCACGCTCAGCCAGCCGCGTAGGGGTGATGCATCATGATCGTGTGATCACGGTCTGGGCTGGTGGAAATCATGGCGATCGGCACGCCCGTCACCTGTTCAATACGTTCGAGATACTTCTGGGCATTGGCAGGCAGCGAGTCGTAGCGCGTTACTCCAACGGTAGAGTCGCTCCAGCCGGGGATCGACTCATAGATAGGAACGCAACGCGCGATCTCCTCTGCTCCCATGGGCAACAGGTCAATCTTTTCCCCATCGAGTTCGTATCCCGTGCACAGCAGGAGTTCGTCGAGCCCATCAAGCACGTCGAGCTTGGTGATGCACAGGCCGGAAAGCCCGTTGACCTGGGCGCTGCGTTTGAGCAATGCGGCGTCGAACCAACCACAGCGGCGGCTCCGACCCGTGGTCACACCCTTCTCCGCCCCTACCGTGCTCATGTGATATCCAGGCGTACCAGGGGTTTCCCAATCCAATTCAGTGGGGAATGGCCCCCCGCCCACACGGGTGCAATAGGCCTTCGTAATGCCCAGGATGTAATGCAACATCCCAGGGCCTACGCCCGAGCCCGCAGCCGCGTTACCCGCAACGCAGTTGCTGGAGGTCACATATGGATATGTGCCATGGTCCACATCCAGCAGCGTGCCCTGCGCACCCTCGAACAGCAAGTTGGCGCCCGCGATGTGGGCCTCGTTCAGCTCACGGGAGACATCGGCCATCATCGGCTTCAGCAATTCGGCGTGGCGCATGGCCTCGTCGTACACCGCGTCGAACTGGACGAGGCCGTCTTGGATGTAGGGCTTGAGAGCGTCTCCGAAGACAAAGCTGTTGGACCCGAGGAAAGAACTCAGGACGTGGTTATGCAAAGCCAGTAGTTCGCGCAGCTTCGCTGCAAAACGGTCTGGGTACTTGAGATCCTGAACGCGTAGTGCACGGCGGGCAATTTTGTCTTCGTACGCGGGCCCGATACCGCGACCGGTTGTGCCGATCTTCTCAGCACCGCCATGCTCGCGAGCAGCTTCACGGGCAACATCCAATGCTGCATGGAAAGGCAGGATTAGTGGACAGGCTTCACTGATGCGCAGTCGCGAACGCACCTCGACACCGGCCTTCTCCAAACCTTCGATCTCCTCGAAAAGCTTGGCTGCGGACAGCACCACGCCGTTGCCGATGTAGCACTTCACGCCTGGTCGCATGATGCCACTAGGAATCAGATGCAGCGCCGTCTTGACGCCGTTGATGACCAACGTATGACCAGCGTTGTGCCCTCCCTGAAAACGCACCACCCCCTGCGCGCTTTCGGTAAGCCAGTCCACCAGTTTGCCCTTACCTTCGTCGCCCCACTGGGTACCGACGACAACTACGTTACGACCTTTGGTTGCGTTCATGTCAAATTCGATTAAATTGTCAAAATCTCACAGGGGCTGGACTATCCAGCGCCCCTCGACGAAGGCGAGCTCCCGATCACAGTGAAATTCATCCACTTCGCTCTCGTGACCGGGAAGAACGCATACGACCGTTTCACCCTGCCGGCGCAATGCAGCCACCGCCGCATTCACGTCGGAAACATCATTCCAAGGGGCCCGAATGGCGGCCTTGAGCGGACGGGGCCCGACGACAGCGACCAACTGCTTGATGTCCAGGCTGAATCCAGCAGCAGGACGGGTGCGGCCAAAAACGGCACCCACCTCGTCATACCGGCCACCACGCACCAGTGCATCCGCAGCGCCGTCCGAATAAACGCTGAACTTGGCTCCGCTGTAGTACGCGTAGCCTCGCAGGTCTGCCAAATCAACAGACACATCAGCAGCAACAATCCGGCTGGCGATCGATCGCAAGGAGGCCAACACAGCGGGCACTCCGGGTACATCCTTCAGCGCTATCTCCGCTTCGTCGAGCACAGAGACGTCGCCATACAGCGTCAACAACGCCGCCAGCCCATTTCTGGATGTGGCGGGAAATTTCCGGGTCAACGCGCGCAGTTCACTCGCATCCTTGGCAGCGAGGGCTGCGTGGATTCGGTTCAGCATTGGCCAATCCGCCGCCGCATCCGCCAGAAGGCTGCGCACGATGCGCACATCCGCAAGGTCGACGATGGGCTGCTTGACTTCAGCGACCCGAAGGCACTCCAGAGCCAGCGTCACGGCCTCCAAGTCTGCCTCTATTCCGGCGTGCCCATAGATCTCCGCGCCGAACTGCAGCGGCTCCCTGGTGGCATGCGGCCGATCAGGGCGAGTGTGCAGAACAGGGCCGCAGTAACACAGTCGCGTGATCCCCACGCGATTGAGCAGATGGGCATCGATGCGGGCAACCTGCTGGGTCGTGTCTGCTCGCAGCCCCATGGAGCGGCCAGACAATTGATCCACCAGCTTGAAGGTCTGGAGATCGAGCGCCTCGCCGGTACCCGTCAAAAGCGACTCCAGATGTTCCAGCATCGGCGGCATGACCAGCTCGTATCCATAACCGCGCGCCGTATCCAGGAGCCCGCGACGCAATTCTTCAATATGCCGAGCCTCGGAAGGCAAAACATCGGCAATGTGATCCGGGAGGACCCAGGCAGACATGAGAAGTGGGGAGGCTGTTAAAAACGTGATTCTACCGGCATGGCATACCGAAGCTCCCTGCGGCAGGTGTCAGGCTGGGAAGAGGCTTAACCGAAAAGGCCGGACACCAACCTCGCCAAAGCATGGGAGCGCATCTGGCCGTACCGAAGCTACGACAGTCGGGCGACCCAAGATCCGCCTAGCCATCGGCGAAAGGAGGGGCAGAAGCCCCTCGACTATCAGCAGCGGGCCCTGTGCGACCTATCGGCTCTCTGCTATCACCCTTATCGGAGATGGATCAAGGGCGTCCCGACGCAGGAGCACCGCCACGGAATGCTTTGAAAAACTCCGAACTGGAAGGGTCCAATACCATCACATCGCTCTTCTTGTTGAAGCTCGACTTGTAGGCTTCCAAGCTGCGATAGAACTGCGCAAATTGCGGATCACGGCCAAATGCCTCGGCGTAGACACGAGCCGCTTCCGCATCACCCTCGCCCTTGATCTTCTGAGCATCACGATAAGCGTTGGCGATCGTGATCTCTCGCTGGCGATCAGCATCGGCCCGGATCTTCTCTCCCTCCGCGGCCCCGGTGGAGCGCAACTCGTTAGCCACCCGCTGACGTTCGGCCTGCATACGCCGGTACACAGATTCGGTAATGGCTTCCACGTAATCAACGCGCGTGATGCGCACGTCCACGATATCCACGCCCCAGGGCTTGGCCCCTCGGACGACCTCCAGCACCTCGCGCTTCACATCCGACATCAGTGCATCGCGTTTGAGCGATAGCAGTTCCTTCACCGTACGGCGATTCACTTCTTCCTGGAAGGCATTGCGTACCACGCGATTGAGCTGCAGAGCACCCGCGTTCTCATCGAGGCCGACGTTCCTGATGTACTCCGACGGGTCGGAGATGCGCCAGCGCACATACCAATCGATGACCACTCGCTGCTTTTCAGCTGTCAGCATGGACTCGGTGTCGGAACTGTCCAGCGTCAGCAGCCGCTTGTCGATGTAGCGCACATTTTGGAAAGGTGGCGGCAACTTGAAATTCAGCCCCGGCTCTGTGATCACTTCCTTGATCTGGCCCAACGCATAGACCACGCCGAACTGCCGTTGATCAACGACAAACAGCATGGAGCTCAGAAGCGCCAGAACGACAAGGACCGAGGAGGCGATAAATCCAACTCTATTCACGATGCACTCCTAACGGGACTCACGCTCACGCGTGCGGCTGCTGTCGCGCGCACGCGCATCACCGGAAAACTGAGACGACGCTGCCGGCGGCAAGCTCGAACTGGTGGCTGGCGGCGTTTCAAGCGCCGCTCCAGTGGTGGGGGCAGTTGCCCCACCCTGGGACACGTTTTGCATAATCTTGTCCAGCGGCAGGTACAGCAGGTTGGAGCCTTGGCGCGACTCCACCAGCACCTTGGTCACATTGGTGTAAATCTGCTGCATGGACTCCAAGTACATTCGGTCTCGGGTCACCTGAGGGGCCTTTTGGTACTCGGCCAGGACGGCACTGAACCGTTGTGCATCGCCCTGGGCCTGGGCGACGATCCTGGCCTTGTACGCAGCAGCCTCTTCCGTGAGGCGTGAAGCAGAGCCCACAGCGCGGGGAACCACGTCATTGGCATACGCCTGTGCCTCATTCTTCGCCCGCTCCCGCTCTTGGCCTGCCTTCAGCACGTCATCGAATGCGGCCTGCACCTGCTCCGGCGGCCGCACTCCCCCCTGCTGCAGGTTGATGCCTACCACTTCAACGCCCACGTTGTAGCGGTCGAGAATCGTCTGCATCAAGGTGCGAACCCGCGGTGCGATCTGATCCCGTTCCTCGGCCAGCGCGGTGTCCATGCGCATCTTGCCGACCACTTCACGCACGGCCGTTTCAGCAGCCTGAACCACGGCTTCAGCGGGGTTGCGGCTTTCAAAAAGCCACGCGCGCGCGTCACTCAGTCGGTACTGCACCGCAAACTTGATCTCGACGATATTCTCGTCCTCGGTCAGCATCGCGGATTCACGCAGCCCCGTGCTCTTGATTACGCTGTCTCGGCCCACGTCAGCGGAACGGATCTGCGTCACGAACACCAACTCATGCCGCTGGATGGGATAAGGCAAGCGCCAGTTGAAGCCCGCGTTGACCGTACTTTTGTACTTGCCGAATTGCGTGATGACGGCTTGCTGGCCTTCTTGAACGATGAAAAAGCCCGTCGCCAGCCAGATCAAAAGGGCTATCGCGGCGATCAGTCCCACGCCGACGCCCGCATTTTTCATGTCGGGTTGGAAACCACCGCCACCACCGGTCGGACCACGGCCACCACCATTCTTGCCGCCGAAGAGCCCTCCAAGCTTGCGGTTCAGATCACGCCACAACTCGTCGAGGTCCGGAGGCTGCCCTCCGGGACCAGGGTCGCGCCTACGGTTGCCTTGAGGACCGCCTGATGTCGGGGGGCGCTCCGGGTCCGAGGAGTTTCTGCCCTCGTTCGCGTCATCGCCTCGACCCCAGCGGGGATCATTCAAATTGAACATCCCCCGGATTCGGCTGGGCAAGACAGCCCAACGGGAGGCGCGGTTATGAAGATTCATGCGGAAATTCTCTGATCTCTGAAGACATTCGAGCCATGGGCATTGTGCCCAAGTCAGTCACGGTCATCTGACAATTCAGCAGCGCCGCCAGGGGTCATGGTCACTCCCGCAGCAGCCATAACGGTTGCCGCCAGGTGCTGACGCAACGCCGACAGGCCCAGCCCTGCTTGGGCACTCACAAAAATACGAGGAATCTGCCTGCCTTCCAGATCGTACGTGTCCTGCTCTACCGCAGGCCGGGCTTCACTCGCCAGCATGTCCAGCTTGTTGAAGACCAGCAGTTGAGGCACATCGCTCGCGCCGATCTCGTGCAGCACGCGCTGCACTTGCGCAATTTGCTCCGAATAATCAGGATTGGAAGCATCCACGACATGCAACAGCAAGTCAGCATCGATAGCTTCCTGGAGCGTGGCTTGAAAAGCGTCGACCAACCCATGCGGTAGGTCACGAATAAAGCCCACCGTATCTGATAGTGAAACGGAGCGCCCCGCCTCCTCCAAATACAGTTGCCGCGTGGTGGTGTCCAGCGTCGCAAACAGTTGGTCGGCGGCATACGCCCTGGCTTTGACCATGGCGTTGAACAACGTCGATTTGCCTGCGTTGGTGTAGCCAACCAAGGAGATATTGAAAGTGTCGCGACGCTCTCGCTGACGCCGCTGAGTGGCTCGCTGCCGTTTGACCTTGAGCAGGCGCTCTCTCGTACGCTTGATCGCCTCACCAATCATGCGCCGGTCCAGTTCGATCTGGGTTTCACCGGGGCCGCCGCGGGCCCCAATGCCCCCTCGCTGGCGTTCCAAGTGGGTCCAGCGACGGACCAGCCGCGTGCTGACATACTGCAGCTTGGCCAACTCAACCTGCAGCTTCCCTTCGTGACTGCGTGCACGCTGAGCAAAGATTTCTAGGATGAGGAGAGTACGATCGTTGACCGGCAGTTCGATGTGACGCTCAAGGTTCCGCTGCTGGGCCGGGCTGAGCGCCTGGTCAAACAGAACCTCCCTGGCACCATGCATATGTGCCAAGGTGCGGATTTCATCCGCTTTGCCACTGCCCACAAACAAGGCAGCGTCGGGCGCCTTACGCTTACATGTCAGCCGAGCAACTGGTTCCAGGCCAGCCGTTTGCGCGAGCAGACCCAACTCTTCCAAGTCGGCGTCGAAGTGGGGCAACCCAAAGTCAACGCCTACCAGCAGCACTGGCGCCGCTGGCGGCTCTGCAGAAAAAGGAGAATTCAAAGCGGCCCACCTGTGTGTGCGCTACCGGAGCGCCCGGGAGGGCGCCCCGTAGGACCCGGATCAGGCGTTGCTTGCCTCGGTATCAGCCGAATCACCGGTCGAGAAATTGACGGCCCTGCCGGGAACGATGGTCGAGATGGCGTGTTTGTAGACCATCTGGGTGACCGTATTACGCAGGAGCACCACATACTGATCGAAGGATTCGATCTGGCCTTGCAACTTGATGCCATTGACCAGATAGATAGAAACCGGCACGTGTTCGCGGCGCAGCGCGTTCAGGAACGGGTCTTGCAGAAGTTGGCCTTTGTTGCTCACGATATTCTCCGTGTTCAAGAATGTTGTTGTAAACCACCACCTTACCACAGCAATTAAGCCGTGAAAGGCAAAAGCCTATTGACGTACCGAGTGGGCGGCTAAGCGTCTTCCTTGTCCGCGAACGGATTCTGGGAGGTCTTCATTTCGATCCGAAGCGGCGTCCCCACTAAATTGAACTCCTTGCGGAAACGCCCCTCCAGGAACCGTTTGTAGGCATCAGTGACATGCTCCAGCGAGTTTCCATGGATCACGATCACCGGTGGATTCATGCCCCCCTGGTGCGCGTAACGCATCTTGGGACGGAACATGCCGGCGCGCTTGGGACTCTGGAACTGAACCGCTTCAAGCAAAAGACGCGTAAGTACCGGCGTAGACATCTTGCAAGTCGCAGCCTTGTGGGCCTGAACAATCGACGTCCACAACGGGCCGAGGCCCTGCCGCTTCTTGGCGGAGATGAAATGGAGCGAGGCAAACTTCAGAAATGACAGCCGGGTTTCGATGGACCGCTCCAGCATCTGGCGACCGTAATCATCCACCGCATCCCATTTGTTCACCGCCAGCACGACTGCACGGCCGCTTTCCAGCACGTAGCCCGCGATGTGCGCATCCTGATCTGTAACGCCCTGCGTGGCGTCAAGCAGCAACAGCACAACGTTTGCCGATTCGATGGCCTGCAGGGTTTTCACTACCGAGAACTTTTCGATCGCCTCAAAAACCTTGCCCTTACGCCGCAGCCCCGCGGTATCGATCAGTTCGAACTTCTGCCCCTGCCGCTCGAAGGGCACCGAGATAGCGTCCCGCGTCGTGCCCGGCATATCAAACGCCACCAGACGTTCCTCACCGAGCCAGGTGTTGATGAGGGTTGACTTACCCACGTTGGGCCGCCCCGCTACCGCGAGGCGGACGATGCCACTCGCTGCATCTTCATCTGAATCATCTGGCTCAGGCAACTGCAACGGCTCGAGCGCGAGTTCCACCAAGCCGCGGATACCCTGTCCATGTGCTGCGGAAATCGGGTACACCTCGCCGAGACCCAATTCGTAGAATTCGGCGAGTTGCACGCCTTCACGCATGCCCTCTGCCTTGTTGCCGACAAGCACGCAGGGTTTGCCGAGGCGGCGCAGATACTTCGCGATGTCATGGTCTTGCGAAGACAATCCCGCCCGTGCGTCAACCACGAAGATCACGACGTCTGCTTCAGCAACGGCCTGCTGCGTTTGCTTGGCCATCTCCCGATAAATACCCGTGGATGCGTCAGGCTCGAAGCCCCCCGTGTCGATCACGATGTATTCGTGTTTGCCTTGCTTCCCGTTACCGTAGTGTCGGTCCCGGGTCAGGCCAGCAAAGTCCGCCACGATGGCATCGCGCGTCTTCGTGAGACGGTTAAAGAGTGTGGATTTCCCCACGTTGGGGCGCCCCACCAGAGCGATGACCGGTTTCATTCCAGACCTTGTTCTACTTTGCGTTGGTCGCCATCAATCGGGACGGAAGCCGTACACGCCACCGTTGCGGGTGACCACGATCAGGGTTTCCGCCGCCGCGGCGGGCGCGACGGCGATGCCAGAGCCGTCGGTAGTCAGGCGGTTGAGCGGAGCGCCATCGTCGCGTGACAGCAGATGGACGAGACCAGAATCATCCCCGACAACGATGGACCGTCCCAGCAGGAGCGGCGCAGTCAGCTTGCGGTACTGCAAGCGCTCGGAAGTCCAGGCTTTGGCG
The DNA here is from genome assembly GCF_031453675.1 of Paracidovorax wautersii. NCBI lineage: Bacteria > Pseudomonadati > Pseudomonadota > Betaproteobacteria > Burkholderiales > Comamonadaceae > Paracidovorax > Paracidovorax wautersii. The sequence continues at coordinate 2,741,933 of NZ_JAVIZX010000001.1, read as the reverse complement.
CCATCGGCGCGCTTCCACGCGATAATGGTTCCGTTGCTTTCCGTGCCGAAGAGCCACTCTCCATCCCCATGGACGCCTTCTGCGCCACTTGCCGGCTGCGTCCACGCAACCGTGCCACGCGCGGCATTGATACAACCGACCGATGCCTGGAATGCCCGTGCGCAGACGCTGTCGCCGACACGGCTCGTGCGTCCGACCATCTCTACCAAGCGCTCCACATCATTCGTACCCCGTGGGCTGGCCAAAGGCGCCTCCCAACGCACAGCGCCGGTATCCGGACTGAAGCCCACCAAGCGGCCCGCCTGGCCTGCCACCAACGTGTCGCCCACGGCCATCAGCACACCGCTCTGGCTGAGGATCAGCGGCTCGCCGGGACGCTGCTGCAGCCACAGGCGTTGCCCCGTCGCGGCGTCATAGGCAGACACGGACCGGTCTGCTGCCAGTACGAAGACACGGTTGCCGGCCACCAAAGGTGCGGTATACGCACGGGCCTGCAGGGGCTTGCGCCACAATTCACGGCCGTCGGACAGCACGATGATGTCATTCTTCGTGGAGACTACGGCAGCCCACTTGCCATCGCTGCCGACACCTGCAGACAGCGGCACGTTCAAGGCCGTGCGCCAAATGTCGCCCCCTGTGCGTGAGTCGATAGATGCAACGGTCCCGTCTGCGGATGCCAGAAACACGGCATTGCCCACCACCCGCACATCCAAAGGCAAGTTGGCCGTCGAGCCAATCTTGGCAGTCCAGGCCTGCTTGACGCCTAGTACAGCCACGTTCGGCCCCAGATCGGCCGGCTTCGGCTTGGCGGGACCGCCCCACAAAGAACACCCAGCCAACAAAGCGGCACACACCAGCGCGCTACCCGACGCCATCCAACGGGACTTGTGCGTTGTATTCACTTGACTTCCTTGGTCAGTTCAGCGGAGGCAACGACTTGTGGCTTCGCGCCCAGCGCATTCAACTTGATCTCCACCAGGCGGCGGTAGTCCGTCCGAGGATCAAAGGCCTTGTAAGCTCGCTGGTATTCTGCAATCGCGTCTTGGTTGCTACCTTTGAGCGTCAACAGGTCTCCCTTGCGGTCCGCGACCACCGCCTCGAACTCGGCGGGGAAGCTCCCACCGAGTTGGGCCAGCGCCTCGTCATACGCCTTTTGCTCCATCAGCAGACTGGAAAGACGGAGCTTGGCGAGCGCTTTCAACCCGTCGTCCGATGATTTGTCCGCCACCCAGCCCAACGCAGCCTTGGCTGCATCGGGATTGCCGGCGTTGCTCCAGAACTTCGCGACCGCCAGGCCGGACTGACCTGCCTGCACCGTGGAGCCGTACTTGCCAGACAAATCACTCCAGGCCTGCTCCACCCGGCCCTTGTCTCCAGCACGCTCAGCCGACTCGACCGCTTCGGCAAGCACAGCTGCCTGCACGGCTTGGCGGTTCTGCCAGTACTTGTAGCCATTCCAGGCCGCGACAGCCCCGCACACCACAATGACCACGACGCTGATCAGCGTGCCCCAGGTATTCCAGAAATGCTTGAGCTGGTCGATTTGCTCTTGTTCTTCAAGGTCGAGATGGTTTGCCATGATTAATCCAGTTATCGGGCCGATTGTAGGGACCCTGCCCACTGTGCAACGGCATCCAGGGGACGCTCCACCTGTCCGCCTTCGCCATCCCGCAGCGCCTTGACGGTCACTGCACCGCGGCCCAGCTCGTCTGCGCCGAAAATCAGCGCGTAGCGGCAGCCGCTGGCGTCCGCCTTCTTGAATTGGGACTTCATGCTGCCCATGCCGTCGCCGGAAGTGGTCGGCGCGTGCATCTGTACGCTCACGCCACAACTGCGCAATTGCTGAAGTACAGCCATCACCTGGGGCACCGTATCCGCCTCGGGCACTATGGCGTACGCATCTGCCGCTACATCGGGAGCAGACGCCTCCTGCTCCTTGATCAGTTCAAGGACGCGCTCGACGCCCAGCGCCCAGCCCACCGCCGGCGCCGGCTTGCCACCGATCTGCTCAATCAGGTAGTCATATCGCCCACCGCCGCAAATGGTGCCCTGCGAGCCCAACCGGTCGGTCACGAATTCGAAGACCGTGAGGTTGTAGTAATCCATGCCCCGCACCAGCCGGGGATTGACCCACCAGGCGACACCGTTCGCGTCCAGGATCGCTTTGACCCGGTCGAAATGGCGCAACGACTCCTCCCCGAGGAAGTCGATCAGCTTCGGTGCGGCCTCCACTAGGGCCTGCATGCCAGGGTTCTTGGTATCCAGAATGCGCAACGGATTGCTGTGCAGCCGACGACGCGCTTCTTCGTCGAGTTGGTCGGTGCGCTGCTCCAGATACCCGATCAGGGCCGCACGGTGGGCTTTGCGCTCGGCAGGCTGCCCCAGACTGTTGAGCTCCAGGCGGACATCCTGCAGACCCAGTTCCCTCCAGAGGGCGGTCGCCAACAGGATCAGCTCGGCATCCGCCTCGGCCCCCGGGAAGCCCAGCGCCTCCGCGCCGATCTGGTGGAACTGCCGGTAGCGGCCACGTTGGGGGCGCTCATGGCGAAACATCGGGCCCATGTAATAAAGCCGCTTGCCACCGTCGTAGAGCATGGAGTGTTCGACGACGGCCCGCACCACACCGGCAGTGGCTTCAGGCCTGAGCGTAAGCTGCTCGCCGTTGAGACGGTCCTCAAAGGAATACATCTCCTTTTCGACGATGTCCGTCACTTCGCCGAGTCCGCGCACGAAGAGCGCCGTGGGCTCCACGATCGGCGTGCGCATGTTCCGATAGGCGTACTGAGCCATCAGGCGCCGGACCTTGTCCTCCAGCCACTCCCAGCGCGCAGAGTCCGGAGGAAGGATGTCGTTCATGCCCTTGACGGCGGCGACTTTTTGCGCCTTGTTGCCGGGGGTGTTGTTAAGGTTGCTCACAGCGTTGGCAGCATTGAATTAGAAATTGGGAAACCACCAGAACCTCTACGAGGAGGCCTCTGGGCAAGAGCGCAGAAGACGCGGCAAAGGCTCAGGCAGACCGGAGCACGGTGGCTGCACCGAAGCGCCGGTCGATGTACTCTTCGACCACCCGATGGAACTCTTGCGCGATATTGTCGCCGCGCAATGTCATCGCTTTCTCACCGTCAATGAAGACCGGGGCGGCTGGCGCCTCCCCGGTTCCTGGCAGGCTAATGCCAATGTCGGCGTGCTTGCTCTCGCCAGGGCCGTTGACAATGCAGCCCATGACTGCAACCTTGATCTTCTCGACGCCGGGGTAACGCACACGCCAGACCGGCATCTGCGAGCGCAGATGATCGTCGATCTGCTTGGCAAGCTCCTGGAATGTCGTGCTGGTCGTACGCCCACATCCCGGACAGGCGGTGACGCTGGGCACGAAGGACCGGAAACCCATGGCCTGGAGAATTTCCGTGGCGACTACGACCTCCTGGGTTCGAGCCTCCCCCGGCTGGGGCGTCAACGACACGCGGATCGTGTCTCCGATGCCCTCCTGCAGCAGCACCGAAAGGGCCGCAGCAGAGGCCACGGTGCCCTTGGTACCCATGCCAGCTTCGGTCAATCCGAGGTGCAGCGCGTAATCGCAGCGTCGGGACAACTCGCGGTACACGGCGATCAGATCCTGCACCCCGCTGACCTTGCACGACAGGATGATTTGGTCGCCGTTCAGCCCCATCTCTTCGGCCCGCCGGGCCGATTCGATCGCCGAGGTGATCAAAGCTTCGTACATGACCTGGCGAGGATCCCAGGGCTGGGCGCGACGGCTGTTGGTATCCATCAGCCCGGCCAACAGATCTTGGTCGAGGCTGCCCCAGTTCACGCCAATCCGAACCGCCTTGTCCCACCGGACCGCAGCTTCGATCATCTGCCCGAACTGCTTGTCGCGCTTGTCGCCTTTGCCCACATTGCCTGGATTGATCCGGTACTTGGACAGGGCCTGTGCACAGTCCGGGTACTCCGTCAGCAGGCGGTGCCCGTTGTAATGGAAATCCCCCACCAGCGGCACCGTCTCACCCATGCGGTCCAGTTGCTCACGGATATAGGGCACTGCCTGAGCGGCCTCCGGTGTGTTGACCGTGATGCGCACGAACTCCGAACCTGCCTGTGCCAACTCCTTGACCTGGATGGCAGTGCCGATGGCATCCACCGTGTCGGTATTGGTCATCGACTGCACCCGGATCGGAGCATCGCCCCCGACCGTGACGACCCGGGAGCCCCACACCACGCGGGCTTGGCGGGTTCTGCGGGCCTGCGGTGCCGCCAGCGGGATGGGAACGGCTGCGTTGTCCATAGCCATTTACTTCACCTCGAAACGAGCAACGTTGTCACGCGCAATGGCCGTCAAATCCAGACGCTCTCCACGTACCAACACATCAGTCATGGCGGCCTTGCCGATCACCACCGCCCATGGCGGCTCACCTTGGGCGACCAGGCTGTCGCCTGCCTGCAGCACACGCTGCACAGACGAGCCTCCCACGAGGTTGCGGATCTGAACCCAGGTTTCGCCCCGGGCACGCACCACCAGCACTTCGCCGCCAGCCAACGCCGGCACTGGCGCGACGGGGGTTGGCACAGCGACCTCGGCATTCACCCCCCCCGTCGGGGCTGCCACAGGCGCTGCCGTAGCGTCCGCGCCGCCCGCCGTAGCGCTGGCGGCCGCAAGAGCACTGAGCGCTGCCGCAGGCTCTTCGACCATCCCTGCGGGCAAAGCACCTGCACTCGAAGAGGAGGACTCTACAGCCGAAGCGTCTTGCGACCCACGCCACCACTCCAGACCACGGGGCAAAAACACCAAAGCCAACGCAGCCAAGAGCAGCACGGCCACCACGGCCGGAATCCAGCGTGGGCCGGAAGGACCGCCAGCGAGTGAGGCACTGGTGACCTTCCTCGCACCGTGTCCATCCTTGAATGAAGCATTGATTCCGTTGTCGGCAGACAAGCGCGGCGCCTGGCCCTGCGGGAGCAGCTCCAGCACGGGGGTCGCATCGACTTTCAAGGTGCGACAGATGCTGGACGCCAGTGCGCGAACAAATACCACGTCGGGAAAGACTTCCAGGCGGTCTTCTTCGAGCGCTTCCAGCTTGTACACAGGCACCTTCAACGCCGCAGCCAACGTGTCCACCTGAACCCCGGCATGAAGCCGCGCCTGCCGCAGGAGCCCGCCGGGTGTGGCCCACGAACTGGCCGGAGCGCCCTCTTCTGCGCCCCCTTGAATTACCGAATCACTCATTGAACGCACCCCGCTCTAACGCGAGCAGTTCCTTGGAATCAGGGAAGCGCTTTTGAAGCTGGTCCCCCAGTTGTCGCATAGCCACCGTGTCACCCAGGGCACGCTCGATCTTGATACCCAGCCACAGCGACTCGGCATTCGAGTACTCGCCGTTGTTGACCCGGCGAATGTAGAACTGCGCACGCTTGGCGTCGCCGCGACGCAGCGCCAGCCCTGCGAGGTGGTAACCGACGATCGGATTGGCTGCATCCAGCTCGTACGACCTGAGCAATGTCTGCTCGGCATCGCCCGCGCGCCCCGCACGGTCATGGCAGATGCCCTGAGACATCAAGGTCTTGCTCCGTGAGCCATAGGTCGGTACCGCCAGTGCGCGCTCGAACCATTGGTTGGCTTCTGCGTATCGCTGGCGCTGACATTGCAGCCAGCCATAGTTGTGCATGATGTCCGGATCATTTGGCCGGAGGCTTTGGGCGCGGCGGAGGTTGTCCTCGGCACTCGGCAGGTCGCCGAGGCTCATGTCGATCAGACTGCGCAAATGGTAGGCGTCGGCATAGGACGGGTCGGTGTTGAGCACCTGCTTGACCTCGTCCAGGGCGACCGTGGTCTGGCCGCGCTGAAAGTACCCGGCCGCCAACTCCAGCCGAATGCGGGCGCGGCGCCGCGCATCCGTTTCATCGGACGGCGTCGTCATGGCATCGCCACCACTACCGGCACCGTCACGCGGCAGGTTGCCACACGCCGACAGCGCTCCCATGCAACCCAGCGCCAAGCACCATGCGGCCATCCAACGTCCGCGGCCAAGCCGTTCTGCCACACATTCCGCCATGCAAACCCCTTGTGTCATGCCTCGCATCTAGACCACGGCTTTGACTTCGATGATTCGCTGCCTTGCCATGCGCTCAGCCGCCCGGGTGCGATCCTTGACGTCGCCAGCCAGTTGACCACAGGCGGCGTCGATGTCGTCGCCTCGGGTCTTGCGGACGGTCGTTACGATACCCGCATCGCTCAACATCTTGGCAAAGACCGACACTTGCTGCGGGGAAGAGCGCACCAGCCCGGACGCAGGGAACGGATTGAAGGGAATCAGATTGAACTTGCACCACACGCCTTTGCCGGCGTAGGTGCGCACCAAGTCGATCAACTGCTGCGCATGCTCGGGCTGGTCGTTCACGCCGTCGAGCATGCAGTATTCGAAAGTGATGAAGTCGCGTGGCGCATGCTCCAGATAGCGGTTGCAGGTCTCGAGCAGTTCAGCGATAGGGTACTTGCGATTCAACGGAACCAGATGATCCCGCAGCGCATCGTTGGGGGCATGCAGCGACACGGCCAAGGCCACCGGACAGTCCTGCGCCAAGCGGTCCATCATCGGCACGACGCCCGACGTAGACACCGTGACACGGCGGCGGGAAAGGCCATACCCATGGTCGTCCAGCATCGTTCGCAAAGCGGGCACCAAGGCTGCGTAATTCTGCAGCGGCTCGCCCATGCCCATCATGACCACATTGGAGATCACCCGTTCCTGCGCGCCCGTACGCTGGCGCAGCGCATGTTCAGCAAACCACAACTGGGCGATGATCTCGCCGGTGGTGAGGTTGCGGCTGAACCCCTGGTGGCCCGTGGAGCAGAAACGGCAGCCCACGGCACAACCGGCCTGGGACGATATGCACAGAGTCCCGCGATCGTCTTCGGGGATGAACACCGATTCGACGGCATTGCCGTCGCCTACATCGAACAGCCATTTCACCGTGCCGTCTGTCGACACGTGTTCGCTGACGATGGGAAGCCCTGCGACATGCGCGCAGGTCTTGAGCTTTTCTCGCAAGGACTTGGCGAGATCGCTCATCTGATCGAAGTCGCTGGCTCCACGCTGGTGGATCCAGCGGAAAAGCTGCGTCGCCCGGAAACGCTTTTCCCCCAGCCGCTCGCAAAAAGCGGCCAGCCCGTCCAGATCGAAATCGAGAAGGTTCGTGGTCATGGCATTCCAGGCATGCAAGTCATCGGAAAACAGCTGCTGCCGTACGCCGCTGGGCCACGGCAGCAAGCCACTCCGATCAACGCGAGTAGATGTTCAGGCCGGGGAAGAAAAAGGCCACTTCGCCCTGGGCCGTCTCGGGAGCGTCCGAACCGTGCACAGCGTTGGCGTCGATGCTGTCAGCGAAGTCGGCGCGGATGGTGCCGGCCTCGGCCTTCTTGGGGTCCGTAGCGCCCATGAGTTCGCGGTTCTTCAGGATGGCGTTCTCACCTTCCAGGACCTGAATCATCACAGGGCCGGAGACCATGAAGTCCACCAGGTCCTTGAAGAAAGGACGCTCCTTGTGCACACCGTAGAACTGCTCGGCTTCCAGGCGCGACAGGTGGGCCATGCGGGCAGCCACAACCTTCAGGCCGGCGGCTTCGAAACGGGCGTAGATCTGGCCGATCACGTTCTTGGCGACGGCGTCAGGCTTGATGATGGAGAGGGTACGTTCGATAGCCATTTTGGTTTTCCTGAGATGGATGTTGATGTAAAAATTTTTGCCCGGCGGACAAAACCCTTGATTTTAACCGCCGGGGTAATCCCCTACCGCCCTTTGCGGCGACCGTTGGGACCACCTCGACGCGATTCCTGGCGTTGCCGGGACAGGCTGTCACTGCCGATGTAGCCGACGGATGTCTTCATCGGGTCAGGCTGAGACGGCTTGGCCTGTTTGCCCGCGCCATTGCCGCCACGCGGTTTGGCGCCGCTTGCGCGCTCAAAGATGCTGCGCGGGCCGCCCTGGGGCCCGTCGCCACGGCGGGCGGGCGGCGGGGTTCCATCCCGGCGCTGCAGCTTCGGGCTAGCCGCACCCGCGGCCTGCGCCAGCGCCCTGATATCGCGCTCATCCAGCTCCATCCAGGCCCCGCGCTTCAGCCCGCGGGGCAGCATCATGGCGCCATAGCGGATGCGGATCAGTCGGCTGACTGCATGGCCCACGGCCTCGAGCATGCGGCGAACCTCGCGGTTGCGCCCCTCCGAAATGGTGACCCGGTACCAGCAGTTGGACCCTTCACCACCGCCGTCTTCGATCGACCCGAACGCCGCCATGCCGTCGTCCAGTTGCACCCCGTCGAGCAGGCGCTGCTTCTCTTCATTGCTCAGTGCACCCAGGACGCGGACGGCGTATTCGCGCTCAAGGCCGAAGCGCGGATGCATGAGCTGGTTGGCCAACTCACCCGAACTCGTCAGCAGCAGCAACCCCTCGGTATTGAGATCCAGACGCCCGACCGATTGCCACTTGCCATGCGCTAGGCGCGGAAGCTTGCGAAAAACGGTGGGCCGGTTCTGCGGATCGTCATGGGTCACCACCTCACCGACCGGCTTGTGATAAGCGATCACGCGGGCCGGCGGTGGGTCGATGCGGTAGCGGATCGGCTTGCCGTTGACCTTGATCTGGTCGCCGAACTGGATGCGCTGGCCGATGTGCGCCGGCTCGTTGTTCACCGAGATGCGCCCTTCCAGGATGAGCTGTTCCATCTCGAGCCGCGACCCCAGGCCGGCCTGGGCCAGCAGCTTGTGCAGCTTGGGCGTCTCCACCTGCGGCAGCAACACGCGCTTGGTCGGGGCAACATCCTCACGCCCCTCGTCTTCATCCAGCTGGCCGGACACGACATCGGCGAACCGATAGCCCTCCCCTGCGTGCGCAGGCTGGCGCTGCGGCGTCAAGGTCGCCGAGTCGGCAGCAGATCCGGCAGCAACGCCATCTTGCTCCGCCGGGGCCCCATTCGAGGACACGGCCTGACCCGGAACTGCAGGATCTGCTGCACCGCCGCTGGCTGGCCGCTGCGCGCGGCGTCCCTTGGAGGCCCCTTTGCGCCCGGCCTGATCGGCACCACGAGAGGAATCGTTCATGTGTTTCTTTCTGTCAATTGTTCCGCATCCCCGTGAGACGCACTCTCGCCCTCGACCGGCACCCGCTCCAGAGCATCCTCCGCAACCGACGCCCCACCGACCGCCACCACTGGCAGCTGAGGTGCACCTTCCGGCGCCACGTCTGCGTCAGGCATCTCCAACGGCAGTTCAGCCGAGCGCCCATTCAGGGCATCCAACACGCTCGCCTGCGTTCCGGGATCGTCCAGCACGGGCAGTTGGTCCAGCGACTGCAGCCCCAGGTCATCGAGAAACTGCCGCGTCGTCGCAAACAGCGACGGACGACCTACCGTTTCTCGGTGCCCGATGACCTCGACCCAGCCCCGATCCTCCAGCTGCTTGATGATCAAGCTGTTGACGGTGACGCCACGCACGTCCTCGATGTCCCCGCGGGTCACTGGCTGCCGGTAGGCAATGATGGCCAGCGTCTCCAGAGCCGCCCGCGTGTAGCGCGGCGGTTTTTCCGGATGCAGGCGGTCCAGGTACGGACGCATCTCCGGCCGGCTCTGAAATCGCCATCCGCTAGCGACCTGCACCAGCTCCACGCCGCGCTGCATCCAGTCCTGCTCCAGTTCTGCGAGCAGGGTCTTGAGCGTGTCGGATCCCAGCGCGTCGTCGAACAGCGTGCGCATTTCGCGCACCGACAGCGGCTGGACCGCACAGATGAGAGCGGTCTCCAGGATCCGCTTGGCATCCACCGTGTTCATGGTCGGCAATTCCGGGAAGTGCGCATATCGCGCCCGCCAGGGCGCCTGAAGGCAAAGGAGGAAGTATTCATGGGGCGGATGCAGCAGGGCATCGCACCGCCGCCTGCGGTTGTACGCAACTGGCAGTCAGCCAGAGCAGGCTGTCAGGCGGGATTGTAACGTAGGGCCCAAAAATCAAGGGCCTCTGCCATGTCCGGGGGAAGCTCTGCGCGAAAGACCAGGTCTGCGCCGGTGACCGGATGCCTGAAAGCGAGGCGGAAGGCGTGCAATGCCTGGCGCTGCAGCCCTGCACCAGCCTGCCCACCGTAAAGCGCATCTCCGACCAGCGGATGTTTCAGCGAGGCCATGTGCACCCGGATCTGGTGGGTCCGGCCCGTGTGCAGGGTGCAACGCACCAAGCACGCGTCCGATCCCGAGCTCAGCACATCGACATCGGTGCGGGCCGGTTTGCCCGAATGCGCCGCCAGGTCCACGATGGCCATGCGCAGCCGATTGCGCGGGTCGCGCCCGATGGGCGCATCCACTTCCCGGTGCGCCGCTCCACTCCACGCGCCCCAGCCCAACGCCAGGTACTGCCGGCTCACTTCACGCGCCGCGATCATCCGCACCAGGGCATCCATGGCCGCGCGGGTCCGGGCGACGACCATGACGCCGCTCGTGTCCTTGTCCAACCGATGGACGATGCCGGCGCGGGGTACGAGCGCAGCCTTCGGGTCACGTCCCAGTAGCGCGTTGAGCAGCGTGCCGCTCCAGTTGCCGGGCGCCGGGTGAACCACCAGCCCCGCCGGCTTGTTCACCACCAGCAGGTGCTCGTCTTCATGGAGGATGTCGAGTGGCAGGGATTCGGGCCGGAAGGCCTGGCTCTGCTGGGTGGGCCGCATCTCGACCTCCACCGCATCGCCCGCCTTGACCCGGGCGGACGCCTTACCCGCCTCACGTCCATTGAGGCGGACACAGCCCTGGGCCAGCAACTGCTGCAGATAGCTGCGGGAGAACTCCGGCACCAGTTCTGCCAGCGCCTTGTCCAGGCGCCAGTCGTGCAGCGCGACGTCGACAGAAGCCGCGCGCACCTCGGGCGCTTCGGTCTGGCCCGGTTCTCCACCGTCCAGCTCGCCGGGCGGCAGATCCTCGAACTCCTCTGCCAGCGCCCCGGCAGGCTCCTGCGACGGAGGCCGCACGGCGATCAGCGCGAAGGCAGGTAGCGGGCGGGGTCGACCGGCTTGCCCTGGCGGCGAATCTCGAAATGCAGCTTCACGCGGTCTGCGTCGGTGCTGCCCATCTCGGCGATCTTCTGGCCCTTGCGCACCGTCTGGTCTTCCTTGACCAACAGCGTCTGGTTGTGCGCATAGGCCGTCAAGTAGGTGTTGTTGTGCTTCAGGATGACCAGGTTGCCATAGCCGCGCAGGCCGGCACCGGCATACACCACACGGCCATCGGCCGCGGCCAGGACCGGGTCGCCTGCCTTGCCGCCGATGTCGTAGCCCTTGTTGCGCGCCTCATCGAAGCCCGCCAGCAGGGTGCCAGACGCAGGCCAGATGAAGGCCGTGCCATCGTCGCCACCGGCAGCAGGCGCGGGAGTGGGCTCGGGTGCAGGCGCCGCGGCCACGGCGGACGCCGCGGGACGGGGCGCGCTGGCCGCCGAGGCCGGCGCCAGCGTTGACGAGGTGACCGGCCGCGTGACCACGCCGGTATCCGACGCGATGGACGCCGAGGACTGCGCCACAGGCGGGGTACCCGCCGTGGGCTGGGTGATGCGCAGCACCTGGCCGACCTCGATGAGGTTGGCGTTCTCGATGTTGTTCCAGCGGGCGATGTCTTTCCAGCTCTGGCCGCTTTCCAGTCCGATACGGATCAGCGTGTCGCCCGGCTTGACCGTGTAATAGCCCGGCTTGCCTGCGTTCTCTGCCCCAGGCAGCGGCTTGGGAGCCACGACCACGCCCGACTGCGCCGCAGCCATCGGCTGCGAAGCGGCCGTGCCACGGTCCTCGACCGGTGCCCTGTTGACGCGGGTGCTCGTGCATCCGGCAAGTACCAGCCCCGCCAGCGCAACAGAACCCCAAGCAACAAGACCACGCGAAACCAACATAAGCAATCCCTTCAGGCAATCCCCGATTTTAGGGGGACGAAGTGCACGGGCTCGAGAACGGTTTGTTTCAGTCCGTGCGGAGTTTTGTCGATGACCAGCAACACCTGCTGTCCGCCGGGCCCGACCGTGGGCGCCACCAACCGGCCGCCGACGGCCAGTTGCTCGCACCAGGCAGCGGGCAAATCATCCCCGCTGGCGGCGGAGATGATGCCCGCATAGGGTGCCCCTCTCGGGTAGCCGGCCATGCCATCCCCTAGGATCAGGTGGACGTGGGCCAGCCGCCAGGGCCGCAGGTTGTCGCGGGCCTTTTCGTGCAACGCGCGCAGCCGCTCAATGGTGTACACCTCCCGCGCGATCCGGCCCAGGACGGCGGCCTGGTAGCCGCAGCCGGTACCGATCTCCAGCACACGTCCCAGACCGCCGCTCGCACGCGCGCCCTCGGCGCCCAGCAGAAGTTCGGCCATGCGCGCGACCACACTGGGCTTGGAGATGGTCTGTCCCAGCCCGATAGGCAGGCTGGTGTCTTCGTAGGCCTGGTTGACCAGCGCGCTGTCGACGAAACGATGCCGCTCGACGGCGCCCATCGCCGCCAGGACCGGCGCGGAGGAAATGCCGGAAGCGGCCAGGCGCTGCACCATGCGCGCCCGGACGGCGGCCGAATCGAGGCCCAGCCCCTGCGGCACCGGGGGCGGCGCCTCGCGCCGGGCACCAACAGCAGGCCCAGCGGGCTTGGGCGATTGCCCTTGCGGCCAGTCCATGCGGGCGGGGAAACCGGGGCGCTTGTTCTGCATCACGGCGCCCCTGCGGCCGCGGGGGCCATTCCGTCCGGGGCCAGCCTGGCCACCGTCTGCGCCCAGTAACCGAGTCCATCGTGGTCGGTCAGGTCGACCTTCAGCGGCGTCATGGCCACATGCCCATGTGCCGTGGCGTGGAAATCGGTGCCTTCGCTGTCGTCCTTGGCGGCGCCCGCGCCGCCGATCCAGTACATCAGTTCGCCCCGCGGGCTCTGCTGCTCGATCACGCGTTCGGCCGCGTGGCGCCGCCCCAGGCGGCACAGGCGCGGGGGCTTCAGGGCTTCGAGCGGCATGTTCGGGATGTTGATGTTCAGCAGCCACGGCGCCTCGCCGATGAGCTGCTGCCGGTCCATCTGCTGCACGATCTCGCGCGCCTTCGCTGCGGCGGCCTCGATCTCTCCCCAGCCCTTGTCCACCTGCGAGAAAGCGATGGCCGGAATGCCGAACAGATAGCCCTCCATCGCCGCGCCCACGGTGCCGGAATAGATGGTGTCGTCCCCCATGTTGGCGCCATTGTTGATGCCGGAGACCACCAGATCGGGCCGATAGCCCAGCAGCCCGGTCAGCGCGATGTGCACGCAGTCGGCCGGCGTGCCGTTCACGTAGCGAAAGCCGTTGTGGGCGGTGTGCACGTACAGCGGCGAATGCAGCGTGAGGGCGTTGGACTTGGCGCTGTTGTTGTGCTCCGGCGCGACGACCTCGACATCGGCGATGGAACGCAGCGCATCGTGCAGTGCGACGATGCCGGGCGCCTGGTACCCGTCATCGTTGGAAATGAGAATCTTCATGGTCGGTCTGGCTGGATGCCGGATTGTAGGTGCCGCATCCTGGCGCGGCGGGGGTTGCAGGCATGGCTGCCGGCGGGCACTGCTTCGTCGCTCTTGAGACAAGTCAACGCTCGACCGGCCCCCTATCATGGTTTCCACACCCGATACGGATCACACAAGGAGACAGCCCATGCACGCTTGGCTTTGCACGCAACCCACGGGGGTCGAGGCCCTGGCCTGGACCGAGCAACCCACACCCGAACCGGGCCCGGGGGAGGTGCGGATCGCCATCGAAGCCGCGAGCCTGAACTTTCCCGATCTGTTGATCGTGCAGAACAAGTACCAGATGAAGCCGCCACTGCCCTTCGTGCCTGGCTCGGAGTACGCCGGCACGGTGGAAGCCATCGGCAAAGGCGTCAAGCACCTGCAGCCCGGCCAGCGGGTGGCCTGCCTGACGGGCACCGGGGGCTTTGCGACCCATGCCATCGCGCCCGCCAAGCTGTGCATGCCGCTGCCGGCCGGCTTCCCGGCGGTGGACGCCGCTGCATTCATCATGATCTATGCCACCTCCTACCATGCCCTGGTAGACCGCGCGCAGCTGAAGGCCGGCGAGACGGTCCTGGTGCTGGGCGCTGCGGGCGGCGTGGGCACGGCTGCCATCCAGATCGCCAAGGCCATGGGGGCGCGGGTGATCGCAGCGGCCTCTACCGAGGCCAAGTGCAACCTGTGCCGCTCCATCGGTGCCGACGAGGTCATCAACTACGGCGACGGCACGCAGAACCTGCGCGAGGCCATCAAGTCCCTGACCGGGGGCAAGGGGCCCGACGTGATCTACGACCCCGTGGGGGGTGACTTTGCCGAGCCGGCCTTCCGCTCCATCGCGTGGCGCGGCCGCTATCTGGTCGTGGGATTCGCGTCCGGTCCCATTCCGGCCCTGCCGCTGAATCTGGCGCTGCTCAAGGGTGCGTCGATCGTCGGCGTGTTCTGGGGCGACTTTGCCAAGCGCGAACCCGAGGCGAACGCCGCCATGATGGGGACGCTCGCGCAGTGGTATGGCCAGGGCAAGGTCAAGCCGGTGATCGACCGGACCATGCCCATGGCCGACCTGCACGCTGCTTACGCCCATATGGGTTCACGCGGTGTCATGGGCAAGCTCGTCATGGTGAACTGAGGCCGGGCGCCGCCCAGCCCGGGCGCGCCCTCCGCCCGAACTTCTTGCGCACGTTCCACGCTATCGGCTATCCAAGGGCAATGCGCTCTGTCAAACTCGCGCATCTCCGCATCCCCGCCGGTGCCCACGATGGCCGACAGAACCCCTTCCGAAATCGCGCGCGAAACGCTCAAGCTGCTGGCGACGCGCCGCCTGGCACCGACCCCCGACAACTACCAGGCGCTCTACGAAGAGATTGCCGGAGTGCGCAGCAGCAGCCCGGACTTCCCCGAGGCGCCGCTGCGCTCCATCTCCCGCGTGCTGCCCGGGCAGACGCCGGCGCAAAAGCGCCTGCTGGGCCTGTTCGAGCAGGCCATCGCTGCCAGCGACTGGGCGGCTTTGCAATCGGTGATGGTGGGCTACGCCAACCTGGGGCTGCACGCCGCGGCCCCCTCCTCCGCGCCCGTCGAACCGGCGGCTACCGCGCCGGCAGCCGCCACGCAGCTGCCGGACGATCTGGCCGAACAGCTGGCGCGGCTGGTGGACAACACCCTGCCCGCCCTGAGTGAGGACGATGCCCGCGTGCATGAACTGGCCCAGCAGCTGACCCAGTTCCTGCGCCAGCCTGCACCCGCCGTGTCGACGCTGGCGCTCATGCTGAACAACTTCAGCTACCGGCTGTCCTTCGCCACCGAGGATCAGGCTGCCATCCGAGCCAATCTGCTCGCGTTGCTGCACATGGTCTTCGAGAACATCGCGGCCCTGAGCCTGGACGAACCCTGGCTGCAGGGCCAGGCGGAGGCCCTGATGGCCGCATCCACCCCGCCGCTCACCCTGCGCCGGCTGGACGAGGTGCAGCGCCGGCTCAAGGACGTAATCTTCAAGCAGACCGAGGCCAAGGAGCGCACGCTGCAGGCCCAGGAGCAGATGAAGGAGCTGCTGGCGACCTTCATCGAGCGCCTGGCGCACATGGACGCGTCCAGCAGCGCCTACCACGGCAAGCTGGAGGAATGCGCCGAACGCATCGGCCAGGCCACCCATTTCCAGGAAATCACCCCGCTGCTGGAAGAGGTGATGAACGCGACGCGCTCCATGGCCCTCGACAGCCGGCTGACCCGCGACGAGCTGCACCAGTTGCGCGAGCGAGCGGAAGCCAAGCGCGCCGAGATCGAGCAGCTGCGCGAGGAACTGGACCGCGCCAGCGCGCAGGCGCGCCACGATCCGCTCACGGGCTCGCTGAACCGCAAGGGACTGGACGAGGTGATGGAGCGCGAGATCGCCCGCGCCCGGCGCAACGGCTCGCCGCTGTGCGTGGCTCTGCTGGACGTGGACAACTTCAAGGCCATCAACGACCGCATGGGCCACACGGGCGGCGACGAGGCCCTGGTGCACTTGGCCAGCGTCACCCGCGAGGTCATGCGCCCGCAGGACATGCTGGCCCGCTACGGCGGCGAGGAGTTCGTGCTGGTGCTGCCCGACACGCCGCTGGCGAACGGCGTCGATGCCATGACCCGGCTGCAGCGGGAGCTGACCACACGCTACTTCCTGCGTGGGCAGGAGAAGGTGCTGATCACCTTCAGCGCGGGCGTGGCGCAGTTAGAGGACAGCGAGAACAGCACCGGCGCGATCCGGCGTGCCGACCAAGGCATGTACCTGGCCAAGCGCTCGGGCAAGAACCGGGTGATGGCGGCCTAAGAACGTGTTGACGATCCCGCAGGGGTCGCGTTGGAGCGCAAGCGGAATGAGTGGACGCTTCGGATGCGCCGCATGGGCTCGTGCCCACGCAAGCATTCGAGGCGTTCAATCGCCCGATTTCGCTCCAACCCTTCGGGCAGTGGCCTTTGCGGGCGGTCTGCGGCGTTGCGGCACTTGCCAATAGCCGAGCTATTGGCAGCGCACCGCGCCTTGCATCCCATCCCGCAAACGCCACTGCGCGGCCCCAGGGAGATCGCAAACACGTACTAACGCCGCGCCTGCTTTCGGCTCCGCAATAATGCCGGGTTGCGCTCCGCAGCGGGCGCAGCCCCTGTCCGACCCGCGCGTCCCTGCGCCATCCGTCGACGGGACGTCCAGGAACCATCACAGAAGGCGAGAATGCAGCAGGTAGAAACCGGGAAGCCCCGCGGCCACGACACAGACCAGGCCGGCGGTGCGCAAGGCGCGAAGGGCAGCACGGCAACGGCCGGTGCCGACTACTCGCACCACACCCCGATGATGCAGCAGTACCTGGGGCTCAAGGCGCAACACCCAGACACGCTGGTGTTCTACCGCATGGGCGACTTCTACGAGCTGTTCTACGCCGACGCGGAGAAGGCGGCGCGCCTGCTCGACATCACGCTCACGCAGCGCGGCCAGTCCGGCGGGCAGCCGGTGACCATGGCGGGCGTGCCCTTCCATGCGCTGGAGAACTACCTGGGCCGGCTCATCAAGATGGGCGAATCGGTCGCCATCGCCGAACAGGTGGGCGAGGTGGGCGCGGCCAAGGGGCCGGTGGAGCGCAAGGTGTTGCGCGTCGTCACGCCCGGCACGCTCACCGACAGCGAATTGCTGTCCGACAAGGCCGAGGCCATGCTGCTGGCCGTGCACCAGGGCGTCCGCGCGCGTTGCGGGCTGGCCTGGCTGTCCGTCACGCAGGGCGTGGTGCACCTGGCCGAATGCGCCCACGACGAGGTGGGCGCGTGGATCGCCCGCATCGGCCCCAGCGAAGTCATCTACAGCGCCGGCGTGACCGAGCGCTTCGAGCAGCAGTTGACCGCGCTGCGCCAGACCGGCGTGCTCACCTGCCCTTTGAGCCTGCGGCCCGACTGGCAGTTCGACGCGGCCCTGGGCGAGCGCAAGCTGCTGGAACAACTGGAGGCCGCCAGCCTGGCTGCCTGGAACGCCCAGGACCTGGCCCATGCGCATGCCGCCACGGCCGCCCTCCTCTCCTATGCCGAGCACACGCAGGGCCGCGCGTTGACGCACGTGCACAGCGTGCGCGTGCAGCAGAGCAACGAGCTCATCGCCCTGCCCCTGGCCACCCGCCGCAATCTGGAGCTGACGCGCACCCTGCGCGGCGAGGACGCGCCCACGCTGTTCTCGCTGCTCGACACCTGCATGACGGGCATGGGCAGCCGCCTCCTGAAGACCTGGCTGCTGGAGCCGCGCCGCGACCGCACCGAGGCCCGCCAGCGGCTGGCGGCCACCGCGGCCCTGCGTGGGGGCGCCAGCGCCGGCAGCGGCCCGTGGCAGGTGCTGCGCGGCGAACTGCGCGGCGTGAGCGATGTGGAGCGCATCACCGCGCGCATCGCGCTGCGGCAAGTACGCCCGCGCGAGCTGGTCGGCCTGTGCAAGACGCTACAAAAAGCAGAGCTGCTTGCGCAATCTGCACCAGCGCCAGAGCCGTTTTTGGCCCAAATTTTCGAGCATCTGCGCCCGCCGGTGGACTGCGGCGCGCTGCTGCGCGCTGCCATCCACGAGGAGCCTGCCGCGCTGGTGCGCGACGGCGGCGTGATCGCGGCCGGCTTCGATGCTGAGCTGGACGAGCTGCGCGGCATCCAGACCAACTGCGACGCCTTCCTGCTGGACCTGGAAACGCGCGAGAAGGCCCGCACCGGCATCCCCAACCTGCGCGTGCAGTTCAACAAGGTGCACGGCTTCTACATCGAGGTGACGGGCAGCCACCTGGACCGCGTGCCCGACGACTACCGCCGCCGCCAGACGCTTAAGAACGCCGAACGCTTCATCACGCCGGAGCTCAAGACCTTCGAGGACAAGGCCCTGTCGGCGCAGGAGCGCGGCCTGGCGCGCGAGAAGTGGCTGTACGAACAGGTACTGGACCAGCTCCAGCCGCACGTGCCCGCCCTGACCCGCCTGGCGCACGCGCTGGCGACGCTGGACGCGCTGTGCGCGCTCACCGAACGCTCGCTCACGCTCAACTGGTGCGCGCCGCAGTTCGTGAACGAGCCCTGCATCGAGATCGAGGCCGGCCGCCACCCGGTGGTGGAGGCGCGGCTGGCCGAGACCTCGTCCGGCGCGTTCATCCCCAACCACACGCGGCTCAACGCCAACACGCGCATGCAGGTCATCACCGGCCCCAACATGGGCGGTAAATCGACCTACATGCGCCAGGTGGCGCTGATCGTGCTGCTGGCCAGCATGGGCAGCCACGTACCGGCGGCCAGCTGCCGGCTGGGGCCCATCGACGCCATCCACACCCGCATCGGCGCGGCGGACGACCTGGCGAACGCGCAGTCCACCTTCATGCTGGAGATGACCGAGGCGGCGCAAATCCTGCACGCGGCCACGCCGCACAGCCTGGTGCTGATGGACGAGATCGGGCGCGGCACCAGCACCTTCGACGGACTGGCCCTGGCCAGTGGCATCGCCACGCACCTGCACGACCGCACCAAGGCGTTCACGCTGTTCGCCACGCACTACTTCGAGCTGACCGAACTGTCGGCCCGCCACCAGCACGCCATGAACGTGCACGTGGGCGCCACCGAGTCGGGCCACGACATCGTCTTCCTGCACGAGATCCAGCCCGGCCCCGCCAGCCGCAGCTACGGCATCCAGGTGGCCAAACTGGCGGGCGTGCCGGCCGCCGTGCTCAACCACGCACGCCACACCCTGGCGGCGCTGGAAGAGCGCGCGGGCGAGGACGATCTGCAGGTCGATCTCTTCGCGCCGCCGCCCGAGCCCGAGGTGTCCGCCGCGAGCCCGGTGGAGGCCGCACTGGCGGCCCTGCAACCGGACACGATGAGCCCGCGCGAGGCCCTGGATGCGCTGTACCAGTTGCAGCGCCTGGTGCCACCGCGGCAGTGACACCACAAGCCAAAATGGCCTCTACCGCTTATCCCAACTGCGCAAGCAGCTATCAATTTTGATACTCCGGCTCGTACCCTGCATGGCAGAGTGCGGCCGACTAAACTCCCTTCTTTTGCTCCGAACCGCTCCATGACGTATTGCGTCGCCATCAAACTCAACGCCGGCCTGGTGTTCCTCTCCGACTCGCGCACCAACGCCGGCCTCGACCAGATCAGCTCGTTCCGCAAGATGATGATCTACGAGAAGGCAGGCGACCGCTTCATGGTGCTGCTGTCGGCCGGCAACCTGAGCATCTCGCAGTCGGTGCGGGAAATCCTCCAGGTCGAGCAGGTCCAGGACCGCGATGACGGCCCGCCCGTCACCATCTGGAACGCCACCAGCATGTTCGACGTGGCCCGCGTGCTGGGCTCGGCCGTGCGCCGCGTGCACGAGCGCGACGGCGCCGCCCTCAAGCGCTCGGGCGTGGACTTCAATGTCTCGCTGGTGCTGGGCGGGCAGATCCAGGGCGAGGGCATGCGCCTGTTCCAGGTGTATTCGGCCGGCAACTTCATCGAGGCGACGGCGGAGACGCCCTACTTCCAGGTCGGCGAGTCCAAATACGGCAAGCCCGTGCTCGACCGCGTGCTCACGCCCGAGACCCCGCTGGACGAGGCCGCCAAGTGCGCGCTGGTGTCCATGGACAGCACGCTCAAGTCCAACCTGTCTGTCGGCCTGCCGCTGGACCTGGTGGTCTACGAGGAAGGCCGGTTCTCCACCGACAAGGTGGTCTGCATCGACGAGAACAACCCCTACTTCCGCATGCTGCACAACAGCTGGGGCGAGAAGCTGCGCCAGGTGTTCGACAGCATCGAGGACCCCGCCTGGAACGGCGGCGCCACCGAGGTGCCGATCCGCGTCGACCCCACGCGCAGCCGGCCGATCAAGAAGATCACCAACCCGCGCGACAAGCTCATCTGAACCCTGCCGCGGGTACCGGCCTGCGCGCCGGAGCCTGCGGCACCACCGCGCCGCCGCCCCATGCCCTCCATCGTCTTCTCGCACGCCAACAGCTTCCCGGCCGGGACCTACCGCGTCCTGTTCGGCCTGCTGCGCGAACGGGGCTTCGACGTGAGCGCGGTGGACCGCTACGGGCACGATCCGCGCTATCCCGTCACCAACAACTGGCCGCACCTGGTGCAGCACCTGGCGGACTTCGCGACCGAACAGCAGCAGCGCACGGGGGAGCCGGCCTTCCTGGTGGGCCACTCGCTGGGCGGCTTTCTGAGCGTGATGGCGGCAGCGCGGCACCCGGGCCTGGCGCAGGGCGTGGTGCTGATCGACTCCCCGCTGATCAGCGGCTGGCGCGCCAGTGCACTGGACGTGGCCAAGCGCACCCAGGTGGTCGGCTCGGTCTCGCCCGGCAAGATCAGCCGCGCGCGCCGCAATACCTGGGCCGACGACGCCGAGGCGCTGGAGCACTTCCGCCGCAAGAAGGCCTTCGCCCGCTGGGACCCGAAGGTTCTGGAGGACTATGTCAGGCACGGCCTGCTCGACGAGGACGGCCAGCGCGTGCTGGCCTTCGACCGCAGTGTGGAGACGGCGATCTACAACACGCTGCCGCACAACCTGGCGCACCTGCTGCGCACGCACCCGCTGCAATGCCCTGCAGCCTTCATCGGCGGCCGCGCCTCGGAAGAGATGCGCCAGGTGGGCATGGCGATGACGCAGCGCATCACCCAGGGGCGGACCATGATGCTCGACGGCACGCATCTGTTTCCGATGGAGCAGCCCAAAGCCACGGCTGCGGCGATCGAGGCCTCGGTGCTGAACCTGGCCGCCGTCCGCGGCACGCACTGAGCACGCCTGCGGCACGAGCACGGCGGGGCGTTAAGCGGTAGATCTACTGACCTGGGTGGGGCTCAAGCAGAGCGACAGCCTCTCCGTCCGCGGCCAGAAGCCAACCGCCTTCAAGTCGTCTGCGCGTAGCAGACGCAGCCGCGGCCGGCCCGTTTGGCGGCGTACATGGCCTGGTCGGCTCGGCGCAGCAGTTCGTCCACGTCGGGTCGGATCGGCGGATGCGTGGCGATGCCGATGCTGGCACCGATCCGAAGGGTGTGGCCATGCATCTCCATGGGGCCGGAGAGGACCTCGATCGCACGTTCGGCGATCCGGCGCGCGGTGTCCGGCCCTTCTTCGCGGTCGATCATGATCACGAACTCATCGCCTCCTACGCGGGCCAGCATGTCGTGCTCGCGCACCACGCCGCGCAGCCGCTGCGCCACGATGCGCAGCACCTCGTCGCCCACCAGGTGGCCCTGGGCGTCGTTGATGTGCTTGAACCCGTCGAGGTCGATGAACATCAGCGCCAGCCGCGTTCCCCGGTGGCAGGCATCGGCCAGCGCCTGCTGGAACCGCTGATGGAACGCCGCCCGGTTGGACAGGCCGGTGAGCGAGTCGTGGTTGGCCAGGTAGTGGTGCTGGCGGGCGATCTGGGCGCGCGCCGATACGTCCTGCACCAGCGCCATGATGGAGATCACGCGGCCCGAGGCATCGGTGAGGGCGGAATTGAACCACTCGCAGTCCACCTGTGCCCCGTCGCTGGCGCGCAGGAAGGAGGTCTCGATGCGGTTCTGCGACTCCTCACCCATCTGCAGCCGGTTCAAGGCGACGGCCAGATTGCTGTCGGGGGTGCCCGGGCCCAGCAGTTCGTAAAGGGACCGCGCCTCGATCTGCACCACGTCTTCCCAGCCCATCAGGTGCACGGCCCGGCGCGAGCAGTGGACCACGCGCAGGTCCTGGTCCATCTCCAGCACCGCCAGCGGGCTGTTGTCCATATGCGAGGACAGCCGCTGGTTGGCCACGCGCAGCGCGGTCATCGTCACCTGCAACTCGTGCACGCCCAAAGCAGCGGTCACGAAACCGTCGATCTCGTCCTGCGCATTGCGCCAGGGCGTGAGGCAGATGGTGCGCCACTCCTCCACGCCGTCGGGGTTCAGCAGGAGCCGTTGGTAGCCCACCCGCTCGCCACGCATCACGCGTTCGACGAACGGCAGGAAACGGGCGTAGTTGTACTCGCCATAGAGTTCAAGCAGCGTCTTGCCCTGCAGTTCGTGCGGCTCCTTGCGGAACCAGCGCGCGTACTCGGTGTTGGCGTAGACCAGCCTCTGCTGGCGGTTGATCACCGCGATGGTGGAGCCGACATTCCGGGTGAGCAAAGCCAGCATCTCCTCGGCCGGCCAGGCAGGAAGGGGCGACTCGGAGGCTTTGCTTCGGAACGGCGGCTCGTTGGACGTCATGCGGCGGGGACCATAGCGGGCACCGCCGTCTCCACCCGACCGGCAACGCCCTGGTTACGTTTTGTTTCGCCAGCTTATCACCTTCCGCCCGATCAGCCAGAGGCGACGCCCCGGCCGAGGGCACGCGCCCCCGGCACCGCCCGCGTCTGCAAGCGCGCCGAAATCGAAGCGCCTACTCCGCCCAGGTCACCACGCCCGTCCAGGCAGTGACCAACACGACGATGCCGAACACGATGCGGTAGTAGGCAAAGGGCACGAAGCTGTGGGTGCTGATGTAGCGCAGCAGCCAGCGCACGCAGAGCCAGGCGCTGATGAAGGCGAAGACCAGGCCGGTGGCGAACAGCGGGATGTCCTCGACCGACAGCAGGTGCCGCTCCTTGATCAGGCTGTACACGCCCGCGCCGATCAGGGTGGGGATGGCCAGGAAGAAGGAAAAGTCCGTGGCCGCCTTGCGCGACAGGCCCAGCAGCATGCCGCCGATGATGGTGGCGCCGCTGCGGCTGGTGCCGGGCACCATGGCAAGGCACTGCACCAGGCCGACCTTGAGCGCGTCCATCGGCGTCATGTCGTCCACGGACTGCACGCGCACGGCCGTCGCGGGCCGGCGCTCCACCCACAGGATGATGAAGCCCCCCAGGATGAACGTGGTGGCCACGACCGTGGGCGTGAACAGGTGGGCCTTGATGAACTTGCCGAAGATCAGCGCCAGCACCACGGCGGGGATGAATCCGATGACCACATTCATGGCGAAGCGCCGCGCCTGCCGGTCGGTGGGCAGCGCCACGACCGTGGAACGGATCTTCTGCCAGTACACCAGGATCACCGCGAAGATCGCGCCGGTCTGGATGGCGATATCGAAAACCTTGGCCTTGGCGTCATCGAAACCGAGCAAGGCGCCTGCGAGGATCAGATGGCCGGTCGACGAGATGGGAAGGAACTCGGTCAGGCCCTCGACGACGCCCATGATGGCGGCTTTGATCAGCAAAAGAATGTCCACGCAAGCTTCCTGTGAGATGAAATACAACGGATAAAAAAACAAGAACGGCGCCGATTATCCGGGGCAGCGCATGAATGCAGCGTGAACGACCGCTGCAGGGTCCTGGCGGTGGCCGCAAACCCGCCGCCGGCAAGGGCTGGTCTTCAGGCCCATCCCATGTGAAGGCCCGGGGCAGACAGCACCTTCCCGACGGCACCGCTGACCCGTCCGGAGTCATCCTATTGCGTTCCCCTGCGGCCCTGGTGTCAGATGCGAGGGGAGCGGCCGTGCCGGTGTGCCGGCGCCTGAAGCGCCCGCAGGCGACAGCGCCGGGGCAAGGCGCCCTGTACGCTCCCCCGAAGCGCTCCCAGCCCCCATGTCCTCCATAGCACCCCCTTCTCTTTCCTCCACCCGCGCCGCCTGGTGGATGCTCGCGGCGCTGACCTCCGGCTTCGCGCTGAGCCAGGCCTACCGCACCGTCGCCGCCCTCATGGCCATCAGCCTGCAGGCCGAGTTCGGCCTGACGCCGCAGGCGCTGGGCGTCTTCGCCGGGGCTTTCCACTTCGCGTTCGGGGCGATGCAGTTGTTCATGGGCATCGGCATCGATCTCTATGGCGTGCGGCGCACGGTGCTGTCGGCCTTTCCCGTGGCCATCGCCGGCGCGGTGCTCTCCGCACTGGCCCCCAGCTACGCGGCCCTGCTGTGCGGGCAGGTGCTGATCGGCGTGGGCTGCGCGCCGGCGTTCCTGGTGTGCACGGTGTTCATCGCGCGGCAGTTCGCGGCATCACGTTTCGCAGCGGTGTCGGGTGCGTCGATGGCGATGGGCACGCTGGGCATGCTGTTCACCGGCACGCCGCTCGCCTGGCTGGTGGAGCACCTGTCCTGGCGCGCGGGGTTCGCCGTCCTCGGCGGACTGTCGGCGCTGGCCTGGCTGTGGATCTGCGTGGCCGTGCGGGAGCCGGCCGCCCCGGGCAGCGGCGCAGGCGGCGCCCCTGCACAGCGCGAGTCGCTGCGTGAAGCCGTCGGCCGCTTCGCCGCCCTGTTCACGCTGCCGCACACCTGGGGCATCGTGGCGCTGGGCAGCGTGACCTACGCGGCCTTCATCTCGCTGCGGGGCCTGTGGCTGGGGCCGCTGCTGATCGAGCGCCACGGGTTCTCGCTGGTGGAAAGCGGCCACGTGGCGCTGGTGGTCTCGGTGGTCTCGCTGTGCGGCCCGCTACTCTTTGGCCGGCTCGACCCGGGGCCCGGAACGCGGCGCCGCTGGATCATGGGCTGCACCTTGACCGTGGCCGCGCTGTTCGTCGCATTCGCCTTCGCGCAGCACACCTGGGTGGATGTGGGCGGCGCGCTGCTGGTCGGGCTGCTGTCGGGCTACATCATCCTGCAGTACGCCGATGTGCGGGCGGCCTACCCTGCGGCGCTCACCGGCCGGGCCATGGCGGTGTTCACCATGGCGATGTTCCTGGGCGTGGCGGCGATGCAGTGGCTGACGGGCTGGATCGCCACGTGGGCCACCGCGCGGGGCATCGACCCGTTCCTGGCCGTGATGGGTGGGATCGCCGCCTTGTTGGCAGGGGGCATGGTCGCGTTCCGCACACTGCCGGCACCACCGGGCGAGCCCACCAAGGGCTGAGGCCGCCGGCCCAGCGGCGGCAGCCCGTGCCGCCGCCATGAAAGCCAAAAGACTCTGCAGCGCCCGCCCATCCAGCGCAAGCAGCTATACAAAGAGTAGCAAACTACAGCCGACTGGCGCTGGATCCATCGCCCCGGTACAGCCACGGCACGTCGAGCAGGCGCTCGCCCAGCAGGCGCAGCGCCGTGTCGCGGCCCCAGCGCACCACGCCGGTGGCGTGGAAGATGCGGCCGTTGCGGCGGGAGCGCTCCTGCACGCGGGCATTGCGCTGCCAGCGGTTGAGCGCGTAGCGGCGCAGGCGCAGCGGCACCTCCAGATCGTGCATGGACAGCGCCCGCTGCAGCTCGGCGGCGTCCTCGATCGCCATGCCGGCGCCCTGCGCCAGGTAGGGGCGCATGGGATGGGCCGCGTCGCCCAGCAGTGCC
The DNA here is from genome assembly GCF_031453675.1 of Paracidovorax wautersii. NCBI lineage: Bacteria > Pseudomonadati > Pseudomonadota > Betaproteobacteria > Burkholderiales > Comamonadaceae > Paracidovorax > Paracidovorax wautersii. The sequence continues at coordinate 2,716,204 of NZ_JAVIZX010000001.1, read as the reverse complement.
ACCAGGCCCTGGGCCATCTCCTGCGGCCCTTGCACCGGAGGCCGGTCGGACAGCGGCCACAACCGCCAGCCACTGCCGACCTGCGGCACGGCATGCACCAGGTCGCGCAGGGCGGTGCAGGTGCCTGCCAGAGCGGCATCCAGGTCAGTCGCGTTGGCGGCATGGTCCCAGCCGTCCAGGTCGGCCGGCGCGGCGCCGTGGCGGATAGCGACGATGTTCATCAGCTCGCCGCGACGCAGCGGGTACTGCACCACGTGCAGGCGCGGTCCCAGCCAGGCGGTGACGTGGCCGGTGCGCAGCACCTGCGGCAGCGTGTCCTGCCGCACCACAGCGCGGTAGGCCAGGTGGCCGGACACGCGCGTGGCCGTCTCGCCCAGCAGGCGCGCGCGGGTGCCGCTGCGCAGGCCATCCGCACCGACGAGCGCATCGCCTTCGACCACGCGGCCGCCGGGCAGCTGCAGCGTCACGGCGTCGCCCTGCTCGGTGTGCCCTTCAATGGCTTCGCCCAGGTTCAGGTGCACGTCGCCCTCGGCCTGCACCGCCTCCAGCAGCAGCCCGTGCAGGTCCGCGCGGTGGATGGTGGCGTAGGCCGCGCCGTAGCGCTCGATGGCCGTAGCGCCCAGGCGCAGGGTGGCCAGCTCGGCGCCGGACAGCGCGCTGCGCACCTGCAGCCGGTCCGGGAAGGCCGCCACAGCGTGTAGCGCGCCCTGCAGACCCCAGGCCTGCAGGCGCCGCACGACGTTGGGCCCGATCTGCACGCCGGCCCCCACCTCGCTGAACTGCGGTGCGCGCTCGAACAGCCGCACTTCCCAACCCGCGCGCGATGCGCCCAGGGCTGCCGCCAACCCGCCGATACCGCCACCGGCAATCAATATCTGTTTCTGCATGGGCCCGATTGTGCGTGCGCGGCCGGTTGCCAGGGGCGCGCTGGATCAAGGGGCGGCCCCGAACCCAATGCTATTAAAAATATAGCTTCATGCGTTCTTCTGGCAAGGGCGGACGGCCATTTTTGCTTCAACCCTCAAGGCGCAATGCGGCCCCGCGCCGCATCGGCCCTCGCTCACGCCGCAGGCCGCAGCGCGCGCTCCAGCAGACCCGCCGCTGCGGGCCGGCCGAACAGATGGCCCTGGAAGACATGGCAGCCGTGCCGCTGCAGGAAGTCGAACTGCCCGGTCGTCTCGACGCCCTCGGCCACCACTTCCAGATCCAGGCTCTGCGCCAGGGCCAGGATGGTGCGCACGATGGCGGCGTCGTTCGGGTCGGTGAGCACGTCGCGCACAAAGCTGCGGTCGATCTTGAGCTGGTCGAGCGGCAGTCGCTTGAGGTAGCTCAGGGACGAATAGCCCGTGCCGAAGTCGTCCAGCGCAAAGCCCACGCCGTGTGCGCGCAGCAGATCCATCTTGGCGATGGCCTCCTCCGCGTCGCTCAGCAGCAGGCTCTCGGTCAGCTCGATCTTCAGCTGCCGGGCACGGGCGCCGCTGCCGCGCAGCACATGCAGCACATGGTCCGCGAAGTCGCCTTGCCTGAACTGGCGCACGCTCACGTTGACCGACAGCACCAGGTGGCGCGTGGCCATGCTGCGGGACCAGGTCACCAGCTGCGCACAGGCCTGCTCCATCACCCACCGCCCGAGCGGCAGGATCAGGCCGCTCTGCTCGGCCAGCGGGATGAACTCTGCCGGCGGCACCATGCCGCGCTGCGGATGCTGCCAGCGCAGCAGCGCCTCGGCCCCCACCATGCGGCCTGCGCCGTCCACGATGGGCTGGTAATGCAGCTGCAGCTCACCCGCCTGCAGGCCCTGGCGCAACTGCGCTTCCAGGACCGAGCGGGCGCGCGCGGCCTCCTGCATGCGGGGGTCGAAAAAGCGCACCGTATTGCGTCCGGCCGCCTTGGCCTGGTACATGGCCAGGTCTGCGTGCTGCAGCAGGTCGTCCACGCTGTAGGGCTGGTCGCCGAACAGGGCGATGCCGATGCTGGGCGTGCTGTGGTGGCTGAAGCCTTCCAGCGCATACGGCTGGCAAAGCGATTCGATGACGCGGCGCGCCAGCTGGGCCGCAGCCTGGCGCGCGCCCAGCCGCTCGGGGGGCAGCCGCTCGGACAGCACCACGAACTCGTCCCCGCCGAAGCGCGCCACGGTGTCGCCCTCCCCCACGCAGTGCTGCAGGCGCTGCGCCACCTGCAGCAACAGACGGTCGCCGGTGTGGTGGCCCTGCGTGTCGTTCAGGTCCTTGAAGTTGTCCAGGTCGATGAAGAGCAGCGCGGCGTGTTCGCCGCTGCGCAGCGTGGCGGCGCGCGCCCGCTCCAGCCGCTCGGTGAGCATGCGGCGGTTGGGCAGGCGGGTGAGCGCGTCGAAGTAGGCCAGGCGGGTGATCTGGGCCTGCACGCGCTTGCGCTCCGAAATGTCGCGCCCCACGCCGCGGTAGCCGCGGAAGGTGCCGTCGGGGTCGACGATGGGCACGCCGCTCATGGAGGTCCAGTAGCTGGTGCCGTCGGCCTGCAGCCGCTGCAACTCCAGGTCGCGGAAGGGCAGGCGGGCGTCGAGCACGGCCCGGTGCGCGGCCCAGTCCTCTTCGGACATGTTGGGCGCCGGAACATCCCAGCGCGCGCGCCCCACGTAATCGTCCAGGCGCAGGGCCTGGCGCATCTCGTCGCCCGAGAAGTGCGTAAAGCGGTACTGCGCATCCTGCTCCCAGTACCAGTCAGACGACAGGTCGCTCAGGCTGCGAAAGCGCGCCTCGCTCACCCGCAGCTCGCCCTCCACCCGCACGTAGTCGCTCACGTCCGCGAAGGTGCGCACCATGCCGCCGCCCACCAGGGACGTGGTGCGGATCTCCAGGGTGCGGCCGTCGTGCGTCTTGCGCCAGTACAGCGAAGGGACCGGCGCGTTGGCCCCGCCTCGGGTGTATTCGCGGCCCCGGTCGTCCACCAGGGTGCAGTCCGGGCCGAAGTCGCCGCGCTCGATCTGAACGCGGGTGATGTCCTGCAGCGTGGGGCGCGTGGACATCAGCGACTCCGGCAGCCGCAGCAGTTCCAGAACGCGCTGGTTGTAGACGTTCACGCCGCCGTCCGGCCCGGTCTGCAGGATGCCGTGGCTCATGCTGCCCAGCGCCGACAGCAGCTGCGCACGGTGCAGTTGCAGGTGCACCAGCGCGCTGGGCTCGGTGTCAGCGACCGGGGCGCGCACGCTGCCGCGCACCAACGCCAGCAGCCGCGCCACCAGGTCGGGCAGGTGGGCGGCCCCATCGCGCAGAACATAGTCTCCCCGGGCCGCGCGCAGCCATCGCGCCGCCAAGCCCTCCTGCGGGCCGTGCAGGCACAGCATCAGCGGCCAGGGAGCCTGCTCGCGCGTCCACGACGGCAGCTGCACCTCGCCGACCCCGAGGCAGAGCACGACCGCGTCCCAGTCCTGCGCGGGCGCCAGACGGAACCCGGGCGCTGAAATGGGTACCACCAGCCAGTGCGGACGCACCTCTCGCAGCGCGTCCTGCGCGCGGCGGGCGTGGTCGGCATCGGCGTCGATCCAGGCGATGCGCACGCTCATCCCAGGCCCGGAGCGACGGTGTCCGTCATCGGCAGCTGCTCGCGCTCGAACTGCTGCGCGGTGGAAGGACGGCCGAAGAGGTAGCCCTGGAAACCATCACAGCCGTGCAGCTTGAGGAACGACAGTTGTCCCATCGTCTCCACGCCTTCGGCCACGACCTGCAGGTCCAGGCTCTTGGCCAACGCCAGGATGGTGCGCACGATGGCGGCGTCGTTGGGATCGGACAGCACGTCGCGCACGAAGCTCTGGTCGATCTTGATCTGGTCCAGCGGCAGCCGCTTGAGGTAGCTGAGCGACGAGTAGCCGGTGCCGAAGTCATCCAGCGAGAAACCCACGCCCTCCTTCTTGAGCAGCGCCATGCGGGCGATCGTGTCCTCGATGTCACCCAGCAGCATGCTTTCGGTGAGCTCGAGCTTGAGCAGGCTGGACCGGGCGCCCGTCTCCGCCAGTATCTCCAGCACCTCGGACACGAAGGCCGGCTGGCGGAACTGGCGCGCGCTCACGTTCACGGAAATGCTCAGATGCTGCGTGTCCGCATGGCCACCCCAGCGCACCAGCTGCTCGCAGGCGGTGCGCAGCACGAAGCGGCCCAGCGGCAGGATCAACGCCGTCTGCTCCGCCACCGGAATGAACTCGGCCGGACTCACCATGCCGCGCACGGGGTGCTTCCAGCGCACCAGCGCCTCGGCGCCGCACAGGCGGGTGCGCTCGTCCACCACGGGCTGGTAGTGCACACTGAACTCGCCGCGGGCCAGGCCCTGGCGCAGATCGGCTTCCAGCTGGGAGCGGGCATTGACCTGGGCCTGCATGTCGGGGTCGAAGAACCGCTGCGTGTTGCGCCCCGCCGCCTTGGCCTGGTACATGGCCAGGTCGGCGCGCTTGAGGAGTTCGTCGACGCTGCAGCGCTGGTCGCCGAACAGCGTGATGCCGATGCTCGGCGTGCTGTAGTGCGGCGGCGCCGTCCCCAGCCGGAAGGGCTGGTTGAGCTGGGCCAGCAGCTTCTCCGCCACATGCTCGGCCTGGTTGGCTGCCTCGTTGATCTCGGCGCTCAGGTTCTCCAGCATGACGACGAACTCGTCGCCGCCGAAGCGGGCCACCGTATCGGTCTCGCGCACGCAGTCGACCAGCCGCGCCGCGACCTGGGCCAGCAGCTGGTCGCCCATGTCGTGGCCCAGCGTGTCGTTCAGGTCCTTGAAGTTGTCCAGGTCGATGAACAGCAGCGCGCCCAGGTGCCGGCTGCGCTGGCAGGCCGTGGCGGCGCGCTGCAGCCGGTCCAGCAACAGGCGGCGGTTGGGCAGGCCGGTCAGGGCGTCGTAGAACGCCAGGCGTTCGATCTCCTGCTCGGCCTTCTTGCGGTCGGTGATGTCACGGCACACGCCCAGCACGCCCACGACCCGGCCGTGCAGATCGCGGATGGGGGTTTTGATGGTCTCGAAGCGGCCCACATAGCCGTCCTCGGCAAAGGTCAGCGTTTCCTCATACACCAAGGGCTGCCAGGCCTCCATCGCCCGCTGGTCGAGGCCGCGCACGCGCTCGGCCTCGGCCGGGGGCACCAGATCGCTGTCGCTCAGGCCGACGATGTCGCCCTCGCTGCGCCCGGCATAGCGTTCGAACGCCGGATTGCACGACAGGTAGCGGCCATCGACATCCTTGAGGAAGACCATGTCGGGAATGGCGCTCACCAGGCTGGCCAGCTGCGTGCGCTGCTGGATCAGCTCCTGCGCCATGCGCCGCTGGTCCGTCAGGTCGTAGGCGAAGAGCACCACGGCGTTGACGCGGCCATCCGGTTCCATCTCGGGCACCAGCGTGGTGTGCCGGAAGTGCGTGCCATCCTCGTAGTCGATGCGGTTCTCAAAGGTCACGGTCTGGCCGGCAAACGCCTGCTCCAGATGGGGCCGGACCTGCGCCATGCGGTCCTGCGGCAGCACCTCGGGCAGGAGCTGACCTTCCAAAGCCGACACGGTGCAGTGCAGCCATTCGGCCTGCAGCGGGTTGACGTACAGGATGCGCAGGTCGCGGCCCAGCCGCGTCACGCCGCCGGGCAGATGCTGCAGCAGGCCGGCCAGCTGCATGTCCTTCGCACGGCTCAGGCGCTCGGCCTCGCGTTGCTCGGTCACGTCCGTCAGCACGCCGTCCCAGATCACCCGGCCCTCCTCCAGCGCCCGGGGCGAGGCGCTCATGCGCATCCAGCGCAACTGGCCGTCGGGGCGGCGCATGCGCACCACGCTGTCGCTCACGCCCATGGTGCGGTAGGACTGCTCTTCGGCCAGCGCGTTGATCCCGCGGTCCTCCGGCAGGATCTGCTGGTACAGCACCGCAGCGTCACGGACCACCTCCTGCGCCTGCACGCCGTTGAGGCGGGCGATCGCATCGCCCATGTGCACGAAGTGGCGGCGCCCATCGCGCTCGCGCACCAGCTGGTAGAGCACGCTGCCGGGCAGGTTGCGGCCCAGCAGCTGCAGGCGCGTCTCGCTCTCGCGTAGCTGGGCCTCTGCCTGCCGCGCGCGCGCATACGGGGTGCGGATGCCCGCCACGAAGACTGCCTGGAACAGCAAGGCGTAGCCCAGCACGCGCAGCGCGTGCACGGCGGTGTCTGCGGCAAGAGGGAAGTCACCCCGCGCGAGCGACCCGGCCTCGGCCACGGCCAGCGCCAGGGCGGCCCAGGCCACCAGGTGCTCACGCCCCGTGCGGTGCTCGGGACCGCGCCGTGACAGGAGCGCGGCAGCCAGCGCGAAAGCGGCGGCGCACAGCACAGAAACAGCGGCCAGATGGTCCGGCCGGCGCGCCAGCGCCATCCAGCCGGGCAGCGGGCCCGCGCCGGACCACACCAGGGCCAGCGACATGGCGGCGGCCCCGGCGGCCCAGGCCCGGCCGGGGCCCGGCGCCGTGACCCGCAGCGAGAAGGCCAGCAGGGTGAGCGATTCCACCACCCGGGCCAGCATGCTGAAGTACAGCGCGACGTCGGCCCGCGCACCGGAACCCGGGATGTCCACCCGGTGCTGCAGCAGGGTGTGCAGGAAGTTGCAGACGGCCGCCGTCGCCAATCCGAACACAAGGGTGTTGGCGCGCTCCTGCACCGTGTCATCGAGCATGTGCAGCGACACAGCGACGCCCAGCAGACCGATGAGCACGATCACCAGATCGAGAAAAGGCTCCAGCCCGTAGAGCCCCTGGCGGCCCCCGCCGAGCAGCTGCACCATGGGCACCAGCAGCAGGGCCAGCACGGCCACCACCAGGACCACCGTCACGGCAGGGGCGTCGGACAGCAACGCGCGCGTCACGGGATGCAGCGGCGTGACGGGCTTCATGGTTGGGAGCGGGGCGTCGCGGCGGGCATCACCGGACAAGTGTAGCCAGCTCCGCCCTTGCGACGGGCCCTGCCCCGACCCCGGCCGGCCGGCAGTGGCGGGCTCACCACAGGCCGCCGGGCTCAGCCCGGCTCCTGTGGCGCTCCCGCGGCCTTGCTCAGGCCGTCAGCAACTGGCGCAGCACATAGGGCAGGATGCCTCCTGCGCGGTAGTAGTCCACCTCGATCGGGGTATCGATGCGCAGCGTGACCACCACCTCGCGCACGCTCCCATCGGCGCTGCGGATGACCAGCTTGGCGTCGCTCTGGGGCGTGAGGTCGGGGTGCGGCACCACGTCGATCACCTCATCGCCCTTCAGGCCCAGCGACTCCCACGAGTCGTCGCCGCGGAACTGCAGCGGCAGCACGCCCATGCCCACCAGGTTGGAGCGGTGGATGCGCTCGAAGCTGCGTGCCACCACCGCCTTGATGCCCAGGAGCTGCGTGCCCTTGGCCGCCCAGTCCCGGCTGGAGCCGGTGCCGTACTCCTCTCCCGCGAAGATCACGGTGGGCGTCTCGTCGGCGATGTAGTGCATCGCCGCATCGAAGATGTACATCTTCGAGCCCTTGAGCGGCCCGTCGTTCTGGAACAGCGTGACGCCGCCCTCCTCGCGCGAACCATCGCTCTGGGGCGGGATCATGAGGTTCTTGATGCGCACGTTGGCGAAGGTGCCGCGCATCATCACGTCGTGGTTGCCGCGCCGCGCGCCGTAGCTGTTGAAATCCGGCTTCATCACACCGTGCTGCAGCAGCCACTGCCCGGCGGGCGACGTTTCCTTGATCGAGCCGGCCGGCGAGATGTGGTCGGTGGTGATGGAGTCCCCGAACAGCGCCATGATGCGCGCGCCGCGCACGGATTCCGAACGTTTTTGCCCCCCAGCGCTTGCCTGGCCTGCGCTGTCAGCTCCTGTTTCGAGAGCAAACTGGCTGAAGAATGGCGGCTCGGCAATGTAGGTGCTTGCAGGCCAGGTGTAGACGTTGCCCGTCACGCCCTGGATCTTGCCCCACAGCGCACCGGGGTCGGTCTTGACCTTGGCGTAGTTGGCCTTGAACGCCTTGCCGTTCATGGCGAACTTCATCAGCTGGTAGATCTCCTCGCTGCTGGGCCAGATATCGCCCAGGTACACCTCCTTGCCGCCCTTGCCCCGGCCCACTGGCTCGGTCATCAGGTCGCGCAGCACCGTGCCGGCGATGGCGTAGGCCACCACGAGCGGCGGGCTGGCCAGGAAGTTGGCCTTGATGTTGGGATGGATGCGCGCCTCGAAGTTGCGGTTGCCCGACAGCACCGCCGCACACACCAGATCGTTCCCGGTGATGGCCTCGTTGAGTTCGGGCGCCAGGTCACCCGCGTTGCCGATGCAGGTCGTGCAGCCGTAGCCGGCCAGCGCGAAACCCAGCTTTTCCAGATAGGGCAGCAAGCCAGTCTGCGTCAGGTACTCCGTCACGATGCGCGAACCCGGGGCCAGCGAGGTCTTGATGTGCGGCTGCACCTTGAGCCCCGCCTCCACGGCCTTCTTGGCCAGCAGGCCGGCCGCCAGCAGCACGCTCGGGTTGGACGTGTTGGTACAGCTGGTGATGGCCGCGATCAGCACATCGCCGTTGCCGATCGAGGGGTCAGACCCGCGTGCCGGCAGGCGGATGGCCGCGTCGGCATGCTTGACCGCGAGCTTGGGCTTGTTCTGTTCCATCTCCACCAGAAAGCGGGGGCCGCCCTCGGGCGCCGGCTTCTCGGCCGGCACGCCTTCGGCACACTCCGCGTTCTTGCGATGGATGTGGTGCCGGGTGTGCAACAGCTCGGCCGGGCGGTTGAAGCCGTTCTGCGACGCCGGCTGGCTGAACAGCGAAACGAACTGGCTGGCCACATGGCCCAGCTCGATGCGGTCCTGCGGCCGCTTGGGGCCGGCCAGACTGGGGGTCACATCCCCCAGGTCCAGGCGCACGACCTGGGAATAGTCCACCTCGCCGGCCAGCGGCACGCCGAACAGGCCCTGTGCCTTGAAGTAGGCCTCGAACGCCTCGATCTCGGCGCGCGAGCGCCCCGTGCCCTTGAAGTAATCGATGGTCTTCTCGTCCACCGGGAAGAAACCCATGGTCGCGCCATACTCCGGCGCCATGTTGCCGATGGTGGCCCGGTCAGGCAGCGACAGCGTGCGCGTGCCTTCACCGAAGAACTCCACGAACTTGCCGACCACCTTGTGGCGGCGCAGGATCTCCGTGACGGTGAGCACCAGATCGGTGGCCGTCACGCCCTCGCGCAGTTGCCCCGTCAGTTCGAAACCCACCACATCGGGCGTGAGGAAGTACACCGGCTGGCCCAGCATGGCCGCCTCGGCCTCGATGCCACCCACGCCCCAGCCGACCACGCCGATGCCGTTGATCATCGTCGTGTGGCTGTCGGTGCCCACCAGCGTATCGGGGTAGTACACACCGTCCCGGGTGTTGTGCACACCGCGCGCCAGGTACTCCAGATTCACCTGGTGCACGATGCCGAAGCCCGGCGGCACCACGCCGAAGGTATCGAACGCCTGCATGCCCCACTTCATGAATTCGTAGCGCTCGCGGTTGCGCTGGAACTCCAGCTTCATGTTCAAGTCGAGCGCCTTCTTGGTGCCGTAGTGATCCACCATGATGGAATGGTCCACCACCAGGTCCACCGGCACCAGCGGCTCGATCTTCTTGGGGTTCTTGCCCAGCTTTTGGGCCACGCTGCGCATTGCGGCCAGGTCCGCGAGCAACGGCACGCCCGTGAAATCCTGCAGCACCACCCGAGACACCACGAAGGGAATCTCATCCGTGCGCGCTGCGTTGGGCGCCCAGTGGGCCAGTTGCTCCACGTGCTCCGGTGTCACCTTGCGCCCATCGCAGTTGCGCAGCACCGATTCCAGCACGATACGAATCGACACCGGCAAACGGCGGACCGATGGGTATTGCTCACTGAGCGCCGGCAATGAATAGAAACTGCCTCTTTTGCCGGACGTGGTGCTGAAAGACTTCAGGGTCGATGCAAAAGCGTGGCGCGGTGTTTTTGTGGATGCCATGGACTACTCCTGTATGGGACGACACATTCCATTCTGGCACCCTCAGGTGACGACGCAATTGTGGGGATATCCCGTTGAATCGCCGGCGGCGTTACCCAAAGGCTGGAGCGTGGCAGTGGAGTTGGGCAGGGTCGCTGAAACAGCGGGAAAAAATGGCCCAAGTCCGTCGATGAAGAAACTTCTAGACGTACTACGACGCAGCGTCGTGTCCGACATTTTGGCCTGCGAATCTGGCCAGCATCCGCCCTAATTTCGCCAACCGGAATTACGTCGTCCGCACCGATCCCGCAGCACGCTCACCGGGATGGCTCGCGGTTCATTAACGGCTGTTCGGTGAATATTCATGAACATAAAAAAAGCCGCCCTAAAGGCGGCTTTTTGGAATCACTAGCTGATCGGTATCGGATTAACGGAAGTGAATCCTTCGCCGTCAGATCGCGAACTGCTCGCGGTCCGCGTTCTGGATCCATTTCGGCGCCTTGCCGCGGCCCGTCCAGGTCTGGCCGGTTTCCGGATTGCGGTACTTCGGTGCCACCTTGGCGCCGCCGCCCGAGGAGGCGCGCGTAGAAGCCGAACGGCCCGAAGGGAAAATATCCTGCTGGCTCAAGCCATATTCGGAGATCAGAGCACGCACTTGCGCAACTGCGTCCGACAGTTCGCGACGGCGCGCTTCGTTGATTTGCTGCTCGAGGGCTTCACGCTGCTTCAATAGGTCTTTGTAGCTGGTGCTCATGGTCGGCTATTTCAGTAGAAAAGAATAATCGGGATTATAGAAATAAATCCGGTCACCGTGCACGACCATACCGAATGAACCCCCGTGCGATACCGCGAAATGCGAATTCGCTTCGCCGCGCAGCTTCCGCGCCGCTCTCTCGCTAGCCGCAAACAAACGCCCACGGCGTACTCGCGAATAAAAAGACGGGTTTATCCGCCGTGTAAGACACCGGCTGCTGTGAACGACAATCCACGTTTCGGCTCCACGACCACCGTTACTACATGGCCATCTATTGCGTCGGCGACATTCAGGGCTGCGATTCGGCATTCGCGCGACTTCTGGAAACCATAGGGTTTTCCCCTAGTCGCGACATCGTTTATCTGCTGGGCGACCTTGTAAACCGAGGCCCGGAATCGGCCGCCGTGCTGCGGCGCTGTATGCGCTTAGGCGACAGCGCCCGGGCCTTGCTGGGCAACCATGACCTGCATCTGATGGCGGCCGCCTACGGCGTACGGCAGCCTTCACGCCGGGACACACTGCGCGACATTCTCGAAGCACCCGACCGGGCGGCACTGCTCGCCTGGATCGCTCAGCAGCCGTTGGCCCGGCAGCGGGACCATGCAGGCGAGACGCTGCTCATGGTCCATGCCGGAGTGCTGCCCCAATGGAGCGCTGCCGACACTCTCGCCTATGCAGACGAGGTGCACGCGGTGCTGCGCAGCCCCGAGTTGCCGCAGTTTCTGCAACAGATGTATGGCAACACCCCCGCACGCTGGAGCGACGCGCTGGAGGGAGCCGACCGGCTCCGCGCCATCGTGAACGGGCTCACGCGCCTGCGCTTCTGCACACCCGTCGGCGCCATGGACTTCGAGAGTTCGGAAAGCGCCGCCGCGGCGCCCCCAGGGCTGGTACCCTGGTTCGACGCACCGGGACGCCGTACGCGCGATGTGGTGGTCGCCTTCGGCCACTGGTCAACCCTGGGCTGGATGAGCCGCGCGGACGTCCTGGGGCTGGATACCGGATGCGTGTGGGGCGGCTGCCTGAGCGCCGTGCGCTTTGGCGCCACTCTGGCGGACCGCGAGCATCTCACAGTGAAGTGCGAGCAGGCCCAGGCGCCTGGCTGACGCGCGCCGGGTGCCGTGCACGCGGCATCAGCACGGCCCGCTATGAATGAGCGGCCCAGCGGGGCCGTCTTGGTGGTCAGGAACCCTGCGAGGGCTCGGCCGCCCCGGGCTTGAACAGGGCCGCCACCTTGCGCTTGCTCTTGATATTGGCCGAGATGCCGGAGCGCACGGGCTGGGCCTTGGCGCCCGCATCCCACGACGGGGCAGCAACAGCTCCTGCCTCCGCAGGCTCGTAAGGCCTGTCGAAGAACGGGTCCCGCGCAGGCGCCGGCGCGCGATAGCCGCGCGAAGGTTCGCGGCGCTCGCGCGGTGCAGAGGCCGCCGCGCCTTCATCTTCTTCACGCCAGGCCCGACGCCCGTCGTTGAAACGGCCGCGGGGGCGCTCCGCCTCGAACTCCAGCGCTTCCAGATCGATCTTCTTCTTGATGAGCTTTTCGATGTCGCCCACCAGGCGCGCATCGCTGCCGGACACCAGCGTCACCGCCAGGCCCGATGCGCCTGCGCGCCCCGTGCGGCCGATGCGGTGGACGTAGTCCTCCGCATTGAACGGCACGTCGAAGTTGAACACGGCAGGCACGTCCTTGATGTCCAGGCCACGGGCAGCCACGTCGGTACACACCAGCAGATCGACCTCGCCCTTCTTGAAGGCGTCCAGCGCCTTCAGCCGCTCGTCCTGGCTCTTGTCGCCGTGCAGAGCCGCGGTCTTCAGGCCTTCGCGCTCCAGCGCGCGCGCCAGCCGTGCACAGCCCAGCTTGCTGTTGACGAAGATGAAGGCCTGTTTGATTCCGCGGTCCTTCAGCACCTTGTGGACGGCGCGGCGCTTGTCGTCGTCCGACGCAGAGTAGAAGCGCTGCTCCACCGTGGAGGCCGTCTCGTTCGGACGCGCCACCTCAATGGTGATCGGGTCTTGCAGGTAGCTGCTGGCCAGACGCTTGATCTCGGGAGAGAACGTGGCCGAGAACAGCAGCGTGGTGCGCTGCTTGGGCAGGTACGACAGGATGCGCTGCAGGTCGGGCAGGAAGCCGATGTCCAGCATGCGGTCGGCCTCGTCGAGCACCACATACTCGACCTGGTTCAGCACCGCGTTCTTGGCTTCGATGTGGTCCAGCAGCCGGCCGGGCGTGGCCACAAGCACTTCGACGCCCTTCTTGAGCTCGATCGTCTGTGGCTTCATGTCCATGCCGCCGAAGACCACCGTGCTGCGCAGCTTGGTGTGCTTGGCGTACAGGGCGATCTGCTGGGCGACCTGGTCCGCCAATTCGCGCGTGGGCAGCAGCACCAGGGCGCGCACGGGATGGCGGGCAGGCGAGGTGGAGCTGTTCTCGTGCTTGAGCAGGCGCTGGAGCAGCGGCAGCGAGAATGCCGCAGTCTTGCCGGTGCCCGTTTGCGCGGCGCCCATCACGTCCTTGCCCGTGAGCACCACGGGAATGGCCTGGGCCTGGATGGGGGTCATCGACTCGTAGCCCATTTCGGCCACGGCGCGCGCCAGCGGTTCCGCCAGCGATAGATTGGAGAAGGAACTTGTCATTTGAGCCCGCTATTGTCGCACCAGGGGCGCAAAGAGCGATTTTTTTCCCATACACCCGGGATGGCGCCACCGATGCCTGTCGTGCGCCCGCCCCAATTGCTACACATTCAATAGCATTAAGTGCTTACCAGACAAGAGCCCGCGGCCAATTTCCCTTTAACTTGGCAATCCGCAGCCTTACAGCGCACGGGCAGAGAACGTATCGCAGGCCTTGACGCTTCCCTGGTCCAACCCGGTGCGGAACCAGCGCTGACGCTGCGCACTGGTGCCATGGGTGAAGCTGTCCGGCACAACGGCGCCGCCGCCAGCACGCTGGAGCGCGTCGTCGCCGATCTTGGCTGCGGCGTTCATGGCCTCTTCGACGTCGCCCTGCTCCAGGATTTGCCGAGCCTGCTGCGCGTGGTGGGCCCACACCCCGGCGAGGCAGTCCGCCTGCAACTCCAGTTTGACCGACAGGCGGTTGTATTCCGCGCTGCTGACCCGGCCACGCGCCTGCTCCACCTGTTCGCTGATGCCCAGCAGATGCTGCACATGGTGTCCCACCTCATGCGCGATCACATAAGCCTGCGCGAAATCGCCTGGCGCGCCCAGCTGGTTCTTCAAGGTCTCGTAGAAGCTCAGGTCGATGTACACCTTCTGGTCGGCCGGGCAGTAGAAAGGACCCATGGCCGCTTGGCCTGTCCCACAGGCGGTGCGGGTGGCGTCGCGGAAAAGCACCAGGTGCGGATCGCGGTACTGGCTGCCAGCGCTCCGGAAGAGCGTGCCCCACACATCCTCTGTGTCCGCCAACACCGTCCGCACGAAGCGGGCCATCGTGTCGTCGCTCGCAGAGCGCTGCGCCGGCGCCTGCTGCTGCACGGCGACCGGCCCGCCACCACCGCTGAGAACCCCCAGCAATGTCAGCGGGTTGATGCCGAAGATCCAGCCCGCGACCAGTGCGATGACGATAGTGCCGATGCTGAGGTTGCGCCCACCGAACACGGGCGAGCCACCCATGCCACGCCGGTCCTCCACATTGTCGGATTCGCGGTTGCCTTCCCACTTCATGATGCGTTCCCCTTGCCGGTCTATCCAGCACGGCTGGGGATGTTACCCCCGCGCGGAAGCCGCTCAGACACGGCGGCCGCCTTTACTGCTGAGCGAGCATTTGCGCCGAGGTCGCCACGACGGGCGCCGGTGCTTTCAGCATGGCGGCATGGCGCGCTGCCGCCTGCTCGGCATGGCGCGAGACGACAAGGCCCATGGCGACCAGTTGGGCCACGATGACTACCGCGCCCGCCCACAGCAGCCAGGACCGGGGAACGGGCGAACGGGGTGCTGCGGCTTGCGGCTCTGCGACATCGACTCGCATAGGAGAACTCCTTCAAATGAGATGTCCTGATCCTATGGACGAGCGGCCTTGTAAAAGCAGCGCAAAAGGCGAGAGGCCTTGTCGGACGCGAGGCGGTACGTACTGTCCGCCCAGCGGCACCCCAACGTCAGGATTTCAAAGTGCCAGCCGCCCGTCCAGGAAGGGCTCAGAACTTGAAATAGGAGCGCAACTCGCTTGCCAGATCCTGCAACGCCTGGTCCTGCAAGGCCAGTGCCACGGTCAATTGCTGGAGGGCATAGTCCCGATCGCCAAGCATCATGGCCGCATTCACGCAATGGCCTGCAGCGGCCATGCGGAGCATGAAGACGTTCAACGTCTCCGCGGGCCAGTAGGTGCCGGCACACCGACCTGCGGGCACTCGGGAGGCCAGGACGTCAGCATCCAGAGCGAGCACAGGATGGGAGGCGGGAACGACAGCATTAGCGGCGTACATGGTGAGGCTTGGCAACAGACATTGCGAGATGAATCTGCTGCCATGCTAGAAACCGCCGCCTTCCATCGCGCCTCTCGACGGAGCCAACTTGCTGTAGGACAAAGCCTCGTGGCGGCTCGCAAGCCGTTTCGCCGCTACGTCGGAGGCAGGCGGGGGTTTTACGCTTTGGGCAGCGTCACGCCGCTCTGCCCCTGGTATTTCCCGCCACGGTCCTTGTAGCTGACATCGCAGACCTCGTCGCTTTCGAAGAACAGCACCTGCGCGCAGCCCTCTCCCGCATAGATGCGTGCAGGCAGCGGGGTGGTGTTGCTGAATTCGAGCGTGACGTAGCCTTCCCATTCCGGCTCGAAAGGCGTGACATTCACGATGATGCCGCAGCGCGCGTAGGTGCTCTTGCCCAGGCAAATGGTCAGCACGTTGCGGGGAATGCGGAAGTACTCCACCGTGCGCGCCAGTGCGAAGCTGTTGGGCGGAATGATGCAGCTGTCGCCCTCGAAGTCGACAAAACTCTTTTCATCGAAGTTCTTCGGGTCTACCACCGTGCTGTGGATGTTGGTGAAGACCTTGAATTCCGGCGCACAGCGGATGTCGTAGCCGTAGCTGCTCGTGCCATAGCTGATGATCTTGCGGCCATCGCTCTCGCGGATCTGGCCGGGTTCGAACGGCTCGATCATCCCGTGCTGCTCGGCCATGCGGCGGATCCACTTGTCACTCTTGATAGTCATTGCGTCACTCCTACGCGCCATTCTAGGCGGCGCCCTCCTGCGCGGCCCTTTACCTCGTCAACAAAGATAGCAGTCCGCACAAACGGATCGAGCGCTGCGGGCCATTTGGCTAGGCAATGACCGTACGCTCGATCACCCGGTCGTCGCCCAGCACGATCAGTGCAAACAAGAGCTCGTCCAGGCTGCCGGCCTGGGCAGTCTTGCGCGCCAGCAACGGGGTCGCCTGGGGATTGAGGACGACGAAGTCCGCCTCGCACCCCGGCTGGAGGTTGCCGATGACGCCCTCCAACCCCAGCGCACGCGCGGCGCCAGCCGTGTGTTGCCACCACAGCGCCTGCGGGCTGAGGCTCACACCGGGCTTGGTCTGCCCCTCGCGGCCCACGTAATACGCAGCCAACATGGTGTGGAAGGGGCTGAAGCTGGTGCCGCCCCCCACATCGCTCGCCAGACCGTACTGGAAGCCCACGCGGTCAGCGCCCTCGTAATCGAAGAACCCACTGCCCAGGAACAGATTGCTGGTCGGGCTGACGGCGGCCGCCGCGCCCGTGGACCGCATCAGCGCGCGATCCTCGTCGTCGAAGTGGATGCAGTGGGCGTAGATCGCGCGCTCACGCATCAGCCCGAAGTCGTCGTAGATGGAGAGATAGCTGCGCGCATCGGGGAACAGCTCGCGCGCCCAGCGGATTTCGTCCTTGTTCTCGGCCACGTGCGACTGGATCCAAACATCCGGATAGCGTGCCGCCAGCTCGCCGGCACCTCGCAGCTGGGCCGCACTGCAGCTGGGCGCGAACCGCGGCGTGATGGCGTAACCCAGGCGGCCATTGCCATGCCAACGGCCGATCAGGGTCTCGGTATCGCGCAGCGACTGCTCGGTTTCGTCGCGGACCCCATCGGGGGAGTTGCGATCCTGGAGCACCTTGCCAGCAACCAGCCGAAGCCGGCGCGCCGCAGCTTCGCCCATCAGGGCATCCACAGACGCGGGGTGGGACGTGGCAAACGCCAACGCCGTGGTTACCCCGTTGCGCAGCAGCTCGTCCAGGAACACCTGCGCCACCGAGGCCGCATAGTTGCCGTCGGCAAAGCGGGATTCATGCGGGAAGGTGTAGTTCTCCAGCCAGGGCAGAAGGCCCGCTGCTGGGGAGCCGATGACGTCGGTTTGGGGAAAGTGGACATGCAGGTCGACGAAACCGGGGGCGATGATGCGGCCGGGCCAGTGGGTGACTGGCGCGCCCTGATAGCGCGAATGCAGCTCACACCAAGGCCCAGCAGCAGCTACCCGACCGCACTTCCCCGCCACCGCGGCGACGGCCAACAAACCATCCTGATCAAAAACAGCGCGACCATCCCGGAGAAACCGCAAAAGTGCACAACGGTAAACCTGCATGTAACCCTCACAAACTAGATAGGCACGAGCTTACCGGCGAGCATGCACAGGATGCTCAACGGATGTAGCCAGCAGACCGACGGTGCCCTATGACGGCGCGAAAGACACTAACATTTCCGTAACATTTGCTGACCCGCTGCAACCCGACTCTATGTACTCAGCACGCCGTCACCACGGATTCACAGCCATCGAGTTGATGGTCGTAGTTTCGATCCTGGCAATTCTCATGGCTATCGCTGCCCCCAGTTTTAAGTTACTGATCGAACGCTGGCACGTGTTGCAGACCGTGGACGGCCTGAAGACCACGCTGTACTACGCGCGCTCAGAGGCGCTCAAACGGGGCGGCAATGTTTACATCGAAAAAATAGCCAAATCCAAGGCCCCTGGCTGCGTTTCTGCCGATACGAATCAAGACTGGGATTGTGGCTGGGTGGTATTTGTGGACGCTGACGGGGATGGCGTCTGGGACGCTGGCGAGGAGATACAGCGTTTCACCCCTTCGGGCAATGTCACAGTGACCAAAAAAACCGAGCGGCAAATCCATCGCCATCAATCGGTGGGGAGGGGCAAATGGCGCAAATCTATTGGGATTTACCGTCGCACCCGCGGACGGCATCTCTTCTCCAGCGACCAAAGGGGTGTGCATGGCTACTGGTGGGCGGGTAAGGGTCATCAACCAGGAGGACGTGCCATGCTCGTAAAGTCCGAACGCACAGCCAGCAGATCCAAACCGCAGCGCGGCATTGCGTTGCTGGAATCACTTATTGCCATCGTAGTCATGGCCCTTGGCATTCTCGGCATTGTCGGTGTGCAAATGCGCACTCTTACCGATACGCAAGCCGGGGTCAGGCGAGCACAGGCCATTCGACTGATCGAGGACTTGAGTGAACGAATTCAGAACAATCCTGATGCGCTTGGCAATTTAAGCACCTACACGACGAAGCCAACGTCGGTAACCACCGACTGCACGTCCACAGCATGCAACCCTGCCGACCTCGCAAAATTCGACATCAAGCAATGGCGTACAGCGGTGACAAGTGGGTTGCCTGACGGGGACGCCACGGTATTTGTTCCCAAAGGCGGTGGACGGCAGTTGGGCGTGTTGATCAGCTGGACCGAGAGCCGTTTCAGTTCTTCGGGCAACGCTCTCAGTACCGCGGAAAAGACTGCACTCAACGCGCCAATGGCCGTCTCCGGAACCGACGCCGCAGACCAAGCGATTCAATGTACCGATGGTCACCTGTGCCATCTTCAGTACATCCAGCCTACGCAGCGTTGCGCGCCTTGGGGCGTGGGCGGGGCCACTCTGTACTGTCCCAACTGAGCCATGGACTTTCTTATGCACTCCGTTCCCGACCGCCACCGACACCGACAACGAGGTGTGACGCTCCTTGAGCTGATGGTCGGAATTGCCATCGGGCTGATCGTCGTCGCCGTGGCCATGGTTGCGCTCATGACATCGCGCGGCATTACAGGAACCGTGTCGGACGCCACACTTCTGCAACAGCAAGCCTCGTATGCCTTCCGGATCATTGGGCAACAGATTCGCCAGGCCGGCAGCCTGGAATTGAGCCTGGCGCCAAGCATGGTCCCTGCCAGCGGCGTAGACGCAGCCATGAGTCCGGTCGCATTTGACCCCCCCGATCCCACGGGGGCGAGGGCTCAATTCGACCGTGCGAGCAGCACGGTCACCGTTACCTCAGCGTCAAGTCCCAACTTCACGGTCGGATTCCAAAACTACGCAGAAACCGTTGCACCGACTCCGCCGGCATCCCTTCCAACCAGCGGCATTCTGCTGCGCGACTGTCTTGGACAAAACCCGGTTGCCAGTGGCAGCACGGCTCCTACTTATGCGATATTGACGAGCAAGTTTGAGCGGAAGGCCAGCACTAATGAACTGGTTTGCACTGGCCAGGGCAGCACGGGAGCTCAAGCAATCATAGGCAATGTCACCGATTTTAAAACCCGTTATGTCCAGCAGGTGCCCAATACAACAACGCTGAAATACATTTCCGATGCCAGCACAATTACCCAGTGGAGTTCCATTTATGCCATTGAGGTCTGCCTCGAATTGACCGGCAGTGAAGAAACACCAACACCAGCAGCCACCTATATCAATTGCAGCGGGACAGAAATTTCTTACGGAA
Source organism: Paracidovorax wautersii (assembly GCF_031453675.1). NCBI lineage: Bacteria > Pseudomonadati > Pseudomonadota > Betaproteobacteria > Burkholderiales > Comamonadaceae > Paracidovorax > Paracidovorax wautersii. The sequence goes on along the minus strand of NZ_JAVIZX010000001.1, from coordinate 2,696,851 downwards.
ACCGGCTCAAAATGGTTTTCCGCAACGTGTACCAGATCAGGAGCCAGGGACAGGTATGACACCCGCAGCTCAATCTCGACTCAGACCCGTGAGCGGAAAATCGCCTGCTTATCGACAGCGCGGACTGGCACTATTCGTTGTCATTGTTTTCGTCATGCTGTCCATGCTCCTCGCTCTGTGGGCCGCGCGCAGTTCAATTTTTAATGAAATACTCGTCGGCAACGATGCTGACTATCAGCGAACATTCGAGGCCGCGCAAGCCATGCTGCAAGACGCGGAATTCGATATTAGAGGAGTAAAGCCCGACGGCACCATTTGCACGCCGGACGAAACCTCCGGCGGGGGCGACGTATGCCGAAGAACCACATCGGTCTATTTTGATATTGAAACCAAAGAACTCGACGGCGTCTTGAGCACTATCCAAACCAATAGCGCGACAGCAAAATGCTACAAAGGCATCTGCCACAAAAGAACAGGAGCCCAAGACTTCTGGAACGATTCGTCGATGTTGAGCGCGATGATTGCCACCAACATCGGGGCGCGCTACGGTCAATTCACCGGGGCCGATGCCAAATCTACAGCGAACCCCGTCCTTTCCGAGACCAGCGCGGGAAAAGGTGCTTGGTACTGGGTAGAAATGATGCCTTACATGGATCCGAACATAGCGCTGTTGGCAGGGCTGCCAGCAGGTTCGAACGTAGACAGGTTTGCTCCAGCCCGGAGAAAACTTTTCATTTATCGGATCACTGCGCTCGCGAGAGGCACGAAGCCCAATAGTGAAGTAGTACTTCAATCCGCACTTTCAATCAAAGTCGTTGAGTAAATCACTCCAGCGATAACTGATAACCGCCAGGCAAAATCCATGCGAAATAATATCAAACCGCATCCAACCTTGCTGTCCATCTTGATTGCTGCAATGTGGACTCCTGTCACGGCATGGACAGCGCAGCTCAATTTTGCGCAGTATCCTGCTGGCACAGCATACAAAGCGCCTATCCCCAATGTGATACTTTCCGTAGACACGTCGGGCAGCATGAACTTCTGCGATGTCAATGGAGAGGTGATAGGCAACTCCAACGGCACCCAGTCCAGCAATTGCTACACCAACTCCCTGGACCTCCGTCGCATTACTTTTGTCAAAAACGGATTGCGCTCGCTTTTAATCGACAGCAACAAATACGAAAATCAATTTCGTCTTGCATGGCAGTCGTTTGCTTGCAACAACATTCCATCCAGCGATGGCAACTGCAACAATGATAATGCAATTGGCAAATTCACCAGCACCCATCGGACTAATTTCGGAAACTGGGTTAACCGACTGACAGCGACAGGCAGCACCCCTTCGCCTGTATTGGCATGGAACGCGGGCAAATATCTTCAGACCACGGGTGACAATAGTCCATGGAATGCCACACCTGGCACCGCAGATTCCTCTCCTCTCGCGTGCCGGCGCTCATACCATATCTTCCTCACCGACGGCGGCTGGAATTACACCTTTAATAATGCGGCAGTGGCCGGCACGTCGTTCGAAACCGATATGAAAATCGGCACGATCACCAGCAAAAGCAGCAATACCCCAGATGCGCCCAGTAATACAAAGACCATAAGCAATTTCGACGGAAAATCCATAGCAGCATTGCCGACACCAGCCACCGGATCGCCTTATGGCATAAAAGCCTATTCTGCAGATAACGCGACTGCTGAAACAAAGATCTACAGAGACGCCTATGGAACAAGAGTTGTCAGCACCAGGGCTAGCTCGGGAGGGTGGAATCCCACCTATACATACGACTACTATGCCTACCCCAGCATGGCGGATATCGCCTTCTATTTCTGGGCTACAGACCTTCAACCCAACATTCCCAATGGATTAATACCCAAAGTCAGAAAGACGGGCACCGAGACATTCACCAGCGGCAACAACAGCGTCACCTTTAGCGAATACTGGAACCCGAAGAACGATACGGCGGAGTGGCAGCACCTAACGCAATATACGATCGGATATGGGACATCCGCAGGGAATCTCCCTCAGGTCAATTCAACATCCCCCCAGTGGAGCGGAGGGACCCTAAATATGTACGGCGCAGGATTCTCCAGCCTTGCAGTGGGAAACACCTTTTGGGATGACACGACGTCATCAACTGCAGACGGCAGCAGTGCTACGACAGGCTATGACGCAGTTCGCCCTCAGGAAATGTGGCACATGGCCATCAATAGCCGCGGTAAGTTCTATCCGGTGACGGGTGGTGACCTTACAGCGGTTTTTGCCGATATTTTTGACGACATCATCGTCGACACAACCGCGCCTGTTAGCGGCTTTACCTCAGCGTCAGGATCGGTGAGTCGTGTAGGGTCGCAATCCTTCCAAACCAGGTACTTTTGCGGCCGATGACCCCAACTCACTGGACAACCGCTGGTACGGCTATGTCACTGCAGACTCCATTTCCACGACGGGGGCAACGTCACCCTTGGCTGGGTGGGGATTGACGTCCGACCGGAAAAACGTAACGTCCGCCGACAAACTGGATGCAATCCTTCCCGCCGATTTGGGCAACCGACTGGTCCTTTCTTATGACCTTTCGAGCACCAGCGCCAACAAGGGCATTTCGTTTAAATGGGCAAATTTCAGTACTGCGACCAACACGGCCACTGCGCGGATGTGGCTGAACAAGGGGACCATTGGCACGAACGCCAGTTTCGGCGGTGATTCAAAGGGCGAAGACCGGCTCAACTTCGTTCGGGGTGACCGTACCAAAGAAGCAAGCCGTGGCGGCACTGCGACATTTCGCAATCGCAAAAGCCGGCAGGGTGACATCGTCAATTCGTCCATCTGGTACGTGGGCGCGCCCAGCAGTGGTTACGCCTCTACTAGCTACCGCTCTTTTGCAGCCACCAACCGCACGCGCTTGCCGATGGTATATGTGGGGGGGAACGACGGCATGCTCCACGGCTTCTCGGCTGAAGATGGCACTGAGAAGATCGCCTATGTTCCCCACGGCGTAATTCAAAATTTGGCCAAACTAACGGACCGTTCCAACCCTGAATACACCCACCAATACTACGTTGATGGCTCACCATTGTCGGGCGACGTCAACATCGGTACTGCAGATACCGCCGACTGGCGGACTTACTTGGCCGGCACATTGGGCGCGGGCGGCCGCGGATACTTTGTGCTGGATGTTACAAAGCCTGGCCCGGCCGCTGGCACCTCCACAGTGACCGGCAACTTCACGGAAGCCAATGCTGCCAGCTTGGTCGTTCTGGACAAAACGGCAGCCGCTGTCAATGATGCCGCCCCCCCCAGCAAGCCGGCCGATGCCAATGCGCACGCGGACATAGGCCATATCTTTGGTACCCCGGTGGTAGCCGAAAGCAATCAACAACGTGCTTTACATATCACCCAGACGAACGACAACCGCTGGGCACTGATTTTGGGGAACGGATACAACAGCGCAAATGAACGCCCGGTACTGCTTATCCAGTATCTGGACGGCAACAAAGAGCTTAAGACCATTCCAGCAGCCACTTCGGGAGCTGAGGCGTCGGGCAACGGCCTCTCGACTCCGCAGTTCCTTGACGTCAATGCCGACGGTAAGCCCGACTTCGTATACGCAGGTGACCTGCGAGGCAATCTGTGGAAGTTCGACATTTCCAGCGGCACTGCGTCCAACTGGGGCGTCGCGTTCAATGGTAGCCCACTGTTCACCGCGACTTACTCAGCGGCCACCGGAAGTTCAAGTCGACAGCCCATCACCGCCCCTCCTGTACTGCGTCCCAACAATCTGGCTGGCGGGCTGATGGTGGCTTTTGGCACGGGGCAAAGCCTCACGGAGACGGATCGCACCGACCGATCTACGCAATCCGTGTACTCCATCCTGGACAACACCCGGTACAGCATCGCTTCGACCGGCAACGACGTGGGCAAAGTGACGATAGCGACATCGCCAACCCCCGCAGCGGTCGGCGACCGATCATCGCTGACCTCACAATCGGTGAACGACACCAGCAAAACCGCAGGGACCGGCGATAGCGCCAGCCGGAGCTTCTGGAAGCTCACCACGCAAGAAGTTGTTTACAGCTGCGCTGCCGGGGCGACATCCTGCACGGCGAAAAAAGGGTGGTATCTGGATTTGCCGGAACCCGGAGAGCGCGTTTTCACGAGCCTGGATTTTTACGATGGCAGCAACATTCTCGAAATCATCAGCGAGGTGCCGGCGTCAGGCAGTGCTACCGCCAGTGGACAAGAAGTCTGCGCGCCCACACCTCAAGCGGCAAAGCCCTTTCGCACTCTGATCAACATCATGTCGGGCAAAGGCCCTACTCCGCCTGTCATGAACGTGGACGGCAACGGGTACTCATCCGCGAACGCCGGTTTCGCGCGCATGACCGCCTCCAGCAAGGAACTGCGTATTGCGACACGCGGCGAGCAGGTGCGCAAGGGCAACGACGGCAAGGTAGACAAGCTTGCCAGGCTGCCCGAATTGCTTTTGCGTCCCACTTGGCGTCAACTGAAATAAGCAGAAATCTTTCCTATGATTGAATGCATGACCTATCCAGCACCGAGAAGAAGCGGCGGGTTCACACTGATCGAACTCATGATCGTCGTGGCGGTGATTGGCATCCTGAGTGCAATCGCCCTCCCTAATTACCGCGAGTACATCAAGCGTGGTTACCGAGCGGAGGCAAGGGCGGGACTGTTGCAAGCTGCTCAGTGGCTTGAACGCGCCGCAACAGCCTCGGGCAAGTACCCTGCCGACACGGAGTTCGACAAAACGCCTTTGGTCAAGGTGCCCTCCAACACCTACACCATTTCGGTCAGCCGAACAGATACCACCTATACCCTGTCAGCGGCGCCGAAGAATGCGCAAACGGGCGACAAATGTGGCACCTTCACGTTGGGCCAGGATGGTCTGCGGGGCGCGAACGGAAAGAAGGCTTCTGAAACAGGCTACGACAGCAGTTGCTGGGCCAAATGATGGGCACTCACCCGAGCTAACATGGTGGGCTGATGGACCCACATCTCTGCATCTCACAAGCGCTCGAGTTGGCCGCTCAGGCGCTTTGTCTTTCCAACCCCAACCCCCGCGTCGGCTGCGTCATCACCACTGCCGATGGCGCGCTTCTGAGTGAAGGCTTCACCCAGCAAGCCGGGGGCCCGCACGCCGAAGTGGTGGCGTTGCGCAGCGCCGCCGCGGCGGGCCTGGATGTGCGGGGCGCTACGGCCTATGTCACGCTGGAGCCCTGCTCCCATCAGGGCCGCACGGGGCCTTGCTGCGATGCGCTCATCCAGGCGGGCATTCGCCGGGTGGTCGCGTCGATCGCCGATCCCAACCCGCTGGTGTCTGGGCAGGGCTTCGAGCGGCTTCGTGCCGCTGGTGTCGAGGTCGAAGTGGGCCCAGGCGCGGCGGCATCCCGGGAGCTGAACCTCGGTTTCTTCAGCCGCATGCAGCGGGGCCTGCCGTGGGTGCGCATGAAGGCGGCGACCTCGCTGGATGGCTTTACCGCCTTGCCCAATGGGGCGAGCCAGTGGATCACTTCTCCCGAGGCCCGGGCCGACGGACATGCCTGGCGCGCGCGCGCCTGCGCCGTGCTTACCGGCATCGGCACGGTTTTGGCGGACGACCCGCGTATGGATGTACGTGACGCCCCCGCGCCAAGGCAACCCCATCTGGCGATTGCCGACAGCCGTTTGCAGACTCCTGCACACGCGCGTCTTTTCGATGTACCGGACCGCAAGGTGTTCATCTACGCCGGCGCCCATGCCGACACGGCAGGAGCCGACGCGCTGCGTGCGCGGGGGGCCGAGATCGTCTTCGCTCCGGAGCGCGATGGTCACATCGACCTGCACTGGGTGGTGAAGGATCTTGCGCGCCAGCGCAGCGTGAACGAACTGCATGTGGAAGCCGGTGCCCGCCTCAACGGCGCGCTGCTCCAGGCCGGGCTGGTGGACGAGTTGCTGCTCTACCAGGCCCCGACGCTGCTGGGCGCCGGTCTCGGCCTGGCCCAATGGGGTCCGCTGGACGAGCTGTCACAGGCCATGCCCCTGGAGTTCCACGCCGTCGAACGCATCGGCCCCGACCTCCGCATCGTGGCCCGCGGCAAGGGCCGAGCCGACTTCTGAGAGGGTGCGCCCGGCTCGCTCTCCAGCGGGGCCGACGGTGGAAATGGTCTGCGGGCGAACCACCGATCCGGCGCAGTTGTCCGACGTGACAAACCGTGCACGGCGGGATATACCTGCCGTCGCCATGTCCATCGTCCCACCCCTTCGCCAGCGCCCTCTTCTATGACTGCTCCTTCTGTTGCGCCCGCGGGCGTGCGGCTTCCGTGGCCCTTTCGGGGGCTGGTGCTGGCGGCTGTGATCGGCGGACTGGCCGCCTGCGGTAGCCTGCCGCAGCATGTCGACCGCCCGGTGTCCACGGCGCTCCCCGCCACCACGCAGACCACGCTGGGCCAGATCGCGCAGCAACGCACCCCTGCAGGCACCCGCGGCACGGATTCGGGCTTCCTGTTGCTGAGCGGGCCGCAGGATGCCTACGGCAGCCGCCTTGCCCTGACCCAGCAGGCCGAGAAAACGCTGGATCTGCAGTACTACGCCATTCATGCCGACGCCAGCAGCGAGCGGCTGCTGCGCGGCGTGGTGGCCGCGGCGCGCCGAGGCGTTCGGGTGCGCATCCTGCTGGACGACTTCCACAGCACGGGGCGCAATGCGCTGGTGATGCGCATGGCTTTCGAGCCGAACATCGAGATGCGCATGTTCAACCCCGTGTCCGGCCCGCGCGGCTCCAGCGTGGGACGCCTGTGGGGCTCCCTGACGGACTTTGCGCGGGTGCAGCAGCGCATGCATAACAAGCTGTTCCTGGCCGACAACGTGATGGGCGTGACCGGCGGCCGCAACCTGGGCGACGCCTACTTCGGCATCTCCGACGCGGCCAACTTCGTCGACATGGATGTGCTGGCCGTCGGACCGATCGTGCAGGAGATGTCGCGCAGCTTCGACACCTACTGGAACAACCCGCGCGCCTACCCCGTGCCCTCGCTGATCAGCCAAGAGGAACTGGCGCGCATCCGGGCCCAGGTGCTGCGCGACGATGGCAGCACGGCGGCCGCGCAGGATGGAGGCGGTGCAGCAGCCCCACCAGCACCCAACAACCCGGCGCAGCTGGAGCCCCCCGCCTCGGCTGGCGCGTCCGCCACCACATCCGGCGGGCCCACCCCGCCGGATGGCGAGCCCCGGCCCGGCCCTGGAGGCAGCACGGCCGAGCAGCGCGCGCGCGTCTGGAACAAGCAGGCCATGGACCTGCGCGCCGTGCCCTTCGTCTGGGCCCCGGCCGTGATGCTGGCGGACCAGCCCACCAAGATTCCGCTGGACGACAGCGCCGAAGCCGCGGCTGTGACCGCGGCCGCGGGCGCTGAAGGTTCCAGCCCGAACGCAGACACTCCCGTTCAGCGCGCCGCTGTGCAGAAGACGGCGCACGCAGCCACCAGGGCGCCGACCCCGTCGTCCAACGCGCAAGCCAGCGAGGCCGGCGGGCCTGCAGCCGACGAAACCGGCACCTCGGGCGCGCCTCCTCGGGCCATTCCCACCACCTCGTCCGGCGACACGGTGGTGGACGGTTTGCTCAAGTTGATGGGCCGCACCCGGCAGGAACTGCTCATCATTTCTCCTTATTTCGTACCGGGCGCCGACATGAAGGCCGCCTTCGCCGAGGCCCGTGCGCGCGGCGTGCGCGTGCGCATCCTCACCAACTCGCTGGCCTCGAACGACGCACCCATCGCGCACGTGGGCTATGCCCGGCACCGCGAGGAGCTCCTAGACATGGGCATTGAGCTGTACGAGATGCGCAGCGAACAGGCGGGCGTGGGCTCGGCGTTCGGCAGCTCGGGCGCCAGCGCAGCGGGCGAATCGCGCTCCATGCTGCACTCCAAGGTGATGGTGGTCGATGGGCGGCTGCTGGTGATCGGCTCGATGAACCTCGACCTGCGCTCGCAGTTGCAGAACACCGAGATCGCGCTGCTGATCCGCAGCCGCGAACTCTCGCGCGAGGCATCGGAGCAGATCGAGGATGCGATGCGCACGGGCGCCTGGCGCGTGGAGCGGCAGGACGGAGGGGGGCTGGTGTGGCGTGCGCCGGAAGGCAGCGGCCTGCAGGATGCGCGCACCGACCCCGACAGCAGCCTGGGCCTGCGGCTGCTGCTCAAGCTGCTGGGGCCGCTGGCGCCGGACCATTTGCTTTGATGAGCCCATCGCCGCGCGGGACACACAGGCTTCGTCCGGCGCAGCGAAGCGCTCCCGCTCAGCCGGCGACACGGCCGGCCTCGACTATTCGGGTTGCTGCGCCGCCAGCCAGTCGGTGATGGCTCGCTGGTCCGTCATGGTGCGCACCTCCTGGTAGGCCGCCTCCGCCTCAGAGAACCGGCGGCGCAGCAGGTTGAGCCACTGCTTGAGCCGGCCGGCCCGCTGACGCGGCTCCAGATCGGCGCACACCAGCTGCCAGAAGCGCTCCAAATGCGGCAGCAGGGCCGGCCATTCCAGCATGGCGCCCCCGGCAGGTTTACCGGCATCTGCGGCGCGGATCGCCAGCGCCAGTCCCGGATCGGCCACGATGCCGCGGCCCAGCATGAGGGCATCGCAGCCGGAGGCCACGCGGCAGCGCTGTGCGTCCTCCACCGTCCAGATCTCGCCGTTGGCCACCACCGGCACGTTCACCGCGGCGCGGATGGCCGGTATCTGCTCCCAATAGGCTGGCGGCCGGTAGCCATCGGCCTTGGTGCGGGCATGCACGACCAGCTCGCACGCACCGCCGTCCACCATGGCCTGCGCGCATTGCACCGCCAGGCGTGTGTCGTCGTAGCCCAGGCGCATCTTGGCCGACACCGGCAGGTGCGCCGGCACGGCCCGCCGCACCGCGGCCACGATGCCCGCGATGCGCTCGGGCTCGCGCAGCAGCGCCGCGCCCCCGCCGTGGCGGTTCACCACCTTGGCCGGGCAGCCGAAGTTCAGGTCGATGCCCTCCGGGCCCAACGCAGCCAGCCGCGCGGCGTTCTCGGCCAGGCTCGACGGGTCGGAGCCGAGCAGCTGCGCCCGCACCGGTACGCCGGCCAGCGTGCGCCCGCCGTGGTTCAGCTCGGGGAGGTAGCGCAGGAACACCTTGTCGGGCAGCAGGCTGTCGGTGACGCGGATGAACTCCGAGACGCAGCGGTCCACGCCGCCGACGCTGGTGAGCACGTCACGCAGCACGAAGTCGAGCAACCCCTCCATGGGCGCCAGCAGCAGGGTGGTCATGGCCGCACCGCTCCCAGCCATGCCAGCGGCGCACGGCAGTCCTTCATTGGCAGGTCACACAGATTCATCATCAATTGGGCCGCTTGCACCCGTCCATCAAGCGCAAGCAGCTATATTTTTTATAGCATATCAAGACCACAGCAGAGCTGGGCGTGCAGCAGGCCTGCATTCTGGGGGCGCGCCGCGTCATCACGGCGTCACGCAGGTCGCTTCCAATGGGCGGTTCCTGCAGCCCGAGGGGCTGCGGGCGCACCGCCTTCCCTTCCCCGATGCTGCTGCTCAAAACCGACAAAGCCCGCCTGGAACTGTCTCCGGGCGTCCGCACGCTGAGCCTGCGTGAGCGCTCCCTGCTCCTGCTGGCCGACGGCACCCCACTGGAGACCTTGCACGCGATGTACAGCGGCGGCGGCGCGCAGATCGTCGACGGGCTCGTCCAGCAAGGGTATCTGGTTGCGGTGGACGCCGCAGGCGCCGCTCCCGGCAACGCGGCCGCGGCACCCGACGCCGCCTCCGCGGCCACCACAGACGTCGCCCCCAAATCGCTGGCGGGCACGCGCATGTACCTGTTCGACATCTGCGAACGCATGTTCGCGCGCCGCAACGCCTTGCTGGCGCAGAGCTTCCACGAGGCGCTGCGCAACGCGCGGGACCGCAGCAGCATGCTCGACGTGAGCGAGGCACTGCTGGACGAGATCACGCTGCTGGCCGGGCCGGAGCGGGCGGCGTCGGTGCGGGAACGCATGGAGCAATTGCTGCCGGCCTAGCGCAATACGCCTGCAGCGCGGCGGCGCGGCCTGCAGCGGCGCCTCAGGCCGTGGCCAAGCGCCACAGCGATGTGAGCTCGGCCGCGCGGGCCGCGTGCAGCGGGTCAGTGGAATCGGCGGCCTTGGCGTGGCGCGGGCGCACATCATGCCGCTCCACCACGCGCAGGCCGCCCGCAGCGATCCATTCCAGCAGCTGTGCGCGCGGGCGCAGCCCGAGGTGCTCGGCCAGGTCGGACAGGATCAGCCAGGCCTCGCCGCCCGGCGCCAGGTGTTCGGCCACACCAGCAAGAAAGCCGCGCAGCATGCGGCTGCCTTCGTCGTACACCGCATGCTCGATGGGCGAGCTGGCGCGGGCGGGCACCCAGGGTGGATTGCACACCACAAGCGCGGCGCGGCCGGGCGGGAACAGGTCGGCCTGCACGACCTCCACCGACGCGGCGGCACCCAGGCGCTGCAGGTTGTCCTGCGCGCAGGCCAGGGCCCGGGGGTCCTGATCGGTGGCCACCACGCGCTGCACGCCGCGGCGCGCCAGCACGGCGGCCAGCACGCCGGTGCCGGTGCCGATGTCGAAGGCCTGCGCCTTGGCGCCGGCGGGCAGCGGCGCGGCCGCCACCAGGTCGATGTACTCGCCGCGCACCGGCGAGAAGACACCGTAGTGCGGGTGGATGCGGTTGCCCGGGGGGGCGCCCAGGGCGGGAATCTCCACGCCCTTCTTGCGCCACTCGAACGCGCCCACCAGCCCCAGCAGCTCGCGCAGGGAGACGACGCAGGGCTCGCCCGTGGCCGGCCCCCAGGCCTGCGTCAGCACCTGCTGCAGGTCGGGCGCGCGGCGCAGGGCGATGCGGTAGTCACCCTCCACCGGGATCAGCACCTGGCCCAGCGTACGGGCCCGCTGGGCCTGCGCCTGCCGGTGCAGATGGAAGGCCTGTTCGGGCGTGACTCCGGCGGCTGCGGCCGCGGGCTTGGGCGCCCTGCCCTTGCCGCGGCCCCGTGCGCTGCCGCCACGGCCGGCGGAGCGCGCATCCGCGCGGCGCATCAGCGCCTGCAGCAGATGGCGGGCGTTCTGGAAGTCGCCCTGCCAGAGCAGCCCCGTGCCCTCGCAGGCCATGCGGTAGGCGGCGTCCGCTGCCAGCGTGTCATCGGCCAGCACCACGCGGTGCGGCGCCAGGGCGCCGCTTTCGGAGCGCCAGCGCGCGCTGTGCTCCTGCCCAGAGGCGGTGGTGGTCCAGTGGATCATGCGAAGGCGCGGCGGGGTGGACGACGTTCGGTGCAGGCAGCGCGGCTCAGTTCAAGGGGCGCTTGAGGCGCACTTCCTCGATCTTCACGCCGCCGATCACGGCCGTCTTGGCCGTGGTCATTTCACGCTTGAAGCCGGCCAGCTCGTGGAAGCGCAAGGCGCGTTCGTTGCGCAGCGGCACCCAGGCGGTCACGTTGGTGCAGCCCTCTTCCTGCAGGCCGTCGCGGGCGGCGTCCCACAGGGCCACGCCGACGCCCTGGCTCCAGTGCGTGGGGGCGGCGTAGATGGCCCAGATCTCACCGGTGGTGGGACGGGACTTCTCATCGCGCGAACGGTCGAAGCCGACGAAGCCGACGATCTTGTCGCCGTCGACGGCGACCTGGACCTGGGGCTCGCAATACTCGATCGCCTCGCGCCAGTAGGCCTGGCGTTTCTCGACCGAAGACATGGATTTCAATTGGTCGTCTGGAACCAAACCGCGGTAAGCCTCCGTCGCGGATTGCGTGTGGATCTGTGCAATGGCTTTGGCATCACGGAGGGTGGCGGGACGGACCTGGATACTGGACATGGGGAGAAACAATCGAACCGGGAAACGGTGAAGGGAAAACGAAAAACCCGTGATTGTCGCGCAAATGAGATTTCTCGGTCCACCGGCGCCCTCTGGCGCCGCGCCCCATGCAATCTACGGCAGTCGCCCTTTTGCGATCCAATCGGCTGCACCGCCCGCCAATACTGCGCAGATAGCTACCAATTCAATAGCATTCGCCTACCGCAACCCGAGGGCCGCCGTACCTGCCGAAAACCTCAGAGCCAGCGGCGCATCAGCCCCACCACCTGGTCGAAGCGTGCACCGTACGGCGGATACAGCCAGTGCCCCAGGGACCACCGCGACTGCGCCATGACGGACTTCTGGTGGCAAAAGCGCAGAAAGCCCGCCTCGCCGTGGTAGGCCCCCCAGCCGCTGTCGCCCACGCCGCCGAAAGGCAGGTTGTCGTGGGCCACGTGCATCAGCGTGTCGTTCACCGTCACGCCACCGCTGACCGTGCGGCGCAGCACGTCGTCGCGCACCGCCTCGCTGCGGCCGAACCAGTACATGGCGAGCGGGCGCGGCCCGGCGTTGATGTGGGCGATGGCGTCGTCCAGCCGCTCGTAGCCCAGCACGGGCAGCACGGGGCCGAAGATCTCTTCCTGCATCAGCTGCATGTTCAGCGTGGCGCCGAACACCAGCACCGGCGGCATCTGCCGGCCCACCCCATCGCCGATGCCCTGCGGCGGCGGCGGGGGCGATCCGGGCACGGGCTCCAGCACCTCGATCTGCGCGCCCTGCGTCTGGGCCTGCTGCAGCATGGTGCGCAGCCGTGCCAGGTGGCGCGCATTGATGACCGATGCGTAGTCGGGATTGCCCTCGAAGTAGGGAAACAGCTGCGCCACGGCCGCGCGGTAGGCCTCGGCGAAGGCGCTCTCGCTGCCGTGCGGCAGCAGCACATAGTCGGGCGCGATGCAGGTCTGGCCGGCGTTGAGCAGCTTGCCGTGCGCGATCTTCAGCGCCGCGTCGCGCAGGTCGCAGTCGGCGTCGATGATGCAGGGGGACTTGCCGCCCAGCTCCAGCGTGGTGGGCGTCAGGTGGACGGCGGCGGCCTGGGCCACCTTGCGGCCCACGGCGGTGGAGCCGGTAAAGACCAGATGGTCGAAGGGCAGCGAGGCGATCAGCGCGGCGGTGGCCGCATCGCCCTGCACCACGCAGAACTCGTCTGGGGAGAAGAACTGCGCCACCAGCGCCGCCAGCTGCGCGGACGTGTGCGGCGTGAGCTCGCTGGGCTTGAGCATCACGCGGTTGCCGGCCGCCAGCGCCGCGATGGCGGGCCCCAGCGCCAGCTGCACGGGGTAGTTCCACGGCGCGATCACGCCGACCACGCCCAGCGGCTGGCGCGCGATCCAGGCCTGCGCGGGCTGCAGGTGCAATGGCGTGCGCACCTTGCGCGGGCGGCACCAGCGCGACAGGTGCCGCAGGGTGTGCGAGAGCTGCGCCCGCAGCACCAGCAGATCGGCCACTTCCGTCAGGCGCGGAGACCGCATGCCGAAGTCCGCCTGCACGGCTGCGGCCAGCGCCGGGCCGTGCTCGTCGATGAGCTTGCGCATGCGCAGCAGGCGCTCGCGGCGCACCAAGAGCGGCACGTCGATGTGCGCGCGACTGGCCTGGCGTTGGACTTCGAACTGGTTGCGGATAGCGTCAGGCGTCATGGCAAGCATCATAGGCACCGGGCGTGCAACGGCCTGTAAACGGGCGTCTCCAAGCCCACTCAATGGCATCACTCATCCACGGCGTTCCGGGATGGGCCGCCCGCGCGGCGTGGCAGAGAGAGAGAAATAAGGCGAGGCGCATAGGCCGCCGTCGCACCGGCACCGGCACCGGCACGAAGCGAAGGCGGGTCCGGCGCAGGCGGTTACGAGAGAAAGACAGTGCGAGGCCTGATCAGCGCACTTCGCGCGCTTCGACATCGCTCACGTCGCGCGCGCCGGGCAGTTCGCGCGAGCGCATGCCGGGGGCGGCATCCGGTGCCTCGGCGCCGGTCGCCGCGCCGCGGGCCGACCAGCGGGCCGTGCTGCGGTACACCGTGCTCCAGCCCGTGCGCGGGTCCATGCGCATCGTCCAGGGCATGACGGGACGGCCGGTCACGCGTGCCCACAGGGCCCGCAGGCCCCACACCGCGGCCAGCAGCGCCGCTGCGAACAGCAGGCTCAGAAACACCACGACGCCCATCGCAACGACCACCAGCCGCAGCGTCCACCGGACCAAGCCGGCCACCAAATCGTTCAAACCATGCCCCTTTCTGGCAGGGCCGCGTTCGCCGCCGCACGGTGGTGCGTGCCGGCGACCGCGGCCTGTCTCCAGCTTAACCCGTTGCGGTCTCGCCGAAGCGGAATACCCCCGGCGCCGTCACCGGGTCAACCTCGACCGGAATGACGCTCTTGGGTGCGTAGCGGCCTTCCAGCAGCAGCTTCGAGAGCGGGTTCTCGATGCGCTGCTGGATGGCACGCTTGAGTGGCCGCGCGCCGAACACGGGGTCGAAGCCGACCTTGGCCAGCTCCGCCAGCGCGGTGTCGGACACCTGCAGCGTGAGGTCCATCTTGGCCAGGCGGGCCTCCAGCAACTGCAGCTGGATGCGTGCGATCGCCTCGATGTTCTTCGCGTCCAGGGCGTGGAACACCACCGTCTCGTCGATGCGGTTCAGGAATTCGGGTCGGAAATGGTTCTTGAGTTCCCCCCAGACCGCTTCCTTGATGTCGTCCGACTCCTGGCCCACCATGGCCTGGATCAGGTGCGAGCCGATGTTGCTCGTCATCACGATCACCGTGTTCTTGAAGTCCACGGTGCGGCCTTGGCCATCGGTCAGGCGGCCGTCGTCCAGCACCTGCAGCAGCACGTTGAACACGTCCGGGTGGGCCTTTTCCACCTCGTCCAGCAGCAGCACGCTATACGGCTTGCGGCGCACGGCTTCCGTCAGGTAGCCGCCCTCCTCGTAGCCCACGTAGCCGGGCGGCGCGCCGATCAGGCGGGCCACGGAGTGCTTCTCCATGAATTCGCTCATGTCGATGCGGATCAGGTGGTCTTCGCTGTCGAACAGGAAGCCCGCCAGCGCCTTGCACAGCTCGGTCTTGCCCACGCCCGTGGGGCCCAGGAACAGGAACGAACCCGTGGGCCGGTTCGGGTCGGAGAGGCCCGAGCGCGAGCGGCGGATGGCGTTGGCCACCGCGGCGATGGCCTCGTCCTGGCCGACCACGCGCTCGTGCAGCTTGCCCTCCATCTGCAGCAGCTTGTCCTTCTCGCCCTGCATCATCTTGGCGACGGGAATGCCCGTGGCGCGGCTCACCACTTCGGCGATCTCTTCCGCACCCACCTGCGTGCGCAGCAGCCGGTTGGGCGTGGACGCGCCGTCCTTGCCCTCTTCCTTGGCCTGCGCCTCCTTCAGCTGGCGCTCCAGGTCGGGCAGCTTGCCGTACTGCAGCTCGGCCACCTTGTTGAAGTCGCCCTTGCGCTTCAGGTCCTCGATCTGCAGCTTGACCTTCTCGACCTGCTCGCGCACCTGCTGGCTGCCGACCTGGGCCTGGGCCTTCTCTGCCGTCCAGACGTCTTCCAGATCGGCGATCTCCTTCTGCAGCCGCTCGATCTCTTCCTCGATCAGGCCGAAGCGCTTCTGCGAGGCCTCGTCCTTCTCGCGGCGCACGGCCTCGCGCTCGATCTGCAGCTGGATCAGGCGGCGGTCGAGCTTGTCGATGGCCTCGGGCTTGGAGTCGATTTCGATCTTGATCTTGGCCGCCGCCTCGTCGATCAGGTCGATGGCCTTGTCGGGCAAAAAGCGGTCGGTGATGTAGCGATGCGACAGCTCGGCCGCGGCCACGATGGCCGGGTCGGTGATCTCCACGCCGTGGTGCAGCTCGTAGCGCTCCTGCAGGCCGCGCAGGATGGCGATGGTCGCCTCCACGCTGGGCTCGCCCACCAGGATCTTCTGGAAGCGCCGCTCCAGCGCCGCGTCTTTCTCGATGTACTTGCGGTACTCGTCGAGCGTGGTCGCGCCCACGCAGTGCAGCTCGCCGCGCGCCAGGGCGGGCTTGAGCATGTTGCCCGCATCCATGGCGCCCTCGGCCTTGCCGGCGCCCACCATGGTGTGCAGCTCGTCGATGAAGACGATGGTCTGGCCCTCGTCCTTGGCCAGCTCGTTGAGCACGCTCTTCAGGCGCTCCTCGAACTCGCCGCGGTACTTGGCACCGGCCAGCAGCGCGGCCATGTCGAGCGACAGCACGCGCTTGCCCTTCAGGCTCTCGGGCACCTCGCCGGCCACGATGCGCTGGGCCAGGCCTTCGACGATGGCGGTCTTGCCCACGCCCGGTTCGCCGATCAGCACGGGGTTGTTCTTGCTGCGGCGCTGCAGCACCTGGATGGCGCGGCGGATCTCGTCGTCGCGGCCGATCACCGGGTCGAGCTTGCCAGCGCGGGCGCGCTCGGTGAGGTCGAGCGTGTACTTCTTGAGCGCCTCGCGCTGGCCTTCCGCGTCGGCGCTGTCGACCTTCTGGCCGCCGCGCACGGCGTCGATCGCGGCCTCCAGGCTCTTGCGCGTGAGGCCGTTGTCCTTGGCGATCTGGGCGGCGTCGCCCTTGCTGTCGATCAAGGCCAGCAGGAACAACTCGCTGGCGATGAACTGGTCGCCGCGCTTAATGGCCTCCTTCTCAGTGGCCTGCAGCACGCGGCCCAGCTCGGGGCCGCCCTGCACCTGGTCTTGCCCGTGCACCTGCGGCAGGCGCTTGACGGCCCCCTCGGCAGCGGCCAGCAGGCCCTGCACGTTGGTGCCGGCACGCTGCAGCAGCGCGCGCGGGCCGTCGTCCTGGCGCAGCATGGCCACCAGCATGTGGACGGGTTCGATGTAGGCGTTGTCATGCTCCAGCGCGAGCGTCTGGGCGTCGGCGAGAGCCTCTTGGAACTTGGTGGTGAATTTGTCGAGACGCATGGTCAATGTCCTCCGAATTGCCGTTCATCTGGGGCAAGGCGGGCCACTTTTCAAGCACTGCACGCGGCAGAGGCAGACCACGGGACGACCGCCATGCGCCCATATCGCTCACCTATTGATAGCTGCCCGCGCTTATCCAGCAACCGCCAGAGGCCTATTTCACCCCAAACCGGGCACCCGCGGGACCCGGGGCCGGCGCGCCGCCTTCAGGCGTTGGAGGCGGCGATGCCCCAGCGCGCCAGCGCCGCGTCGTCGCTCACGCGGGCATCCACCCAGCGGGCGCCATAAGGGGTGACTTCCTTCTTCCAGAACGGCGCCTGGGTCTTGAGGTAGTCCATGAGGAATTCGCACGCCTGGAAGCTCTCGCCGCGATGGGCCGACGTGACAGCCACCAGCACGATCTGGTCGAGCGGCGCCAGCAGGCCCACGCGGTGCACCACGCGCGCACCGAAGATGTCGAAGCGCGCGTAGGCCGCGTCCACCATCGCGGCGATGGACTTCTCGGTCATGCCCGGGTAATGCTCCAGCTCCATCGAGGCGACGCTGTCGCCCTCGTTGCGGTCGCGCACCACGCCCACGAAGCTGCACACGGCGCCCACGCGCGCATCCTGCGCCCGCAGCGCGGCCAGCTCGGCGGCCACGTCGAAGTCGGCGGTCTGGATGGCCACGCAGGCCAGCGCGCGGGCTGACGGATCGGCCGGACGGGGCGTGCCGTTCATGGCGAACGGTGCAGGCGGGGCGCGGACAGGGCCACGATCTGCTCCTCGACCACCGTGTGCAGGGTCTTGGCGGCCGCGGGCGCGCCGGGCGCGGCCAGCGCCGTCTGCAGGCGCTTCAGGTCGGCGACGGTGGGCGCCACGCGGATCTGCGCCGTGGCGGCGGGCGCGTTGCCGGCCTTGACCAGGGCCATGATCTTCTGGGTCCATTCATTCGGGTTGCGGGCCATCGGTGCGAAGCTTCTCCTGGGACAATAGCGGCGTGGATGCGGGCCACACCCCGTGCGCCCGCGACAACCGAACTGTACCCCCGCCATGGCCACGCAGACCATCACCACCGACCGCTACAAGCTCTTCCCCTCCCCGCGCAACGAGCACCGCGTGGTGTTCGAGCACGAGGTGTTCGTGCCCCACCCCTACGCGCTGATCGACCTGCCCAGCTTCGACCTGCGCGGCAAGTACAGCCTGTTCGCGGCCTGCCGGCTGTCGGACATGAAGATGGGCCAGCTCGTCACCTTCGAATTGACGCAGGACATGGAGCGCTTCGAATCGCGCTTCGTGCCGGATTGACCGCCCGCAAACGGCCGCCGCCCGGCGCCGGCACGGCCCGCCGCCGTTGACGTGGCGCAAAGACCGCCGGTTGCCCGCGCGCTGCAATCGCCTCCATCCACAACGATGACGGAGGAAAAGCGCGATGCATCTGCTCAAGGAACTCTTCACCACCCAGGTCGGCCTGTTCAGCGCCGTGGGCATCGGCATCATGCTGTGCATGGCGGGCTTCTTCGTCTGGCTGTTCACGCAGGGCGATGCGCCCCAGGCAGCACGCGGCGCGAAGGACCCGCAGCAGCGCTCCTGAGCGGCCCTCTTCCACTCCCACAAAAGCGCGGCGCCGTCCGCGCTTTTTTTTATGCCCGTGCGCGGTGGCGGGCAGACAATGGCGCCATGTCCGAAGACAACCAGATCCTCGTCCCGCCGTCGTTCATGGCCGTGTACAGCGACGCGCGCAACCGCCTCACGGAGCCGGCCGCCGTGGTGCGCGCCCGCTACGAGCTGTGCGAAGACCTCGCCTGCCACCTGGTGGAGCAGGCGCAGACGCTCTACCACGTGCAGGCGCCGTCAGAGTCCGACATCCTGCTGCGCATCCACGCCGGCCTGCGCGATGCGGGCGCCGGCGTCTCGCCCGCCGAGGCCCGCTGGATCACGCTGCGCCTGGCCGAACTGCTGGAGTGGCGCTGCCCCGAGCTGCCCGCCGCCACGCCCCCGGCCTGATCCGCCACGCCCGGCTGGATATACTGCCGGCCATGTCTGCACACCACGCCACCCTTGACTCCTGCGCCCTGCCGCAGAGGCCCGGCTGCGCAGGCAAAGCCAAAAAACCCCCAGCTCATCTGACCGGAGCTGCGGTTCCGTCCGGATGAGCGACGGAACCGCCTGGCAGGCTTTCTTTTCCCCTTCTCTCTTGCATCGATCGCCTGCCTGAACGGCATGCGTGTGCGTCCATCCGACGGCCTGTTTTCGGTCGTGTTCTGCCATGAAGGATGTTCCGATGCCATCGCCCCTCTCCCGCCCCACGCCTGCGGGCCCCGTCGCCGATTTCTCCGGCCTGTGGATTCCGCTCGTCACGCCGTTCCGCCGCGGCCCTGCCGATCAGGCCGATCGAGCCGATCCGGTCGACCACGCCGCCCTGCGCGCGCTGGTGCACAGCCTGCGCGGCCAGGGCATCGCCGGCCTCGTTGCCTGCGGCTCCACCGGCGAGGCCGCCGCGCTCGATGAAGCCGAGCAGGACGCGGTGCTGGACACCGTCCTTGCCGCAGCGGACGGCCTGCCCGTGGTGATGGGGCTGTCCGGCTACCACCTGGGCCATGTGCTGGCGCGCGTGCGCAGCCTGGCGCACCGCCCGCTGGCGGGCCTGCTGGTGCCGCCGCCGCACTACGTCCGTCCGTCCCAGGCGGGCCTGCAGGGCTGGTTCGAATCCATTGCCGAGGCCAGCGCCTTTCCGCTCATCGTCTACGACATTCCCTACCGCACGGGCGCCACGCTGGAGCTGGCCACGCTGCGCGCCCTGGCCCGCCACCCGCGCATCCGCGCCCTCAAGGACTGCGGCGGCCAGGCGGCGAAGACGCAGGCGCTGATCGCCGATGGCGCGCTGCAGGTGCTGGCCGGGGAGGACGCGCAGATCTTCGCCACCATGGCCGCGGGCGGGGCCGGCGCCATCGCAGCCAGCGCGCATTGGCAGCCGGCGCGCTGGGTGCAGTGCATGCAGGCGATCGCTGCCGGCGACCTGCAGCGCGCTCGGCAGCTCTGGCAGGCGTTGCTGCCGCTGGTGGAGCCGTTCTTTGCCGAGCCCAACCCGGCGCCGATCAAGGCGCTGCTCGCTGCGCAGGGGCAGATGGAGGGCGGCTTGCGGGCGCCGATGACGGCGGCATCGCCCGCTTTGGCGCAGCACATGGTGGCGCTTGCAGAGCAGCAGGACGCGGTATTGGCGCGGTTGGTTGGCTGCGACCCGCTACCAAGAACATAGCTGCCTGCGCTTGATACGCAAAAACTTCAGATATAAATCTATCCGAAATCCTTTATTTTCAAGCGCAACCAGCTACATCTTCAGGAGCATGCAGCGTCCACCCTCACGCTGGCGAGCCGCCGCTGCAACGCGATCACCCGCCCGTGACGGGCGGGAAGAACGCCACCTCGGCGCGGTCGGCCAGGGCCACGTCGTCGCCGCTCATGGTCTGGTCGAGCGCCATGCGCACGGCCCGGCCGCGGGCCAGGCAGTCGGCCCAGGGCGCGCCGCGCGCGATGAGCTCGTCGCGCAGGGCGCCCAGCGTGGCGGCCGTGGTGCGCACGGTTTCGCTGCCCTGGCCCACGGCTTCGCGGATGGAGGCGAAGTAGCGCACCTCGATGGTCTTGTGGACGGCGTCGGTCATGACATCAGCTCGGCAAAGGGAATGAAGCGCACGGTGTCGCCACGCGCGATGGGGGTTTCCGGCGGGTTGTCGACCACGCCATCGCCCCAGGCGGTGGAGGTGAGCACGCCCGAGCCCTGGTGGCTGAACAGCTCCAGGCGCCCGTCCGCGCCCTGGCGCACGCGCAGGAATTCGCGCCGCTTGTCGGCCCGCGGCAAATCGAAGCCGGCGGTGGCGGCAAACGCCTTGGGCGCCACGTCCTGCACGCCTTGCAGGCGCAGCAGAAAGGGCCGCACCAGCACCAGAAAGGTCATGAAGCTGGACACCGGATTGCCCGGCAGCCCCATGAAGTGCGCCACGCCCCCGGCGCGCGGAATCTGGCCGTAGGCAAAAGGCTTGCCCGGCTTCATGGCGATCTGCCACAGGTGCAGCGCGCCCAGCGCTTCGACGGCCGGCTTGATGTGGTCCTCTTCGCCCACGGACACGCCGCCGCTGGTCAGGATCACGTCGTGCGAGGCGCTGGCGCTGCGCAACGCCTCGATGGTGGCATCGCGCCGGTCGGGGACGATGCCGAGGTCGGTCACCTCGCAGCCCAGCCGCTGCAGCAGCGTGCGCAGAAAGAAGCGGTTGCTGTTGTAGATGGCGCCGGGCTTCATCTGCTCGGGCGGCACCTCGCCGGGCATGGCCAGTTCGTCGCCCGTGGAGAACAGGGCCACGCGCGGGCGGCGGGCCACGTCCAGCCGGCCCAGGCCGATGCTGGCGGCCAGCCCCAGGGCGGCGGGCGTGAGGCGCGTGCCGGCGGCCAGCACCTGCGCGCCCAGGGCGATGTCCTCGCCCGCGCGGCGGATCCACTGGTGCGCGGCGGGCACGGCGTTCACGCGCACGCTGCGGCCCTCGTCCAGCGCTTCGCAGTCCTCCTGCATGACGATGGCGTCCGCCCCTTCGGGCAGCGGCGCGCCGGTGAAGATGCGGGCGGCCGTGCCGGCGGCCAGGGGCGTGCCCAGGCTGCCGGCGGGAATGCGCTGCGACACCGGCAGCACGGCGCCGGCGGCAGCCACATCGGCGCAGCGCACGGCGTAGCCGTCCATGGCGCTGTTGTCCTGGGGCGGCACCTGCAGCGGCGACACGGCCGCGGCGCGCAGCACGCGGCCGTCGGCATCGAAGGTGTCCACGGTGTCGGTCCCGGCCAACGGGGTGGCCTGGGCCAGCAGATCAGCCAGCGCATCGGCCAGCGGCTTCATCGGAGGGCGCATCGGAGAAGGTCCTTAGAACTTGTTTACGATCTCGCAGGGGTCGCGTTGGAGCGCAATCGGAATGAGTGGACGCTTCGGATGCGCCGCATGGGCTCATGCCCATGCAAGCATTCGAGGCGTTCAATCGCCCGATTTCGCTCCAACCCTTCGGGCAGTGGCGTTTGCGGGCGGTCTGCGGCGTTGCGGCGCTTGTGGATAGCCGAGCTATCCACTGCGCACCGCGCCTTGCATCCCCTCCCGCAAACACCACTGCGCGGCCCCTGGAAGATCGTAAACACGTTCTTACGGCACACGCGCTGCGGGCACGCCGCGCGGTGCATAGTCAAAACGGGGGCCATGGGCCAGCAGCCAGTCGGCCAGCGGCGTGGGGGCGTGCACGTCGAACACGGGCAGCGCCGTGGGCTGGGGCAGTTGGTCGGCACGATCGGTGGCGATGGCCTGCACCCAGGCGTCCTCAGGATAGCGCGCCGGGCGCGCCGCGTAATCGGCGGACGGTGCGCGCCAGACCTCGACCTTGGGCACATCGGCCTCCTTCAAGCCTTCCACCAGCACCCAGTCCACGGCCGGGTCCAGTTCGGCCAGCAGGTCGTGCACCGAGGGCTCCTGCCGCTGCTCGAATTCGCGCAGCAGCGCCAGGCGCCGGTCGGACGCGATCACCACCTCGAAGGCACCGGCCTCGCGGTGGCGCCAGCTGTCCTTGCCCGGGTGGTCGATGTCGAAGCGGTGGTGCGCATGCTTGACGACCGACACGCGCTGGCCGCGTACGCGCAGCAGCGGGATGAGCTGGGCGATCAGCGTGGTCTTGCCGCTGCCCGAGAACCCGGCAAAGCCGACCACCTTCATGCTGCCACTCCTGCCGTCACTCTTCATTTAATAGCTGTCAGCGCTTGATGGACAAGCGCTGCAGCCCGATTTGGCATCGAACCCAGGATTCAGCGTTCCGCCACCCTGCACCGCCGCAGCCCCGGCGCGCAGGGCCGCAGGGCGGTGGACGGCATCAATCGCAATGCCGTGCGATGTAGGCCTTCACCAGGGCCACATCGGCCGGCATGACGTGCACGCGCTTGGGCAGGGCCTCGATGCCGTCGAACTTCGGCGGCCGCTCGGGCGCATGGCCCAGGGCTTCGAAGATGGTCTCGGCGAACTTGATGGGCAGGGCCGTCTCCAGCACGATCATCGGCACCGCCGGGTCGCCCCGGTGCTGCAGCGCCACCTTCACGCCGTCGGCGGTGTGGGTGTCGATGGTCACGCCGTGGCGCTGGTAGTTGTCCTTGATGGTCGCAAGGCGGTCGGCGTGCGTGCTCTTGCCGCTCAGGAAGCCGTACTTCGCGGCCGCGTCGGCAAAGCGCGCATCCTGGCTCAGGTCGAAACGGCCGTCCTGGGTCAGGGCTTCGCCGAACAGTGCCTGGGTCTGCGCGGCATCGCGGCCCAGCAGGTCGAACACGAAGCGCTCGAAGTTGCTGGCCTTGCTGATGTCCATCGACGGGCTCGACGTCTCGTGCGTGTCGGCGCTGCCGCGCACACGGTACACGCCGGTGCGGAAGAACTCGTCCAGCACGTCGTTCTCGTTGGTGGCGACCACCAGCTTGTCGATGGGCAGGCCCATCATGCGCGCCACATGGCCGGCGCAGACGTTGCCGAAGTTGCCCGACGGCACGGTGAAGCTCACCTTCTGGTCGTTGCGCTCCGTCGCCTGCACGTAGCCGGCGAAGTAGTACACGACCTGCGCCAGCAGGCGCGCCCAGTTGATCGAGTTGACGGTGCCGATCTTGTACTGGCGCTTGAACGCCAGGTCGTTGCTCACGGCCTTGACGATGTCCTGGCAGTCGTCGAACACGCCTTCGATGGCGATGTTGTGGATGTTCTCGTCCTGCAGGCTGAACATCTGCGCCTGCTGGAAGGCACTCATGCGGCCGTGCGGGCTGGTCATGAAGACGCGCACGCCCTGCTTGCCGCGCATGGCGTACTCGGCCGCGCTGCCGGTGTCGCCACTGGTCGCGCCGAGGATGTTCAGCTCTTCGCCGCGGCGGCCCAGTTCGTACTCGAACAGGTTGCCCAGCAGCTGCATGGCCATGTCCTTGAAGGCCAGCGTGGGGCCGTTGGACAGGGCTTCGAGCCAGAGGCCGTCTTCGAGGTGGCGCAGCGGCACGATCTCGCCGGTGCCAAAGACTTCGGCCGTGTACGTCTTCTCGCACAGGCGCTTGAGGTCAGCCGCCGGAATGTCGTCGATGTACAGCGACAGGATCTGGAACGCCAGCTCGGCGTAGCCCTGCTCGTGGTAGGCCTTGCGCAGGCGCGTGAGGGCCGCGTCATCGATCTGCGGATAGCGCTCGGGCAGGTACAGCCCGCCATCGGGCGCCAGGCCTTCGAGCAGGATGTCGCAGAAGCGCTTGCGGTCCGGGTGGCCGCGCGTGGAGAGGTACAGCATCAGTTCAGCTCCTCCTTGCGGATGCGCGTGATGGGCGCCAGCACCGTGGGCAGCGCCTGCATCTGCGCGATGGCGTCGTTCATCGTGCCTTCGCGGGTTTCGTGCGTCAGGATGATGAGGTCGGTCTGCGTGGAGCCTTCGCCGCCCACCTCATCGGCTTCGCGCTGCAGCACGGCGTCGATGCTGATGCCGGCACCGGCCAGCAAGCCGGTCACCTTGGCCAGCACGCCGGCCTGGTCGGCCACCCGCAGGCGCAGGTAGTAGCTGGTGGCGAATTCGCTGGCCGGCAGCACCGGCAGCTGGGCCTGCGCCTTGTCCAGGGTGTGCGGCTGGAAGGCCAGGTAGGGCACGCGGTGCTCGGGGTCAGCCGAAGCCAGGCGGGTGATGTCCACCAGGTCGGCGATCACGGCGCTGGCCGTGGGCTCGCTGCCCGCGCCCTTGCCGTAGTACAGCGTGGTGCCCACGGCATCGGCCTGCACCACCACGGCGTTCATGGCGCCTTCCACGTTGGCGATCAGGCGCTTGGCCGGGATCAGCGTGGGGTGCACGCGCAGCTCCACGCCGTCGGCGTCTGCACCCGAGCGGCGCTTGGCGATGCCCAGCAGCTTGATGCGGTAGCCCAGCTGCTCGGCGTACTTGATGTCCGCGCCGGCCAGCTGCGTGATGCCTTCCACATAGGCCTTGTCGAACTGCACCGGAATGCCGAACGCGATGGCCGACATGATGGTGGCCTTGTGCGCGGCGTCCACGCCTTCGATGTCGAAGGTCGGGTCGGCCTCGGCGTAGCCCAGGCGCTGCGCTTCCTTCAGCACCACGTCGAAGTCCAGGCCCTTGTCGCGCATTTCGGACAGGATGAAGTTCGTCGTGCCGTTGATGATGCCGGCGATCCACTGGATGCGGTTGGCCGTGAGGCCTTCGCGCAGCGCCTTGATGATGGGGATGCCGCCGGCCACGGCCGCCTCGAAGGCCACCATCACGCCCTTGGCCGATGCGGCCGCGAAGATCTCGGTGCCGTGCACGGCCAGCAGGGCCTTGTTGGCCGTCACCACGTGCTTGCCGGCGGCGATGGCTTCGAGCACCAGCGCCTTGGCGATGCCGTAGCCGCCGATCAGCTCGACCACGATGTCGATGTCGGGATTGGCGATCACGGCGCGGGCGTCGTTCACCACCTGCACGTTCGCGCCGGCCACGGCACGGGCGCGCTCCACATCCAGGTCGGCCACCATGGTCACCTCGATGCCGCGGCCCGCGCGGCGGCGGATCTCTTCCTGGTTGCGCTGCAGCACGTTGAAGACGCCGCTGCCCACGGTGCCAATGCCCAGGAGGCCTACTTGAATCGGTTTCATGGTCGAGATATCAGTCAAATCACGCTGCAGCGCTTGTTCTGATTGCGCATGCAGCTATCAAAAAAAAAAAGGAGTTTCAGGCCGTACCGTGGCGTTGGCGGTATTGCGCGAGGAAGTCTGCGAGACGGCCGATCGCCACGCGCAGGTCGTCCTCGTGCGGCAGGAAGACGATGCGGAAGTGCTGGTTGTCCGGGTAGTTGAAGCCCGAACCCTGGACCAGCATGACGCGGGTCGCGCGCAGCACTTCCATGAAGAACTGGCGGTCGTCGGCGATGGGGTACATCGCCGGGTCGAGGCGGGGGAACATGTAGAGCGCCGCCTTGGGTTTCACGCAGCTCACGCCCGGGATCGCCGAGATGAGTTCGTAAGCCAGGTCGCGCTGGCGCCGCAGGCGCCCGCCCTCGCGGACCAGGTCGTTGATGCTCTGGTAGCCGCCCAGCGCGGTCTGGATGGCCCACTGGCCGGGCACGTTCGAGCCCAGCTTGATGTTGGCCAGCATGTTCAGGCCTTCGATGTAGTCGCGGGCCACGGCCTTGTTGCCGGACACCACCATCCAGCCCGCGCGGTAGCCGCACGAACGGTAGGCCTTGGAAAGCGAGTTGAAGGTCAGCGTCAGCACATCGGTCGACAGGCTGGCGATGGCCGTGTGCTCCACGCCGTCGTACAGCACCTTGTCGTAGACCTCGTCGGCCATGAGCACCAGCCCGTGCTCGCGCGCGATCTCCACCAAGCCCTTGAGCAACTCGTCGGAGTACAGCGCCCCGGTCGGGTTGTTGGGGTTGATGACCACCAGGCCGCGGGTGCGCGGGGTGATCTTGCTGCGGATGTCGTCCAGGTTAGGCATCCAGCCGTTGGCCTCGTCGCACAGGTAGTGCACGGGCTTGCCGCCGGCCAGGCTGGCGGACGCCGTCCACAGCGGGTAGTCGGGGGCGGGCACCAGCAGCTCGTCGCCGTCGTCGAGCAGCGCGGTGGTGGCCATCACGATCAGGTCGCTGGCGCCGTTGCCCAGGTAGATGTCGTCGAGCGTCACGCCCGATACGCCTTGTTGCTGGGTGTAGTGCATCACCGCCTTGCGCGCGGCGAAGATGCCCTTGCTGTCCGAATAGCCCGCCGAGTTGGGCAGGTTGCGGATCATGTCCTGCTGGATCTCTTCCGGCGCATCGAAGCCGAACGGCGCGAGGTTGCCGATGTTCAGCTTGATGATCTTCTGGCCCTCGTCCTCCATCTGCTTGGCCGCATCCACGATAGGGCCCCGCACATCGTAGAGAACGTTACTGAGCTTGGCGGATTTGTGGACGGTCTTCATGCTCTGCGGGGCAACAATGGGCCGGAAAGGGAGATGGATGCCGCACCAGGCGCGCGCACCTGGCGAAACCTATAATTTGACCACAGTTCCCACCGCCAGCCCGGGCCTTCGCGCCCCTGCCCCCGGCGGCCCGCCACGGGCCGTCTGCCCACCGGACACCCCATGAAATTCCAGCCCGACCGCTCCGACGCCCAGACCATCAGCGGCTATGGCCCGGGCTGGATCGGCATCGATGGCGAACGCCTCACCGCCAGCGTGGTGGTGGGCTCCCGCGGCCAGCGCCAGCCGTGGAACTGCACCCGCTTCGAGGACCTCACGCCGGAGCACTTCGCCCAGTTGGCCGAGCTGGATACGGAGCTGATCGTGTTCGGCAGCGGCGCGCGCAACCGGTTTCCGCCGCCGGCCTGGCTGCAGCCGCTGATGGCCCGCCGCATCGGCCTGGAGACCATGGACACCCAGGCCGCCTGCCGCACTTACAACATCCTGGCGGGCGAAGGCCGCAACGTGGTCGCGGCGCTGCTGCTGGAAACCACCCCCTGATTTGTGTTCTTTGGTTACAGACTGCGAGTCGCGTCAGAGGTCGTTTCGGGGTAAAATCTCGGGTTGCGGTCGGGGGCCCTACAAGAGCAATAACACACCCGCTCCCCCGACTTATCAACGACTACATCCAGAGAGATTGAAGTGCCATGGCGATCGTTGTCAACAAACCCCTCCCAGAATTTGAAGCCAACGCGACCGGCGGAGTCAAGGTATCCAACACCTCGCACCTCGGCCAGATTCTGATCCTGTACTTCTATCCCAAGGACAACACCCCCGGCTGCACCACCGAGGCCATGCAGTTCCGCGACAAGTACAAGGACTTCGTGAAGGCCGGCGCTGCGGTGTTCGGCGTGTCGCGCGACAACATGAAGTCGCACGACGACTTCAAGGAAAAGCTCGAGCTGCCCTTCGAACTGATCGCCGACACCGAAGAGAAGATGTGCCACATGTTCGGCGTGGTCAAGAACAAGATCATGTACGGCAAGAAGGTCAAGGGCATCGAGCGCAGCACCTTCCTGGTGGGCCCCGACGGCCTGCTGGTCCAGGAATGGCGCGGCCTGAAGGTGCCCGGCCACGTGGACGAAGTCCTCAAGGCCGTGAAGTCCATCAAGGCGCTGAAAAAAGCCGCCTGAGGCGCTGCGGCGTATCGCCGCGGTGCGTCACGGGGAGCATGCATAATGGGTCAATGCCGCTGAGAAACGCAACGTCCTCCCCCGACCCGAAAGCCGCCTTGGCCTCCAGGCGGCTTTTTGCTTTCTGACCCTTCCTTTCGCGAGGCCCTTGCACCATGCCCCTGCCCCCCGCCCCCACGAAGCGCGCCGCACTGCTCTCCCCGGATGCCTATAACAACCCGGCGGCCCTGGAACCACAGACCCCTGTTCTAGAAGATATCTCCGCCGCCGATGCGCCCGCCGCACGCGGCACCCGCAGGAAGAGCGCGAGCACCTCCACGCGCGCCGCAGAACGCCGGCAGGACGCTCCTGCCGCACGTGCCAGCACCGCCGCGCCGGCGCCGACCGCAGCGGCCACGACGACGGCTACGCCTGCACCCACCCCGGCCCGCGGCCGCAAATCCCCCGCCACCGCACCGGCGCCTGCCAGCCGGGCCACGCCCGCCCCGGTTCCTGCCACCTCGCCAGCGGCCAGCGCGCCCAGTTCCGCGCCCGTGCGTGCGGCCCACGAGCCCATGACCACGGCGCCGGCCGGCCGCACGCGCAAGCAGCGCGGCACGGGTCCCAAGAAGATGTTCGTGCTGGACACCAACGTGCTGCTGCACGATCCGACCAGCCTGTTCCGCTTCGAGGAACACGACATCTTCCTGCCGATGATCGTGCTGGAGGAACTCGACGGCCACAAGAAGGGCATGACCGAAGTGGCCCGCAACGGCCGCCAGGCCAGCCGCACGCTGGACGCGCTGGCCGCCGCCCAGGGCGCGGACATCGCCCTCGGCCTGAAGCTGGACTCCACCGGCCAGAAGGCGGCCGGCGGCTGCCTGTACTTCCAGACCGCGCCGCTCGACTACAGCCTGCCCACCAGCCTGCCCCAGGGCAAGGCCGACAACCAGATCCTGGGCGTGGTGGAAGCCCTGCGCAAGCTGCACGCCCCGCGCGAGGTGGTGCTGGTGTCCAAGGACATCAACATGCGCGTGAAGGCGCGCGCCCTGGGCCTGCACGCCGAGGACTACCAGAACGACAAGACGCTGGAGGACGGCGACCTGCTCTACTCCGGCCTGCTGGCCCTGCCACCCGACTTCTGGGTCAAGAGCGGCAAGAACGTCGAGAGCTGGCAGAGCGGCGCGCACACGTACTATCGCATCGGCGGGCCGATCGTGCCGCAACTGATGATCAACCAGTTCGTGTACTTCGAGGCGCCCGGCGAGCCCAGCCTGTTCGCCCGGGTCAGCGAGATCCGCGACAAGACGGCCGTGCTGCAGACGCTCAAGGACTACGGCTCGTCCAAGAACACCGTCTGGGGCGTGAACACCCGCAACCGCGAGCAGAACTTCGCCATGAACCTGCTTATGGACCCGGATGTGGACTTCGTCACCCTCACCGGCACGGCCGGCACCGGCAAGACGCTGATGGCGCTGGCCGCGGGCCTCACGCAGGTGCTGGACGACCGCCGCTACACCGAGATCATCATGACCCGCGCCACCGTCAGCGTGGGCGAGGACATCGGCTTCCTGCCCGGCACCGAAGAGGAAAAGATGGGCCCGTGGATGGGCGCGCTGGACGACAACCTCGAATTCCTGGCCAAGGGCGACGGCGGCAACGCCGGCGAATGGGGCCGCGCGGCCACCAACGAGCTGATCCGCAGCCGCATCAAGATCAAGAGCATGAACTTCATGCGCGGCCGCACCTTCCTGAACAAGTACGTGATCATCGACGAGGCGCAGAACCTGACGCCCAAGCAGATGAAGACGCTGATCACCCGCGCGGGTCCCGGCACGAAGATCATCTGCATGGGCAACCTGGCGCAGATCGACACGCCCTACCTCACGGAAGGCTCCTCCGGCCTGACCTACGCGGTGGACCGCTTCAAGGGTTGGCCGCACAGCGGCCACATCACCCTGGCACGCGGCGAGCGCTCGCGCCTGGCCGACTTCGCCAGCGAGGTGCTCTGACCATGGCCGTGGGATGGATGACCGCCCTGAAGCTGGTCCCGTGGGGCGACGTGATCGAGGCCACGCCGCAGATCATGCAGGCCGCGCGCAAGCTGCTGGGCTCCACGCAGAAGACGCCGCCCGGGGCGGCTGCGCCGATAGCGGCCACCGGTGCGCCCGTGGATCCGCTGCAGGCGATGCAGGCGCGCATCACGCAGCTCGAGGAAGAGCAGCGCGCCTCGGCGGTGCTGATCCAGTCGCTGGCGGAGCAGAACGCGCAGCTGGTGCGCGCCATCGATGCGTTGCGCGTACGCAGCCAGCGGCTGCTGTGGGGGAGCGTCGCCACAGGCGTGGTGACGATCGGCCTGCTGGCCTGGGCCCTCACCCGCTGAGCTGACCCACCGCACTATCAAAACAATAGCTGCTGGCGCTTGATACACAAGCGCCAGCAGCTATTTTTCATTGGAAATCCGTCGCCACCCGTTGTTGTTGCCCGACCCGTGCCCGCCGACGGCAGGCGGCCCCGCGGACGGCGAAGGCAACGCAGGCGCACGGCGGGCACCCCTGCAGGCCCGCCAGAGCGCCCCGCCCGCCGTCAGTAATCGTCGCCGCCGTAGCCCTGGGCCAGGTTCTCGAAACGCGTCTGGTTCTTCTGGAAGAACAGCTTCACCGTGCCCGTAGGGCCGTTCCGCTGCTTGCCGATGATGACCTCGGCCACGTTGGGCTCCTTGGAGTCCTTGTTGTAGTAGTCGTCGCGGTAGATGAACATGATGATGTCCGCATCCTGCTCGATGGCGCCCGATTCGCGCAGGTCGGACATCATGGGCCGCTTGTCGGTGCGCTGCTCCACCGAGCGGTTGAGCTGCGACAGCGCGATCACCGGGCACTGCAGTTCCTTGGCCAGCATCTTCAGGCCCCGGGAGATTTCGCCCAGTTCGGTGGCGCGGTTGTCCGCGCTACCGGCGCCCGAGCCACTCATCAGCTGCAGGTAATCGACCACGATAAGGCCGAGCTTGCCGCACTGGCGCGCCAGGCGCCGGGCGTTGGCGCGCAGCTCGCCCGGAGTCAGGCCCGGCGTCTCGTCGATGTGCAGCGACACGGTGCGCAGGCGCTCGATGGCCTCGGTCAGGCGCGGCCATTCCTCGTCCGTCAGCTTGCCGGTCCGCAGGTTGCCCTGGTTCACGCGGCCGATGGAGCCCACGATACGCACCGCCAGCTGGGCGGCGCCCATTTCCATGGAGAAGATGGCGACCGGCAGGCCCTCGTTGAGCGCCACATGCTCGGCAATGTTCACCGCGAACGAGGTCTTGCCCATGGAGGGGCGCGCGGCCAGCACGATCATGTCGCCCGCCTGCAGGCCGGACGTCATCCGGTCCAGGTCGGCGAAGCCGGTCGGCACGCCGGTCACGTCCATGGGGTTGTCCGCCATCTCCTGCACCTGATCGAGCAGGTCGATGACCAGGTTGTCCAGCGACTGGAAGCCCTGCTTCATGCGAGAGCCTTCTTCGCCGATCGCGAAGATCTTGGACTCCGCCTCGTCCAGGATCTTTTCCACCGTCTTGCCCTTGGGGTTGAAGGCGTTGGTGGAGATCTCGTCGCTGGCCGTGACCAGCTTGCGCAGCACCGAACGCTCCCGCACGATCTCGGCGTAGCGGCGGATGTTGCTGGCGCTGGGCACGTACTGCGCCAGGCTGTTGAGGTAGGCCAGCCCGCCCACCTCCGCCGCCTGGCCCAGGCTTTGCAGTTCCTCGAACACCGTGATCACGTCGGCCGGCTTGCTGGCATTGACCAGTTTGCCGATGGCCGCGTAGATCTGCTGGTGCTCATGCCGGTAGAAGTCGCCATCGACCAGCAGGTCGCCCACGCGGTCCCAGGCGTTGTTGTCCAGCAGCAGGCCACCCAGCACGCTCGACTCCGCCTCGATCGAGTGCGGAGGGACGCGCAACTGCGCGACCTGCGGATCGAGCGCAGAGGCAGCGGCGGGCGCCGCGGGAGAGAAATCGTCTTCGAGCGGAGGCATCACGGCAGACATGGACGAGTTCCTTGAGGACGGGCCGCAGCTTGCGGCGGGGACAAACCTGTGGACAACCCGTTGACACCCGGTGCATGGCGGTGGACAACTTATCGTCCCAAAAACACAAAAGCCGCCCGAAGGCGGCCTCTGTGTCGAAGTCGGTGCTCCGGGCGTTGGGCGATTAAGCCGTTTCGCCGTACACCGACACGGTGACTTCCACCACCACATCGGTGTGCAGAGCCACGCTGATCGTGCTGTCGCCAACGGTCTTGATCGGACCATTGGGCAGGCGGACCTGGGCCTTCACGACCTTGTAGCCTTGCTTGTTCAGCTCTTCGGCGATGTCGTGGTTGGTGACGGAGCCGAACAGGCGGCCGTCCACGCCGGCCTTCTGCGTCAGCTTGACGGTCGTGCCGCCGAGCTTTTCGCCTTGGGCCTGGGCTTCTGCCAGCTTGGCGGCAGCCGCCTTTTCGAGTTCGGCGCGCTTGGCTTCGAACTCGGCCTTGTTGGCTTCCGTGGCGCGGCGGGCGCGGCCCGACGGGATCAGGAAGTTGCGTGCGTAGCCGTCCTTGACCTTGACGATCTCGCCCAGGTTACCGAGGTTGACGACCTTGTCGAGCAGGATGATTTGCATGGTCGTACTCCTTAGATCTTGTGCTGGTCGCTGTAGGGCACCAGAGCCAGGAAGCGGGCGCGCTTGATGGCGGTGTTCAGCTGACGCTGGTAGATGGCGCGCGTGCCGGTCAGGCGTGCGGGGATGATCTTGCCGTTTTCAGCGATGAAGTCACGCAGCGTGTCGACATCCTTGTAGTCGATCTCTTCCACGCCAGCGACCGTGAAACGGCAGAAACGCTTGCGCTTGAACAGCAGCGACTGGGTGTTGCGCTTCGGGCGCTTGTCTTTGTTGAACTTCTTGAACGTGGCCATTGTTAGCCTCTTGAAAATGAATTTTGTTGAATGTCCTGGATGTGGAACACCAAGCCCTTGCCGTGTCGCGGTGTGGCCAGAAAGCCCTGGAAAGTCCAGAGACTACCGATGGCCTGGCGGGACAGCCGCTCTGCGAGCGCGCCGAACGCCACCGCTTTCACGACCACCTTGACCTCTCGCTCGGTGCCCGCTTCCTGCTGGCGCGAACCATGTTCGAGCTTCAGATCCAGGGCTGGCAATCCGGCGGGCGTGTAGCGCAAAGGCTGGGCCTCGGCGATACAGGCAGTCAGGGCAACGTGGTTTTCCACTCCTCCGGGGGAAGGAAGCGACCGATCAGCGCTGCTCGCGCTCGCCAGCGGCGAACTCGGCTTGGCTGGCCTTGCGGGCTTCTTCGCGCTCGACGGTCTTCATCATCGAAGACGGGCCCGTGTCGGCCTTCTTCTTCTGAACCGTCAGGTGGCGCAGCACGGCGTCGTTGAACTTGAAGGCGTGCTCCAGTTCAGCCATCACGGCCTGGTCGGCTTCGATGTTCACGCACAGGTAGTGGGCCTTGGCCAGCTTGTTGATCAGGTACGCCAGTTGACGGCGGCCCCAGTCTTCCACGCGGTGCACCTTGCCACCGCCGGCGGTGATCATGCCCTTGTAGCGCTCCAGCATGGCTGGAACTTGTTCGCTCTGATCCGGGTGGATCAACAAAATGATTTCGTAATGACGCATGCAGACTCCTTTTGGATGACACCACCTGCTGCGTCCAGAAGCAGTGTGGCAAGGCAAAGCCGCCGATTATAGCCCTGCATCCGGGGCTTGTACACTCTGCCCTTTCCTCCCGCGCCCCGGGCCGGGGCTCCCGCCGCCTGCGGCCATGCCTCCGTGCAGCTGCCGCGCGCCTACAGCGCTTGAAATACGGGCCGCTGCACCCAAGTGCCGCGCGTATCGTGTTCCACTATTTCAGAAGAAACCCTATGTCCGACCAACCATCCGCCAACGCCCCCGAGACCTCCGCAGCGCCCGAAGAAGTCGAAGCCGCCATGGCCGCGCATGCCTCGGATGAACTCAGCCGCTTGCAAAACGAGCTGGCCGAGCTGAAGGCCAAGAGCGCCGACCTGGCCGACCAGTTCCTGCGCGCCAAGGCCGAGGCCGAAAACGCCCGCCGCCGCGCCGAAGAGGAGGTCTCCAAGGCCCGCAAGTTCGGCATCGAGAGCTTTGCCGAAAGCCTGCTGCCCGTCGCCGACAGCCTGACCGCCGCCCTGGCGATCAAGGACGCCACCATCGAGCAGCTGCGCGAGGGCTCCGACGCCACGCTGCGCCAGCTCACCGCAGCGCTGGAGCGCAACAAGGTGCTGGCCATCCAGCCGGCCGCCGGCGAAAAGTTCGACCCGCACCGCCACCAGGCCATCAGCGTCGTGCCGGCCGACCAGGAGGCCAACACCGTCGTGTCCGTGCTGCAAAAGGGCTACGTCATCGCCGACCGCGTGCTGCGCCCGGCCCTGGTGACCGTGGCCGCACCCAAGTAAGCCCCCCTTACGGCCGCCGCGCAAATTTCCGGACCGGGCGGCTTGAAGCCGCGCAAGTTATCCACAAGTTACGGCTATCCACTCTTTTTTCAGACATCGGAGAACAACATGGGAAAAATCATCGGTATCGACCTGGGCACCACGAATAGCTGCGTTGCCATCATGGAGGGCAACACGACCCGCGTGATCGAGAACAGCGAAGGCGCCCGCACCACCCCGTCCATCATTGCCTACCAGGAAGACGGCGAGATCCTCGTCGGCGCCTCGGCCAAGCGCCAGGCCGTCACCAACCCGCGCAACACGATCTACGCCGCCAAGCGCCTGATCGGCCGCAAGTTCGAGGAAAAGGAAGTTCAGAAGGACATCGATCTGATGCCCTACGCCATCGCCAAGGCGGACAACGGCGACGCCTGGGTGGAAGTGCGCGGCCAGAAGCTGGCGCCTCCGCAGATCAGCGCCGAAGTGCTGCGCAAGATGAAGAAAACCGCCGAGGACTACCTGGGCGAGGCCGTCACCGAGGCCGTGATCACCGTGCCCGCGTACTTCAACGACGCGCAGCGCCAGGCCACCAAGGACGCCGGCCGCATCGCCGGGCTGGATGTGAAGCGCATCATCAACGAGCCCACCGCAGCCGCACTGGCCTTCGGCCTGGACAAGCAGGAAAAGGGCGACCGCAAGATCGCCGTGTATGACCTGGGCGGCGGCACGTTCGACGTGTCCATCATCGAGATCGCCGACGTCGACGGCGAGAAGCAGTTCGAAGTGCTGTCCACCAACG
Organism: Paracidovorax wautersii; assembly: GCF_031453675.1. Classification (NCBI taxonomy): domain Bacteria; kingdom Pseudomonadati; phylum Pseudomonadota; class Betaproteobacteria; order Burkholderiales; family Comamonadaceae; genus Paracidovorax; species Paracidovorax wautersii. The sequence continues at coordinate 2,661,736 of NZ_JAVIZX010000001.1, read as the reverse complement.
GCGACACCTTCCTGGGCGGCGAAGATTTCGACCAACGCATCATCGACTACATCATTGCCGAGTTCAAGAAAGAGCAAGGCGTGGACCTGTCCAAGGACGTGCTGGCCCTGCAGCGCCTGAAGGAAGCCGCCGAGAAGGCCAAGATCGAGCTGTCGAACTCCTCGCAGACCGACATCAACCTGCCCTACATCACGGCCGACGCCTCGGGTCCAAAGCACCTGAACATCAAGCTCACCCGCGCCAAGCTGGAAAGCCTGGTGGACGAGCTGATCGAGCGCACCATCGCTCCCTGCCGCACGGCCATCAAGGACGCCGGCATCAGCGTGTCCGACATCCATGACGTGATCCTGGTCGGCGGCATGTCCCGCATGCCCAAGGTGCAGGAGAAGGTCAAGGAATTCTTCGGCAAGGAACCCCGCAAGGACGTGAACCCCGATGAAGCCGTGGCCGTGGGCGCTGCCATCCAGGGCCAGGTGCTGTCGGGCGACCGCAAGGACGTGCTACTGCTGGACGTGACGCCGCTGTCGCTGGGCATCGAGACGCTGGGCGGCGTGATGACCAAGATGATCACCAAGAACACCACGATCCCGACGAAGTTCGCGCAGACCTTCTCGACCGCCGACGACAACCAGCCGGCCGTGACGATCAAGGTGTTCCAGGGCGAGCGCGAGATCGCCAGCGCCAACAAGCTGCTGGGCGAGTTCAACCTGGAAGGCATTCCGCCGGCCGGCCGCGGCGTGCCGCAGATCGAGGTGAGCTTCGACATCGACGCCAACGGCATCCTGCACGTGGGCGCCAAGGACAAGGGCACGGGCAAGGAAAACAAGATCACCATCAAGGCGAACTCCGGCCTGTCCGAGGACGAGATCCAGAAGATGGTGAAGGACGCGGAACTGAACGCCGCCGACGACAAGAAGAAGCTGGAGCTGGTCCAGGCGCGCAACCAGGGCGAAGCCGCCGTGCACAGCGTGACCAAGAGCCTGTCCGAGCACGGCGACAAGCTGGACGCCGGCGAGAAGGAAGCCATCGAGACCGCCGTGAAGGACCTGGAAGCCGCGCTCAAGGGCGAGGACAAAGCCGCCATCGACGAGAAGACCACCGCGCTGATGGCCGCCAGCCAGAAGCTGGGCGAGAAGATGTACGCCGATGCCCAGGCGGCGCAAGCCGCTGCGGGCGGCGCTGCCGAGGGCGCGGGCCCCGCAGCGGGTGGCGCATCAAACGCTGGCGCCGCACCGCAGGACGACAACGTGGTGGACGCTGAAGTCAAGGAAGTGAAGAAGGGCTGATCACCGCGCGAGCGGGCACGAGCACCCTAGCCGCCGCGCCCGGCCCCTCCCCAGGGGCCAGCGCGGCGTTCCTGTTCCCACCGGCACCGGAAATACCATGTCCAAGAGAGACTTTTACGAGGTTCTGGGCGTTCCCAAGAACGCCTCGGACGAAGAGATCAAGAAGGCGTATCGCAAGCTGGCGATGAAGCACCACCCGGACCGCAACCAGGGTGATGCGGCCAAGCCGGCGGAAGAGAAGTTCAAGGAGGCCAAGGAGGCCTACGAGATGCTCTCCGATCCGCAGAAGCGCGCGGCCTACGACCAGTACGGCCACGCTGGCGTGGACCCGAACATGCGCGGCCCCGGCGGGCCGGGCGCGGAAGGCTTCGGCGGCTTTGCCGAGGCGTTCGGCGACATCTTCGGCGACATGTTCGGCCAGCAGCGCGGCGGCGCGCGGGGCGCGGGCGGGCGCCAGGTCTACCGCGGCAACGACCTCAGCTATGCGATGGACATCACGCTGGAAGAGGCCGCCAAGGGCAAGGACGCGCAGATCCGCATCCCCAACTGGGACAGCTGCGAGACCTGCCACGGCAGCGGCGCCAAGCCGGGCACCAGCGCCAAGACCTGCGGCACCTGCCAGGGCTCCGGCACGGTGCAGATGCGCCAGGGCTTCTTCAGCGTGCAGCAGACCTGCCCGCACTGCCGCGGCACGGGCAAGATCATTCCCGAGCCGTGCGGCACCTGCCACGGCCAGGGCAAGGTCAAGAAGCAGAAGACGCTGGAGGTGAAGATCCCCGCCGGTATCGACGACGGCATGCGCATCCGCAGCACGGGCAATGGCGAGCCGGGCACCAACGGCGGGCCGCCGGGCGATCTGTACATCGAGATCCGCATCCGCAAGCACGACATCTTCGAGCGGGACGGCGACGACCTGCACTGCCAGGTGCCCGTGAGCTTTATCACCGCGGCGCTGGGCGGCGAGATCGAGGTGCCGACCCTGCAGGGCAAGGCGGCCATCGACATTCCCGAAGGCACACAGGCCGGCAAGCAGTTCCGCCTGCGCGGCAAGGGCATCAAGGGCGTGCGCTCCAGCTACCCGGGCGATCTGTACTGCCACATCGCGGTGGAGACGCCCGTGAAGCTCACCGAGCACCAGCGCAAGCTGCTCAAGGAGCTGGACGAGTCGCTCAAGAAGGGCGGCGGCAAGCACTCGCCCAGCGGCGAGAGCTGGACCGACAAGCTGAAGAACCTGTTCACCTGACGCGCCCCGTGGCCGGCCTGCCGGCCGCGCAGCCCCTTGCAGACCGCCCCGCGCCCGCATGGCCGCGGGGCGGTTTTGTTTGGGGCCCCTCCGCGCACGACGGTGTTGCTATCAATGGGATAGCTGCTTGCGCTTATGCCTGGGAGGATTCAAGGTCATAAACCATCAAGGTCGGCGCGAAGCAAGCGCTGCACGCTCCATTCTTAATAGCACGCGAGCCAAGATGCCCTCCCCGCGATGGACGACATCGCGGTCTGCGATGGCTGATAGTTTTTTCGTGTAGGAAAATACCAATCACCTCGTCAAACGAGAACAAAAGAATTCGCTCCGCCCCATGAAAAGCTCCGAGCGCAGTTTTGCGCGCCGCATCGACCTGACCTCGCTGCAACTGTTCGTCGCCGTGTGCGAACTGGGCAGCATCGGCCGCGCGGCCGAGCGCGAGTTCATCGCGGCCTCGGCCGTGAGCAAGCGCCTGTCGGACCTGGAAGCCGCCGTGGACACCGCCCTGCTGTACCGGCACAGCCGCGGCGTCACCCTCACGCCTGCGGGCGAAAGCCTGCTGCACCACGCCCGCACGGTGCTCTTCGGCCTGGAACGCATGCAGGGCGAGCTGAGCGAATACGCCGACGGCGTGCGCGGCCATGTGCGCATGCACGCCAACATCTCGGCCATCGTGCAGTTCCTGCCCGAGGACCTGGGCGCCTTCTCTGCCCAGCACCCGCAGGTCAAGATCGATCTGCAGGAGCACCTGAGCCCCGATGTGCTGAACGCCGTGCGCGAAGGCGCGGCGGACCTGGGCCTGTGCCATGCCAGCGCGGCCGGCGTGGCGGAGGGGCTCGACAGCCGCCCCTACCGCCGCGACCGCCTGGTCGTCGTCGTGCCGCAGGGCCACCCGCTGGCCCGCCAGGGCCGCGTGGGCTTCGACGAGGTGCTGCAGTGGGACATCGTCGGCCTGCAGGCCAACAGCAGCATCAGCCTGGCCATGCGCCAGGCGGCGGCCCAGGCGGCGCGGCCGCTGCGCCAGCGCATCCAGGTCACCGGCCTGGACGCCATGTGCCGCATGATCGACAACGGCCTGGGCGTGGGCCTGCTGCCCGACCGGGCCTTCGCCCTGATGCAGGGCGTGGGCCGGCTGCACGCCATCGCCCTGAACGAGCCCTGGGCCGAGCGCGAACTGCGCCTGGTGGCGCGCGACTTCGACACCCTGCCCGTCACCGCACGGCTGCTGGTCGAGCACCTGGCGCCGGCCCCGGACGTGGCCCGCAGCGACGCGGCGGCAGCGCCGTTACGCGATGCAACCATGCCGGCCGCTGCCCCGCCAGCGGCACTCCTAGAATCCTCTCCACCCCTTTGATCCCCCACGAAAAGAGACTGCCATGGGACGCACCCTGTACGACAAGATCTGGGACGAACACGTCGTCCACACCGAAGAGGACGGCACCTCCATCCTCTACATCGACCGCCATCTGGTGCACGAGGTGACCAGCCCGCAGGCGTTCGAGGGCCTGCGCGAGGCCGGCCGCAAGGTCTGGCGCATGAGCTCCATCGTGGGCACGGCCGACCACAACACGCCCACCACGGGCTGGGAGGCCGGCTACGACGGCATCACCGACCCGATCAGCAAGGAACAGATCACCACGCTGAACGACAACATGGCGACCATCTCGCCGGCGGCGTTCTTCCCGTTCATGCACAAACGCCAGGGCATCGTGCACGTGATCGGCCCCGAGAACGGCGCCACCCTGCCCGGCATGACCGTGGTGTGCGGCGACAGCCACACCAGCACGCACGGCGCGTTCGGCGCGCTGGCCCACGGCATCGGCACCAGCGAGGTCGAACACGTGATGGCCACGCAGACCCTGCTGGCCAAGAAGGCCAAGAACATGCTGGTGCAGGTGGATGGCAAGGTTGGCCTGGGCGTGACGGCCAAGGACATCGTGCTGGCCATCATCGGCAAGATCGGCACCGCCGGCGGCACGGGCTACACGATTGAATTCGCCGGCAGCGCCATCCGCGCGCTCAGCATGGAAGGCCGCATGACGGTCTGCAACATGGCCATCGAAGGCGGCGCCCGCGCCGGCCTGGTGGCCGTGGACGACAAGACCATCGAGTACGTGAAGGGCCGCCCCCTGTCGCCCACGGGCGTGGAATGGGACCAGGCCGTGGCGTACTGGAAGACGCTGCACTCCGATGCGGACGCCAAGTTCGACACCGTCGTCACCCTGAATGCGGCCGACATCTTGCCGCAGGTGACGTGGGGCACCTCGCCCGAGATGGTGCTGGGCGTGGACGCCCGCGTGCCCGACCCCGACAAGGAAAAGGACGCCAACAAGCGCGGTGCCATCGAGCGCGCGCTGACCTACATGGCCCTGGAGCCCGGCAAGCCGCTGGCCGACATCTTCGTGGACAAGGTCTTCATCGGCTCTTGCACCAACAGCCGCATCGAGGACATGCGCGAGGCGGCCGCCGTGGTGAAGAAGCTGGGCCAGAAGGTGGCCAAGAACATCAAGGTCGCCATGGTGGTGCCCGGCTCCGGCCTGGTGAAGGAACAGGCGGAGCGCGAAGGCCTGGACAAGGTCTTCAAGGCCGCCGGCTTCGAGTGGCGTGAACCCGGCTGCTCCATGTGCCTGGCCATGAATGCCGACCGCCTGGAGCCCGGCGAGCGCTGCGCCTCCACCAGCAACCGCAACTTCGAAGGCCGCCAGGGGGCGGGCGGACGTACGCACTTGGTGTCGCCCGCCATGGCCGCCGCCGCGGCGGTGCACGGCCACTTCGTGGATGTGCGCCAGTTCGCCTGATCGCTCTTCCTTTTTCCAGGAACTCCCATGAAAAAGACCGCCCTCCTCCTCGCCCTGGCCGCCGCCTTTGCGCTGGCCGGCTGCAACACCGTCAAGGGCATGGGCCAGGACGTGCAGCGCGCCGGCAGTGCCATCGAGCGCGCCGCCAAGTAAGCCAACGGATTAGCACCATGCAGAAATTCACCATTCACAAGGGCCTCGTGGCCCCCATGGACCGCGAGAACGTCGACACCGACGCCATCATCCCGAAGCAGTTCCTCAAGTCGATCAAGAAGACGGGCTTCGGCCCCAACCTGTTCGATGAGTGGCGCTACCTGGACCAGCCGGGCCAGCCCGGCGTGCCCGAATCCGACCGCAAGCCCAATCCCGACTTCGTGCTCAACCAGCCGCGCTACGCGGGCGCCAGCATCCTGATCACGCGCAAGAATTTCGGCTGCGGCTCCAGCCGCGAGCACGCCCCCTGGGCGCTGGACCAGTACGGCTTCCGCGCCATCCTGGCGCCCAGCTTTGCCGACATCTTCTTCAACAACAGCTTCAAGAACGGCCTGCTGCCGATCGTGCTGCCCGAGGCCACGATCGCCCAGCTGTTCGACGAGGTGTACGCCTTCCCGGGCTACGAACTGACCGTGGACCTGGAGCGCCAGGTGATCGTCAAGCCCCAGGGCGAAGAGATCCCGTTCGACGTGATCGCCTTCCGCAAGTACTGCCTGCTCAACGGCTTCGACGACATCGGCCTGACCCTGCGCCAGTCCGACAAGATCAAGGCGTTCGAAGCCGAGCGCCTGGCCACCAAGCCGTGGCTCGCACACACGATGGCGTCCTGACCGCCGGCGCCACGCCCGGCCTCTGATGGAAATCGGCCTCTAGCGCTTATGCAACAAGCGCAACCAGCTATAGAAAGAGAAGCAAAGACATGAAAATCGCAGTTCTCCCGGGTGACGGCATCGGCACCGAAATCGTCGCCGAGGCCGTCAAAGTGCTCGAAGTCCTCGACCTGCCCTTCGAGATGGAATCGGCCCTGGTGGGCGGCGCCGCCTACGAGGCCCACGGCCACCCCCTGCCCGACGCCACGCTGAAGCTGGCCAAGGAGGCCGATGCCATCCTGTTCGGCGCCGTGGGCGACTGGAAGTACGACAAGCTCGACCGCCCGCTGCGCCCCGAGCAGGCCATCCTGGGCCTACGCAAGAACCTGGGCCTGTTCGCCAACTTCCGCCCCGCCATCTGCTACGAGCAGCTGGTGGGCGCCTCCAGCCTCAAGCCCGAGCTGATTGCCGGCCTGGACATCCTCATCATCCGCGAGCTGACGGGCGACATCTACTTCGGCCAGCCGCGCGGCCGCCGCGTGGCCACCGACGGCCACTTCCCCGGCGCCGAGGAAGCCTTCGACACGATGCGCTATTCGCGCCCCGAGATCGAGCGCATCGCCCACGTCGCCTTCCAGGCCGCGCGCAAGCGCAGCAAGAAGGTCACCAGCGTGGACAAGGCCAACGTACTGGAAACCTTCCAGTTCTGGAAGGACGTGGTCACCGAAGTGGGCCAGCAGTACCCCGACGTGGAGCTGCAGCACATGTACGTGGACAACGCTGCCATGCAGTTGGTGAAGGCGCCCAAGGCCTTCGACGTGGTGGTGACCGGCAACATGTTCGGCGACATCCTGTCGGACGAAGCCTCCATGCTCACCGGCTCCATCGGCATGCTGCCGTCCGCCAGCCTGAACAGCCGGAACCAGGGCCTGTACGAGCCCAGCCACGGCAGCGCGCCCGACATCGCCGGCAAGGGCGTGGCCAACCCGCTGGCCACCATCCTGTCCGCCGCCATGATGCTGCGCTTCAGCCTGAACCAGGAAGAAGCCGCCCAGCGCATCGAGGCCGCCGTGCAGAAGGTGCTCGCCCAAGGTCTGCGCACGCCCGACATCTGGAGCGACGGCACGACCAAGGTCGGCACCGCGCAGATGGGCGATGCCGTCGTGCAGGCGCTGCGCTGACCGGCAGTCAAAGCTAGCGTCCTCGCGTGAAAGCGGCCTTCGGGCCGTTTTTTTTTGCGGCGGCCCGATGCGGCGGTTCCGCAACAGGCATGGGCCGATGCACAACACGCATACGAGCCGCTTGGACTACAATCGCTCTCCATGTTTGCCGCTCGCCCGTTCGCCTTGAACACCGCCTCTGCCGCCCTGGCAGGCGTGGCCACGCGCGCAATCACCACCAAAACCACGACCATTAAGGGCTGACCCAGCTCCGGTATCGTCGTGCGCCCTCCCTGGCCCAGACGAGCCGGGGCAGAAGTCAGTCCCGGTCGGGCACTGTTACTTAAACTGAAGGGGCGTTGAAATGAGCAAGTTGGTAGGTTTGGTCGGCTGGCGCGGCATGGTCGGCTCCGTGTTGATGGATCGCATGCAGGCCGAGGGCGACTTCGGTCTCATCGAGCCGCTGTTCTTCTCCACCTCCAACGCGGGCGGCAAGGCCCCAGCGCAGGCCAAGAACGAAACCACGCTGCAGGACGCCTTCGACATCGACCAGCTCAAGCGCTGCGAGATCATCATCACTGCCCAGGGCGGCGACTACACCACCGAAGTCTTCCCCAAGCTGCGCGCCGCCGGCTGGAACGGCCACTGGATCGATGCCGCCTCCACCCTGCGCATGAAGGACGACGCGGTCATCGTGCTGGACCCGGTCAACATGCCCGTCATCAAGGACGCCCTGTCCAAGGGCGGCAAGAACTGGGTGGGCGGCAACTGCACCGTGAGCTGCATGCTGATGGGCGTGGGCGCTCTGTACAAGGCAGGCCTCGTCGAGTGGATGAGCACCCAGACCTACCAGGCGGCCAGCGGCGGCGGCGCGCAGCACATGCGCGAGCTGCTCACGCAGTACGGCACCCTGAACGCCGAGGTGCGCGCCCTGCTCGACGACCCCAAGAGCGCCATCCTGGAAATCGACCGCAAGGTCATCGCCAAGCAGCGCAGCCTGTCGGAGGCTGAGACCGCCAATTTCGGCGTTCCCCTGGGCGGCAGCCTGATCCCCTGGATCGACAAGGACCTGGGCAACGGCATGTCCAAGGAAGAGTGGAAGGGCATGGCCGAGACCAACAAGATCATGGGCCAGGGCGAAGGCTTCGGCACGCCGGCCGTGCCGGTGGACGGCTTCTGCGTGCGCGTGGGCGCCATGCGCTGCCACAGCCAGGCCCTGACCTTCAAGCTGAAGAAGGCCGTGCCCGTGGCCGACATCGAAGCCATGATCGCCGCCGACAACGAGTGGGTGAAGGTCGTTCCCAACACGCGCGAGGCCACGCTCAAGGACCTGACACCCGTGGCCGTGACGGGCACCATGACGATTCCCGTCGGCCGGATCCGCGAACTGGCGATGGGTCCCGAGTACATCGGCGCGTTCACCATCGGCGACCAGCTGCTGTGGGGCGCGGCCGAGCCGCTGCGGCGCATGCTGCGCATCCTGCTCGACGCGTAAGACAGCAAAAAAGGGGCCCCAGGCCCCTTTTTTTCGGCGCGCCACCGGACGCATAGGTTTGCACATTCTGAAACAGGTGGTTACCCCTCGTTGTCGGTAACCAACAGCCCCACCCCTCTGCCCGCCCTCAAAATGCAGGCCCCGCAACGGGCCCCAGAGCTTGGCTTGTCAGTGCAAACCATTGATGCTATGGTGCTTTTTACATAATTTCACGAACCGGGCCGGCCCATTCCCATGACAAGAACAACGCCGCTCGCCCGGACCGCTTCACCTACACATCTGATGTCACACATGCATCGTTGGAAGTTCTCTGCCCTGGCCGCCGCGGCCGTCCTGTCGGCTGGCCTGTACGCCAACGATGCGTCTGCACTCGCCCTGGGCCGGGTCACGGTGCAGTCCGCACTGGGCGAGCCCTTGCGGGCCGAGATCGATCTGCCCCAGATCACCGCCTCGGAAGCGGAGTCCCTGCGTGCAACCACGGCCTCGCCCGCGGTCTTCCGTGCGCAAGGCCTCGAATACTCGCCCACCGTCAGCGCCCTGCAGGTGCAGTTGCAGCGCCGCCCGGACGGCTCCATGTTCCTGCGCCTGTCCAGCAGCCGCCCCATCAACGACCCGTTCGTCGACCTGGTGATCGACGCATCCTGGAATGCCGGCCAGGTCGTGCGCAGCTACACGATGCTGTTCGACCCGCCGGCTGCGGGCCGTGCGCCGGCCCCCATCACGGCCGCGCCCCAGGTCACGCCCCCGTTGCCATCGCCCTCCGTGGCGCGCGCGCCCGCCCAGGCCGTTGCACCCGCATCCCCGCCGCCGGCTGCGCCAGCAGTGGCTGGCACACCCACGCCCGCCAGCCGCGCCGCAGAGCGCCCGCGCGCTACCGCGCCCGCCGCCGCAGCAGCAGCGCAGTCCTCCACCGAGGTGACCGTCCGCCAGGGCGACACTGCCGGCCGCCTGGCCAACGCCTACCGCCAGGACGGCGTCTCGCTCGATCAGATGCTCGTCGCGATGATGCGTGCCAACCCGGATGCATTCGTCCGCGGCAACGTCAACCGCCTGCGCTCGGGCGCCGTGCTGCAGATCCCCGATGCCGCGCAGGCCCAGGCCGTGCCGCAAGGCGAGGCGCGCCAGATCATGGCGGCCCAGAGCCGGGACTTCAACGAATTCCGCCGCCGCCTGGCTGCAGCAGCCCCCGCTGCCGGCGTGGCCGCCGCAGAGCGCTCCGCCAGCGGCTCGGTCCAGACCCAGGTGGAAGACAGGAAGCCCGCCACAGCGGCCCCTGACAAGCTGACCCTGTCCAAGGGCGGCGTGCAGGCCCAGAAAGCCGAAGAGCAGCTCGCCAAGGAAAAGCAGGCCAACGACGCATCCGCACGCATGGCCGAGCTGAACAAGAACATCGCCGAGCTGGACCGGCTCAGCGCGGCCTCCAGCGCCCCCGCAGGCACGCCTGCAGCAGGCGCCAGCAGCCCGGCCGCCGCGGCCAGTGCCGCAGCGCTGGCGGGCCTTCCTGCTGTGGCCGCGCCTGCACCGGCGGCCCCTGCCAGCGAGCCCGCTGCCGTGGCTTCGGCAGCTGACAGCGCAGCGTCGGCACCGGCACCAGCGGCGTCTGTCGCGGCAGCACCGGCCGCGGTGGCAGCCTCCGCAGCAGCGGCTGCAGGCGCCGCCCTGCCCGCACCCACGCCCGTGGAAGAGCCCAGCTTCTTCGACGCGCTGTTCGACGACCCGCTGTTTGCCAGCGGCGCCCTGGCGATCGTGCTGCTTCTGCTGGGCTATGGCGGCTACCGGATGGCGCAGCGCCGCCGCGCCCAGCAGGGCGTCGACAGCTCCTTCATGGAAAGCCGGCTCGCGCCGGACTCCTTCTTTGGCAACAGCGGCGGCCAGCGCGTGGACACCTCCAGCAGCGAACTGACGACCGGTTCGTCCATGGCCTACTCGCCGAGCCAGCTCGACGCCGGGGGCGACGTGGATCCGGTGGCCGAGGCCGATGTCTACCTGGCCTATGGCCGCGACCTCCAGGCCGAAGAAATCCTGAAGGAAGCGATCCGCCACAACCCCGACCGCACCTCCGTGCACGTCAAGCTGGGCGAGATCTATGCCAAGCGCCAGGACCGCAAGGCGTTCGAAAACGTGGCCCGCGACGTTTTCCGCCTGACCGACGGGCAAGGCCCGGACTGGGCGCGCATCGCCGACCTGGGCCGCGAGCTCGACGCCGAGAACCCGCTGTACCGGCCGGGCGGCCACCCGGGCCTGCTCGGTGCGCAGGCGGGCGCTGCTGCGGCCCTGCCCGCCGGCGGTTTCGCCAGCACCATGCCCGAGACCGCCAATGCCTTCCCGTCGGCACTCCCGCCCGATCTCGACCTGGATCTTGACCTCGACCTGCCTGGCGATGCGTTGACCGAGGCACCGCCTGCCCCGGACGCGCCCGCCGCCCCGCCCGGCGCATTTGCCGCAGCCGCCGCGGCCGCGGCAGCCGGCACCGCTGCAGGCCTGGCCGCCTCCCCTGCCGCGCCGGCCGCTCCCACGGCCCCGGCTCCGGCACCCGTCAATGACCCGTCCCAGCCGAGCGCTCCCGACTTCGACCTTGATCTGCCGGACGGCGCCTGGGACGCTCCGGCGGACACCCAACCCGGCCGCCTCGGCGCCGGCAAGGCCGACGGAGCCGACTTCGATGCGAGCGATCTGTCCTTGCTCGACTCCGCCCAGGCCCCGCTCGACGGCAAAGCCGACAGCGCGCCTGCACCGCTGGAATTCGATCTGGGCGACCTGTCGCTGGACCTGGACACGCCGGCCCAGAGCGGCACCGGCACCCAGCCGCCTGCCAGCGATGCGCCCGCGGCTGGCCCCGCCGACGCCGCACTGCCGGACGATCCCCTGGCCACCAAGCTCGCGCTGGCGGAGGAGTTCAACGCCATCGGCGACAGCGAAGGCGCACGCACGCTGATCGAGGAAGTGATTGCCGAAGCCTCGGGTCCGCTGAAGGCCCGCGCGCAGCGCCTGCTCTCCGAGCTCGGCTGATGCACAGGCGCAGGACGACCCGGCGCACCACGGCGTGCCGGGTGTCCCGGCCATGGGGCCTGCCATGAGGATCGCGCTGGGCGTCAGCTACAACGGCCAGGCCTACAACGGGTGGCAGAGCCAGCCCTCCGGCAACACCGTGCAGGACCACCTGGAAGCGGCCCTGGGCCGCTTCGCCACGCAGCCCGTGAGCACGCTGTGCGCAGGCCGAACCGATACCGGTGTCCACGGGCTGATGCAGGTGGTGCACTTCGACACGCCGCTGCAGCGCGCCCCGTTTTCGTGGGTGCGCGGCACCAACACCTTCCTGCCGCCGGACATCGCCGTGCAATGGGCGCAGCCTGTGCCCGAGGCTTTCCACGCCCGCGCGAGCGCTGTGGCGCGGCGCTATGCCTATGTGCTGCTGCAGTCGCCCGTGCGCCCCAGTGTGGACGCCGGCCGGGTCGGCTGGGTGTACCACCCGCTGGACGGCGATGCCATGCGTGCGGCCGCCGCCCATCTGCTGGGCGAGCACGACTTCACGTCGTTCCGCGCATCGGCCTGCCAGGCCAAGACGCCCATCAAGACGCTGCATCGCATTGCGATCACGCAGCGGGGCGGCGACACGGCGGAAAGCGCCACGCCCCACACGGACTGGATGCCCTGCTACTGGCGCTTCGAGTTCGAGGGCAATGCCTTCCTGCACCACATGATCCGCAACATCATGGGCTGCCTGATCGCCATCGGCCAGGGCCAGCAGCCCCCGGACTGGATGCGTGCCGTGCGCGATGCCCGGTCGCGGGACGCCGCTGCGCCCACGTTTTCGCCGGACGGGCTGTATTTCCTGGGGCCGATGTACGACGCGGCGTGGGGCCTTCCCTCGCGTACCGCTGCGTATGATTGGCTGCCATGAACGAAGAAGCCTCCGCACCCTCCCCTCCCGCACGCACCCGCATCAAGATCTGCGGCCTGACGCGCGAGCAGGACGTGGACGCCCGCCGTGGCGGCGGGTGCCGACGCGGTGGGCTTCGTGCTCTACGCCCCCAGCCCCCGGGCGGTCACGCCCGAGCGCGCTGCGCAGTTGGCCCGCCGGCTGCCGGCGTTCGTCGCGCCGGTCTTGCTGTTCGTGAACGAGGATGCTCACAAAGTGATAGCTGCCAGCGCAATGGTGCCGGGCGCTATCGTGCAATTTCATGGAGATGAATCCGCAGAGGACTGCTGGACGGCCACGGACGGTGGCCGGCGCCCGTTCCTGCGCGCCGCACGGATTCCCCTGGGCGACGGTGCGGCCCGGTTCGACCTCGTAGAATATGCCCAGGATCACTCTCGCGCCCAGGCCATCCTGCTCGACGCCCACGTCGAAGGCTATGGCGGCGGCGGCAAGGCTTTCAATTGGTCACTCCTTCCACCAAGCGTCGACTGTCACCTCGTTTTGTCTGGTGGACTCACGCCTGCAAACGTGACCGATGGCATCTGGCAGGTTCGCCCGCGTTGCAAGACGCTGGCCGTTGATGTCTCCTCCGGCGTCGAAGCCGATGGCCCGGGTGGCTCCACCCTCAAGGGCATCAAGGACGCCGACAAGATCCACCGCTTCATCGCCGCCGTGCGCGCGGCCGATGCGGCACCTGCACCCTATCTCTGAATGTCTGATTACCAGCAACCCGATGCCGCGGGCCACTTTGGGCCCTACGGCGGCAGCTTCGTCAGCGAGACGCTGACGCACGCCATCAACGAACTGCGCGAGGCCTACGCGCGCTACCAGAACGACCCGGAGTTCCTGGCCGAATTCCACTACGAACTCGCCCATTTCGTGGGCCGGCCCTCGCCCGTCTACCACGCGGCCCGCACGAGCCGCGAGATGGGTGGCGCGCAGATCTTCCTCAAGCGCGAAGACCTGAACCACACCGGCGCACACAAGATCAACAACGTGATCGGCCAGGCCATGCTCGCCAAGCGCATGGGCAAGCCGCGCATCATTGCCGAGACCGGAGCCGGCCAGCACGGCGTGGCCACGGCGACGATCTGCGCGCGCTACGGCCTCGAGTGCGTGGTCTACATGGGAGCCGAAGACGTCAAGCGCCAGAGCCCCAATGTTTACCGCATGAAGCTGCTGGGCGCCACGGTGGTGCCCGTCGAATCGGGCAGCCGCACGCTGAAGGACGCGCTGAATGAAGCCATGCGCGACTGGGTGGCCAATGTGGACAACACCTTCTACATCATCGGCACGGTGGCGGGCCCGCACCCCTATCCGATGATGGTGCGCGACTTCCAGAGCGTGATCGGCACCGAGTGCATCGAGCAGATGCCATCCCTGCTGGGCGCGCAACGCATCGCCGCCGAGCAGCCGGACGCCGTCGTTGCCTGCGTCGGCGGGGGCAGCAACGCCATGGGCATCTTCCACCCCTACATTCCGTTCAAGGCCACGCGCCTGATCGGCGTGGAAGCGGCGGGCGAAGGCCTGGACAGCGGCAAGCATTCGGCCTCCCTGCAGCGCGGCAGCAGCGGCGTGCTGCACGGCAACCGCACCTTCATCCTGCAGGACGACAACGGCCAGATCACCGAAACGCACAGCATCAGCGCCGGCCTGGACTACCCCGGCGTGGGCCCCGAGCACGCCTGGTTGCAGGAGATCGGCCGCGCCGAGTACGTGGGCGTGACCGACGCCCAGGCGCTGGAGGCCTTCCACTACCTTTGCCGCACCGAAGGCATCATCCCCGCGCTGGAGTCGAGCCACGCCGTGGCCTATGCCATGCAGCTCGCCAAAACGATGCGCGCCGACCAGTCCATCCTGGTCAACCTCTCCGGCCGCGGCGACAAGGACATCGGCACGGTGGCCGACCTGTCGGGCGTGGACTTCTACGACCGGCCCTCGATGCGCGGCCACGTGGTCAAGGGAGGGGCCGCAGCATGAGCCAGCAGCCGCTTTCCTCCGTGGCGCCACAGGCGGCACCGCCCGCGGTCTCGCGCATCGCCACGACGTTCGCGCGGCTGCGCGAACAGGGCCGCAAGGCACTCATTCCCTATGTGACGGCGGGCTTTCCGTTCGCCGACATCACGCCGGCGCTCATGCACGGCATGGTGGAGGCTGGCGCCGACGTGATCGAACTGGGCGTGCCGTTCTCCGACCCCATGGCCGACGGTCCCGTCATCCAGAAGGCGGGGGAAAAGGCCCTGTCCCTCGGCATCGGCATGGCGCAGGTGCTGGAACAGGTGCGCAGCTTCCGCCAGCGCAACAGCACCACGCCCGTGGTGCTGATGGGCTATGCCAACCCGGTCGAGCGCTATGACCAGCGCCGCGGCGCGGGGGCCTTCGTGCGAGATGCAGCCGAAGCCGGCGTGGACGGCGTGCTGATCGTGGACTACCCGCCCGAAGAATGCGAGGCCTTCGCGGCCGACCTGCGCGCCCACGGCATGGACCTGATCTTCCTGCTGGCCCCCACCAGCACCGAAGAGCGCATGCAGCAGGTGGCGCGCGTGGCCAGCGGCTACGTGTACTACGTGTCGCTCAAGGGCGTGACAGGGTCCGGCGCGCTGGACACGGGCGCCGTGGAGGCGGCCCTGCCCCGCATCCGCCAGCACGTGCGGGAGATCCCGGTGGGCGTGGGCTTCGGCATCCGCGATGCGGCGACGGCCCAGGCCATCGGCCGCGTGGCGGACGCGGTGGTCATCGGCAGCCGCATCATCCAGCTGATCGAAGAGCAGCCCCACGAGAAGGTGGTCCCGGTGACGGTGGACTTCCTGCGCGGGGTGCGCAAGGCGCTGGACGCATAAAATACGGCACTACCCCCTGAGCGGCTTCCGCCGCTTCCCCCTTCTCTCGCGCTGATGCGCGGGAAGGGGGACGACACCAGTGGCCCGGCAAAGCCGGTTCCACGGTGTCCCTGGCCTGGGGGCACGCCGGCTTCAGAGGCCCTGCTTCGCTGGCCCATCCAACCAAAGGAATTCTCATGTCCTGGCTCGAAAAACTCCTGCCATCCAAGATCCAGCAGACCGACCCCGCAGAGCGCCATCAGGTGCCCGAAGGCCTGTGGATCAAGTGCCCGAGCTGCGAGACCGTGCTCTACAAGACCGATCTGGAACAGAACCAGAACGTCTGCCCCCACTGCAGCCACCACCACCGCATCGGCGCGCGCGCCCGCCTCAACGCCTTCCTGGACCCGGAAGGGCGCTATGAGATCGGCCAGGAAGTGCTGCCCGTGGATGCGCTCAAATTCAAGGACAGCCGCAAGTACACCGAGCGGCTGAAGGAAGCGCTGGAGAACACCGGCGAGACCGACTCCCTCATCGTCATCGGCGGTGCGGTGAAGAGCATCAACCTGGTGGCCGCCTGCTTCGAGTTCGATTTCATGGGCGGCTCCATGGGCAGCGTGGTGGGCGAGCGCTTCGTGCGCGGCGTGGAAACCGCCATCGAGCAGAAAGTGCCGTTCGTGTGCTTTACCGCCACCGGCGGCGCCCGCATGCAGGAAGGCCTGCTGTCGCTCATGCAGATGGCCAAGACCAATGCGGCGCTCACGCGCCTGGCCAAGAAGGGCCTGCCTTACATCAGCGTGCTGACCGACCCGACCATGGGCGGCGTGTCGGCCGGCTTCGCCTTCGTGGGCGACATCGTGGTGGCCGAGCCCAAGGCGCTGATCGGCTTTGCCGGCCCGCGCGTGATCGAATCCACCGTGCGCGTGAAGCTGCCCGAGGGCTTCCAGCGCGCCGAGTTCCTGCAGACCAAGGGTGCCGTGGACTTCATTTGCGACCGCCGCGAACTGCGCGACACCATCGCCCGCAGCCTGGCCATGCTGCAGCGCCTGCCGGCAGATTCCGTGGCCTGACGCGCACCGCCAGTACCGCACTATCAAAAAAATAGCTGCTCGCGCTTGTACAGCAAGCGCCAGCAGCTATTTTTATGGGGTAAATAGTCGAATACCGCTCAGCGCATCACCGCGCCCTGCAGGTGGCCCAGCACGATCATCAGCACCTGCAGCAGCACCAGCAGCACCAGCGGCGACAGATCCACACCGCCCAGCAGGGGCACCACGCGGCGCACGGGGCGCAGCACCGGATCGCACAGGCGGGCGATCACGTCGCCGATGAGCGAGCGCGTCTGGATCCACGACAGCACGGCATAGACGATCAGCAAACCCATCAGGCCCGACACGGCCACCCGTGCCAGCCCGAACACGGCCAGCCAGGGCAGCCACGCTAGGCCGGCGCCGGCCCCGAGCATCAGCCACAGCAGCAGGTACTGCGCCAGCTGCAGCAGCAGCGCGCCGACCAGGCAGGCCAGGTCCCACCCGCCGGCAGAGGGGATCACCTTGCGCAGGGGCAGCACCAGCCAGTCGCTGAGCGCGAACACGAGCCGGCCCACGGGATTCGAGAACGGCACGCGCTGCAGTTGCATGTACAGGCGCAGCAGGCAGGCTCCGGTGAGCAGTCCGCCGATGACGTCGAGCAGGAAGGAAGCAATCTGGTACAGCATGGATGGGTCCGGCAAAGAGCCCGCAGCGCAACCCCCGCAGGCCGTGGGATGATAGCGGCCTGGTCCCGCCCTTCCGCCATGCCCCGCCCCCTCACCCTGTCTTCCCTCCCGCTGTTTCCGCTCGGTACTGTGCTGTTTCCGGGCGGACTGCTGCCGCTGCGCGTGTTCGAGGTGCGCTACCTGGACATGGTGCGCAAGTGCCAGCAGGCCGGTGCACCCTTCGGCGTGGTCGGCCTGCGGCAGGGCAGCGAAGTGCGCCAGGCGGGCGCACCGCAGGAGGAGTTGCACGACGTAGGCACGCTGGCCGCCATCGACAGCCTGCACAGCCCCCAGGCCGGCCTGGTCCTGCTGCAGGCCAGCGGCACGCAGCGCTTTCGCATCCAGCGGCGCGAGCGCCTTCCGAGCGGGCTGTGGGTGGCCGATGTGGAGCAACTGCCTGCCGACACGGTAGTGGCGGTGCCGGAAGACCTGCAGCGCATTCCCTCCGCCCTGGCCCAGGTACTGGGTCAGCTGCGCCAGCGCGATGCGGAAGCCGCCGCCACCCTGCCCGACCCGACGCCGGATCAGCTGGCCGACTGCGGCTGGGTGGCGAACCGCTGGTGCGAACTGCTGCCCGTTCCGGTCGACCTCAAGCAACAGCTGATGGCGCTGGACAACCCGCTGCTGCGCCTGGAGCTGGTGGGCGACGTGCTGGACCGCACGGGCATCGCCCCATGATCGCCCCATGACCCAGGGCGCATCGCCCGCGCCGGCGGCCCCTCCACACCGCACGCTCAACATCCTCCACGTCATCACCAAGGGCGAGGCCGGAGGCGCTCAGACCCATGTGCGCACCCTGTGCAGCGCGCAGCAGGCCACGGGCCGGATCACACCGCAGGTCGCCATCGGCGGCAGCGACACGCAGCCACCGCTGGCCCAGGCCCTGCAGACCCGGTCCATTCCCGTGTTGCGGATCCCCGATCTGGGCAACCGGCTCACGCCCTCGGCCGTGTGGCGTGCCGTACGCACCTTGCGCGGCCACCTGCAAGCACACCCTGCCGACCTGCTGCATGCGCACAGCGCCGCGGCAGGCGTCGTCGCCCGGCTGGCCGGCCGCCTGGCGCACGTGCCGGTGGTCTACACCGTGCACGGCTTTGCGTTCAAGGCCGGTGCGCCGTGGTCGCGCCGCATACCCGCCTGGGCCGTGGAGTGCGCGCTGGCGCCGCTCACCCGCGCGATGGTGTGCGTCTCCGGCCACGAGGCCCAGCTGGCGCGGACCCTGCCCATCGCGCGCGACCGCGTCCTCGTGGTGCACAACGGCGTGGAAGACTGCGAGGAGCGCGCCCGGCCCGCAGACGACACACCCCGCATCGCCATGGTGGCCCGCCTGGCAGCGCCCAAGCGGCCCGATCTGCTGCTGCAGGCCCTTGGCCGCGTGCGCGATGCGCTCGGGCGCGAGCTGCCCGCCACACTCATCGGCGACGGGCCGATGCGCGGCGCCCTCGAGGCCCAGGCGCAGCAGCTGGGCCTGGCGCAGATCAGCTTCACAGGCGATGTGGACGATGTGCCGCAGCGCCTGGCACGCCATGCCATCGGCGTGCTGGTCTCCGACCACGAGGGCCTGCCGCTCGCCGTCATCGAGACGATGCGCGCCGGCCAGGCCATCGTGGCCAGCGACCTGCCGGGCACGCGGGAACTGCTGCCAGACGACACCTGCGGCCTGCGTGTGCCCAACAATCCCGCTGCGCTGGCCGACGCCCTGCTGAGACTGGCAGCGGACCCCGCCTTGCGCGGGCGACTGGGCCAGGCAGCCCGGGCACGCTACGCCCAGCACCACGCCCCCGACACCATGGCCGCAGGCGTGCTGCGCGCCTACGAGCGAGCTCTCGCATGACCCGACCCTCCCCTTCCCCGCTCGCTGCTGCGGGCCTGCCCCAGCTGGGGCACGCCATGCCAGCGCGCCAGCGGGGCTTCGTGCTGCGCTGGAGCCTGGCCGGCATGGCCACGCTGGTGCTCGCCTACGCCATGGCGCTCTTGCTGGAGCACACCGGGCGGGCCACCTACCAGTTCGCGCAGACCGTCCTGTGGTGCGCGCTGCCCTATGCCGTGTCGGCCCGCTGGATCTACAAGGGCGCGCATCTGCCCGCCATGGAGCGCAGCAGCTTCATCCTCGCCGCCACCAGCCTGCCCTACCTGCTCACGCCGCTGGGCTTTGCGCTGGCGCAGCAGCCTTATTCGCGCGGCGCCGTGCTGTTGTCCTACCTGCTCGCGACCGTCTGGTTCCTCTGGGGCCATTGGCTGCAACAGCGGCGCCAGGTATGGCAGTTGGCCTATCTGGACCCCAGCGTGCCGCAGCGGCTGGAGGCCCTCGTCGGCCAGCCCGTCGCAGGCCTCGCGCCGCGCCTGCAGTTGCAGCCCTGGCAGGGCGAGGCGGCGGCCGCCAGGCACTGGGACGGTGTGGTGATCGACGAGCGCGCCTCCGGCGCTACGTGCGGCCCGGAGCAGATGATCAGCGCCCTGCGCCTGGCACGAATGCGCTTGTACACGGTCGAACAGCTGGCCGAGCTGCTGAGCGGCCGCAAGGTGGTGGTGCCGCACGACGCCCGCTCGCTGTGGGATCTGGAAGTCAGCCCCAGCTACGACCTCTTCAAGCGCGGGCTGGACTTTGCCGTGTGCGCAGCCACGCTGCCGCTGTGGCTGCCGCTGTGCGCCCTGCTCGGCCTGGCCGTCCGGTGCGACTCGCCCGGGCCGGCATTGTTCTCGCAGATCCGCGTCGGCCGTGACGGGCAGCCGTTCCGCCTGTGGAAGCTGCGCAGCATGCAGCACCACCCGCAGGACGCCGCTGCGCGTTTCGCCCGCACCGGCGATGCCCGCATCACCCGCCTGGGCCGCGTGCTGCGCCGCACGCGGCTGGACGAACTGCCCCAGCTGTGGAACGTGCTGTGCGGCCACATGAGCCTGATCGGGCCCCGGCCGGAGCAGCAGGCCTTCGTGGAGGAATTCACCCGGCGCATCCCGGCGTACGCCTACCGCCACCTGGTCCGCCCGGGCCCTGACGGGCTGGGCGCAGGTGCAGCAGGGCTACGCCGGCAGCGAGGCGGAAACCGCCACCAAGCTCAGCTACGACCTGTACTACCTGGCGCATTACTCCATCGCGCTGGACCTGCTCATCGCCTACAAGACCGTGCGTATCGTCGCCACGGGCTTCGGCGCCCGCTGATGGCCCCGCCTCCGCCCATGGACCGCTCTCCGCCGCACGCGCCACGCCAGGCCCGCATCCTGCTGCTGCAGGAGAACGACGCCACCGGCGGCGTGAACGCCATGATCGACGAGCTGCAGCACGGCCTGCAGGCGCTGGGCTGGGAGGGGCTGCAAGTGGAGGCGCTCAACCGCACCTCGCCCGCCGCGCTCGCGCGGGCCGCGTGGCGGTGCGACGCCATCGTGGCCACCAACAATTTCCGTACCGCCTACGTGGGTCGGGCCCTGGCGCAACTGCGCCGCAGGCCCTGTCTGGTGTGGGTGCACGGCCCGCTGCAGGAGGTGCTGGCACAGGCGCCGGTGCCGCCGGCCCGCCAGGCCGTCCTGCGGTGGCTGTACCGCCGCATACCGGCCTACGTCTTCAACTCCGCACATACCCGTCAATCATTCGAAGCCTTTACAGGCCGTGCCATCGCGCCGGGCCGCGGCTGGGTGATTCCCAATGCCGTGCGGCAACGCGCCGCCCCGTTGTCCGCGCACACCGCCATCACCGCCGGCGCTGCCGTGGAACTGGGCTACGTGGGCCGCCTCGCCCCCGAGAAAGCCCCGCAGCACCTGATCGCCATGCTGCGCGCCCTACCACGCACCTACCGTCTCACGCTGGTCGGCGATGGCCCGCTGCGCGCGGCCCTGGAAGCGGAAGGCGCCGACCTGTGCGCCGCCGGGCGCCTGGTCTTTGCGGGCGAGCGCCCTCGCCACCAGGCGATCGACCCGGCCTGGCGCCTGACGGTGCTGGCCTCGCGCTACGAGGGCGGCTGCCCCTTGAGCGTGCTGGAATCCGCGGCGGCGGGCCTTCCCTTCGTCGCGCCGCCGCTGCCCGCCCTGCAGGAGACCGTGTGCGGCGCTGCCGCTCCGTTGCTGGCGGCCGGCGACAGCCCCGCAGCGCTGGCGCAGGCCGTGGTGCGCGTGCTGGGCCTGCCGGCGGCCGAAGTGCAAGCCGCGCTGAACGCGGTGCTCGGCGCGCACGATCCGGCACGCTTTGCGCAGCAGTGGAGCGATGCCCTATCCCAGGTGCTGGTGCGGCGATGACGGTCACCGTGCATTTCATCCATGCGGGCGAGGCCTATCTGCCCGAGCTGGCGGCCTACCAGGACTGGCTGCAGTCACGGCAGGCACAGGCCGCCATGCACCGCCGCTCGGATACCGTGCCGGCCGATGCGCGATTCGTCTGGTGGATGTGCGGGCGCGTGGCGCCGGCGCAGGCCGCGCGTTTTCCCCAGGCCTGGCAGGTGCACGAATACGCGTCGGCCTCGGTGCCGCCGCTGGCCTGGCCCAAGGACCTGATCAAGCGCTGGACGCAGCCCCGGCCGCACTACCGCATCTTCCAGAATGCCTGGGTGCGCGACCGTATGGGTTTTGCCGACGGCGTGCCGCACGAGTGCCGGGACATGGGCATCCCCGCGAATCTGCTGCAGACGGCCACCACACCGGCCGCCGCCGCGCCGGCGCACGATTTCGTCTACCTGGGCGAGATGCGCCGGCTGGCGGGCTTTCTGCCTGTGCTGAACGCGATCGCGCGGTCCGGCCGGCGCCTGCTGCTGATCGGTGCGCTCCCGCCCGAGCTGGAGGCGCTGCAGCAGCTGCCGGGCACCACCTGCACCGGCCGGGTCCCCCAGCCTGAGGTGGCCGCCCTGCTGCGCACCGCCCGCTGCGGCCTGAACCTGGTGCCCCGCCGCGCGCCGTTCACGCAGCAGACATCGACCAAGCTGCTGGAATACTGCGCGGCCGGCCTCCAGGTGGCCAGCACCGACTACCCCTGGGTGCGCCGCTTTGCCCAAGAGCACGGTGCACAGATCGGCTATCTGCCGGCGCGCGCCACCGGCGGTGCCGCAACCACCGCCGCGCTGGAGCATGCGCTGCAGTTGCCGCCGGCGCTTCCTCCGGGAGCGCTCTCCGATGCCGCGTGGCCCCGGGTGGTCGCCCGCATGGCCGTCTGGCGCCACATGGGGCTCACGCCATGAAGCTGCCGCGCGCTTCGGTGGCCGTGGCGCTCGGCAGCGCAGCCTCGCTGACAGCGCAGGCGCTGTTCAGCCTGCTGATGCTGCGCGCCTTCGCGCCCGACGCGGTGGGCCGCTTCGCCGTGATCGCACAGGTGGCGTTCTTCTGGATGACGCTCGCACTGGCCCAGAGCCCGCTGCGCCTGCTGGCCGATGCACACGTGCCGGTGGCGCAGGCGCGCCGCCAGGCCGTGGTGGGCACGGCGCGGCGGCTGGCGCTGCTGCTGCCCGTGGCGGCCCTGGCCATGGTGTGGGGCGGCGCCCCCTTGGCGGCCAGCCTCGGCTGGGCCGCGCTGCTGGCCGTGCTGCAGGCCGGCTGGTACATCGCGCAACCGGTGGCGCTGCGCGCCGCCTCCCCGCTGTCGGCGGCCGGTGCGCGGGCCGTTCCACCGGTGTGCGCGCTGGCCGTCGCCGGTGTGGGCGCTTCGGCCTGGCCGGACGCCGGCGCCCCGTTGCTGCTGGCAGCCGCGGCGTCCGGCTATGCGGTGGGTTGCCTGTGGCTGCGCGGCGCGGCAGAGGGCGCCGCGCCACCCGCGACGCCCGGCAGTGCTCCCGCGCCGGCAGAATCCACCCAGCGTGATTCGCGCAGCCCGGCGCTGCGGTTGGCGCACACCGCCGTGGACGCCGCGACCGGCGCGGCGCTGCTGCTGGTCTGGCAGCGGGTGCACGGTGCGGCGGAGGCAGGCCTGCTGGCCGTGCTGCTGCGCCTGCTGGGCATGGTGCCCGTGGTAGTGCACACCGCCTGGGCGCAGGTGCTGCTGGCCCGCGGGCAACGTTGGCACGCACATCCGCTGTGGGCCGGCGCGGCGGGCGCCGGGCTGGCGGGCGCGCTGGGCGCGGCCTGCGCAGCGGCGCTGTCGCTGGGCTGGCTGCCCGGATGGCAGGCCGCATTGCCGTATGTGCTGCCCATCACGCTGTGGCAGGCGGCCGCCTGCGTGCATGCGGCCTGCAGCCACCTGCCCTTTCAGTCAGGGCGGGCGACGGGATTCTCGCGCGCGGCCATCGCGCTCGCGGCGCTGCAGTGGGTCGCACTGTGCCTGCCGGCCGTACCAGCCTTCTCACTCACGGCCGCCGCGCATGTGTGGTGGCTGTCCATCGCGTCTGCCGCCGGGCTGCTGCTGTGGACGGCCTGGATCGTGCGTGCCTGCGAGGCATCCGCCGGGCACTGCCGCGCCCCCGGGGGCGGCCAGGAAACTTAGAATCGGGGGTTTCGCCCTTCTTCTACCCTCCTGCCCGCTCGCCCCTTGGCAGCGGAATGGCCACATCCATGTCCGAAAACCAAACGCCCGCACCCGCCCAAGACGACAACCAGCTCATCGCCGAGCGCCGTGAAAAACTGCGCGCCCTGCGCGAAGCGCAGGAGCAGGGCAAGGGCGTGGCGTTTCCCAACGACTTCAAGCCTGCCCACCACGCTGCCGATCTGCAGGCCGCCCACAGCGAAACGTCTGCCGAAACGCTCGAAGCCCAGCCCGTCACGGTGAGCGTGGCCGGCCGCATGATGCTCAAGCGGGTGATGGGCAAGGCCAGTTTCGCCACCGTGCAGGACGGCTCGCTCGGCACCACCGGCGGCCGCATCCAGCTGTACGTGACGCGCGACGCGCTGGGCGAGGAGCTGTACGCTGCCTTCAAGCACTGGGACCTGGGCGACATCGTCGGCGCCGAAGGCACGCTGATGAAGACCAAGACGGGTGAGCTGTCGGTCAAGGTGAGCGCACTGCGCCTGCTCACCAAGAGCCTGCGCCCCATGCCCGACAAATTCCACGGTGTGGCCGACCAGGAGGTGAAGTACCGCCAGCGCTATGTCGACCTGATGACGGACGACTCCGCCCGCAAGCGCTTCATGGCGCGCAGCAAGGCAGTGAGCGGTATCCGCGAGTTCATGGTGCAGCACGGCTTCCTGGAAGTGGAGACGCCCATGCTCCACCCCATTCCCGGCGGCGCCAACGCCAAGCCATTCGTGACGCACCACAACGCGCTGGAGCAGGAGATGTACCTGCGCATCGCGCCCGAGCTGTACCTCAAGCGCCTGGTCGTGGGCGGCTTCGAGCGCGTGTTCGAGATCAACCGCAACTTCCGCAACGAAGGCATCTCGGTACGCCACAACCCCGAGTTCACGATGATGGAGTTCTACGCGGCCTACTGGAACTACCGCGACCTGATGGACTTCACCGAGGAGCTGGTGCGCGACGCCGCCATGAAGGCCGTCGGCACGCTCGAATTGACCTACGGCGGCCGCGCGGTCGATCTGTCCAAGCCCTTCCAGCGCCTGACCATCCGCGAAGCGATCTTCCAGCACACCGAAGCCGGCGCGCATGTGGACGATGCCGCCTGGCTCATCAGCGCGCTGAAGAAGCTGGGCCTGACGGAAGAGAAGAACCGCCTGTCCACCCGCACGCTGGCCGGCCTGCAGGTGCTGTACTTCGAGGAACTCGTCGAAGACAAGCTCTGGGAGCCCACCTTCATCATGGAGCACCCCACCGAGATCAGCCCGCTGGCCCGCGCCAACGACCTGCGCCCCGAGGTCACCGAGCGCTTCGAGCTGTACATCACCGGCCGCGAATTCGGCAACGGCTTCTCGGAACTGAACGATGCCGAAGACCAGGCCGCGCGCTTCAACGCGCAGGTGTCGGCCAAGGATTCGGGCGACGACGAGGCCATGTACTTCGACCACGACTTCGTGCGTGCGCTGGAGTACGGCATGCCCCCCGCCGGCGGCTGCGGCATCGGCATCGACCGGCTGATGATGCTGCTGACCGACAGCCCCAGCATCCGCGATGTGATCTTGTTCCCGGCCCTGCGCCGCGAGAACTGAAAAAACGTGTTGCCGATCTCGCAAATGCCGCTGCGCGGCCGCAGGGAGATCGTCAACACGTGCTGAGCGGGCCTACACTGGCCTGCACGGCACTGCGCGTGCCCTGCCCCGCACAGAGATCCACCGGAACCGCCCATGCCTGTCACCCCCATCTCCGGCCAGCCCGTTCCCTCGGCCCCCATTGCCGAAGCAGGCTCCTTTTCGGTGCTGGTCGTCGAGGACCAGGCCTCCATGCGGGCTGCGCTGGTGGGCGAGCTGCGCCACGTCGGCATCACCGAAGTGCACGAGGCCGGCTCGGCCCACCCGGCCGTCGAAGCCTTCCGCCAGCACCGTCCCGATCTGGTGCTGCTCGACATCCGCCTGGCCGGCGCCGAAGACGGCTACTGGGTCGCGCAGCAGATGCGCGAGTCCGAGCCCGGCGGCTGGACCCCCATCATCTTCCTCTCGGCCCTGGACAGCGATCTGGACGTGTGGCGCGGGATCGAGGCCGGCGGCGACGACTACCTGGTCAAGCCCGTCAAGCCCATCGTGCTGGTGGCCAAGCTGCGCGCCATGCGGCGCCTGCTGGACATGCGCCGGCGCCTGGTCTCGCTGTCCGAGGAACTGCATCAGGCCAACCAGCGCCTGAACGAGATGGTCGAGGTGGACGCGCTCACCGGCCTGGTCAACCGCCGCGGCTTCGACCGCCTGCTGCACAGCGAGATCGCAGCCGCGCGCCGCGACGGCACGCCGCTCACGCTCATGCTCTGCGACCTGGACCATTTCAAGCACTACAACGACACCCGCGGCCATGTGCAGGGCGACGCCTGTCTGAAGGAAGTCAGCCGCGTGCTGCGCGAAGTGTGCGTGCGCCCGCGGGACGTGGCCTCGCGCTACGGTGGCGAAGAGTTCGCGCTGATCCTGCCGAACACGCCACGCTCGGGCGCCATGACGTTCGCCCGCGCGCTCGGCAAGGTGCTGAAGGTGCGAGCCATCGCCCACGAAGGCTCGCCCCTGGGCGACCGGCTGACCCTGTCCGGCGGCATCACCACCTGCATCCCCGACGAGACGACCAGCGCCGAAGGCATGCTGATGCGTGCCGACGAGGCGCTCTACGCGGCCAAGGCCCAGGGCCGCAACCGCTTCTTCAGCTTCGAGATGCAGATGGACACCGTCGAGCAGCTGCGCGGCTGAGCTGCCGGCGACGACGCTGGCCCGGCCCTGCGCATCCACCGTTCTTCCCTGGCGCGGCCGCCATGGGTGCCACGCACCGGGCAGCGCCATCCTTGCCGATCCAGACACCCCGCCGCGCCCGGAGCCCGGCCCCCCTATTGCCCGTGACCGATTCCACCGCCATGCTGCTTCGCTTCAAGAACCATCTGCCCCCCTGGATCCAGGACTGGCTGGACATCATCGTGCCCGGGATACAGATCCTGGCCATCGTCATCGCCGCCCTGCTGCTGCAGCGCCTGCTGCGGCGCCTGCTGCGGCGCGCCGGCGAGCACTACCACTGGCCCATCGAACTGGTGGTGACCGTCAACGGCCTGCTGCGCTGGATCATCCTGGGCAGCACCGTCCTGCTGGTGCTGGAGCGCCTGGGCGTATCGGCCACGGTGCTGTGGACCGCCTTCACCGGCTTCGCCACGGTGGGGGCGGTGGCCTTCTTCGCGGCCTGGAGCGTGCTCTCCAACCTGTTCTGCGCGCTGCTGATCTTCACCGTGGGGCCCTTCCGGCTGGGCGACTACATCGAGGTGCTCGACACGGCCGAAAAGCCCGGCGCCAAGGGCCGGGTGGTGGACATCAACCTGCTCTACACCACGCTGGAAGACTTCGGGGCCGATGACGAGCACCCGGCCTTCATCCAGGTGCCCAACGCCTTGATGTTCCAGCGCGTCGTGCGGCGCTGGAAAGGCACGCCGCCCCCGGCTGCGGCCACCGTGCCGGCCGAGCCCGCCACCCCGGCGGCCACCGCACCCGCGGCTGCGCCCACACCGCCAGCAGGCTTGCCGCCCGCGCTCTGAACCGGCATCCATAGCCGCGAGGGGGCGGTTGCGGGACGGCTGGCATGCCGGCGAAGCAAAGCGGCAAATGCGCAGGACCGCGCGGTATTGCTATATTATTTATAGCTACATCCGCTTTCATTCATTGGCCTGCAGCCCAATTTAACCAATAATCTCCTTCACCCCGCCGACAATGCTGTGGCGAGAAGTGGGCACAGCCCACACAGGGCGGCGGCGATGCTGCTGCGGGGCCCGCCCTAGCGGGCCCCTGGCGGAGACGCGGTCCTGGATCCGGCCGAGGCTTGAAGTCCGACAGGACGGCGCCGTGTCAGCTCCGTACCGCGTCTCTACACGGTGCACCGCCACCTCAGCCCCCATGCTCGCCGTGCGGCCTGTGCTCCCGCTCCGGGCCGTGCTGCTGCGGCCCGTGTGCGTGCGGCGCTTGCGCCTGCTGCGGTGGTGCCGCAGGCCGCGGCTGCATCGCAGCGGGGTGGGACGGCACATGGGGCGCGGCCTGCTGCGGTGCATGCATCGCCGCCACCGGCAGGTGACGCGGCTCTGCGTGGACGGGCGGCTGCATTGCAGCAAGCTGCGATGTGGGCCGCTGGGGCTGCGTAGCGACGCGGAGGGCGGCCGGCGGCTGCGGCGGTTGTGATGTATGCGCCGTTGGCAGCTCCAGCGCCGCGCCCCGGGGGGCCTGGACATTCAACCGGTCCTGATGCGCAGGCGCAGCAGCGGCAGGCCGCTGCCCCATCAACGCAATGGGCGGCTCTGCACGCGCCGCAGTGGCTGAGGAAGGTACCGCAGCGTGACGCTCCTGCGCGGCCGCCACATGAGCGTCTACCCCGCCGCCGTCATGGCGACCGGCGGGACCTTCCTGCAGTACCGCCGTGGCGGGTGCGGGCCGCGCGCCGGGCATTCCGGGTGCGGTGGTGGTAACGCCCGGCATCCCTGCCCTGAGCATTCCCTGTCCGGGACCCGCATGCGCATGCTGCACGGCGACGGGATCGCCCGCAGGCACAGAGGCAAGCACAGGGCCGGGCCTGCCGGACCCGTGCACGCCCGGTGCAGGCCGCACCGCTTCGCCGGAACCCGCCCGGAGCGCCGTCGCCATGGGCTGCGGGTGCAGCGCCTGCCGGGCGGTATCCGGCGAAGGCGTCGCAATGGCGGCCGGAGAAGGCGCTACCGGTCCACCCCCCGGCCCACGGGCCGGCAGAACAGCTGCAGCAGCGGCGGCGGGCGCAGGCAGTCCGGGCGGCTGCGCCGCAGCGTTCACGTAGACATTGCGGTTGTTCACCGTGGTCCGGTGGACGTTCTCGATCACCGTCGTCGAGTTCGACACGTAGGTATTGCCGCGATAGACCACCGCCGGCCGCCAGGCGGGGGGTGGCGGAGGCGCCGGCCCCCAGGCCACCGCAGCCGGCGGCGGAGGTGGAGCCCCCCAATGCACGTCCCATGCGTCCCAGCCCCACGCATGGTGGTGGCTGGCCACGGCGGCGACCAGCACGCCCGCCCCGAAGGCCAGCGCCCCGACGGCCACCGGATCGGGTCCGGCAGCCACGGCGACCGGCGCGGGAGCTGCCCAGCGGTAGCTCGGGTACACCGGCACCGGCGTTCCGTAGACGACGGCCGGGTCATAGCGCGGCACATAGACCGTCTGCGCCTGCGCAGGCTCGATGGTGATGACGGTTGCCGGCGCAGGCACGACGGCGGGGCCCGCATATACCGACACGGGCGCCTGGGCGGGTGGTGACAGCGGCGGCAGGGCGGCGGCCGGCACGGTGGCCACGCGCAAGCGGTCGGAGCTCTTGAGCGTGCCCTGCCGGGCGGCGCGGGCGCGCATCGCCTGGATGGCGTTCATGACGTCCGAGGGGTCGCGGTAGTAGGCCTTGCCCAGCGCCGTCGTCCACGGCAGGTTGGAGGCCATCTGCTCCAGCACGTTCGGAAAGGCCGTGAGCGACTTCACGCTGGGGTCCCAGGGCTGCGCATCGGCCGCGCCTGCCAGAGCGGCGCCTTTCAGCCCAGGGTTCTGGCCCAGCCAGCTTTCGGCCGCGGTGATCTGGTCGGGGTAGGTTGCACCCGCCAGCACCTGCGCCACCAGCTTGTCGGGATAGAGGGCGATGGGAGCGACCATCTGGTAGAGCGCATCGGCAGAGGGCGCCGTATAGGCCACGGGTACGGCGGCCGGCGCGTCCGGGGCCGATGCCGCTGCGGCCTGCGGAGCAGGTGGCGAGGATGGCGTCACGCGTTCGCAGCCGGCCACCATCAGGCAAGCGGCCGCCACACAGCCCATCGCCGCACGCCACCCATGGCGATGCGCAGAGAGGCCTGAAATACCGTTGGATGAGGCGGGAACTCGCAGCATGGGAAACCTCCTGCAGGTGCGGTGCGGTGCGGTGACAACTGCCAAGCACTATTGCCGTTCCAACGAAGCATGCGCGCACCCGTTGACCCGGCTTGTAGCGCGATGTGTCAGCCCCAGAACGGGTACACGCAGCCCTTGCGCCTCTTTTCACCATGGCTATCAAGCCCCTGGTGAACCTGTTGCGCATGCGGCGCCCTCCTTGGGAAACCAGAGGGACACCAGGAGATACATCCCGTGGGCTTAACTTTGCAAAGAAGGCCACTGACACCGCCTGGATGGAGCGCCTCGGCAAGGCCCCCCCGGTCAGCAACGCTAGAAGCGCAGCGTCCGCCAGCCCCACAGGGCGGCCAGCGCCAGCCCGCCGGCGAGTTGGGCGGACAGGCCCCAGCCCACCCAACGCCGCACCGGGCTGGCGGCAGCGGCCCGCCAGCGGGCCCAGAGCCCGAGCACAAGCACCGGCAGAAACCCGGCGACCGCCCAGGCGAACCACGCCACGCCGATGCCCATGCAGCCGAAGTTCTCGCAGCGCATGCGCAGGATGACCACCACCCCAGCGGCCAGCAGCACCAGGCCGATGGCATAGGCCGACGCCATCACCACGGAGCGGCAGTTGGGAGAGGCCATGGCGCTCAGAACGGGGGTGGACTCAGGGCAACAGGTCCAGCGCCTGCATGTAGGCCGGCTGCAGCATCAGCTCGTCCCACGGCTGGGGCAGCGTCTCGGGCAGCAGGGCGATGCGGCGCGATTCGCTGTCCGGGCTTGGCTGCCAGCGGCCGGCGCGCTGTGCGGCCTCCAGGCCGTCCAGCAGTTCGTCCACCGGCTCGCCGTCGCCCAGGCTCTGGTTGCACAGCAGCACCAGGTCGCAGCCGGCGTCGAGCGCAGCCAGGGCGGCGTCGGTGTAGCTGACGGCCTGGCCTTCGATGCGGCGCGCGCCCTCCATGCTGAGGTCGTCGCTGAAGACCGCGCCGTCGAAGCGCAATTGCTGGCGCAGGATGTCCTGCAGCCAGCGGCGCGAGAAGCCGGCGGGGCGCGCATCCACCTTGGGGTAGATCACGTGCGCGGGCATGACGCTGGTGAGCGTGCTCGACAGCCACGGGTAGGGCGCGGCGTCGTCGGCCAGGATGGCCTTGAGACTGCGCTTGTCCACCGGGATCTCGGTATGGGAATCGGCCCGCACGGCGCCGTGGCCGGGGAAGTGCTTGCCGCAGTTGGCCATGCCGGCCTGCAGCAGGCCGTGCATGAGGCTCTTGGCCAGCAGCGCCACCACGCGCGAGTCGCGGTGGAAGGAGCGGTCACCGATCACGCCGCTCTCGCCGTAGTCCAGGTCCAGCACCGGCGTGAAGCTGAAATCGACGCCGCAGGAGCGCAGCTCGCTGCCCAGCACGTAGCCCGCTGCGGTGGCCGCATTGGTGGCGCGCAGGGCGCCGCTGCCGGGCAGCGCCTTCGCGCCCTGCCCGTCGTTCATCCACAGCTCGCCGAAGGCGCGCATCGGCGGGATGTGCGTGAAGCCGTCGGTGCGAAAGCGCTGCACGCGGCCGCCTTCGTGGTCCACGCAGATGAGCAGGTCGTCCCGCACGGCCTTGATGGTGGCGGTGAGCTCCAGCAGCTGCGCGCGGCTTTCCCAGTTGCGGGCGAACAGGATGACGCCGCCGGTGAGCGGGTGGGCCAGACGGCGGCGGTCGGCCGCGGTGAGCGCGGTGCCGGCCACGTCGAGGATCAGGGGAGCGTGTTCGATCATGGGCAAGGGTTAGATGGTGGTTTTGATAGCAGCCTGCGCTTGCTGCACAAGCGTCAGCGGGCGATTGGGCTTAAATCTTCTCGACCACGCAGAAGCTGGCCGCGTAGTCGCTCTCGTCGGTCACGGTGATGTGGCAGCGCAGGCCCTGCGCCTCGAACCACTCCTTGAGCGCACCGTGCAGCACGATCACGGGCTGGCCGGTACGCAGGTTGGCCACCTCGCAGTGGCGCCAGGTCATGGGCATGCGCATGCCCATGCCGACGGCCTTGCTGAATGCCTCCTTGGCCGAAAAGCGGGTGGCGAGGTAGCGCACGCCGCGTTCGGGCCAGCGGGCGCTGCGGGCCCGCCAGGTGGCCAGTTCGCCTTCGGCCAGCACCTTCTCGGCGAAGCGGTCGCCGTGGCGCTCCAGGCTGGCCCGGACGCGGCGCACGTCGCAGATGTCGGTTCCAATGCCGTAGATCATGGGGTTTAGGTCAAATCAGCCCTCAGCGCTTGATGATCAAGCGCAAGCAGCTATGGTTTCAGGAGCGCCGTGCCGCCACGCCGTCGTCGATGCACTGCTGGTAGGCGCGCACGGTGGCGGCATAGCCCAGCTCCAGCGCGTCGGCGATGAGCGCATGGCCGATGGAGACCTCCAGCAGGCCAGGCACGTCGCGCACAAAGGCCGCCAGGTTGTCACGGTTCAGGTCGTGCCCGGCGTTCACGCCCAGGCCGGCATCCAGCGCAGCCTGCGCGGCGGCGGCATAGCGCGCCAGCTGCGTGGCCTGGTCGGGCGTGCCCCAGGCGGCGGCATACGGCTCGGTGTACAGCTCGACCCGGTCGGCGCCGACAGCGCGGGCCGCGGCCATCTGCTCGGGCAGCGGGTCCATGAACAGGCTGACGCGCACGCCCAGGGCCCGGCATTCGGCGATCAGCGGCTGCAGGCGCTCTGCGTCCTGCGGAAAGCTCCAGCCGTGGTCGCTGGTGAACTGCGCCTCGCTGTCGGGCACGAAGGTGGCCTGCGCCGGCCGCACCTGGCGGATGAAGTCCATCAGGTTCTGCGTGGGGTTGCCTTCGATGTTGAACTCGCGGCCGGGCCATTGCTGCATCAGCGCGGCCAGCTCGTGCACGTCCTGCGCGCGGATGTGGCGCTCGTCCGGGCGCGGGTGGATGGTGATGCCCTGCGCGCCGGCTTCCAGGCACAGCGTGGCGGCACGGGTCACGCTGGGAATGCCCAGGTGGCGCGTATTGCGCACCAGCGCCACCTTGTTGACGTTGACGGACAGGGCGGTGCGCGGATGGGAGGTGGTCATGCGATGCGATGCGGGGCGGATGCGTGAAGCTCGGCAATATAGCAATCTGCGGCAGGGCGCTGCGGTGGTGGGGCGCGAGAAGGTCGGTAGCGGCGCCACCGCCGCCACCGGGCGCGTCAATCCGCCGGGCGCACCGAATAGCGCTCGCCGCCGATCACCAAGTCATGCCAGCGGGGCGGCTGGGTGGCAACGCCCTGCTCTGTCCACTGCTGGGCCTGCTTGCCGTTCAGCTTGCCCAGGTTGCCGCCCTGCAGACGCCCCGCCGCGCGCCACTGCCCGTTCTCGCGCACGAAGACCTGGCTGAGATAGTCGCTTAGCAGCACCTGCTCGGGCTGGCCGTCGCCGTCCAGGTCGATGCGCAGCACCGGGCACGGCGCGGCGTCGGTGCAGGTGACCGACAGTTTGTGCTCACGCAGTTGTGCGAGCAGGTAGTCGAGCCATGCGGCGTCCGGCGCCGCGTCCGCCGGGAAGGGCCGCAGCCGGGCGCGCAGCGTGTCGGCCGTCCAGACCTGCGCCTGCGCCCCGGAGCGCCGCGCGTAGCGGCTCTTGTCCTGCTGGGCGGCCTGCGCCCGCTCACGGATCTGCGCAGCCTGCGGATGGCTCTGTTCCTGCGTCAGTTGCTCCAGCGCCGCCTGCCCGGCACGGCCGGCATCCCAGCGCAGGTAGCCGAAGTCGAAGGCCGGCACGTCCACCCGCTGCGCCTGCAGCCGGGCCAGCTGGCTGGCAACGGCGATGCGCGCGGGGTCCAGCACCGGCGTGCAGGTCAGCAAGGCCAGCGCGACGGCCAGCCAGGCAACGGCCACATTCACGCGCCGCGCCATCGACATCCAGGGCACGCTGCGCTGCAACGCGGCCAGCGCGTAGCCGACGGCGTACACCGCCATCAGCACCACGGCCAGCGCGGCCCAGACGCGATCGGCCGTCCAGCCGTACTGCGCCACCCGCAGGCCGAGGGCATAGGCGCACAGCGCGGCGTAGACCGGCAGCGTCAGCAGGCCCATGGCGACAAAGCGCTGCAGCGCAGGGCCGAAGCGCTGGCTTTCCTCCCGGCCGTCGCTCCAGGCCACGTTGAAGAGAAACACCATCCACCCGATCAGGCCGAGCATGAGCGCGGTGGCGTGCCCCGTCTTCCACAGCGGCGCGAGGCCACGCACCGGCAGCGCTGCCAGGAAGAGCAGCGCGATCAGGCAGGCCAGCGGCAGCAGCCAGCCCAGCACCTGGAGCATGGACCGCCAGAAGCCCGCCAGCGCCTCCTCCCGCGCGGCATAGAGCGACAGGCCCAGGGCGAACGCGACCGGCGTGGCCATGTACACGAAGGGGAGACTGGTGAAGGTCTGCATGAAGAGCGAGACGCCCAGCACCTGGAACAGCCCCGCCAGCAGAAACAGCAGCGCCCAGAACAGGCCGGTGAACAGCCCGGCCAGCAGCAGCTGGAAGGCGTGGCGCCACGCCGTGGTGAACAGCCGCGGGTAGTCGCGCGCCCAGGTGCCGCAGGCCAGCCGCTGCTCGGCAAAGGGCAGCAGCACGAACCAGCTGCCGGACAGCAGCAGCACCAGGGCTGCCCCCATCTGCCCGCGGTTCTCTGCCCCGGAGACATGCCCCCCATAGCCCGCAGCCGCCGCGAACACCATGCCCAGAGCAGCCGCCTGCAGCCACAACCCGTGGCGCGAACGGTGCGCGGCCAGCAACTGCAAGGTCAGCGGAACCGCCAGCACGACGGCGTACACCGGCCAGAGCAGCGCCCACCGGTCCTTCGCCACCGCGCCGTGCAATGCCCACAGGGCAGCGCCCTGCGCGAGCGCCCAGGCCAGCATCCAAGGTCTCGCTTGGCCGTGATCCATGTCCTGTCCCCTCCCCGGTCGGCTGTATTTCAGAGTTTCTGCAGATCCATCATCAGCTGGCGCGTGCGCAGCACCGGGCTGCCGCAGTGGTACTGCAGCACGGCGCGGAGCTGGCTCTTGAGGTCGGCTGCCACGGCGCCCTCCGCCGTCGCGATGGCGCGCAGCGTGGCCGTGTAGTGCGCCGGCGCGTCCAGCGCCCGCTGCAGCGCCTGCCACTGGCTGCCGGCCAGCGTGGCACGGTCGGCCGGCAACACCGGGCGCAGCCCGGCCTCGGGCACCAGGGCATAGCGTGCGCCGGGCTCCAGGGCGGCCAGCGTGGAGGTCTCGGCATCGAGCGCCGGCAGCAGACCGATCTCTCGCAGCAGCAGCAGCTCGAAGCTGCGCAGCACGGGCTCCAGGGCGTCGCCGTGCTCGCTGCCCAGCACGCGCACCACGCCGGCATAGGCGTCGAACAGCGGGGCATGCGTGTCCTCGCGCGCCAGCAGCCGCAGCAGCAGTTCGTTCAGGTACAGGCCGGACAGCAGCGCGTCGCCAGTCGGCATCACGTGCCCGCCCACCCACTCCGCGCCCTTGAGCGCATGGATCTCCCCATGTCCCTCGGCGCCCAGCGTATAGGTCACGCGCAGCGGCTGCAGCGGCAGCAGCACCGGGCGGAAGTTGGACGTGGGTTTCTTCGCCCCCTTGGCCACCAGCGCCACGCGGCCATAGTGGCGCGTGAAGGTCTCCAGGATCAGGCTGGACTCGCTCCAGTCGTAGCGGTGCAGCACATAGGCGGGTTCGTCGGCAACGCGGCGGGCGGCCATAGTTTGCTATGCTTTCAGGAGCTAGAAGCGCTTGATGGATAAGCGCTGGAGGCCGATTTCTTCAATATCAGTTCAAGGTAACCTGCACCGGCAGCGAGCAGTGCACAAGCCCCACGCCGCGGTCACCCGTCAGAAGGCCGCGGAGCAGGCCACGCCAGCAGACGCCGCGGAACGGGCTTTGCCCGGCCGCTGGCGTCGTCCCCCTGGGGGGAAGGCGCCGCAGGCGACTCAGGGGGAAGTCATTCATATCCGAAAGAGCGCACCCGGGCCTCGTCGTCGGCCCAGCCCGAACGGACCTTGACCCACACTTCGAGGAACACCTTGGCGTCCATCAGCCGCTCCATCTCCTGCCGCGCCTCGGTGCTGATGCGCTTCAGGCGCTCGCCCTTCTCGCCGATCACCATGGCCTTGTGGCCGTCGCGCTCCACCACGATGGTGGCCGCCACGCGCACGAAGCGCTTGTGCGTCTTGCTCGGCTCTTCCTCGAACTTGTCGATGACCACGGTCGAGGTGTAGGGCAGCTCGTCGCCGGTGAAGCGGAACAGCTTCTCGCGCACCGTCTCGCTGGCCAGGAACTTCTCGCTGCGGTCGGTCAGTTCGTCCTCGGCGTACCAGAAGGGCTGCTCGGGCAGGTACTTGGCGCAGATGCCGAACAACCGCTCGATATCGCCCTTGTTCTTGGCCGACATGGGCACGAACTCGGCGAACGGGTGGCGCTCCTGCATGCCCTTGAGCCAGGGCGCGATCTCGGCGCGGCGGTGCACCTCGTCGAGCTTGTTGGCGATCAGCAGCGTGGGAATGCCGGGCTTGAAGAGCGACAGCACCTTGGCGTCGGCCAGCGTGAAGCTGCCGGCTTCCACCACGAAGAGGATCAGGTCCACGTCGCCGATGGCGCCCATCACGGTCTTGTTCAGCGACTTGTTGAGCGCCGTGCTGTGCTTGGTCTGGAAACCCGGCGTATCGACGAACACGAACTGCGTGTTCTCGCGCGTGCGGATGCCGGTGATGCGGTGGCGCGTGGTCTGCGCCTTGCGCGAGGTGATGGAGATCTTCTGCCCCACCAGCGCGTTCATCAGCGTGGACTTGCCCACGTTGGGCTTGCCGACGATGGCGATCAGGCCGCAGCGCTGGCCCGTGGCGTCCACCGCCGCCGCGCCGCCACCCGGCTTGGCGGCCGCCAGCATGGCTTCCAGGTCATTTTGGCCGCCAGCGCTTGATTCATCAGCGCCACCAGCTACATCTTTCGTAGCATCTTCGTTCATGCGTGTCTTGCTTTCAATGTGGCCAGCATGGCGGCAGCGGCCGCCTGCTCGCCGGCCCGGCGCGAGCCGCCAATGCCGCGCTCGGTCAGGCCCAGTTCGGAAATTTCGCACTCCACGTCGAACGTCTGGCGGTGCGCAGCCCCCACCGTACCGACCACGCGGTACAGCGGCAGCTTCATTTTGCGGCCCTGCAGCCACTCCTGCAACGCGGTCTTGGGGTCCTTGGCGGCCGCCTGCATCTGCGGGTTGACGTCCACGCCTTCGAACAGCCGGTGCACCAGCGCCTCCGCAGGCCCGTAGCCGGCATCCAGGTAGACGGCGCCGATCAGGGCCTCCAGCGCATCGGCGAGGATGGACGGGCGCAGCTTGCCGCCCGACTTGGCCTCGCCTTCGCCCAGGCGCAGCAGGTCGGACAGCTGCAGCCGCATGGCCAGGCCGTGCAGCGTGTCCTGCTTGACCAGGTTGGCGCGCACGCGGGACAGATCGCCTTCGGGCAGGTCCCTCAGCTGCCGGTACAGCAGGCTGGAGACGGCCAGGTTGAGCACGGAGTCGCCCAGGAATTCCAGGCGCTCGTTGTGGTCCGCCGAGAAACTGCGGTGGGTCACCGCGCGCTGCAGGAGCGCGGGATCGGAGAAGGTGTGCTGCAGGCGATCCTGCAGGGAAGACAGACTGCTGGTCACTAACGGGTCGAATCTTGGAAACGGTAGACGAGATAGGCCGGCCCGGCCAGCGCAATCTCACGCGAGTAGCTGAACGACACCACGACCTTGTCGTTGCGCTTCGTCACCTCGAGGTCCTTGCCGCTGATGGAGCTGATGTCGTCGATGGCGGCGGCACGGTCGAAAGCGGCACGCACTTCCGGCACCGTGGAGCCGTCGCGTGCGGCCTTGTTGGCCGCCTTGCGGATGGCCTGGTACTCCAGGAAGATGGGCACCGACTGGCCGCCAATGGCAAAGGCCGCCACGGCCAGGAAGCCGATCAGCACCAGTCCGATGAAGGACAGCCCGCGCTGGCGCGAGCGGCTGGTGGAACGTTGCAGGCCCATGGTTTCCCCTCTCGATGGTGGTTGTGTTGTTGCGGCGCGGCCCGGTTCAGCGGACGAACGGCTCAGTTGAACGAGCCGATGCGCTTCGGATTGCCGAAGTTCATCCACACGAAGAACGCCTTGCCGACGATGTTGGCGTCCGGCACGAAGCCCCAGTAGCGCGAGTCGAGCGAATTATCGCGGTTGTCGCCCATCATGAAGTACTGGCCCTCGGGCACCTTGCACACCACACCCTCGACGCTGTAGCGGCACTGGTCGCGGTAGGCGAAGTTGCTCGCGCCCTGCACGAAGGCCGGCATGTCGGGATTGTTCAGGATGCCGTGGCGGTGCGTGCCCAGCTGTTCCTCGAAGTGCTTGAAGTAGCGCATCGCGTCTTCGTCGAAGAAGTCGGGCAGCGCGCTCGTGGGCACGGGCTGGCCGTTCACCGTCAGCCGCTTGTTCAGGTAGGCCACCTCGTCGCCGGGCACGCCGACCACACGCTTGATGTAGTCCATGTTGGGCTGGGGCGGGTAGCGGAACACCATCACGTCGCCGCGCTGGGGTGCGTTGCCCTCGGTGATCTTCTTGTTGATGACGGGCAGGCGGATGCCGTAGGTGAACTTGTTCACCAGGATCAGGTCGCCCACCAGCAGCGTGGGGATCATCGAGCCGGAGGGGATCTTGAACGGCTCGAAGAGGAACGAGCGCAGCAGGAAGACGATGGCGATCACCGGGAACAGCCCCGCCGTCCAGTCCAGCCACCAGGGCTGCATGAGGATGCGGCCCTTGGCCTCTTCCACGTCGCCGTCGACCTTGGCGATGCCCATGCGGTCCAGCTCGGCGCGGCGCTGCACGGCAGCAGCCTCGATGGCCTGGGCCGCCTTGCGGCGCTGGGGCAGGAAGTAGAAGCGCTCGGCCAGCCAGTACGCGCCGGTCACGACCGTGGCCAGGAACAGCAGCAGAGCGAAGTTGCCGTCGATGGCGCCCAGGTACCAGGCACCGACATAGCCGACGAACGCGGCGATCACCAGGGAGGTGATG
This sequence comes from Paracidovorax wautersii, assembly GCF_031453675.1. Taxonomy (NCBI): domain Bacteria; kingdom Pseudomonadati; phylum Pseudomonadota; class Betaproteobacteria; order Burkholderiales; family Comamonadaceae; genus Paracidovorax; species Paracidovorax wautersii. Next base: position 2,623,105 of record NZ_JAVIZX010000001.1, on the reverse strand, counting down.
AACTGCATGGCTTTCATCAATCCTCCACCTGCAGGATGGCCAGGAACGCTTCCTGGGGCACTTCCACCGAACCGATCTGCTTCATGCGTTTCTTGCCTGCCTTCTGCTTCTCGAGAAGCTTGCGCTTGCGGGTGATGTCACCGCCATAGCATTTCGCCAGCACGTTTTTGCGCAGTGCCTTGATGGTCTCGCGCGCGATGATGTTGGCACCGATGGCCGCCTGGATGGCCACGTCGAACATCTGGCGGCTGATGATTTCGCGCATCTTGGCGGCCACGGCACGGCCACGGTAGGTGGATTGGCTGCGGTGCACGATGATCGACAGCGCGTCGACCTTCTCGCCGTTGAGCAGGATGTCGACCTTCACCACGTCCGACGCGCGGTACTCCTTGAACTCGTAGTCCATGGACGCATAGCCGCGCGACACCGACTTCAGCTTGTCGAAGAAGTCCAGCACGATCTCGCCCAGGGGAATCTCATAGGTCAGCATGACCTGGCGGCCGTGATAGGCCATGTTGAGCTGCACGCCGCGCTTCTGGTTGGCCAGCGTCATCACCGCGCCAACGTAGTCCTGCGGCATGTACAGATGCACGGTCACGATGGGCTCGCGAATCTCCTGGATCTTGCCTTGCTCGGGCATCTTGGAGGGGTTCTCGACCATGATGACCTCGCCATCGCCCTTGACCACTTCGTAGACCACGCTGGGCGCGGTGGTGATCAGGTCCTGGTCGAACTCGCGCTCCAGGCGTTCCTGCACGATCTCCATGTGCAGCAGGCCCAGGAAGCCGCACCGGAAGCCGAAGCCCAGCGCCTGCGACACCTCGGGCTCGAAATGCAGCGAGGCATCGTTGAGCTGCAGCTTTTCCAGCGCGTCGCGCAACTGGTCGTATTCGCTCGCTTCCGTCGGATAGAGGCCGGCGAAGACCTGCGGCTGGATTTCCTTGAAGCCGGGCAGTGCCTGCTCGGCCGGGCCGAGGTTGTTGGGCAGCTTCTTTTCCAGCGTGATGGTGTCGCCGACCTTGGCGGCTTTCAGTTCCTTGATGCCCGCGATGATGTAGCCCACTTCGCCTGCGTTCAGCGCGCTGCGCGCCTCGTTGGCGGGAGTGAACACGCCCAGGTTGTCGGCGTTGTAGGCCGCACCGGAAGCCATCATCTTGAAGCGTTCGCCCTTGAGCAGGCGGCCGTCCACCACCCGCACCAGCATCACCACGCCCACGTACGGATCGAACCAGCTGTCGATGATCATGGCGCGCAGCGGCGCGTCGGGATTGCCGCGCGGAGCGGGCACCTTGGCGACGATGAGCTCCAGGATCTCGTCAATGCCCATGCCGGTCTTGGCCGAGCACGGAATCGCATCCGTCGCATCGATGCCGATCACGTCCTCGATCTCGGCCTTGGCGTTGTCAGGATCGGCCTGCGGCAGATCCATCTTGTTGAGCACGGGCAGCACTTCCACGCCCAGGTCGAGCGCGGTGTAGCAGTTGGCCACCGTCTGGGCTTCCACGCCTTGCGAAGCATCGACCACCAGCAGCGCGCCCTCGCATGCCGACAGCGAACGCGACACTTCATACGAGAAGTCCACGTGGCCCGGCGTGTCGATCAGATTGAGGTTGTAGACCTGCCCATCCTTGGCCTTGTACTGCAGCGCAGCGGTCTGTGCCTTGATGGTTATCCCACGCTCTTTTTCGATGTCCATCGAGTCGAGGACCTGGGCTTCCATCTGCCGTTCCTCAAGCCCTCCACAGCGCTGGATCAGGCGGTCAGCGAGCGTCGACTTGCCGTGGTCGATGTGCGCAATGATGGAAAAATTTCTGATGTGGTTCATCAACGGAATGCGACAAGTGATTGAATTGAAAAGAACGCAGACAAGAAAAAAGGGCGCGTCAGATGGTGACGCGCCCTGAACCAACAATCTTTTGGCAACTGCGATAGTTGGAGCTTCATTGTAGGCAAAAAGCCTGGACGGGAAAGCCCAGCCCAGCGCGCTACAGGGTCGTTGCCACCTTGCAACGGGCAATTTATCAACAGGTTATTCACAATTCCCGCCAACATGTATTGAACAACATGTGGGCGATCTGTGGAGCACCTGTGCATGATTCTCTCGTCTTTCACATCGTGGGCTAAGCGCCCTCGGTTATTCCCCAGACCCACGATGAAAGGACCACATTCTATCGAAAACTGCACATAGCCCATTTAATAAGTTAGCCAGGGCTAACTTTCGAAATAAATCACTTGCATTTCACGATGTGGTCCGACAGCCGACGGCCCGCTCCCGGTTCTGGGAGGGACCGGGGCCTTGGCTCAGCGCGCGGGCCGGATCAGCGCGTATTGCGCCCATTCGCCCCGACGGAAAAGGACATTGATGGGCTTGCCCTTGTCCGCCTTGCCGAGTGCCGCCTCGAACTCCTTCAGGGTGTTGACCTCGGTGTTGGCCAGCGCCACGATGACATCGCCCTCGCGCAGGCCTGCACGGGCAGCCGCATCGGCTGCCGCGGCGACGCGCACGCCCCCCTTGATCTTGAGTTCTTTCTTTTCGGCATCTGTCAGGTCGGTGACCTGCAAGCCGATCTGCTGTGCGGCCGCGGAAGCCTTCGGCGGCTTGCTGCTTTCGCGCTCGGCCCCCTTCGCCACCGGCTTCTCATCGGGATCCACCTCGGCGATGGTGATCGACAGGTCGCGGGTATTGCCGCGGCGGAAGACCGTGATCGTGCTCTTCGTTCCCGGCTTGGTATTGCCCACCAGGCGCGGCAGGTCAGACACCTTCTCGACGGCCTTGCCGTCGAACTTCGTGATCACGTCGCCAGCCTCGACACCCGCCTTGTCCGCAGGGGACCCCGTTTCCACGCCGCGCACCAGCGCGCCCACCGCCTTGCCCAGACCGATGGACTCCGCCACATCGCGCGGCACTGTTTCGATCTGCACCCCGATGCGGCCGCGGCTCACCCGGCCGGTCGCACGCAGTTGCTCGCTCACGCGGATGGCTTCGTCAACGGGGATCGCAAAAGAGATCCCCATGAAGCCACCCGATCGCGAATAGATCTGGCTGTTGATGCCGACCACTTCGCCGCGCATGTTGATCAGCGGCCCGCCCGAATTGCCGGGGTTGATGGCCACGTCGGTCTGGATGAAGGGCAGGTAGTCGCCGGTATCTCGCTGCTTGGCGCTCACGATGCCGGCCGTCACGCTGTTCTCGAGCCCGAAGGGCGAACCGATGGCCATGACCCACTCGCCCACCCGCAGGCGGTTCAGGTCCCCGATCTTCACGGCAGGCAGGCCGGTGGCATCGATCTTGACCACGGCCACGTCGGTGCGCTTGTCCGACCCGACGATCTTCGCCTTGAATTCCCGCTTGTCCGTGAGGGTCACGATGACCTCCTCCGCCCCCTCCACCACGTGGTGGTTGGTCATCACGAAGCCGTCGGCGGTCAGGATGAAGCCAGAGCCCACGCCGCGGGGCTGCTCCTCGCGCGGCGTGCGCTGCTGAGGCGCCTGCTGCTTGGGCATATTGGGCACGGGCACCCCGAAGCGGCGGAAGAACTCGAGCATTTCCTCGTCCATGGAACCGGCGCCGGACTGGCTGGACACCTTTTCCAGCGTCCGGATGTTCACCACCGAGGGCCCCACCTGGTCCACCAGATCCGTGAAGTCGGGCAATCCGCGCACCGATGCCGCTGCCTGGGCATGCGCTTGCGCCGTCGGCCACAGAACGCCTCCCGCAGACACGGCCAGAACGCCCGCGATTGCGGCGATCCGCATCGGCTTCCAATCGATTCTGAACATCGTCGACCCTTCCAAAGACAGTTGTGATATCAAATCAGTAGTACGCTTTTTGAGAAGCGGCGTCGGGGAATTGGTTCCGCGGCCATGATCGCAGATCGACGTGGGCCGAGACGTCGGCACCCGCCCCACGCAGACCCCAGGCAAAGTCGCGGCAGTACCGCTGCGCAGCAGAGCGCCGGGCTGCGCACGAACCGCCCGCTGCGGAACTGAAGGGAGGTTTCGGCAAGATGGCACCCGGCAACGCGCCGTGGGGCGCATGGCGTGCCGCCTTGCCACCTGTGCGGTGCTGTCAGCGCCTCAGCGCGCAGGCGCTTCGAAAGTCGCGTTACGCAAGAAACCCGCCGGCATCTGCAGGTTCGAGGTGGCACCGAACTGGCGGTGCGCAGCCAGCAGTTCGTCCAGGCGCGGATCCCGAATCATGACGGATTGCCCGGGAGGGCCGTTCTCAGCCACTGCCGTGGCCGCATCCGGCCCCGCCACAGGCGCGACGATGGCCAGTTGGGGGCCCGATACACCCGGCATGCCGGCGTACGTATGCCAGCCCAGTGCCGCCACGGCTGCCAGCGAAGCCAGCCCTGCCGCGACCTTCCAGTGGAATACCGACGCATTGGCCGAAACTTCCACCCGGGTATCCACCGGCGCGACCTGCACAACTTGCGCCTGCGCCAGTTCAGCCACCGGCGGAGCCTTCGCCAGCTCAGCCCGCAGCGTGGAAAGAAAGCCCAGGTCGGCGGGGCGGGCGAGCTCAGAGGAACGCATCACGTCCCCGATGAGGTGGTAGACCTGCCACGTCTGAAGGCCTTCGTCCGTCTCGGCCCATCGCATGGCCTGGGCGAATTCGTCGCCCTGCAACTGTCCGTCCGTCAAGGCGGACAACTGTTCCTGCGTCTTTACATCGTCATTCATGGTGTACCACCCGCAATCCGCAACATTCCTTGGCCACAGCCAACCACTACCACCGCTTACCCGACTGGCTCTCCAGCAGGGGACGCACCTTTGCGGATATGGCTTCACGGGCCCGGAAGATGCGCGAACGCACCGTCCCGATCGGGCAACTCATAGCCACCGCAATCTCTTCATAGGTCAAACCCTCGATCTCCCGCAAGGTCACCGCCTGGCGCAGATCTTCCGGCAACGCCTCCATGGCGCTGTTGACCGCCGCGGCGATTTCCTGGGCCGCCAAGACGGTTTCGGGGGTTTCGTCGCTGATTAGTTCATTGCCGGGGCGGGAAGTTTCATCCTCGTCATCCCCATTGCGCAAAGCGTTCTCGGAGATCACGGGATTGCGCTTCATGTCGACAAGCGCCTTCTTGGCCGTGTTCACGGCAATCCGGTACAGCCAGGTATAGAACTGGGCGTCGCCGCGGAACTGGTGCAGCGCCCGATAGGCCCGGATGAAGGTCTCCTGCGCAATGTCGGGCACCAGGTCCACGTCCCGGACCATGCGTCCGATCAGCCTTTCGATCCGGCGCTGGTACTTGATGACGAGCAATTCGTAGGCCCGCTGGTCACCGGCCAGCGTCCTCTCCACAAGCTGGAAGTCGCTGTCTGAACTGGGGGGCGAAAGCGGGGCAGCGGTCATCTCGGATCATCGTTGTGGTGGGAGCGGAGCGGTGCAGAACGCACCTCCGCATCGATCGCAGCAGTGCGGTCTGCGTCTCGGGATGTGTGGGCATACAAAGCCCGGCGCAGTGCCAGCCAAGCCGTGGGTGCATGGCAACGCTCCAGCCAGAGCCACACGCACCGCGCTCCGGGACCCCACGCGCAGCGCAGCAGCAGGGCCTCCTGTACATCCACGGCCACCTCCATGGACTGGGCCGGACACACCCGCTGCGGTACGCCCTCGGCCTGGACCATCCATTCCGCACCGTTCCAGTCGAGCCAGCCTGCGGCAGGCAATCTGCGCCACCAAAGAACTGCCGCAGTCGCTGCCAGCAGCCAGATGAGCACGAAGACGAGGCCGTGAAGTGGAGAAGGAAAATGCCCTTGCCACATGATGCCCCCCATCGTGGCCGGCGCCAGCAGGGCACAGGCCAGTAGCGCGGCGAGCAGCCGCCCACTGCGAACAAGGGGAAATCGCACGGCCGGCGCAGACGCCAATCCCGGCGGGACGGCCGGCACTGCGTTGGTTGGGCCTTGAGGCATCAGGCTCCCTGCGCATGCACGGCCGGGAGTCGTGCGGGATCAGACGCGCTTGAAGACCAGCGTGCCGTTCGTGCCGCCAAAGCCGAAATTGTTCTTCACGGCAATGTCGATCTTCATGTCACGGGCGGCATTGGCACAGTAATCCAGATCGCATTCCGGATCCTGCTCGAAGAGGTTGATCGTCGGCGGCGCCTTCTGGTCACGCAGTGCCAGCACGGTGAACACGCTCTCGATCCCGCCCGCCCCACCCAGCAAGTGGCCGGTCATGGACTTGGTCGAGCTGACCACCATCTTCTTGGCATGGTCGCCCAGGGCGGCCTTGATGGCATTGGTTTCGTTCAGGTCGCCCAGAGGCGTCGAGGTGCCGTGCGCATTGAGGTAGTCCACCTGGTCGGCGTTGATACCGGCATTGCGCAGCGCAGCCTGCATGGCCCGGCGGGGGCCGTCCATGTTCGGCGCCGTCATGTGACCGGCGTCGGCACTCATACCGTAGCCGCTGACCTCGGCGTAGATCGTCGCGCCGCGGGCCTTGGCGTGCTCGTACTCTTCCAGCACCATCACGCCGGCGCCCTCGCCCAGCACGAAGCCGTCGCGGTCCTTGTCCCAGGGACGGGACGCCGTCTGCGGATCGTCGTTGCGTGTGGACAGAGCCCGCATGGCCGCGAAGCCACCCACGCCCAGCGGCGAGACCGTGGCCTCGCTGCCGCCCGCCACGATCACGTCGGCATCGCCGTACTCGATCTTGCGCGCGGCCTCGCCGATGCAGTGCAGACCCGTCGTGCACGCCGTGACGACGGACAGGTTGGGCCCCTTGAAGCCGAACTTCATGGACACGTGCCCGGCCACCATATTGATAATGGAAGCCGGCACGAAGAATGGGGTGATGCGGCGCGGCCCGCGATTGGCATATTCCGCGTGCGTTCCTTCGATCAGCGGCAGGCCGCCGATACCAGAGCCGATGATGCAGCCGATGCGTGTGGCCAGCTCTTCATCCAGCGCCTCGCCCGTGGGCAGGCCTGCATCGCGGATGGCCTCCTGGGCCGCGGCGATGCCATAGTGGATGAAGGTGTCCATCGTCCGCGCATCCTTGGCGCTGATGTAGGACTCCACATCAAACCCTTTGACCTCGCCGGCGATCTTGCAGGCGAAGTTCGACGCGTCGAACTTGGTGATGAGGCCAATGCCGGATTGGCCGGCAAGGATGTTGGCCCAGGCGTCTGCCACCGTGTTACCCACGGGACTGATGCAACCCAGGCCGGTCACGACAACGCGACGACGGCTCATGCGCTAAAACTTTCTGCTGTTCGCTCTGGGCTCGAAGGCGCTCAGGCCTTCTGATGGGTGTTGGCGTAGTCGATGGCGTTCTGCACCGTCGTGATCTTCTCTGCGTCTTCGTCAGGGATCTCGATGCCGAATTCGTCTTCCAGGGCCATCACCAGTTCCACGGTGTCCAGGGAGTCAGCACCCAGATCGGCCACGAAGGCTTTTTCATTGGTGACTTGAGACTCTTCCACGCCGAGTTGTTCGGCAATGATTTTTTTGACACGTGCTTCGATATCGCTCATGGTTTCCCTCAGGGGGTTGTGAATGAATCCGCGATTCTAGCTGGTTCGGGAGAACTCCCTTACCGGCCCGCCGAGCGGAGTAATCGGCGCCAACTCTCTTCAATTACATGTACATGCCGCCATTGACGTGCAATTCCTGCCCCGTCACATAACCTGCGCCGGCGGAGGCCAGGTACGCGACGGCGTGCGCGATGTCGCTGGGCTGCCCCAGGTCGCCCAGGGCGATCTGCGATTTGAGCGCTTTTTTCTGCTCTTCGGGCAATTCCGCCGTCATATCGGTGGCAATGAACCCCGGGGCGACGCAGTTGACCGTGATGCCGCGGCTGCCCAGTTCGCGCGCCAGCGCGCGGGTCATTCCCGCCACGCCCGCCTTGGCGGCGGCGTAGTTGGCCTGACCGGGATTGCCCGATGCACCGACCACGCTCGTGATGTTGATGATGCGGCCGAAGCGCTGCTTCATCATGGGACGGATGGCCGCGCGGCTGACACGGAAGACCGCCTTCAGGTTGGTGTCGACCACTGCATCCCAATCGTCGTCCTTCATACGCATCGCCAGGGTGTCACGGGTGATGCCGGCGTTGTTCACCAAGACATGCAAACCGCCGTATTCCTTGACGATGGCATCGGTCAGCGCATCCACGGCGGCGCCGTCAGTGACATTCAGGACCACTCCTTTGCCACCGGACGCAGCGAGCGCCTGCGTGATGCTGGCAGCACCGCCTTCGCTGGTTGCCGTGCCGATGACGCGGTAGCCGCGGGCCGACAGTTCCGCGGCGATGGCCGCGCCGATGCCGCGCGTCGCGCCCGTCACAAGGGCGATCTGGGAAGGGTTTGCAGTGGTGTCGGTCATGCCAGCAGTTCTCGGGTCTCGGCCAAGGTGGCCGTGTCATACAGGGAAGCACCCACCAGTTCGGGGTCGATGCGCTTGGTCATGCCGGCCAGAACCTTGCCGGGACCGCATTCGATGAGATGGGTCACGCCGCGGGCCTTGAGCGCCTGGACGCATTCCACCCAGCGCACGGCACCGAAGGCCTGGCGGTACAGCGCGTCGCGGATGGCGTCGGCGTCTTGCTCGACAGCCACGTCGACGTTGTTCACCACCGGAATCCGGGGCGCAGCGAGGGGGGTCGACGCCAGCGCTTCGCGCAGCTTCTCGGCCGCGGGCTTCATGAGGCTGGAATGGAAAGGCGCCGACACGGGCAGCGGCAATGCGCGCTTGGCGCCGGCGGCCTTGAGCACCTCGCACGCCTTGTCGACACCGGCCTTGGTGCCCGCGATCACGGTCTGGGCCGGGTCGTTGAAGTTCACGGCCTCCACAACTTCTGCAGAGCCGGCGCCGAACGAAGCCGCAGCCTCGGCGCAGCCGGAGATGACCTTGGCTGCATCCATGCCCAGGATGGCGGCCATGGCGCCAGTCCCGACGGGCACGGCTTCCTGCATGGCAGCGGCGCGCAGGCGCACCAGCGGCGCTGCTTGCTCCAGGGTCAGCACCCCGGAGGCCACGAGGGCCGAATACTCACCCAGCGAGTGACCCGCAACGGCGACCGGCAAGGCGCCCCCTTCGGCGGTCCAGACGCGCCACGCGGCGACGCCGGCGACGAGCATCACAGGCTGGGTGTTGGTAGTGAGGGCCAGGGATTCCTTGGGACCTTCCTGGATCAGGCGGCCCACGTCCTCTCCCAGGGCGTCCGAGGCTTCCTGCACGGTCTGCGCCACGGCGGGGTGGTCGCCCCAGCCATCCAGCATGCCGACCGATTGGGAGCCCTGCCCAGGAAAAACGAAAGCAAAAGACTTCGACATCGTTTGAAACATGAATAAAAACAGGCTCTAGCGCCCTACCAACAAGCGAATAGCGCTACATTTTGAGGAGCACCGCACCCCAGGTGAAGCCACCGCCCACGCCTTCCAGCATGAGCGTTTGCCCCGGAAGGATCTGGCCGTTGCGCACACCATGGTCCAGCGCCAGCGGAATCGAGGCCGCCGAGGTGTTGCCGTGCTCGCCCACGGTGACGATCACCTTTTCCATGGACAGGCCAAGCTTCTTGGCCGTGCTTTGCATGATGCGGATATTGGCCTGGTGGGGCACCAGCCAGTCGATGTCCGCGTCCGTCAGACCGGCCTTGTCCAGCGTGGCGCGGGCCGCCTTTTCCAGCAGCCCCACCGCCAGCTTGAAGACGGCCTGGCCGTCCATCTTGAGCAGCGGGTCGCCCAGAATCTGTCCGCCCAGGACATTGCCCGGCACACACAGGATGCCCACATGCTTGCCGTCGGCACGCAATTCGCTCGCCAGAATGCCCGGCGTATCGGACGCCTCGAGCACGACCGCGCCGGCACCGTCGCCGAACAGAACGCAGGTGGTGCGGTCATTGAAGTCGAGCAGGCGGCTGAAGACCTCCGAACCCACCACCAGCGCCCGGTTCGCGGCCCCGGACTGGATCATGGAATCCGCCACGGACAGCGCGTAGACGAAACCGCTGCAGACAGCCTGCACGTCGAAGGCCGGGCAGCCGTTGGCCCCCAGCTTGTTCTGCAGGATGCAAGCAGTCGAAGGGAACACCATGTCCGGTGTGGACGTGGCGACGATGATCAGGTCGATGTCCTGCGGCTGGACGCCAGCGGCCTCCAGAGCGCGGCGCGAGGCCTCAAGTGCCAGGTCACTGCTGGCGACATCGGTCTCGGCAAAGTGCCGCGCGCGGATGCCGGTGCGTTCGACGATCCACTCGTCCGAAGTATCGACCCCGCGCTGTGCGAGTTCGGCCACCAAATCGGCATTGGACAGGCGCCTTGGCGGCAGGTAGCTGCCGGTGCCTTTGATACGGGAATAGCGTCTCATCAATGTGTGGCCGCGGCCATTCCGGAGGGAGGCACCTGCGCATCGGCTGGCGCCAGAAGCGGCGCTGCGTGCGCAACCCGCGTCCGGACGCGGTCGAGCAGGTTGTTGCGGGCTGCATCATACGCGCGGTTCAAAGCCTGCTCATAGGCGAGAGCGTCGGCCGATCCATGGCTCTTGAACACCAGTCCGCGGAGCCCCAACAGGGCCGCGCCGTTGTAACGTCGGTGGTCCATGCGACGCATCAAGGCCGAAAGCACCGGATAGGCAATGATGGCTGCAAGTTTGGTGAAGATATTGCGCTTGAACTCCTGCTTCAGCGCGCCAACGATCATCGATGCCACGCCCTCGCTCGCCTTGAGCGCCACGTTGCCGACAAAACCGTCACACACCACGATGTCTACAACGCCCTTGAAGATATCGTTGCCTTCGACGTTGCCGTAGAAATTGAGATCGCCCGATTTGCCCGCAGATCGCAGCAGTTCACCCGCAGCCTTGATCACTTCGCTGCCTTTGATGGCTTCCTCGCCGATATTCAGCAAGCCCACCGTCGGCTCGCCTCCCTCCTGCAACGCGGAAACCAGGGCCGACCCCATCACGGCGAATTGCAACAGATGTTCCGCAGTGCAATCGACATTGGCGCCCAGGTCCAGCACGGTGGTGGCGCCGCCGCGGGCATTCGGCATCTGCGTGGCGATGGCAGGCCGATCGATGCCGTCCAATGTCTTGAGCAGATAGCGGGCGATCGCCATCAAAGCGCCAGTGTTGCCAGCCGATACGGCGGCCTGGGCATTGCCATCCTTCACCTGCTGGATGGCCACCCGCATCGATGAATCCTTTTTGCGGCGAAGGGCGACCTCCACCGGGTCATCCATCGTCACCACTTCGGAAGCGGCCACGATCGTTGCCCGCTCATGGGCGAACGCCTGCAGGCTCTCGGGCAGCCCTACCAGCAGCAGGCGGGCCTCGGCATGGGTTGCAAGAAACTGGCGGCATGCCGCCAGCGTGACGCGGGGGCCATGGTCGCCCCCCATACAGTCAACAGCCAGTGTGATCATGGGCGACTAAAGAGCCGCGAGCGCGGCTGGAAGAAAAGGGAATACGACGAAAAAGACAAAGGCCCGCGCTACATTTTTTGTAGCAACGGGCCTTGGGCGCCGAACCGGGTCAGGCTTCAGACTTGTTCTTCAGCACTTGGCGGCCACGGTAGAAGCCGTTGGGGCTGATGTGGTGGCGCAGGTGCGTTTCACCGGTGGTGGTTTCCACGGCGGTGCCCGGCACCGTCAGGGCATTGTGCGAACGGTGCATGCCGCGCTTGGAGGGGGACTTTTTGTTTTGTTGAACAGCCATGATCGGCTCCTGAGTCTTGAAGGGTTGGTAAAAACGCGATCAGCCCATAAAAGACACGAGGGGGATTCGCGAGAAGCCCTCGATTATATCGCAAATGGTTTTGGAGGCCAAAGCCCCGTCTTCGAACTATGCGTCCGGCTTGTCCTTGCGCAGCGAAGCCAGGGCTGCGAAGGGGTTGGGCTTCTGGGCGTTGGCCTCTTCGAAATCCTCATCGGTGGAGGCGAGCGGCATGGCCGTGGGGCACTCTTCGTGGCGGGGCACCACGGGCAGGGCCATCAACAGTTCGTCCTCGATCAGTTCGCGCAGGTTGAATTCGCGGCTCAGGGCGAGCAGGTCTTCTTCGCTGTCGTCGTCCAGGGCCTCGGCGGTGGCCTCGTCCGCGACGAAGCGGAATTCCCGGTCCACCTCCAGCGGCACGTCGACGGTCGTCAGGCAGCGCTGGCAGGTCATGGGGAAGAGCGCGCGCACCGTCAGGTGCAGCCAGATCTGGCCGCCGATGCCGTGCGTCGCGCGGACCTCGCCATGGGCTTGCCAGTCCACCAGCAGATCGGGATGCAGCCCTTTGGCTTCGGACGCCAGCCGCTCATATTTCAGGAGCGAGTCGTGACCGGACAGGTGTGCACCGGCCTGGGCGAAGGCCTTGACGTCCAACCGGTCGGGGGAGTGTTCCTTGGTCATGCGGGCAGTGTAAGAGAATCGACGCCATGCTTGAACCGTCCTCCCTGCCCCGGCCCCTGGTACTGGGCTCGACCTCGCGCTACCGCCGCGAACTGCTGACCCGCCTGGCCCTGCCCTTCGACGTCGCCGCACCCGATGTGGATGAGACCCCCGCCGCCGGCGAGTCCCCGAAGGCGCTCGCCCTGCGCCTGGCCCTCGCCAAGGCCCGCGCCGTGGCCGCCCAGCACCCGGATGCCGTGGTGATCGGATCGGACCAGGTCGCCGACCTCGCCGGCCAGCCGCTGGGCAAGCCGGGCACCCACGAGCGCGCCACGCTCCAGTTGCAGCAGATGCGCGGCCAGACCGTGGTCTTCCAGACCGCGGTGGCCGTGGTTTGCCTGGCCACGGGCTTCGAGCAGGTGGACCTGGCGCCGGTGCGCGTGCAGTTCCGCGATCTGTCCGACCCTGAGATCGAGCGCTACCTGCGGGCCGAGCAACCCTACGACTGCGCCGGCAGTGCCAAGAGCGAGGGCCTGGGCATCGCCTTGCTCGACGCCATCGACAGCGACGACCCGACTGCCCTCGTCGGCCTGCCGCTGATCCGCACCTGCCGCATGCTGCGCGCCGCAGGATTGACGCTGCCATGAGTACCGCTGCCACCACGCCCGGCACCCTGTACCTGGTGCCCGCGCCGCTGGATTTCGGCTGTGACACCCAGACACCGCTGCAGGACGCCCTGCCCGAAGGCACCCTGCAGACCGCTGCGCGCCTGACGCACTGGATCTGCGAGAACGCCAAGAGCACGCGCGCCTATCTCAAGCGCATCGACGCCCTTCATCCGCTGGCGGCCGCGCTGCAGGCGCAGCAGATCACAGAGCTGCCGCGCGAGGTGCACAAGAAGGGCGACCACGGCGGCGCCGGCCACGCCACGTTCGACGCCCGTCCACTGCTGGCGCCAGCGCTGGCGGGCCACGCCATGGGGCTGGTGAGTGAGGCCGGCATGCCCGCCGTGGCCGATCCGGGCAGCTCGGTCGTACGGGCCGCGCACGACCTCGGCATTCCCGTCGTGCCGCTGGTGGGCCCCGTCTCTCTGCTGCTCGCGCTGGCGGCCAGCGGACTCAACGGCCAGGAGTTCGCCTTCACCGGCTACCTGCCGCAGGACGCCGGCCAGCGCACCCAGCGCATCCGCGAGCTGGAGTCGCTGGCGCTCAAGCAGGGCCAGACCCAGCTCTTCATCGAAACCCCCTACCGCAATGCCGCGCTGTGGCAGTCGCTGCTTCAGACGCTGCAGGCCAACACGCGCCTGGCGATGGCCAGCGGCATCACCCTGCCCACCGCGCGCCACGCCAGCCGCCTGGTGCGCCAGTGGCGCCAGCAGCCCGACGCGCCCGACAACCGCACGCCCACGGTATTTGCCATCGGGCGGTAACGCCTTACCCCACTGTCATGCTGCGCCGCCCACTGAACACTCTTCTTTTAATAGCTGCCAGCGCAATATCCACGGGCGCCTGGGGGCTGCAACGCTGCGAAGTGGACGGCCGCTCCGTCAATCCCTCCAACGGTGCGGAGACGGCCGGGCTGACGGGCCTGATGCGCTGCCGCGATGTGGACTCCGGCCAGCTGCAGCGCGAGCAGGAACTGCGCAATGGCCGCTTCGTCGGCCTGGAGCGCTTCTTCGACCGCGAGGGCCGGCTGCTGCGGGAGCGCACAGTCAACGAGCGCGGCAACAGCCACGGCCGCGTGGCCGAGTTCTGGCCCAGTGGGCAGCTCAAGCGGGAAGAAACCGCGGACAACGGCCGCACCCAGGGCGCCGTGCGCCGGTTCAGCGAACAGGGGCGGCTGGAACGGCTGGCCGTCCATGCCGAGGGACGCGAGCAGTTCGTCCTCGAATACAACGCCGTGGGCCAGCCGCAGCGGCTGCAGTGCCCGGCCGCCAGCCTGTTCGACGAAGACCGCCAGCCCTGCGGCTTTGCCAGTGGCGCCACCGACACGGTGCTCTACAGCGCCCGGGGCATCAAGGCGGCCCAGGTGCGCTACGACCGGGGGCGGCTACTGAGCAGCACGGTATGGGACGCGGACGGCGTCGTCACCGCGGAGCAACTGCGCGAGCAGGGCCGGCGCGTGCACCGCAGCTACAGCAACGAGGCCGGCCGGTCCGTGCTGCGCGAAGAGCGCATCTTCGACGCCGACGACCTGGCGCTGCCTGACCGCCGAGGCCCACTGGCTAGCCTGCGCCGCTGGGGTGCCTCAGGCCAGCTCACCGAACAGCGCGGCTTTGCCGGCGGCCATGAAGTGGCGCTGGAACGCTGGTACCTGAACGGCGCGCTGCGCGAGCGCTCCACGGTGCGCGGCGAAGGTGACCAGGTCCGCATCGCCCAGGAGCTGTACGGCGACGACGGCCGGCTGGCCGAGCGCCGGCAGCTGACGCGGGATCAGCAACCCACCGGGCCGCAGCAGGCCTTCCACCCCAGCGGCCGCGTCGCGCGCGAAGACACCTACGGCCCGCCCGACGCCCGGGGCCGCACGCGCCTGCTGTCGCGCAAGGAATGGGACGAGGCAGGGCAACCCACGGCAGACGACACATTCCTGGAAGACGGCTCGCGCCAGCGCAAGGCAGGCGGCCTGGCCAGCTGACGCACCCGGCGCTGCAGCAGCGCGGTCAGCGTCGCAGGTCGCGCCCCTGGACCCGGCAGACCAAGGCTCTCCATCAAAAAAGCGCAGCAACCCGAAGGCTGCTGCGCTATAGCGCGGGAGGAGTAGCCGTGCTTAGCGGATGGCCGGTGCGCTCTGCATGGTCCGCAGCGCCGTCTCGCCCATGGCGGCCCCGAACTTCTTGGCGAGGCGCTCGGCCACGTTGTCGCGGCGCGTGTAGTCGATGACTTCCTCGGCCTTGACCACTTCGCGGGCCACGTAGTCCAGGTTGCCCAGCTTGTCGGCCAGGCCCATGTCCACGGCCTGCTGGCCGGTCCAGAACAGGCCGCTGAAGGTCTCGTCGTTCACCTTCAGGCGGTCGCCGCGGCCGGCCTTGACGACGGCAATGAACTGCTGGTGGATCTGGTCGAGCATCTGCTGCGCGAAGGCGCGCTGCTTCTCGCTTTGCGGGCTGAAGGGGTCGAGGAAGCCCTTGTTCTCGCCAGCGGTCAGCAGGCGGCGTTCCACGCCCAGCTTTTCCATGGTGCCGGTGAAGCCGAAGCCGTCCATGAGCACGCCGATGCTGCCGACGATGCTGGCCTTGTCCACGAAGATCTGGTCCGCGGCGGCGGCGATGTAGTACGCGGCCGAGGCACAGGTTTCCTCGACCACGGCGTACACCCGGCTTGCCGTGCTTGGCCTTCAGCCGCACGATCTCGTCGTTGATGATGCCGGCCTGCACGGGGCTGCCGCCCGGCGAGTTGATGAGCAGCACCACGGCCTGCGAGCCCGAGTCCTCGAAGGCGCTGCGCATGGCGGCCACCACGAATTCGGCGCTCGCCTCGGCGCCCGAGGCGATCTCGCCCTTGATGTCGACCACGGCCGTGTGCGGCGTGCTCTTGCTGGCGGTGGCGGTATCGCGCGACAGCACGACCCAGGCCACGGCGATGACGATCAGCATCCACGACATGCGCATGAAGATGCGCCAGCGGCGGGCCGCGCGCTGCTCGGCCAGGGTGGACATCACCAGCTTTTCCAGCACACCGCGTTCCCAGCCGGCGGCGGGCGCGCCCGGTGCGGCCGGCGCTCCTGATTCAGGAGCTTTCTGCGCCCACAGATCGGGCGCTGGAGGCGGATTGCCACCGAAACCGGAAGGTTCGGTGCGGGTAGGTTCGGTCATGGAATCAGAACTCGACGGGTTGCAATTGGGGGGCAGTATGCCAGCGGACCCGGCCGTCCTCCTCCGTGAGGGCGATCTTTACCAGCCCGCCGCGGCAGGGACCACCCACGCACCGGCCGCTGTCCGGCCGGTAGGCGGCGCCGTGGGTGGCGCAAAGCAGCCATTCGCCGGTGTCGTCGAAGAAACGGCCCTCCTGGTAATCCATCTCCATCGGCACGTGCGTGCAGCGGTTGAGATAGGCGTGGGGCCGCCCCTCGTAGCGGATGGCGAAGGCCCGGCAGACCTGGCCGAGGTACACCACGTCGAAGGCCACGGCCGCACCGCCATTGACCAGCGCCTCGCTGGCGCAGAGGTCCAGAGCCTCGGTCGACGGCGGCGCGGGCGGGCGCGGAGGCGGCTGCATCGTCATGCCTGGGCCAGCAGACCGGCATGCAGCTCGGCCACGGAATGCGCGACGAACAAGGGCCGCAGCGCCTCGAAGCCTCCGGGCTCGTGCGCACCGTAGCTCACGCCCACGCTGGGGCAGCCGGCATTGAGCGCCATCTGCAGATCGTGCGTGGTGTCGCCGATCATCAGCACGCGCTCGGGCGGCACATCGAACTCGGCCATCAGCTCCTGCAGCATCAGGGGATGCGGCTTGCCGGCCGTCTCGTCCGCCGTGCGCGAGCCATCGAACATGCCGCGCAGCTGCACCGTGTGCAACACCTCGTCCAGGCCGCGGCGGCTCTTGCCGGTGGCCACGGCCAGCAGATGGCCGCGCGCGCGCAGGTCTTCCAGCATCGGCAGCACGCCGTCGAACAGGCTCAGGTCGCCCTGGTGGCGGATGTAGTGAAAGCCGTAGCGGCTGCGCAGCTCGGCGTGCTTTTCCACGGGCACGTCGGGGGCGGCATGCGCCAGCGCCTGCATCAGCCCCATGCCGATCACCCAGGCGGCATCCCGGTCGGACGGCACGGTGCCGCCCACGTCGCGCACGGCCTCCTGGATGCAGCGCACGATGATGGCGGTGGAGTCGTACAGGGTGCCGTCCCAGTCGAAGGCGATGAGGTCGAAACGGCGCGGGCGGGATGCGGGCATGGTCGGGTCAGGCGGAAGAAGCGATGAATTCGGACAGTTCGGGCGGCAGCTCGGCATGCAGCTCGATGCGCTGGCCCGTCGCGGGGTGGCTGAACTGTAATCGCCAGGCATGCAGGAACATGCGCTTGAGGCCGTGTTTCGGCACGCGCTTGTTCAGGTCGAAGTCGCCGTACTTGTCGTCGCCCACGATGGGGTGGCCCTGGCTGGCCAGATGCACGCGGATCTGGTGGGTGCGGCCGGTCTTGATGGTCACCTCCAGGAGCGACATGGCCGGCAGCCCCTGCCCCGGGCGGGCGGGCAGATGCGAGCGGACCTTGACCAGCGTGATGGAGCGCATGCCGTCCGGGTCGTCCGCCGTGGTGGTGCGCACGCGGCGCTCGCCGTCGGCCTGCAGGTACTTGTGCAGCGGCGTGTCGATCACCTTCTTGTTGGCCGCCCAGGTGCCGGTCACCAGCGCCAGGTAGGTCTTGCCGGTCTCGCGCTCGCGGAACTGGTCCTGCAGGTGGGTGAGTGCCGAGCGCTTCTTGGCCACCAGCAGGATGCCGGAGGTATCGCGGTCCAGGCGGTGCACCAGTTCCAGAAACTTGGCCTGGGGACGGGCCTGGCGCAACTGCTCGATCACGCCGAAGCTCACGCCGCTGCCGCCGTGCACGGCCGTGCCGGCCGGCTTGTCGATCGCGATGACGTGCTCGTCCTCCAGCAGCACGGGGAATTCACGTGCCGGGGCCGGGCGCTCGGCCTTCTCCGCCACCTTGTCGGAGATGCGCACCGGCGGAAGGCGCACCTGGTCGCCCGTCTCCACCCGCGTGTCGGCACTGGCGCGGCCCTTGTTGATGCGCACCTCGCCGCTGCGGATGATGCGGTAGACGTGGGTCTTGGGAACGCCCTTGAGATGACGTATCAGAAAGTTATCCAGACGCTGCCCGGCGGAGTCGGCATCGACTTCCACGATGCGGGCCGAGGGCAGCGGTAGCCCCGCGGCGCGGTCTGCGGCCGGTTTGGCCCCTATAATGTGTTTCACCTGCGCGATGTTGTGTAAGTGGTTGATTTGTCTGGAGTTTAGTCCACCCAGCCCTACAAGCCGCGCAGGAAGGTCGATGCCAACGGGCGTCGTG
This sequence comes from Paracidovorax wautersii, assembly GCF_031453675.1. NCBI lineage: Bacteria > Pseudomonadati > Pseudomonadota > Betaproteobacteria > Burkholderiales > Comamonadaceae > Paracidovorax > Paracidovorax wautersii. The sequence goes on along the minus strand of NZ_JAVIZX010000001.1, from coordinate 2,604,778 downwards.
CGCGCAGATTGCAGGCCAGATGCCTGCAGGGGCCCGCACTCCACCCGTGCAGGCTGACGAATTGAAACATTGAATACGGAATTCCAAGCTGGCCTCCCCACCACGGTGCGGCATGCCAGCGGATCAAAGCGATAACTATGTGGGTGCTGATGGCTTGGATTGTGTCCCTGTGGCGGAGGCGTCAGCCTTCGGCATGGGCGGCAAATACGCCTGCAGCGCCCGTCCGGCAAGCGCTACCAGCTATATCTTTCATAGCAAATCAGTACGCTTCCCGGTTCGCCCCCATCCACGCGCCCCCACCCCGACTGCACGGCTAGCCGCTTTGCAGCCGCGGGGTTCCCCGGCCATTCCCTTCGTTTCGATCCGCCAGTCCAGGCATTCACGGCTCCTCTAGAGCCTGTCATTGGTTTGGAAATCAGCGGGACGCACGCCGCCAGCAGTCTGCGACTGCGTGCCGGCCCGCACGACAACGAAAAGGAATCGCATCATGAAGCGGATGCTCATCAACGCCACGCAAGCCGAAGAACGGCGCCTGGCCATCGTCGACGGCCAGAAGCTGCTCGACTACGAGATCGAGATCGAAGGACGCGAGCAACGCAAGGGCAACATCTACAAGGCGGTGGTGACGCGCGTCGAGCCGTCGCTGGAAGCCTGCTTCGTCGACTACGGCGAAGACCGCCACGGTTTCCTGCCGTTCAAGGAAATCTCCCGCCAGTATTTCGCCGAGGGCGTCTCCCCCAGCCAGGCCCGCATCAACGAAGTGATCCGCGAAGGCCAGGAACTACTGGTCCAGGTCGAGAAGGAAGAGCGCGGCAACAAGGGCGCTGCCTTGACCACCTTCGTGTCGCTGGCCGGCCGCTACGTGGTGCTGATGCCCAACAACCCCCGTGGCGGTGGCGTGTCGCGCCGCATTGAGGGCGAGGACCGCGCCGAGCTGAAGGAGGCGATGGACCAGCTCGAGTACCCCAAGGGCATGTCCATCATCGCGCGCACCGCCGGCATCGGCCGCTCGGCGCCCGAACTGCAGTGGGACCTGAACTACCTGCTCAAGCTGTGGAGCGCCATCGACGGCGCCGCCAAGGGCGGCAAGGGCGCCTTCCTGATCTACCAGGAATCGTCGCTCGTCATCCGCGCCATCCGCGACTACTTCAACAACGACATCGGTGACATCCTCATCGATACCGACGACATCTACGAGCAGGCGCACCAGTTCATGGCGCACGTCATGCCCGAGCATGCCGCCAAGGTAAAGCGCTACCGCGACGACGCGGCCCTGTTCAGCCGCTTCCAGATCGAGCACCAGATCGAGTCCGCCTACGCGCGCACCGTGAGCCTGCCCTCGGGCGGCGCCATCGTGATCGACCACACCGAAGCGCTGGTGTCCGTGGACGTGAACTCGGCCCGCGCCATCAAGGGCGGCGACATCGAGGAAACCGCCACCCGCACCAACCTGGAAGCGGCCGACGAAGTGGCCCGCCAGATGCGCCTGCGCGACCTGGGCGGCCTGATCGTGATCGACTTCATCGACATGGAAGAGTCGAAGAACCGCCGCGAAGTGGAAAACCGCCTGCGCGACGCGCTGCGCCAGGACCGCGCCCGCGTGCAGTTTGGCACGATCAGCAAGTTCGGCCTGATGGAAATGAGCCGCCAGCGCCTGAAGCCGGCACTCTCCGAAGGCTCGTCCATCCCCTGCCCCCGCTGCGGCGGCTCGGGCCACATCCGCGACACCGAATCCTCGGCCCTGCAGATCCTGCGGATCATTCAGGAAGAGTCCATGAAGGACAACACGGCCGCCGTGCACTGCCAGGTGCCGGTGGAAGTGGCCTCCTTCCTGCTGAACGAAAAGCGCACCGAGATCGCCAAGATCGAACTCAAGCAGCGCGTGGCCGTGCTGATGGTGCCCAACAAGACGCTGGAAACGCCCAACTACCGCCTGGAGCGCCTCAAGCACGACGACCCACGCCTGGACCACCTCGACGCGAGCTACAAGCTGGCCGAAGAGTTCGAGGACCCGACCGCCGTCACGCGCCGCTCGCAGGAGCCCACCAACAAGCAAACGCCGGTGATCAAGGGCGTGCTGCCCGATGCGCCCGCGCCCGTGGCGGAAGCGCGCCCCGAAGGCGTGGCCCGCCCGGCGCGCGCCGGCCAGCCGGCCCGCAGCGCTGCTGCGCCGGCACCGGCCCCCGTCGCACCCGCCCCGGCGCCCGTGCCGCAGGAGCAAGGCTTCTTCTCGTGGCTCAAGAGCCTGTTCGGCTTTGGCGACAAGCCGGCGGCAGCCCCCGTGGCCGCACCGGTGGCCACCCCGGCCGGCGAAGGCACGGCCGCCCGCGAGCCGCGCCGTGACGGCCGCGGCGGTGACCGTGGCCGCCGAGGCGAGCGCAATGGAGAGCGCAGCGGCGAACGCAACGGCAGCAGCCGTGACGGAGCCCGCGAAGGCAATGGCGAAGGCCGTGGCCGCCGCGGAGAGCGCTCGGGCGAAGGCCGTGGAGAAGGCCGCAACGGAGAAGGCCGCCGCAGCGAGCGCCCCGAAGGGGACAACCGCCGTGAAGGCCGCGAGAACCGTGAAGGCCGTGAAGGCCGTGAAGGCCGCAATGGCCGCGAGCGCGGTGAGCGCGGTGAATCCCGCGCACCGCTGGCTGCCGACGCCCTGGCGCCGGTGACCGCCGCTGCAGCCGCGGGCGTGGCCCTGAACGAGTCCGGCGCACCGGAAGCCCGCGCCGAGCGCGCCCCCCGCCGCGAACGCGGCGAGCGGGGTGACCGGGGCGAACGCAACGGGGAAACGGGTGGCGAACGCCGCGAACGCGGCGAACGCAACGGTGAGCGCCGTGAGCGCGCACCGCGCACCGTCGACGCCAACGCAGCAGCGCCCACCGGCGACCTCGCCGACAGCTCGCCGCTGACGGCCCTGCCCGATCTGGAACTGGGCACGGCAGAAGCCAATGGCGGCAATGGCGCGCCAGCCGCAGCGAATGGTGAAGAGCGCCGCGAGCGCCGCTCCCGCGACCGCTACGGCCGCGACCGCCGTGAACGCGGCGAGCGCGCCCCGCGCGACGAGGCAGCAGCAGCCGCCGCCAGTGCAGCGGACGCGGCAGATGCGTCCTTCGCACCGGTGACGGATGCAGTGGCCCCGGTTCCGGCACCTGCCGAGCAGGAGCCCGCACGCCGCAGCTACTTCAATGCCGCACCTGCAGCAACCCCGGTGGCTGCCCCCGCCCCGGCAGCGACCACCGTGGCCGAACCGGCTGCCGCCGTGGCTGCGGACGCCCCCGCACCGGTGCCCGCACCTGCCGCAGTGGCAACGCCGGCGCCTGCCCCCGTGGCCGCCGCTCCGGCACCGGCACCGGCACCGGCACCAGCTCCTGCTCGCGCCGTACCGGCACCGGCCCAGGCCCAGGCCGCCGCTGGCACCATGCCCCGCGTGTCGACCTTCGAGCTGCCGGTTGACAGCCTGCAGCAGATCGCGCAAGGCTCCGGCCTGCAATGGATCAACTCGGATGCCGACAAGATCGCGGCAGCGCAGGCCGCCATCGCCGCCGAGCCCCGCCCGGTGCATGTGCCGCGTGAGCGCCCCCCGGTCGTCGTGGTGGACGAAGGCCCGCTGGTGCTGGTGGAAACCCGCCGCGACCTGAGCGAGCTGAAGCTGCCCTTCGAGCAGACGCCCACCGCCTGAGGCCCCGCTGAACCCGCCCCAGAGATGCACAGCCCGCGAAGGGCTGGTTCAGCGTAGTCCGGGCAGACCGGGCACCTCCGTGCGGCCGCTGTGCCGCACGGCCCCTTCCAGCGGCCCGTCATGGGCCGCTTCCCTTTTGTGCCTACCATGGCGGGCCTGACGCCGGCGCACCGGGCGCGGCGAGCACATCGCCACCCCGCCGCATGCCGGCTTGGCAGGCTGTCACGCACCCCGCATCCGAAGGAATGATCCGCACCATGCTGTTCCTGCTGTCCCCTGCCAAGTCGCTGGACTACGACACCCCGCTGCCCGATGGGCTGCCCCACACCCTGCCCTCCTTTCCGGCCCAGACCCGGGAGCTGATCGAGGTGCTGCGCGGCCTGTCGCCGCAGCAGGTGGCCTCGCTCATGGACATCAGTGACCCGCTGGCGGCGCTGAACGTGGGCCGCTACGCCGCCTGGAGCCCGAAGTACTCGGCCCGCAATGCGCGCCAAGCCGTGCTGGCCTTCAACGGCGACGTGTACGAAGGCCTGCAGGCGCAGAGCCTCTCGCGCGCCGAGCTGGACTGGGCGCAGGAGCACATCGGCATCCTGAGCGGGCTCTACGGCGTGCTGCGGCCCCTGGACTGGATGCAGCCCTACCGGCTGGAAATGGGCACCCGGCTGGCGACGGACGCAGGCGCGAACCTCTACCAGTTCTGGGGCGCGCGCATTGCCGAGCACCTCAACGCCCGCCTGCAGGCCGACGCCACGCCGGTCATCGTCAACCTGGCCTCGCAGGAGTATTTCAAGTCGGTGGACCGCAAGGTGCTCAAGGCACGCGTGATCGACTGCGTTTTCGAGGACTGGAAGGGCGGCCAGTACAAGATCATCAGCTTCCACGCCAAGCGCGCGCGCGGGCTGATGGCCCGCTACGCCATCCAGCACGGCGTGACGACCCCGCGCAAGCTGGAGGGTTTTGACCTGGAAGGCTATGCTTTCGACGCCGCGGCCTCCTCCCCCGAGCGCCTGGTGTTCCGCCGCAAGCTGGCGGCCTGACCCCAAACGCTTTAGGCTGGCGGCTCCGGCCGCAGCCCTGGCTGCCATCCTCCCTTTACGCTCCAACGCCTGACGACGCACGCATACCGCCATGCCACCACGCACGAGCCCCTCCTCTTCCGCAGCCACCGCCTCTGCCATGGATGACCAGGCCGCCGCCCGGGCCATCACGCCCGAGCTGCGGGAATGGATCATCGCGCAGGCGCAGGCCGGCTTCACGGGGCCGGTGGTGCTTCAATCGATGCTCGACGCGGGCTGGTCGGAGGACGTGGCCACCTACGCCATGGAGCATGTGCTGCGCGCCCACCTGGACGACCTGGTCCGGGCGCGCGACGGAGGCGCTGCCGCGCCCGCAGAGGCCCCGGTCGCAGCGGCTGCTGTGGCTGCAGCGGTGGCCGTGCCCGAACCCGACCTGTCCGCCTCGCCCCTGCGCATCGACGTGGGCGACCGCGAGGTCGAGGTGCTGATGGTCATGGCGCAGCCGCGCGTGGTGCTGTTCGGCAACCTGCTGTCGCCCGAGGAATGCGACGCCATCGTGGCCGCGGCCGAGCCGCGCCTGGCCCGCTCGCTGACGGTGGCCACGCGCACCGGCGGCGAAGAGGTCAACGAAGACCGCACCAGCGACGGCATGTTCTTCCAGCGCGGCGAGAACGAGGTGGTCCGCCGCCTGGAAGAGCGCATCGCCCGGCTGGTGAACTGGCCCGTCGAGAACGGCGAGGGCCTGCAGGTGCTGCATTACCGCCCGGGCGCCGAATACAAGCCCCACTACGACTATTTCGACCCCAAGGAACCCGGCACCGCCACCATCCTGCGCCGCGGCGGCCAGCGCCTGGCCACGCTGGTAATCTACCTGAACGAGCCCGAGCAAGGCGGCGGCACCGTGTTCCCCGATGCCCACCTGGAGGTGGCTCCGCGGCGCGGCAACGCGGTGTTCTTCAGCTACGACCGAGCCGATCCCAGCACCGGCACGCTGCACGGCGGATCGCCGGTGCGGGCGGGCTCGAAGTGGATCGCCACCAAGTGGCTGCGCGAACGCGAATTCCAGTGACACGCCGCGCGGCTGCAGTGCTCTTTGCCACGGCTCCGTCACCCACCGGATCCGAGCCCGGGGTTCCTCCCCTCAGCCGGCGGGCGGTGCGGGTTCTCGAAGATGTCCTCGACCGGCCGGCCGAACACCACACTGATGCGGTAGGCCAGGTCCAACGAAGGATCGTGCTTCTCCACCTCCAGCGCATTCACGGCCTGGCGGGAGACGGCCAGGCGCTCGGCGAGCTGGGCCTGCGTCCAGCCGGCTTCGGCGCGCAGCACACGTAAGCGGTTCTTCATCGGCCCACTCAGCGGCTGGAGCGCACAAAGGGCCACACCACGGCCGAGACGGCCCAGAACAGCGGAAAGATCAGCCAGGCGCTCAGGTGCGGCGCATTGGCATAGCTCTCGCCAAAGCCCCAGGCCGTGCACACCACCATGACCACGCCGGCACTCCAGATGACGCGCTTGGCCCACAGCACGCGCAGGAACTCATCGCTGTCCACGATCAACCGCAGCAAGGCCCAGGCCTGGCCCGCGATCGGCAGCGCCACCGCCAGTGCCAGCACCCAGCCCGTCGGCGTGCCGATCCACGCATCGAAGACGCCGAAGATCGCGGCCATGTTCAGCAGGCAATAGGCGGCCATGAAGCCCATTGTGCGCACCACATAGCGCCGGGTAGATGAAGAAACAGCCGCAGAACGCGGCGAGGCAAGAACAGACATCGGCAACTCCATGTAAGGTTGACGTGACTTTATCGATGTCATGTTTACTTGTCAAATAGTCAAGAAAACCATTCTTTTCGCGACCGGCGCAATGCCCTCGGCAGGCATGCTCACGTAACGGAGACGCACGCCATTGAGCGGCAAGCTGCGCTCAAGGCAGGTCTCAACGACAATGGCGACCCGACGGCCACGCGAGTTGCAGACACCTCGGATGTGGCCCAGCGTGACTCACGTTGCACGGGAGAAGCGGCAGATCTGCCGCAATTACGCCATCCCGGCCCCCCCTTTGCCGGGCCGTCCCCTTTTCTTCAGCCATTGCCGGCCTTCACCCGATCCCGCTCCATGAACACCCCAGAACAATCCCAGCTCGGCAAGTCCTCGGCCTATGTGGACCAGTACGACGCCTCGCTGCTCTTTCCCATTCCGCGCGTCGGCAAGCGGGCCGAGATCGGCATCGACGGCCAGGCGCCCTTCTTCGGCGCCGACCTGTGGACGGCCTTCGAGCTGTCGTGGCTGAATGCGCGCGGCAAGCCGCAGGTGGCGATCGCGCACATCACCGTGCCCTGCGAGACGCCCAACATCATCGAGAGCAAGTCGTTCAAGCTCTACCTCAACAGCTTCAACAACACGCGCTTCGCCGATGCGGCCGAGGTGCAGGCGCGCCTGCGGGCCGACCTGAGCGAGGCCGCCTGGCGCGGCGCGGCGCAGGCGTCCAGCGTGGGCGTGAAGCTGCTGCTGCCCGAGCTGTTCGACCGCGAGCCCGTGCACGAGCTGGACGGCCTGCTGCTCGACCGGCTGGACGTGGAGTGCACGCAGTACACGCCCGCGCCCGAACTGCTCAAAGCCAACCACACCGACGCGCCCGTCACCGAGACGCTGGTCAGCCACCTGCTCAAGAGCAACTGCCTGGTCACCGGCCAGCCGGACTGGGGCAGCGTGCAGATCCGCTACAGCGGCCCGCAGATCGACCAGGAAGGGCTGCTGAAATACCTGGTGAGCTTTCGCAACCACAACGAATTCCACGAGCAGTGCGTGGAGCGCATCTTCATGGACGTGTGGACGCGCTGCCAACCCATCAAGCTGGCCGTGTACGCCCGCTACACGCGCCGCGGCGGGCTGGACATCAACCCGCTGCGCACCAGCCACCCGCAGCAGTTGCCGGCCAACGTGCGAACGGCGCGGCAGTAACCGGTGCGCTGCGGGTTACTTCAAAAAAGAGAGCGCACTGCGCTTGATGTGCGAAGGTTTCAATGGCATTCGAACCTGAAATCCTTGTTTGACAAGAGCATCCAGCTCCTTATTCAGGAGCAAAACGTTTCCGGTCCGGGCATCGCCGTGGCCGTGATGGCGATGCCTTCCGCAGGGGCGGGACCCTGACCGGGGCCGCCACTCACGGCAGCGTGAACACCGCCAGCGTGCGTCCCAGCATGGTGGCGTTGCCGTTCACGCTGGATGCTGCCGCGGCCGACTCCTGCACCAGCGCGGCGTTCTGCTGGGTGACGCGGTCCAGGTCCACCACGGCGCCGTTCACCTGTGCGATGCCCTGCGACTGTTCGCGCGCCGCCTGGCCGATCTGCGCCATCAGCGTGTTCACGTAGGCCACCGAATCCACCACCTCTCCGATGGTCTGCCCGGCGGATTGCATCTGGCCGGCGCCGCGGGCGATGTGCCCGCCCGACTCGCCGATCAGCGTGCGGATCTCGCCGGCGGCCGTGGCGCTGCGCTGGGCCAGCGCCCGCACCTCGCCCGCCACCACGGCAAAGCCCCGCCCCTGCTCGCCGGCACGCGCGGCCTCGACGGCGGCGTTGAGCGCGAGGATGTTGGTCTGGAAGGCGATGCCCTCGATGGTGGCGATGATCTGCCCCATCTTGCGCGACGACTGCTCGATGGACTGCATCACCTGGCCCACCTCGGCCACGGCTTGGCCGCCGCGGCGCGCCAGGTCGGCGCTGTGCTCGCTCTGCTGCGAGACCTGCTGCACCGCGTCGGCCGCGTGGCGCACGGTGGTGGACAGCTCCTCCATCGACGCCGCCGTTTGCTGCAGACTGCTGGCCTGCGACTCGGTGCGCTCCGACAGGTTCTGCGCGCCCTGCGCCAGGGCGGCAGACAGGGCGCCGAAGCCGCCGATCTCCACGCGCGCGTCGCCCACCACGGCGCGCAGGTTGGTCTGGATCTGCTGCAGCCGTTCGGTCAGCAGGGCCATGGGATGGCGGCCTTGCGCACCGCCGCTGACGGCCGAGGCCAGGTTGCAACCCGCGATGTCGCGCGCCAGCAGGTTGGCGTCCGCCAGGCCGCGGGCGATGCCGCGGTGGCAGCGCCACACGATGCCCGCGGCCAGCGCCGTGCCCAGCAAGGCCTGGGCCGTCCATACGGCCCCGCCCTGCCAGCCCAGCGCGCCCGGCAACAGCAGCAGCGCCAGCAGCACGCCCAGGGCGGCGCCCAGGCGCTGGGTGATGCTGGTGCGGTGCAGCTTGCCCAGCAGATCGCGCCAGCCGGTGCGGCGCACGCGGCCCGCATGCAGGCGGAAGGTGGTGCGGCCGGCTTCGCGCTCGGCCCGGATGCGGGCATACAGCGCCTCGGCCGCCTGGATCTCCTCGCGCGAGGGCTTGGCGCGCACCGACATGTAGCTGCGCGGCTGGCCCTGTGCCACGATGGGCGTGACGCTGGCGCGTACCCAGTAGTGGTCGCCGTTCTTGCGCCGGTTCTTCACCAGGCCGGTCCAGCTGCGGCCGTGGCCCACGGTGGCCCACAGGTCGCGGTAGGCCTCGGGCGGCATGTCGGGGTGGCGCACGATGTTGTGCGGCTGGCCGATGAGCTCCTGCGCCGTATAGCCGCTCACGCGGATGAAGGCGGCATTGCAGTGCGTGATGCGGCCCTGGGCGTCCGTGGTGGACATGAGCAGCTCTTCGCCGGGATAGTCGTACTCGTGCGGGGTGACAGGCAGGTTGACGCGCATCGAACAGGGGGTGTTTCTGAATGTGATTTTCAGTATAGAAATTCACATTTCAGCGCTGTGTCCATCGGCATGGCGTTTGACGCACGTCAAACGCCGCAGTGGTCAAAACAAGACGGCGTTGGTCCCGATTCCGCCAGACGGCACGCCGCGGGGTTCCAGCGCCTGCGCGGCCTGGTCTTCGGGCAGCAGGCTGCCGACGCGCACGCCCAGCAGGCGCAGACGCCGGTCCAGCGGCACGCGCTTGAGGCACAGCCCCGCCGCGCGGCGGATCACGGCCGCATCCTGCGTGTACACGTCGATGGTCTGGTCGCGCGTGGCGATCTTGAAGTCGTCGAAGCGCAGCTTGATGCCGATGGTCTTGCCCATGTAGCCCTTGCGGCGCAGGTCCTCGGCCACCCGCACGCACAGGTCGGTGAAGATGCGGCCCAGCTCGGCGCGGTCGCGCACGGCGTGCAGGTCGCGGTCGAAGGTGGTCTCGCGGCTCATCGACACGGGCTCGCTTTCCGTCACCACCGGGCGGTCGTCCCGGCCCCAGGCGGCTTCGTGCAGCCACGCCCCGGTCGAGCGGCCGAAGTGCTGCACCAGCCTCTCGCGCGGCTCGGCCGCCAGCTGGCCGATGGTCTCGATGCCGAGGGCCTGCAGCTTGGCGTCCGCCTTGGGACCCACGCCGTTGATCTTGCGGCAGGCCAGCGGCCAGATCAGCGTCTGCAGATCGCCCTCGCGGACGATGGAGATGCCGTTGGGCTTGTTGAACTCGCTCGCCATCTTGGCGATGAGCTTGTTGGGCGCCACGCCCAGCGAGCACGTCAGGCCGGTGTCGTCGAAGATGCTTTTCTGGATGAGCCGCGCCAACACGCGGCCCCCCTCGCGCTGGCCGCCGGGCACGTCGGTGAAGTCGATGTAGACCTCGTCCACGCCGCGGTCTTCCATCACCGGCGCGATGGACAGGATGATCTCCTTGAAGCGGCGCGAGAAGCGCCGCACCTCGGCAAAGTCCACGGGCAGCAGGATGGCCTCGGGACACAGACGCGCGGCCTTCATCATGCCCATGGCCGAGCCCACGCCGAACTGCCGCGCCGGGTAGGTGGCCGTGGTGATGACGCCGCGGCCCACGTAGTCCTTCAGGCGCGGGAAGGCAGCCACCGGGATGTCGGCCAGCTGGCCGTATTCGGCCAGCAGCGCATCGTCCTGCGCCCGCCGGCCGCCGCCGATGACCACCGCCAGCCCCTTGAGCTGCGGGTAGCGCAAGAGCTCGACGGACGCATAGAACGCATCCATGTCCAGGTGCGCGATGCGGCGCGGCCGCGCAGGGGCACTGACGACGGTGGCCGCAGGGGAGTCAGGGGCAGCAGAAGAATCGGCAGGCGCAGTCACAGCCGCTATTGTGGCGCTGGCAACCAGGCGCGGCCGTGGCGCTGGGGAATGGCCCGCCTCCGCAACGGTTCAAGCCTTTTCGGCCTACAGAGCTGATGGATAAAGCGCTGACTGCTATTCAATCTGCAGCAATGACCGCGGCGTTCACCGGCGGGTGATCACGTCGCCGTGCATGGGTGCCAGCAGCGCCAGCAGACGGTTCTGCTGCGTGAAGGGCACGTTCTGCCCGTCCATGGCGAACTGCAGCAGTTCCACCAGCCGGTTGAAGTCGCCCTTGGTGATCACGAAGTCGGCGTGGGCGGCCTTCATGTTGTCGCCCTCGTACACGCAGGGGCCGCCGGCCAGCACGCAGATCTGCAAGGTGAGGCTGTCCTTGAGCGCCTGCGCCTTGGTGTCCTTGAAGATCGGGCCGATGCGGGCGTCCGCCATGGCGCGGTTGACCAGGTCGTCCATGATGCGGGCGATGCCCTCGCGCTCGCCCAGCGCCTGGTACAGGCCGGCGGGCGCCGGGCGCGTCATGCCGGCGTTGTCGGCGCCGTTGCCCAGCGGCGGCGGGGCCGTGGAGACAGGGGCCGACGCCGGCGCGGCGGTGACAGCGGCGGGCGCCGGCTGCGCCACGGCAAGGGCCGGCAAGGCCAAGGCCAACCCGGCGATCAGGCCCCGGCGGGCGGCGGACATCAGGGATCGCATGGCAAGGCTCCGAGAGGCAGGCAGCGCGGGCGACGAAGGCGGCAGGGGCGACACGGTCGGCATGTGCGGCCTCAGAACCCGGCTTGGGCGGAGAAGTAGTAGCCGGTCTGCCGGCGCGGCGCGACGCCGGGCACGATGCGGCCCAGGTCCACGTACGCCAGCGTGAGCGACAGGTTCTTGCTGGGCGCCCAGGCGATGAACACGTCCTTCCAGTCGTCCTCGCGCAGGGCATCGCCCAGGCCGGCGGCAGTGCCCAGCGCCTGCAGGTTGTTGGGCTTGAAGCGGTATTCGGCGCCGATGGCCAGGTCGCGCCGCAGCAGGTAGGCCACCGAGATCTCGGGCTGCAGGCTGTATCGGTCGCGCCCCGGGGTGGCCGCGCCGAAGCCGAGCAGCCCGTTCTGGTTGGCCTTGGTGTAGCGCAGCGTGCCGCTCAGCAGCAGGCCCTTGTCGAGCAGCAGCTTGGTGGCGCTCACGTAGAAGTCGGTGCCGGAGCGGTCCACGCCCAGGAAGTCCATCACGCCGCCCAGCGAGCCCGGGCGCAGGCGCTTGTGCTCGATGCCCACGGCGATCTGGGGCACGAGGCTCTGCGCCTCCAGGATGGCGTCGCCCAGCAGCTTGACCTTGACGCCCACGATGTCCATCTTGAGGTGCGGCTTGGGCTCGATGCCGAAGGGGGCGATGCCGTTGAGCGCCACGGCCGGGCCGGCGTCGAAGTCCTGCTGCGCCACGGAGATTTCCACCCGGTCGTGGACCGCGACGGCGGCGCCGTAGCTCTTGAGGGCGTAGTCCAGCGTGCCGACGCGGGTGGCAAAGGCGCTCACGCCCACCTCGCCCTCGGTGGCCTGGGTGCCGATCACGGCCCAGGGCGTGATGCCGCCGCCGGCCGAACCGCTGACGGTGCTGACGCCACCGGTCAGCAGGAGCTTGCCGGTCTCGGCGCGGGCGGTGGACCAGAGGCCGGCGCCCAGCAGAAGAAGTAACGCCGCAGCGGCATACCGCGGCAGCGCCCGCAGAACGGGCTGGTGGGAACGGGTGCGAGGGGCCATCGCTTGTCTCGTCAAATGTGTCATCGTGTTACTTACCTCCACGTGGCAGCAGCCCCGTAGGATGACAGATTGCACACAGAAAACGTGGCTCGTTACATCTTCGGCACGTAGCGATTCAGAGGGAAAATGGCCGTCGGCGCTTGCTGGATGAGCGCTTCAAGCTATCAATCCAGGAGTTGCTGATGCTCGCCCGGTAAAGGGGCGCCGCGCTGTCCGCTCACCACTGCAGGCAGATGCCCACCAGCCCCGCCACCACCAGCAGCAGGCCCGCCTTCTCCACGCGCGACAGCCGTTCGCGGAACAGCTGACGCGACACCAGGTAGCTGAACACCACCTCGATGAGCCCCAGCGTGCGCACATCGGCCGCCGGGCGCAGGGCATACGCGGTGAACCAGGCGATGGACGCGATGCCGCCCATGGTGCCCGCCACCACCGAGAGCTTCCACGCCCGGCCGATGGCCTGCACCACGCCCGGCTGGCGGGCCAGCAGCCAGCCGCCCAGCAGCACCGACTGCAGCAGCTGCGCCCACAGCACGCCCCAGCCGGCCGACACCCAGGGCTGCACGCCTTCGCCCAGGGCCAGCGACGCGCCGCGGAACCCCACGCTCGCCAGCGCAAAGCACGCGCCCGAAGCCAGGCCGTAGGCCACCATGCGCCCCTGGCCGCCCTGCCCGGCCACCACCACGCGCCCGCTGCGCGGCAGCGACAGCAGCACCACGCCGAGGGTGGCGGCCGCCATGGCCAGCATCGCCACGGTGCCGGGCAGCTCATGCAGCAGCACGGTGGAGAACAGCGCCACCTGCAGCACCTCGGTCTTGGAGTACGCCACGGCGAGGATGAAGTTGCGCTCCTTCATCGCCAGCAGCAGGAACGCCGTGGCGCCCACCTGCGTGAGCGCGCCCATCGCCAGCCACGCGGCATAGGTGCCGGTGAACACGGGCACCAGGCCGGGCCGGTCGCCCAGCACGCAGGTGCCCAGCACCCAGGCCGCCGCCACCGGCAGCCCGTACAGAAAGCGCACCAGCGTGGCGGCAAGCGTGCCCAGCTCGGCCGTCAGCGTGCGCTGCGCGGCATTGCGCACGGTTTGAGCCAGGGCGGCCCACAGGGTGATGGGAATCCAGATCCAGGCGAAGACGGCAGCAGAAAACATGCGCTGGTTATAAGAACGTGTTTACGATCTCCCAGGGGCCGCGCAGCGGCGTTTGCGGGAGGGGATGCAAGGCGCGGTGCGCAGTGGATAGCTCGGCTATCCACAAGCGCCGCAACGCCGCAGACCGCCCGCAAACGCCACTGCCCGAAGGGTTGGAGCGAAATCGGGCGATTAGAGGCCCCGGCTGCGTGCATGGGCACGAGCCCATGCGGCGCACCCGAAGCCTCCACTCATCCCGATTGCGCTCCAACGCGACGCCTGCGAGATCGTAAACACGTTCTAAAGCCGCCGGCACGCCGCGCCGGGCGGCAGCGGTATGGCATCGCCCGCCGATCGGCAGGGCTTGCATGCGCAGCCGCGATGGCGGCGGGGCTTGGGCGTGGGCTGGGGGGCTCCGTCGGCGCGACAAGGCCCGCCGCGCACTGCGCTATTATATTTACAGCAAGAAGCGCTTGCCTATCAAGCGCTACAGCCCAATTTGATTCAAACCGGGTAGGTTCCCGGAATCAGAATGCCCCGGTCCACGTTCTGGATGTTGGTGTGGCCGCAGAACGCCATGGTCACGTCCAGCTCCTTGTGGATCAGCTGCAGCGCGCGGGTGACGCCGGCCTCGCCGTAGGCACCCAGCCCGTAGGCCATGGCGCGGCCGATCATGGTGCCGCGCGCGCCCAGTGCCCAGGCCTTGAGCACGTCCTGCCCGGAGCGGATGCCGCCGTCCATCCACACCTCGATGTGCGAACCCACCGCATCGACGATGGCGGGCAGCGCGTGGATGGACGACGGCGCGCCGTCCAGCTGGCGCCCGCCGTGGTTGCTGACCACGATGGCGTCGGCGCCCGCGGCCACGGCCAGCTGCGCGTCCTCGGCATCCATGATGCCCTTCAGGATCAGCTTGCCGCCCCACTGCTCCTTCACCCAGCGCACATCGGCCCACGACAGGCGCGGGTCGAACTGCTCGTTGGTCCACGCAGCCAGCGAGCGCATATCGCTCACGCCCTTCACGTGGCCCACCAGGTTGCGGAAAGTGCGCCGCTGCGTGCCGGCCATGCCTAGGCACCACTGCGGCTTGGTCATCAGGTTCAGGATGTTCTTGAGCGTGGGCCGCGGCGGCGCCGTGAGACCGTTCTTGATGTCCTTGTGGCGCTGGCCGATCACCTGCAGGTCGAGCGTGAGCACCAGCGCGCTGCACTTCGCGTCCTTGGCGCGCTGGATCATGCGGGCCATGGCGTCGCGGTCGCGCATCATGTACAGCTGGAACCAGAACGGCGCCGTGGTGTGCTCGGCGATGTCCTCGATGGAGCAGATGCTCATGGTGGACAGCGTGAACGGAATGCCGAACTTCTCGGCCGCGCGCGCGGCATGGATCTCGCCGTCGGCATGCTGCATGCCCGTCAGGCCCACGGGCGCGATGGACACCGGCATGGAGACGGCCTGCCCCACCATGGTGGACGCGGTGGTGCGGCCCTCCATGTTCACGGCCACGCGCTGGCGCAGCTTGATGCGGTGAAAGTCTTCGGAGTTGGCGCGGTAGGTGCCTTCGGTCCACGAGCCCGAGTCGGCGTAGTCGTAGAACATGCGCGGCACGCGCCGCTCGGCGATCACGCGCAGGTCTTCGATGGTGGTGATTTTGGACAGATCGGGCACGGGCGGTCTCTCTGGTGGCGGTGTCTTGCAGGTAATCGCGCATCGTAGTCGCCACCGCCTCGCACCTGCGTGAAGGCTTTTGCGGGGGTGTTGAAAATTTTGCAGCACCGCCAAGGACTCCCCGTAGCGCACCCAGGCCCTTGCCATGCGCGGGTTCGCCACCAGCGGCAGCCGCGGAACCGGCTCCGCCGGGCCGCTGGCTGCGTCCCCCCTTCCCGCGCGATAGCGCGAGAGAAGGGGCTGAAGGCCGCGGCTCCGAGCCTGCCTGCGCAGGCTTGGACGTGCCTGAAGGGCTGCCGCCTCTGGCGGCTGCACGGAGGCGCGGAGCGCCACAGGGGGTTGTCACCGGCTCCGTGCCAGCGCCACGCCCGCGATCGCCACCACGAATCCCACCAGCTGCACGGCCGACAGCGTCTCGTCGAAGATCAGCCAGGCCTGCAGCGCCGACAGGGGCGGCACGGCCAGCAGCAGCGCCGTGGTGCGCGTGGCCTCGCCGTGGCGCATCAGCCAGATCAGCAGCGTGGCCCCGCCGATGGACAGCACCAGCACGGCGAACGCCAGGTAGCCCCACAGCAGCGGCGTGTTGTCCCAGTGCGGCTGGCCGAAGACCAGCGCCATGGCGGCCAGCACCAGCACCGCGCCCACGTTCTGCACCGCGCTGGCACTGCGCAGGTCGCCCGTGGCCAGCGGCGACTTCTGCACCATGGAGCCCACCGTGAGCGCCAGAATGCTGCCCGCCGCCACCAGCACCACGGGCAGCGACAGCGCGCCGGCATCGGTGGCCTGCAGGCGCGGCAGCAGCACCAGCGCCACCCCGCCGAAGCCCAGCGCCAGGCCAGCCCACGTCCGCCCGGACAGGCGCTTTTGCAGCACCGCCACCGCGATCAGCGCGGTGAACAGCGGCTGCAGCGCACCGATGAGCGACATGATGCCGGCCGGCAGCCCCTGCGCCATGGCCCACCAGCTCGGGCCCAGGTACAGGCCGCTCATCAGCGCGCCGGCCAGCAAGTGCCAGCCGATGCGGCGCGCCCCGCGCGGCCAGGCCACGCGCGCCCACAGCGCCGCGGCCGTGAACGCCGAGGCCACGCATACGAAGCGGGCCGCCAGGAACCAGAACGGATCGGCGTGCGCGGCCACGCCGCGGCCCACAAGGAAGCCGGTGGACCAGATCAGGACGAACAGCAGGGGAGCGGCGGTGGACACGGACGACCTTCAGAGGCGGCAAGGCTGGGCAGTGTAGGCCGCGCGCGCCGATCGCGCCGGGTCGCCTGGCCGCAGCGGCGGCGCCCTGCCCGCCGCGCGCTCAGCGCTGCGCCGTGGCCGGGCCGGCGGCGGGGGCAGCAGCCGCTGCCGCGCCGCGCACGCCCGCGCCCCGCACCTCGATCTGCACCTGGTCCAGCACCTGGCCGCGGGCATCGACCAGCTCCACCCGGTGGCGGCCCGGCCACGGCAGCCAAGCCCAGCGCGGGCCCTGGGCGACGACCTTGCCGTCCATGCGCCAGCGCACGGCGCCGCGCGGTGCGCCCGAGGCCACGAATTGCAGCCGCTGGCGGGCAGGCGGAATGTCCGGGTCCAGCGCGACGATGGTGCCGGGCGCCGGGCTCAGGATGCGCGCCGCAGCGGTGGCATCTGCCATGATTTCAGAGCCTTTTTGGCTTGCAGCGCCCGTTCTGCCTGCGCCATCAGCTCCACTATCGATAGCAAACAGCGTTTGCTGCGTGCCGGGCAAAAACCAATCCTGCCGGGCGCTCTCGATCCAGCCGTCCTGCCCGCCGTGCGGACCGAAGCGCACCGCCGTCTGCACCAACCCCTGCGGCGGCCGGGGCGCGCGGCTGGGCGTGCTGCGGTGCAGCCAGCCCATCACTTCGGCCCAGATGGGCGCGGCGCCGCTGGTGCCGCTCACGTCGTGCATGGCCGCGCCGCTGGCGTTGCCCACCCACACGCCCACGGTGTAGCGCTGCGACCAGCCCACGGCCCAGTTGTCGCGCATGTCCTTGCTGGTGCCGGTCTTCACGGCGGACCAGAAGCGCGTGGCGAGCACGCTGTCGGTGCCGAAGGTGCGCGCACGCGCATTCCCGTCGGAGAGGATGTCGCCCACGATGAAGGCCGCGCCCGCGTCCAGCACGCGCCGGCCGCCCGCCGGCGCCGGCGCCTGGCCCGCCGCAGCGCCGGCCGCCGCGGGCACCCTGCGGGGCACCGGCACTGCGGCCCGCAGCGGGGCCACCGGCGCCGCCACGCCGCCGTTGGCCAGCGCGCGGTAGGCGTTGGTGAGCTGCAGCAGCGGCACTTCGGCGCTGCCCAGCGCCAGGCTGAAGCCGTAGTACCCGCCGGATTCGCGCAGCGGCATCCCGAGCGCGCGCAGCTGATCGAAGAACGCGTCGGGCGTGACCATCACCAGCGTGCGCACGGCCGGCACGTTGAGCGAGGCCGCCAGCGCCGTGCGCGCGGACACCCAGCCCTTGAACTGCCGGTCGTAGTTCTGCGGGATGTACAGGCCGCTGGCCGTGGGAATGTGGGCGGGCGAATCCTCGATGAGCGAGGCGGCCGTGAGCCGCTTCTCGGCGAACGCCTGGCCGTACAGGAAGGGTTTGAGCGTGGAGCCCGGCTGGCGCAGCGCCAGCACGCCGTCCACCTCCCCCGCCTGGCTGAGGGCGCCGGACGAGCCCACCCAGGCCAGCACCTCTCCCGTGGCGTTGTCCAGCACCACGATGGCGCCATCCTCCACGTTGCGCCCGCGCAGCTCGCGCAGGTGCTGCGTGAGCGACTGCACGGCCACGCGCTGCAGCGGCGCGCTCAAGGTGGAGCGCAGGCCGGCGGGCGCGGCGGGCTGCCCGGCCGGCAGCTCCCGCAGCAGCTGGCGCGCGAAGTGCGGGGCGATGCCGTCCGTCGCGTCGAAGGCGCGGCGCTGCAGGGCCGCGGTGGTGAACAGGTCCAGCGCGTCGCAGTCCGCAGGGGCGCCACCGCCCGGCTGCATCGCACGCAGCACCCCGCAGGCGCGCTGGGCCACCAGCGCGGCGCGGGCATTGGGCGCGCGCACCAGGGCCGCGGCCACGGCGGCCTCGCGCTCGTCCAGGCCGTGGGCGGCCTTGCCGAACAGCGTGCGCGACAGCGCGTCGATGCCGACGATCTCGCCGCGGAAGGGCACCAGGTTGAGGTAGGCCTCCAGGATCTGGTCCTTGCGCCAGCGCCGGTCCAGCACCTGCGCCGCCACCGTCTGGCCGATCTTCTGCGTCACGCTGCGCCCGCCGGGGCCCTGCCGCCAGTCGCCGTCGAGCAGGCCGGCCAGCTGCATGGTGAGCGTGCTGGCGCCGCGCGTACGCTGATTCCACAGGTTGCCCCAGGCGGCGGCGGAGGCGGCCCGCCAGTCCACGCCGCTGTGCTCGTAGAAGCGCTTGTCCTCGCTCAACACCAGCGCCGTGCGCAGCGCGGGCGACACGTCGGCCAGCGGCACCCACTGCCCGCGCCGCACGGTGGCGTCGGTGCGCAGGCGC
Organism: Paracidovorax wautersii; assembly: GCF_031453675.1. NCBI lineage: Bacteria > Pseudomonadati > Pseudomonadota > Betaproteobacteria > Burkholderiales > Comamonadaceae > Paracidovorax > Paracidovorax wautersii. The sequence continues at coordinate 2,585,969 of NZ_JAVIZX010000001.1, read as the reverse complement.
TGCACCACCTCGCCCTCGCGCGAGAGGACCTGTGTGTCGGACGGGCGGAAATCGCGGCGCACCTCGTCATACGACGGCAGGGCCTGCGCCGCCGGGACCAGGGCCGTCCAGGCAACCGCCACGGCCGCGGCGCGCGCCAGCCAGGCCCACGCCCGGGGCCGTTGCGAACCTTCCGGAGCAACCGTCATGCGGGGTCGTGGCACACGGCTTCGATGTTGTGGCCGTCCGGGTCGAGCACGAAGGCGCCGTAGTAGTGCGGGTGGTAATGCGGACGCAGGCCGGGCGCGCCGTTGTCACGCCCGCCGGCCGCCAGCGCGGCGGCATGGAAGGCATCGACCTGCGCACGGGATGGTGCACGGAAGGCCACATGCACCCGCGTCTGCATGGCCGGGCCGTCGCTGATCCAGAAGTCGGGCTTGGGGGCCACGCCGAAACCTGCGTGCGCATGGGCGCCGCTCTGCTCGGCCGTCACCTCCATGAGCAGCGTACAGCCCAGGGGCGCCAGCGCCTGCGCATAGAAGGCGCGGCTGCGCTGGAAGTCGGAAGCGGCGATGCCGATGTGGTCGATCATGAAGCACTCCAATCGAAAAACAGGGCCGTATCAGCGCGCCTGGCGCAGGCGCGCGGCCTCGCACCAGCGTTCGGCCACGCGCGGGGAGGTGGTGCAGACGGCGTCGTGCGAGCGGGTGGTGACGGCCCGCTCCAGCAGCTGGATGTCGGCCTCGTGCTGGCGAGCGACGTGGGGGTCCTCGAAGAAGATGGCACGCTGGCAGCGGCGCGCCAGCACCAGGTCGGCGATCTGCGCGTCGCCGCCCAGCGGGCCGCTCTGGTAGCGGTCCACCCAGGGCGTGCCGGCGGGCCAGCCCTTGCTCCAGGCCAGTTCGTTGAGGCGCTGGCCCGTGGTGCCAGTGGCCACGCGGCGGCGGAAGCGGCTGAGCACGTCGAAGTGGCGGTCGGCAAAGGCCACCATGGCCTCCTTGAGCGCGTCGTGCGCGATCAGGGCCAGCGTCTGCTCGGCGTGGTCGTGCAGGTCGTCGGCCTGGCGGTCCGCAGGCAGGCCGGCATGGATGCGCTCCATCTCGATCCAATCGCGCGCGCTGGCCACGGTGGAAAGGAAGGGCTTGCCGTGGATCACGCACTGGCGCTTGAGCGCCAGCGCCTCGGGGAAGATGGAGGACGGATCCACCGGGTCGGTGAGGTAGATGGCGCCGTCCAGCGTGCGCCCTTCCTCGTGCGGCATGCCGACCACCTCGGCCACCAGCTTCATCAGACCGCCTTCGCGGCCATACGGGTAGCGCACCAGCGAACGGTAGCCCCGCAGCATGCCCGCGGCGACGATGGCATCGTGCGTGCGCCCCACGGCGTGCAGGCCGAGCTGCAGCTCGCGGATGCCGGGCTCACAGGCGCGCAGCAGCGCGAACAGGGCGGAATCTTGCGAGCGGTGGTGCAAACGATTGGCGGCAAGGCCCATCAGCATGGCGTGTGGCTTCCTGGCGAAAGGACAAAGAGGGCGAGAACGGTGCGGCCGCAGAGGGCACGGCGCGCGGACAGCCGCAAGCATAGTCCGGGATCGGCCCGGTGCCGGTTGCCGCAGGTCAGCCGGCCACCGGTTGCCGGGCCGTGGCCCGGGGTCAGTGACCGGCCGCCGCCGGGGTGCCCTGGTGGTAGCGCAGCTGCCAGCCTGCCGCCGAGCGCACCCACAGCGACGAGCGCCAGGTGTGCACGGGCGGCGCGCCAAGGCCCTCGCGGTGTTCTGTGCTGCGGTAGGTGAGCAGCGCCACGTCCGGCCCCAGGCGGCTGACCGCAAAGCCGTGCGACTGCACCGGGGGCACCGCGGGCCGATGCGCCAGGTAGCGCAGCACCGTGGCGCGGTCATACGGCAGGCCGGACCGGCCCACCTCGTGGAATTCAGGGTGCAGCAACTGCTCCAGCCGCTGCGCGGTACAGGCTGCGCCCGGATGGTGCAACTCGATCTCCAGCGCGCGCAGCGTGGCCTGCAGGGCGCCGAGATCGTCCGGCAACTCGGGTGACTGCGCGCTCAACGCACGGCCCCCGTGGTCAGGCAGGCGGCAGACGCGTCGCGTCCGCTGCGTGCGGACACCACCTGAAGAAAGAAGGTGCTGGGGAATGGCATGGCGCTGCCATCATAGGCCGGCGCCAGCGCAGCCCCGCTGCCGCGCGCAGCAAAGAAAAAAGGAGAAAGGCCGGCCGCGTGCGCCACGGGTGTGGCGGACACGCTGGCCGGCCTGCAGGCCCTTCGCCCGGCGGGCCGCAGCGGGTGTCGCCCGGGGGATGCGAGCGTGGGGCGTCAGAAGTGGTATTCGGCGCGGATCATGGGCGTGCTGGCCTTCGATCCGTTGACGTTCTTGGGGTTGCCGAACTTGTTGCGCCAGTACTGGTAGCCCACGCCGACCCGCAGCGTCTTGGGCTCGGCCTTGACGAGGGGGCTCACGTCGTACATCAACATGCCGTCGAAGTTGAACTCGGCCGAGGTATTGCCCCCGAACTCGTTCTTGCCCTTGGCGGCGATCCAGTTCAGGTAGCCCTCGAAGGCCAGGCCGGTGCTGCCCACGGGCATGCCCCAGGCCAGGTTGAGCATGGGGTGCGCCTTGTAGCTGTAGCGGTCACGACCAGCGGGCAGCGTGGCCGGGCGGTTGCTCTCGCGCAGCACCAGCACGCTGGCGTTCAGGAAGCCGGGCACATCGAACATCACCGTCGGGCCGAACACCAGCATGCGCTTGCGGGACTGGTAGACGTCGCCGGTCTTGGTGTTCCAGTCGAAGCCTGCAGTGAAGCCGAAGCTGCGGGCCGGGCCGATGCCCAGGTCCTGGCCGGAGACCTTGCTGAAATCGAGCGTGTTGCGGTAGACGACGTAGGCCTCGTGCGAATTCGTGTTCTTGGAATCCGCCATCAGGAAGTCGACGTTGAAGAAGTTCGTGCCGTACTTGTAGCCGCTGGCGTGGCCGATGTTGACGATGTTCTTGGCGATGCCGTCGCCCACGAAGGGCTCGGCGAAGTCGGTGCCGTAGCGGTAGCCGATGTGGGTGTCGCTCCAGGTGGCCGCGCCGGCCAGGGAGGCGCCGGCCAGAGCGGCGGTGGCGATGACGCCCTGGGCCAGCCGGACGGCGGGGGAAGTCGATGTTGTCTTGGTCATAGGGAACTCCTCTCTAGCGTGGTTTGTTGGGATGCGGGCGGCTCGCGGCCCTGCATTCGCATCCGTCGTGGGCGCACCCTCGGGCGGGACCTGCGCGGCGTGCATGGGCAGCGGCCGGCAGACGCTCCCTCACACGCGCCTGGACGAATCCGCCGGCCCGAAGGCCCGCGGGATCAGAGAGGCGTTTCAGACAACCAGACCCCCGGCCGCCGAATGCATCCACTCCGCGACTACCTAAGCAGGGGCCGTGCCAGTTTGTATACAGTCTCTGGGTGCACTTTGCGGGCCCGTCGGCACCGGATTGGTGCCGCACCCCGGCGGATGCCGTGCGGCACGGGGCCATCGGGCGCGGAGGGGGCCGGCCGCGCCGACCGGCGCCTGCCGCCACCGCCTCGCACGCGGTCACGGCGGCCACGGCGGCGACGGACGGCGTGCCCCGTTCGCTGCGCGCGCGCCGGTGCTCAGCGCGTGGCGGCCGGGGCCACCTTCACACGGGCATTGGGCGACTCGCCGAACATCTCGGGCGCGTACAGCGCCTCGACCCGCGTGGGCGGCAGGGCGAAGTCGCCCACATTGTTCAGGCGCACCGTGTACTCGGTCTTGAGGCTGCCCTTGGGCAGGTACTCGTAGTAGCCCCGGTAGGCCTCGAAGCTGCGCTCCTCGTACGCCAGCCAGCCGCTGCCGGACTTGCGCTCGCCCTGCGTGGCGATCTCGGAGTCGCGGCCCAGGCCGCTGCCCAGGATGGTCGCGCCGCCCGGGATCGGGTCGGTGATAGCCACCCAGGTCATGTCGGCGCTGGCGTTCACCTCCAGCGTCACGCGCAGCACGTCGCCGCGCGTGTACTGGCCGGCCACGGCCTGCTCAACCGGCGTGACCGTCTTCTTGATGGCGTAGCCCGCAGCGAACGGCGCCTTCAGCTGGATGGCGGCCACCGACTGCAGCGTGAGCCACGGCTTGCCCGGGCCCTGGTGCGTCACGGCCAGGTTCTCCTTGCCGCCTGCGGCGCTCCAGGGCAGGAACATGCCGTTGTTCTTCAGGTTGCCCGGAGCCGCCGGCGCGCCGAACCAGGTGGTCTGGTGTGCGGCGCCGGTGGCATCCGTCGTCTTCACGCGCTCCACCTTGGCCCAGTCCACGCTGGCGCTGTTGCCGCCCATGGCCGCGCGGGTGGTGCCGGCGACGGGCGTGGCCTCGAACCTGGCGCTGAACTTCTCCAGCGCCAGCCCGCCCCACAGGTTGGCCGTGGTGGTGTGCCACGCCCCGCCCTGCTGGCGGCTGATGAAGCCGTTGGCCAGGCGGCCCATGTCGTCCTTCCAGGCCGGGTCGTCCATCACGGCCAGCATCAGGCGTGCGGTGTTCACGTCGCCGCTCTGCATCAGCCACCACCAGTAGTCGTCCTGCTCGGTGCTGAAGATCAGCTTGGTGCCCTGGTAGCTCAGGCGGGCCTTGAGCACCTGCTGCGCCTCGGCCAGGCGCTGCTCGCGCTGGGGCACGTCCTGCACCCGCTTCAGGATGTTGAGCCAGTCGATCACCGTGTGCGTGGGCCACTGGTTGGGCGCGATGGTGATGCTGCCCAGCATGCGGCCCGTGGCCTTGCCATAGCGCGACAGTGCCTCGATGGCCGCCAGCTTGCGCATGTCCAGATCCTTGCGCGGGCTCCAGAAGTCGCGCTGGATGCGGCCTTCGACGAAGGCGATCAGGCCGCGCTCCATAGGCGCGCGGGCCTCGTCGGGCAGGGCGAACTCGGGGTGCAGGCCGGACGCCTCGTGCGTGGCCGCCAGCAGGTACGCGGTGAGCGTGTCGCTGCCGCGGTTGCTGCTGCCCGCCTGCGGCGGGAAGTAGCTCGCCAGGCCGTCGCTGTCCAGGTAGGTGGGCAGCTGGCCCACCACCGTCTGCCACAGCTTGCCGTCGCGCAGGCCCACGGCCTTGCTGGTCTTCTGCTCCAGGCAGGCGAAGGGGTAGTTGGCGAACCAGTCGCGCACGCCCGGCAGGCCTTCGGCCAGCTTGGGCTGCAGCGACATCTTGAGGCCGCCACGGCCCGGCAGCGCATCGGCCGGTGGGTTCACGTCCAGGTTGAAGCTGCCGTCCACCTGCACCAGCGTGGCCTGCTGCACCGTGAGCGGTACGGCTGGGATGATGCGCTGGCTGGCCTTGAGCGCGTCGCGGGCGCCGCCGACGGTGTCGCGCGCCTCGATCTCCCACAGGATGGCCTCGGCACGCGTCTGCGCCAGCTGGGCGGGCGCGGTGACGTTCCATGCCACCTCGCGCGACTCGCCTGCGGGAATGTCCACCGTCTGCTTGTCCAGGTTCAGCAGCGTGGCGCGCGGCGCCACCTCCACTTTCATGGCCGCCTTGGTGGTGTTGCGCAGCGTGAGCTGGGCGCGGAACTGGTCGTCCTCGCGCACCAGCGGGGGCAGGCCGCTGATGATCTGCAGGTCCTGCGTGGCGCGGATGCTGGTACTGCCCGTGCCGAACAGGCCCGTGGACGCGTCTGCCACGGCCACGATCTTGAAGGTGGTGAGCGCATCGTTCAGAGGCACCGTCACCCTGGCCTGGCCGTTGGCGTCAAGCTGGATGGCGGGCTGCCACAGCAGCAGCGTGTCCAGCAGCTCGCGCGTCTGCGCGCGGCCGCCGCCGCCGCCGGCGGGCACGGCCTTCTTGCCGTAGTGGCGCCGGCCGATGATTTCCATCTGCGCGGTGGAGGTCTCCACACCCCAGGCGCGGCGCTGCAGCATGGCATCCAGCAGGTTCCAGCTGGTGTTGGGCATCAGCTCCAGCAGGGCCTGGTCCACCGCGGCCAGCGCCACCTCGGCATTCGCCGCGGGCTTGCCGTCAGGCAGCGTGGCGGTGATGGTCACCTGCGCCTTGCCGCGCACGGGGTAGCTTTCCTTGTCGGCCGCCACCTTCACGTCGATCTGGTGCGCCTTGGTGCCCACCTTCAGTTCCGCCAGGCCCAGGCGGTAGGCGGGCTTGGACAGGTCCACCATGGCCGTGGGCGCAACGTACTCCTTGCCTTCGTACCAGAAGGCGCTCCACCATTCGCGCGGCGCCTTGAAGCCCCAGGTGAAGAAGCTGTACCACGGGACCTCGCGCAGGCGGCCGCGCAGGGCCAGCACGCTCACGTAGACGTTGGGGCCCCAGCCTTCCTCGATCTTCACGTTGACCGTCGGGTCCTGCCCGTTGAGCTGCACCACGCGCGTGTCGATGATGCCCTCGCGTTCGATGGACACCAGCGCCGTGGCCTGGCGGAACGGCATGCGCACCTGGAGCTTGGCGGTCTCGCCGGGCTGGTAGCTCTTCTTCTCGGGCAGCAGGTCGATGCGGTCGTGGTCCTCGCCGCCGAACCACAGCTCGCCCTGGCGCGTGACCCAGACGGACGACGCCGCGCGGGCCTCGTTGCCGTCCTTGTCGCGCGCGGTTACCACCAGCTCCACCTCGCCCGCTTCGTCGAGCTTGGTCTCGCACAGCAGCAGGCCGCGGCTGTCGCTCTTGCCCGTGCACACCGTGCCCAGGTCCTTGGTCTCGGTCTTGTTGTCGTAGCTGTAGAAGCCGCCCACCATGCGCTTGCGGCTGGTGGTGGTGATGCGGGCGATGGCCTGCACGGACAAGGGCACGTCGGCCTGGATCTTGCCATCCAGCCCCAGCGCCAGCGCCTGGAAACGGATCTTCTGCGCGGCCGACACCCAGCCTTCGGTCTTGATGCCGGCCACCACGGCCGCGGGCCACAGCGGCTGCGTGCTGCGCAGCGTCTGCACTTCGCCGCTCGGGTCGGCGTAGGTGGCTTCCAGCACCAGCTCCTGCGGCTGGGCGGACTGCGGCACGTTGTCGATGGCGACCTTGCCGGCGCCGTTTTTGTCGAGCGTGAGGGGCAGCTTGTCGGCGATCACGCGGGCGTCGTCGCTGGCGGTGGCCTCCTCGTCGTCGCTGCTGCTGCTACTGCCGGCGTTGCCGTTGGGGTCGCGCTTGCGCGGCGGGCTGAAGCTGAACGCGTCGAAGTCGGCGTACTGCAGCGACTTGCCGCGCACCAGGGCCGACACGCGTACCGGCAGATTGGCCGCGCCGCCGCCCGACACGTAGTTGATCTGCACATCGGTGGGCACCGAGCGCACGCGCACCAGCGGCTTCTTCTCCGCCGGGGCCACGCGGCCCTCCAGCACGGGCAGGCGGAACTCCTCCACCCGGAACTGGCCGGAGCTGAAGCTGCGCTCGCGCCCGCCCGCGCCACGCAGCTCGACGTCGTACACGCCCAGCTTGGCGGCCGGCGGCACGGCAAAGGTGTTCTCGGCGCTCGGGCCGCCCGTGGCGGTCTTGCGCCAGGTGACGGGCTGCGTGAACTGCTGGCCGCTGCCCACGTGGGTGATGACCAGCGTGGCCGGCTCGCTGTCCGGCAGGCCGAAGCCCTGGCGGTTCTGGCTGCGCAGCACGTGCTTCATGGACACCGTCTCGCCGGCGCGCAGCAGCGTGCGGTCGAAGATGGTGTGGGCGATCTCGTCGGGCCTGGGGTCGCTGCTGGTGGGCACGTTGAAGCGCCACGGCTCGATGCCCCGCTGCCAGTCGCTCCAGGTGAAGGCCATGTCCTGCACGCCGTCCGCGCCGGCCACGCGGGCGCTGACGAAGTAGGCCTGCATCCAGTCGTTGCCGCGGCACGAGGGCGCCTGCGGCGACAGCCCCTCGAAGGTGGCCACGCCCTGGGCGTTGGTGGTGGCGGTGGCCAGTTCGCGGCCATCGCAGCCGGACACGCGCACCTGCGCGTTCGGCACCACCTGGCCCTTGTCGAGCGTCGTCACCCAGGCCACGGCGTTCTCGCGCCCGAGCTTGAAGTGCACGCCCAGGTTGGTCACCAGCGCGGTGGTGCGCACGTACATGGTGCGGCCGGCGCCGTGACGTTCGTCCAGCAGGGACTGCCCCAGCATCGGCGAAGCGATCTCGACCACGTGGAAGCCCGCCGGCAGCGGAATGCCGACCACCTCGAACGGACGCGGGTCACCGTTGGCGGGCTTGGGGATGTCGAGCGTCTTGACGCCGCCCTGCCCGGAGAGCAGTGACAGCATGCGGGTCTGCACGTAGTTCTTGTCGGAGTCCTCCAGCACGGCGGGCAATGCGCCTTTCACGTCGCGGCGTGCTTCGGAGCGCTGGATCTGGTAGCTGTCATAGCGGCGCACCTTGCGGAACCACGCAATGATGTCCGCGTCGCTCTTGGGCTGCAGCGTGGCCACCTTGGACGCATCCAGGGTCTGGCCCGGCTGCAGGCCCTGCACGCGCAGGTCGGCCTCCACGTTGCGCAGGGTCACGGGCAGCAGCGCCGGGCCCTGCGGACCTTCGGCGAAGCGCTCGACGATGCCGAAGGGCGAGGCAGCGAACTTGGCCAGGGGCGGCATGGCGCCCGTGCCCACCTTGAGCGGGAAGCTGTCGGCATTGCGCAGCGTGCGGCCCGAGGCGTCCTTGAAGTCGCGCGGCAGCTGCAGCGTGAAGGCCGTCTGCGCCGTGAAGGGCGGTTTGAACTCCACCCCGGTGACCACCGTGTCGCCGTCGCCCTCGCCGTCCACCTGGGGCTTGAGCGTTTCCTTGTCGGATTGCAGGCGGATGCCCTCGGCCAGCTTGCGCGGCACGGGCGCGTTGAACGACAGGCGCAGCGGCCGGATGGGCAGGCACGCGGCCTGGGCGTTCTCGCGCTCGCAGGTGAACTCTGCCGAGAAGGGCTGGCGCACCTTGTAGCTGAAGCGGCGCTCCACCGCATTGGCTACGCCGCTGGGCGTGGCGACGCCCTTGCCGAACACCAGTTGCATCTGCGAGCCCGATGTCAGCCGGCGGTTGCAGGCCAGCGTGGCGTAGCGCTGCGGCTGCTTCTCGGCCGCCGGCTTCAGGCCCTGGGACTGCAGCAGCTCCTGGCGCTGCGTTCCCTCGATCAGGCGCACGGGGATGCGCTCGCCCACACCGTCGGCCGCGCACCAGACGTTCTCCTGCACGCTGGCCGTGGTGGCCGCGCCGTTGAACTGCAGCACGAAGAACTGCTCTTCGTCGATCTCCTGGTAGGTGCCTGGCCGCACGCTTTGCACGAACGGACCACCGCTATTGAATGCATAGCTGGTTGCGCCCGTCAATGCTGCGCCAGAGGCCGATTTGAAGCCTGCTTTGACCGTGGCCGTGCAGCGCACGCCGGGCGGCATGTCGCTCTGGAAGTCGTAGACCCATTCGCGCTCGCTGGTCCACCGGCCCGTGCCCTTGCCGGCTTCGGTGTCGCCGCAGTTCACGGTGAAGGGGGCCGGTGCCTTGGGGTCTCCGAAATTGACGGCTGCGCTGTCGAACTTGGCCACGGCCTGGCGGATGCGGGCCACCTCGCCCTGCGGGGAGAAGCTGACCACCGTGAGCGCCTGGGCAGACAGCGCGGTGGCGGCGAGGCCCCAGGCCAGCAGGGCGCCGCGCAAAAGCCGAACCTTGTTGTTGTGTTCTTGTTTCATGTGTTTGCAAGCGAAAGAGCGACGTCCCGGCGGCGGTCCCTCCACAGACACCCGCACCGGGAGGCGCCCACGGGTGGGGCGCCGCGCCGAAGCCCGAAAGCGTAGCCCATCGCACCCCCGTGGGCTACCGGACGAGGGACGCAGTTGTAAACCGCCTACACGCGCGGGCCTGCCTGCGGCCGGACAATTCGCGCACACCCACATCGCGAGCGCCCATGCCCCCCACCTCCAATGCCCGCCGATGGGAGATCGACGCCGTTCGGGGCCTGATGCTGGTCCTGATGACCGTCACCCATCTGCCGACGCGGCTCACGCAGCCGCTGGGGCAACCGTTCGGGTTCGTATCGGCGGCCGAGGGCTTCGTGCTGCTGTCGGCGTACATGGCCGGCCTGGTCTACGGCCGCCAGGCGTGGCGCAAGAGCGTCGCCCACATGCGGCAATCCTTCCTGCGGCGCGCGGTGAAGATCTACGCCTGCCAGGCCGCCACATTGCTGTTCCTGTTCACCGTGATCGCCTTCATCGGCCTCAAGGTGGACCAGCCCGCCGTGAAGGGGCTGATGAACTTCTACCTCGCCCAGCCGCTGCAGGCGCTCGTCGGCGGACTGCTGCTGGTGTACGAGCCGCCGCTGCTGGACATCCTGCCGCTGTACGTCCTCTTCATGCTGGCCAGCCCCTGGATCATGACGTTCGCGCTGCGGCGCGGCTGGGCGCCGGTGATGGCGGTCAGCATCGGGCTGTGGTTCCTGGCGCAGTTCGGGTTTTCGGAATGGTTCTACAGCCATTTCATCCAGGCCATACCGCTGTCGGTGCCGTTTTCGGAGACGGGCTCCTTCAACATGTGGGCCTGGCAGTTCCTGTGGATGATGGGCCTGTGGATGGGCGCCAGCCGCAATGACCCGGAAGCCCCTGCGTTTGAGTTCCCGCGCTGGGCGCTGTGGACCGCGGGCGTGGTGGCCCTGATCGGCTTCGTGTGGCGCCATGTGATCGGGCAGACCCCGTTCCCGCCCGCGTGGGGCCTGAACCCGCTCTTCGACAAGTGGCTGCTGGGCCCGCTGCGCCTGATCGACCTGTTCGCGCTCACCATCCTGGCGATCCGCTTCGGCCCCGCGCTGGCCGCGCGGCTGCCGCGCATGCGCTGGCTGGAAACCCTGGGCGCCGCCTCGCTGGCGGTGTTCTGTGCGCACCTGGTGGTGGTGCTGCTGGTGCTGGGGCTGCTGGGCGACGCGCCCCGTCCCTGGCTGCACGACATCGCCCTGCTGGCGACCTGTTTTGCCACGCTCTATGTGGTGGCGCGCATCACGCTGTGGGTGGACAAGCCGCCGGACGACGGCGCACCGTCGCAACCCGCCACGACGCAGGCCGGCGCTGGTGGGGCACCGTGCACCGTGCCCGCAACGGCCGGACCACTGCGGCAGGCCGTGGCCCCTGCGCTCAGCGCTCCACGCTGACGCGCACGATGCCGCCCGCCGCAGCCGGCACGGCGACCGCTGCGGCGGCAGGGCCGGTGGCCGACGCCGGCGCAGCCTCACGGGCCTGCATCACGCCGTCACGCCCCACATAGGCCGAGATGACGGAGCGCCACAGGTCGTATCCCGCATCGTTCATGTGCAGCCGGTCGGGCCCGAACAGGTCGGTGCGCACCGATCCGTCGGCCGCCATCATGGGCGTGAAGATGTCGATGTAGTCGCTGTTGGGCAGGGTGCGCACGTAACTGGCCAGCAAGGCGTTGGCTTCCCGCGCGCGGGGCAGCAGGCTGGCGCGCAGCGGGCTGGGTTTGATCGAGATGTAGCTGATGCGCGTCTGTGGCAGCGCGGTGCGCACGGCCGTCACGAACGACTGGAAGCTTTCCAGCACCTGGGCCGGCGTGCGGCCCTCGGCCAGGTCGTTGTCGCCAGCGTAGACCATCACGTGGCGGGGCCGGTACTGCACCACCAGGCTTTTCACGAAGTAGTTGCAGTCGGCCATGGTGGAGCCGCCGAAGCCGCGGTTGATGACCACAGGCAGCTGGCGGAAGTCTTCGCGCAGGTCGGACCACAGGCGGATCGTGGAGCTGCCGACGAAAAGCACACCGTCGGTCTGGGGATGGCGCTCCCGGTCGGCCGCGGCGAAGGCGTCCATGCTCGACTGCCACCGGGCATAGGCGGCGGGCAGGGCCACCGTGGCGGCGGGACTGGCATCCACCGCCGCGGCGCTGCTCCCGGCCACCGGCGCAGCCGTGGCCGCCACGCTGGCGCAGGCCAGCAGCAGGGGAAACAGGGAAAGGCGCAGGGGGCGATGGGCCTGGGGAGAAGGCATGGAAAGCAGCTCCGCGAAGAAGTTGAACCGGCTCTGAGCGATTGTCCGCCGCAACATTCCCTGGCGCACACAATTTTTACAAATTAACCAGCCGGCGTTACATATCGGCCGGAACTCCACCCGGGCGACGCCAGCCCCGTCACTGCGGCTGGAAACCGCTGGCGCGGATGATGCGCGCCCAGGTCGTCGTGTAGGCGCGTTCGCGCTGGGCCAGCTGCGCCGGGGCCATGTAGCCGACGGTCAGGCCCATGGCGGCCAGGCGTTGCTGCATGGCCGGCACGGCCACCACCTGCGCCAGCGCGGCGGAAAAGGTGTCGATGAACCCGCGCGGCGTGCCGGCCGGGGCGTAGAAGCCGTAGTACGGCGTGTCCTCGAAACCTTGAAGCCCCAGCTCCGCGAAGGTGGGCACCTGGGGCAGCGCTGCCTGGCGCTGGCCGCCCAGCACCGCCAGCACCCGCAGCTTGCCCGCCCGGTGCTGTTCGATGAAATCCTGCACCGAGGCCACGCCGGCCGGGATCTGCTGGCCCAGCAGGTCGCCGATCAGCGGGGCGCTGCCGCGGTAGGGGGCGGCCACCAGGTCCAGCCGGTAGCGCTCGCCCAGCAGGCGCACCAGGAACTCCGGCGTGGAGGCCGGCGCCGGAATGCCGACGGCGCTTTGGCCGCCGCCGGCCTTGCGCACCCAGTCCAGGTATTCGGCGAAGGTGTTCGCCGGGGTGCCGCCGGCCACCGCGAAGCAGTTGACGAAGGTGGCGAAGCCGCCTGCGGGGACGAAGTCGCGCTCCGGGTCGAAGCCCGCGTGCCGCACCACCTGCGGCAGGATGGAGATGGTGTGGTCGTGCGTGAGGAATACCGTGCTGCCGTCCGCCGGCGCGGCCTTGAGCGCCTGGGCCGCGATCTGCCCGCCGGCGCCCGGGCGGTTGTCCACCACCACGGGCACGCCCAGCCGGTCCTTGAGCTTGTCGGCCAGCGCGCGGGCGATGGCATCGGTGCCGCCGCCGGGCGGAAAGCCCACCAGGATGCGCAGCGGCCGGCCGGTTTCGGCCCGGGTGGGGAGCCCCGGCAGGGCCGTGGCCGCCGCCGCGGCCAGGCCGCCAGCAAGCACCCGGCGGCGGTTCCAGAGGCGGGGATCGGTGCGATGCAAGGACATGGCGCGGGCCTCAGGGAACGGAAACGAAATCGTCACTACGGAAAAGATAGCTGGTTGCGCTTATTCAGCAAGGAATTCAGATTCAAAAGCATCTGAACTGCCCATACATCAAGCGCAAACAGCTATCAAAGAAAGAGCGTCATACCACCCAGTCGGGATCAGCCCAGACGTGCCCGGTGCCGCGCCAGCTGCACCCGCACCTGGGCCGGCGCCGTGCCGCCCAGGGTGTTGCGGGCGTTGAGCGAGCCGCGCAGGCTCAGCACTTCGTACACGTCTTTCTCGATCTGGGGATGGAAGCCCTGCAGCACGGTCAGGGGCAGCTCCGACAGGTCGCAGGCGTGCGACTGGGCGGCCTTGACGGCGTGCGCGACGGTCTCGTGCGCATCGCGGAAGGGCAGGCCCTTCTTGACCAGGTAGTCGGCCAGATCGGTCGCCGTGGCATAGCCCTTGAGTGCGGCCTGTTCCATGGCCTGCGGGTTGACGGTGATGCCGCCCTCCTTCTTGCCCGTGGCCGCATTCGGCTGGCCGCCGACCATTTCAGCAAAGATGCGCAGCGTGTCCTTGAGCGTATCGACGGTGTCGAACAGCGGCTCCTTGTCTTCCTGGTTGTCCTTGTTGTAGGCCAGGGGCTGGCCCTTCATCAGCGTGATCAGGCCCATCAGGTGGCCGACCACGCGGCCGGTCTTGCCGCGCGCCAGTTCGGGCACGTCGGGGTTCTTCTTCTGCGGCATGATCGACGAGCCGGTGGTGAAGCGGTCCGCGATCTTGATGAAGCCGAAGTTCTGGCTCATCCAGATGATGAGTTCTTCGGACAGGCGGCTCACGTGCACCATGCACAGGCTGGCGGCGGCGGTGAATTCGATGGCGAAGTCGCGGTCGCTCACGGCGTCCAGGCTGTTCTGGCAGACGCCGTCCATCCCCAGCGTGCGGGCCACGCGCTCGCGGTCCAGCGGGTAGGTGGTGCCGGCCAGCGCGGCGGCGCCCAGCGGCAGCACGTTGACGCGGCGGCGCACGTCCTGCATGCGCTCGGCATCGCGGGCGAACATCTCCACATAGGCCAGCATGTGGTGCGCAAAGCTCACCGGCTGCGCCACCTGCAGGTGGGTGAAGCCAGGCAGGATCACCTCCACGTTCTGCTCGGCCACATCCACCAGCGACACCTGCAGCTCCTTCAGCAGATCGGCAATCAGGTCGATCTCGCCGCGCAGCCACAGGCGCACGTCGGTGGCCACCTGGTCGTTGCGGCTGCGGCCGGTGTGCAGGCGCTTGCCGGCATCGCCCACCAGCTGGGTCAGGCGGGCCTCGATGTTCAGGTGCACATCTTCCAGGTCGAGCTTCCACTCGAAGCCGCCGGATTCGATCTCTGCGGTGATCTGCGCCATGCCGCGCTGGATGGCCGCGTGGTCATCGCCGCTGATGACGCCCTGGGCGGCCAGCATCTCGGCATGCGCCAGGCTGCCGGCAATGTCGGCCTGCCACAGGCGCTTGTCGAAGAAAACGCTCGACGTGTAGCGCTTGACCAGGTCGCTCATGGGCTCGGAGAACAGGGCCGACCAGGCCTGGGCCTTGGTGGCCAGTTGGTCTTGGGAGGGCTGCGACGCTGGGCTGGATGCGGGGCTTAAGGACATGGAGGGCAATAATCCGGTGGTTCAGACACCCGGAACGCCCGGATGCCGCAATGCAAGAAACGCAAATTTTATCGACCCGGCCCCAGCCCCTGCCGCCGCCTGCTCCGCCAGCGGCCCTGCAGGGCCGCGCGCTCGTGTTCGACGCGTGCCATGTGGGCGTCATTCTGCGCGCCGTGCTCTTCGTGGAGGCCGTGCTCGGCGTGGGCGCCATGTTCGGCGCGGCCACGCCGCTGCAGTGGCTGGCGCTGGTGTCGCTGCTCACCGGCGGCGCCCTGCCCGCCACGCTGGCCTGGCTGCTGACGGCCTGCAGCCTGAAGAAGGTGCTGCAGCGCCTGCCGGTCGCCCAGCAGTACGCCGCGGGGGTGCTGCTGGGCGCGCTGTCCGGCGCGTATGCCTGCGGCATCCTGGCGCTGGTGGGCGTGGCTACGCCGCCGCCGTGGCTGGCCAGCATGGCCAGTGGCGCGCTGCTGTCGGCCGCGCTGGTGGCGGGCCTGGTGCTGCGCGCCCGCGGGCGCACGCCGGCCGCCACCACGGCGCGGCTGACCGAGCTGCAGTCGCGCATCCGCCCGCACTTCCTGTTCAACACGCTCAACAGCGCCATCGCCCTGGTGCGCGCCGAGCCCGCCAAGGCCGAGGCCCTGCTGGAAGACCTGAGCGACCTGTTCCGCCACGCGCTGGTCGAACAGGGCGAGTCGGCCACGCTGGGCGAGGAGATCCTGCTGGCGCGCCGCTACCTTGACATCGAGCAGGTGCGCTTTGAAGAGCGGCTACGTGTGCAGTGGGTGCTGGATGCGCGTGCGGACGGCGCCCGGCTGCCGCCGCTGCTGCTGCAGCCGCTGGTGGAGAACGCCGTCAAGCACGGCGTGGAGCCCAGCGCCCGCGGCGGCAAGCTGCGCATCAGCACCGAACTGCGCGGCAGCCGGGTGGTGGTGCAGATCACCAACACCGTCCCGCCCGCCCCGGCCGACGGCGCCCCCGCACCGCGCGGCCATGGCATCGCCCTGGACAACGTACGGGCCCGCCTGCGACTGCTGCACGATGTGGAGGGCGACTTCTCCGCCGGCCTGCACGACGGCCTGTACCAGGTGCGCATCGCCCTGCCCGCCCCGCCCCGCTGACCGACCCGTCCCCACTGTCCGACGAGCCCGACACCATGCACATCCTCATCGTGGACGACGAAGCCCTGGCCCGCAGCCGCCTGCGCATGTTGCTGGGCGACTGCGCCGAGCCGCATGCCGTAGTGGAAGCCGCCGACGCCGACGCCGCCCTGGCCATGCTGCGCACCGGCCAGCCGGTGGACGCCGTGCTGCTGGACATCCACATGCCCGGCATGGACGGCCTGGCCCTGGCCCAGGCACTGCGCAGCCTGCCGCAGCCACCGGCCATCGTCTTCGTGACCGCCCATGCCGACCATGCCGTGAGCGCGTTCGAACTGGACGCCGTGGACTACCTGACCAAGCCCGTGCGGCTGGAGCGGCTGCAGCAGGCGCTGGCCAAGGTGCAGCGCGCGCGCGCCACGCCGGCCCCCGCGCCGGGAGCGGACGAGGCCCTGCTGATCCAGGACCGGGGCCGCACCGAGCGCGTGCCGCTGCCTGAAGTGCTGTACCTGAAGGCCGAGCTGAAGTACGTCACCGTGCGCACGGCCCTGCGCAGCTACATCCTCGACGGCTCGCTGGCGGAGCTGGAGGCGCGCCACGCCGCCCTCTTCCTGCGCGTGCACCGCAATGCGCTGGTGGCCCGGCGCGCCATCCGCGCGCTGGAGAAGCACTACGACGCCGAAGAGGGCGAAGGCTGGGCCGTGCGCCTGCACGGGCTGGCCGAGCCGCTGGCCGTCTCCCGCCGGCAGGTGGCGGCGGTGCGCGAGGTGCTGGCGCGCTGAGCGCCCCAGCCTGTTCCCTCCGCCCTGCTTCCGCAGGCGGGGCCGCATGCACGCACAATGGCGGGGCGCCGCTCCGCGCATTCGGCATCCGCGTACGTGCGAACGGGTCGTGGGCACGGGGGTAGCGCTACACAACATACCCCAGCAGGAGACAAACACCCCATGCCCCCACTGCCGTTGCGCGCCTTCGCCGCGCTCGCCCTGTCCATGCACCTCGCCACCGCACCGGCCCAGGCCGCCCCCGTCCAGGACGAATTCTTCTGGCTCGGAGAAATCAACAAGGCCAGCGCCGTCATCAACACCGAGGAAGGCCTGCTCGACAAATCCATCGCCCCGCTGGCCTACCAGGGCATCAGCAAGGTGCTGGCCGACGGCAACCGCCCGGGCGGCAAGCGGCCCAACCTGGTGATCACCTTCGAGCCGCTGATGATCGAGGCCGCCGGCCCGCAGATCACGCTGCTGCACGCCGGCCGCTCCAGCCAGGACATGCTCTCCACCGTGCGCTCGGCCCTGCTGCGCGAGGAGATGCTGCGCCTGGCCGAGGCGCTGAACCAGACCACGGCCACCATGGTGCGGCTGGCCGGGCAGCACCAGTCCACCATCGTGCCCAACTACACCAACGGCGTGGCGGCGCAGCCCAACAGCTACGGCCACTACCTGCTGGGCCTGGCCAGCGGGCTGGACCGCGACGCCCAGCGCATCCGCGAGGCCTATGCCCGCATTGACCGCTCGCCCATGGGCACCACGGTGCTCAACGGCACGAGCTGGCCGCTCAACCGCCAGCGCATGGCGGACTACCTCGGCTTCGCCGCCACGGTGGACAACGCCTACGACGCGGCGCAGGTCTCGGCCGTGGACCAGCCCGTGGAGGCCGGCGCCATCGTCATGGCGATCGCCCTGCACGCCGGCACCTTCATCGAGGACGTGATGACGCAGTATGCGCAGCCCCGTCCGTGGATCCTGCTGCAGGAGGGGGGCGGGAACACCTATGTGTCCAGCGCCATGCCGCAAAAGCGCAACCCCGGCCTGCTCAACAGCACGCGGCGCGACGCCTCGCAGGCGCTCACGCTGGGCATGGGCGCAGCCATCCAGGCGCACAACATTCCGCCTGGCATGCAGGACCCGAAGGAGACCAGCACCAACGTCGCCATGGTGCGCAGCGCCATCACCGTGCTCCAGCGCTGGGACCGCATCCTGAATGCGCTGGTCATCGACCCGCAGCGCGCGCTGGAAGAGCTCAACAACGACTGGACGGCGTCACAGGAGCTGGCGGACGTGCTGATGCGCAAGTACAAGCTGCCCTTCCGGGTGGGCCACCACTTCGCGTCGGAAGTGGTGAGCTACGCCAAGGCCAGGGACATCAAGCCCCTGGACTTCCCGTATGCCGAGGCGCGCCGCATCTACGCCGCATCGGTGCATGGCTCGGAATTCCCCGCGCAGCTGCCCATGGACGAGGCCGAGTTCCGCGCCACGCTGGACCCGGTGGCCATCATCCAGCACCGCGCCACCGCCGGCGGCCCGCAGCCCGCCGAGATGGCCCGCATGCTCAAGGCCGCACAGGACCGCGTGGACCAGCAGTCCGCCTGGATCGGCGCCCAGCGCGCCCGCATCACCAGCAGCCTGGCCCGCCTGGACCGCGACTTCGAGAAGCTGGCGCCGCGCTGACGCCTGACGCTCCGGCGAAGACTGGTCTGGTGCCAGCCGTGCGCGCGACGCGGGGCGAACATAGCCGAAGGCTGAAAGGAACAGCGGGCGCAGTGAGCCGGCCAGCCATAGTGCAAGGCTTCTGACTCCGCACGGCCCGTCCCAGCAGCAGCCGAGCAAGGGCCGCCCCGCAGCGAGGGCTGCGCCCCCCTGCCCGCCGTGCGCAGCACGGCGAGAGCGGGGGGAAGCGGCGCAGCCGCTCAGGGGGGTGTCACCTCAATGCGCATGGGCCAGCCCGCTGACCAGCGTGACCACCGCCATGCCCGCCACCAGCCAGGCGATCTGGGCCAGGGTCTGCGCCGCGCTCAGGCGCTTTTGCAGCTGCGGGATCAAATCGGCCAGCGCCACGTAGACGAAGCTGCTGGATGCGATGGCCAGGAAATACGGCAGCCAGTCCTGCAGCTGCCCGACCAGGTAGTAGCCGACGATGCCGCCCAGCGCGGTGACGGCCCCGGCCAGCGACACCTTGAGCAGGGCGACGCGGCGGTTGCTGCTGGTCTGGCGCAGCACCACCAGATCGCCCATGTGGTGCGGCACCTCGTGCGCCAGCACCGACACCGCGGCGATCAGGCCCAGGCGGATGTCCGCCATGAAGGCCGACGCGATCAGGATGCCGTCGCCGAAGCAGTGCACGCTGTCACCCGTCAGCAGGGCCCAGCCGCCGGCGCGCGGGGCATGGTGGTGATGGTGGTGGTGATGCCCGTTTGCCGAGGCGGCATGCGCGTGACTGTGGTCATGGTTATGGCCGTGGTGGTCATTCTCGCCATGGGCATGGACGTGCCCGTGGGGCGGCCCGGCATGGGATGCCGTGGCCGGCGCATGGGGAACAGGGGGGACCGGGGCCGCATGGCTGTGCGCATGCTCATGGCCGTGGTGCCACAGCTCGGCCTTGTCGAGCAGGAAGAAGAACACCAGGCCGACCAGCAACGTGGCGAACAGGTCGTGCGCGCCGGCCTGGCTCTCGAACGCCTCGGGCAACAGGTGCATGAACGCCGTGGCCAGCAGGGCACCGGCGGCCAGGCTCAGCAGGTGCTGCGGCCCGACTCGATTCCCTTGCCCGCCCATTCCGGCCCGCATGAGCAACGCCGCCACCCAGACGCTGCCGATACCCGCCGCCAGCGTGGCCAGAATGATTGCTACCAATGTCATAGCTACTTGCGCTTTCCCTGTATGGCCTCTGGCCTGTTTTCACTCTAAATCCCGTACCTGCGGCCGCCACCACGCCCGCCCGCCCGGCCAGTGCAACAAAAAAAGCCCCGAAGGGCTTGTGCGGCACGGCGGCCGTGCGAGGTGGGAAGGGCGCCGGGCGCCCCGCCCTCAGGCCACGCCGTGGATCTTGAACCACTCCAGCGCGCGCTTCCATCCGTCCTCGGCCGCTTCCTTGCGGAAACTCGGCCGGTAGTCGGCGTGGAAGGCGTGCGGCGCTTCGCGGTACACCACGAACTCCGACGCCTTCGCTGCGGCAGAGCCCTCTTTCAGGGCCGTTTGCATCTTAGCAACCGTGTCAAGGGGGATGCCGCTGTCCTGGCCACCGTACAGACCCAGCACCGGCGCCTTGAGGCGGGCAGCGACGTCCACCGGGTGCACCGGCGTGTTCGGGCCGGCTTGGCCGACGAGCCGGCCGTACCACGCCACGCCGGCCTTGACCGGGCCATGCGCCGCATACAGCCAGGTGATGCGGCCGCCCCAGCAGAAACCGGTGATGCCCACCTTCTTCAGGTTGCCGCCATGCGCGCCGGCCCACTTTACCGTGGCGTCCAGATCGGCCATCACCTGCGCGTCGGGCACCTTGGAAACCAGTTCGCTCTGCAGCTTGGCGATCTCGGTGTACTGCGACGGGTCGCCCTGGCGGGCATACATCTCAGGCGCGATCGCCAGGAAGCCGGCCTTGGCGAAGCGGCGGCAGGTGTCGGCGATGTAATCGTGCACGCCGAAGATCTCCTGAATCACCAGCACCACCGGCAGCCCCGTCTTGCCGGCCGGCGCCGCGCGGTAGGCGGGCATCTGGAAGCCGCCGCTGTCGATGGTCACCCGGCCGGCGGTCAGCCCGTCGGCCGGCGTCTGGATGGCCGTCTGCGCCATGATGGGCATGGCTGCCGCGGCATAGCCCACGCCCAGCCCCACGCGCAGGGCGGTGCGGCGGTTGGCGCCGGCTTCGGTGCTCCGGCCCGGCACGAGGGCGTCGAAGTCTTTCTTGAGGTCGTCATCCAGCATGGTGAATCTCCTGGGTTGAAAGAGGCAGCAGCGTAAGAACCTGTTCAAAGTCTTTTCGGGGTCGCGCAAGCCCCTTGCCGGGAGGGGATGCAAGGCGCGGTGCGCAGTCTATAGCCCCGCTATGGACCAGCGCCGCAACGCCGCAGACCGCCCGGCAAAGGGCTTGCCCGAAGGGTTGGAGTGAAATCGGGCGATTGGACGCCCCGGCTGCTTGCATGGGCACGAGCCCATGCGGCGCACCCGGAGCATCCACTCCTCCCGATTGCACCCAACGCGATCCCCGAAAAGACTTTGAACAGGTTCTCAGAGTCTACGGGCTTGCCCGCCACCGCGCTTGCCGGACAAACGTCACACCACGCAAAACACCGGATCAGCAAATAATTTCTCTATTGACAGAAATTTCAGAAAGCCTACGATGCGGCCATGCAATTGACAGACACCGCCCGCCGCTTCGTCGTCCACTGGGGAGAAATGGGAACCGCCTGGGGCGTGAACCGCACCGTCGCACAGATCCATGCCCTGCTCTTCTTCCACGGCCGCCCCCTGCATGCTGAAGAGCTCTGCGAGACGCTGGGCGTGGCGCGCTCCAACGTGAGCAACAGCCTCAAGGAACTGCTCAACTGGAACCTCATCCGCACCACCCATGTACTGGGAGACCGGCGCGACTATTTCGAGACGTCGACCGATGTGTGGGAGTTGTTCCGCACCGTGGTCCGGGAGCGCAAGGAGCGTGAATTCGACCCCACCGTCCGCATGCTGCGCGACCTGGTGGCCCAGCCGGGCTTTGCCGACGAGGCGGCGGATGCGCAGGACCGGGTGCGCGAGACGCTGCAGCTGATGCAGTCGCTGGGCGTGTGGGCCGACGAGATGCTGCGACTGACCCCGTCCACGCTCGACAAGGTGCTGCGCATGGGCGCCAGCGTGCAGAAGTTCGTCCGAGGGGACGCCGACAAGCGCTGACAGGCACCCCTTTTTTTTTGATAGCGAATTTCAGTTTTTACAGAAATTTCAAGCAACCGCCCTGTTTTTCTTCTGAAGGAGCCACCCATGTCTTCGCAGACGTATCCGCTCACGCTGTACTACGACTCGCACTGCCCGCTGTGCGTGGCGGAGATGGACCACCTGCGGCACCGGGACGCTGCCGGCCAGCTCCGCTTCAGCGACATCTGGGCGCCGGACTTCGAAGGCCCGCCCGCGGGCTGCACGCAGCAGGATCTGCTCACGCTCATCCATGCCCGCTGCGCCGACGGCACGGTGGTCCGCGGCGTCGAGGTGTTCCGCCGCGCCTATGAAGCCGTGGGCCTGGGCTGGGTGACGCACGCCACGCGGTGGCCGCTGCTGGGCCGCCTGGCCGATGCGGCCTACCCCGTGCTGGCACGCAACCGGCACCGCATTCCGCGCCCCCTGGTGCAAGCACTGTTCACGCCGGCCTTGCGCCGAGCGGCCGAAGCTGCCGCCGCGAGGCGCTGCCCTGCCGATGGCGGCTGCCGGCTCTGACACCAGCAACCTCTCTGTCCCAAGGAGTCCACCATGAACCCCACCGCCTTCCTCCTGAGCCTCGGCGTGGCCATCGCCGCCCCCCTGGCCGTGCTGCACTACCTTATCCCCGCGCTACGGCGTGCCTCCGCCACCACGGACCCGTGCGAAGCCGGTAACAGCCTGGACTTCTGGCTGGCCGCACTGCGCTGGCTGGCCATCCTCGGCACGGTGATGCTGGTGCTGAGCTTCGGCGAGTTCCGGGAAGGCGCCGACTTGCTCACCGTGCTGCGACGCACCCTCTGGCTGGTGGCGGCTGGTCTGTTCGTGTCGGTGGCGGTCATGGCCCGCGCCGTCTGGCACACGCTGGACACGCGGGAACGGCAGCGCCAGCAGGAAAGGCTGCTGCGGGCCTCGTTGCCCGCCGTGGGGCGCGCACCGGCATCGGCCCACGGCCATCGCGCTCAGGAGGCCTGACATGCACGTCCTCCTCACCGGAGCGCAGGGTTTCATCGGTCGCCGCATCCACCAGGCCCTGCTGGCGGCCGGCCACACCGTGCGCTGCGGCGTTTCGCCGCGTTCCGCAGCGGGCGCCACGGAGGCTGTGCCTACGGACTTTGCCCGCGACACCACGGCTGCCGCATGGCTGCCCCGGCTGGCCGGCATCGACGCCGTGGTGAATGCAGTCGGCGTGCTGCGCGATACCGCCAGCCGCCCGATCGACGCGGTCCACCGCGACACGCCCATCGCCCTCTTCGACGCCTGCGCACAGGCCGGCGTGCGGCGGGTAGTACAGATCTCCGCTTTGGGTGTGGAGCACGGCAAGACCCGATACGCCGAAACCAAACGCGCGGCGGATGCGCATCTGCTGTCCCTGCAGGCGCAAGGCGCCTTGTCGGCGGCGGTGGTGCGTCCCAGCATTGTCTTCGGCCGCGGCGGCGACAGCAGTGCGCTGTTCATGCAACTGGCCCGGCTGCCGGTGCTCAGCCTGCCACGGCCCGTGCTGCGCGCCCAGGTACAGCCGGTGGCCGTGGGCGATCTGGCAGACGGCATTGCCGCGCTGCTCGGGCCGCACGGCAGCGTGCAAGGCACGGTGGTCTTCACCGGTCCGCAGGCATTGCCCTTGGCGGCCTTCATCGCCAGCCTGCGCCGCCAGACCGGCCACGGCCCCGCGCGCATCCTGGCCCTGCCCGACTGGCTCACGCAGCTCAGCGCCCGTGCCGGCGACCTCGTGCCCGTAGCGCCGTGGTGCACCGAGACGCTGGCGCTGCTGCAGCAAGACAACGTGGGCGATGCCGCGGTGCTGCGCTCCCTGATCACCGGTGAAGCCGTGCATCCCGATCACATGGTCGCCGCGGCGTGGGCTACTTAGAACGTGTTTGCGATCTCGCAGGGGTCGCGTTGGAGCGCAATCGGGATGAGTGGAGGCTTTGGGGTGCGCCGCATGGGCTCGTGCCCATGCAAGTAGCCGGGGCCTCCAATCGCCCGATTTCGCTCCATCCCGAAGGGCAGCGGTGTGGGCGGACGGTCTGCGGCGTTGCGGCGCTGGTGGATAGCAAAGGCTATCCACTGCGCACCGCGCCTTGCATCCCATTCCGCCCACACCGCTGCGCAACCCCTGGGAGATCGCCAACACGTTCTTACGCATGAACGCCCGCGACCATCGCCTGCTGCGCTTCAGCCTGGTGGCCGTGTGGCTGGGCACGGCCGTGGCCAGCGCCATCGAATGGCAGGGCGCGAGCCAGGCGCTGCTGGTGCAGGCGGGCCTGCAATCACCTGCGTGGATGCAGATCTGGATTTGGGGCGGCATCGCCGCCGACGCAGCGGTGGGTATCGCGCTGTGGCGGTGGCCGGGCCGGGCGGCCTATGCGGCGGCGCTGGTCTTGATGGCTGCGATGACGGCCATCGCCACCGCGCTACTGCCCGGGCTCTGGCTCGATCCGCTGGGCCCGCTGCTCAAGAACCTGCCCATTGCGGCACTGCTGGCCGTGCTGTGGCGCAACGGGGCGACTCCCACACCGTAGACCGATAGCGCACCATGAACACCTACCTGCTGCTCAAGTGGATCCATATCGTCTCCAGCGTGCTGCTGGTGGGCACCGGGCTCGGCTCGGCCTTCTACCTGTTCTTTGCCAACCGCAGCGGTAGCGTGCAGGCGCAGGCGGTGGTGGCCCGGCTGGTGGTGCGGGCGGATACATGGTTCACCACACCGGCCGGCATCATCCAGCCGGTGACCGGCGTGGCCATGGCGTCCATGGCCGGCTGGCCGCTCACCACGCCCTGGCTGGCGCTGTCCGTCGGGCTGTACGTGCTGGCCGGGCTGTGCTGGCTGCCCGTGCTCTGGCTGCAGTGGCGCATGGCCGCCATGGCCCGCACCGCTGCGGATGCCGGTGCGCCACTGCCGGCGCCCTACGCCCGCTACGCGCGCTGGTGGGAGGCGCTCGGCTACCCGGCCTTCGTCGCCATGCTGGCCGTGTACTACCTGATGGTGGCCAAGCCCGCCCTCTGGGGTTGATGCAGCACGGCCGGCAGGCCGGCGGCGGGCGCATACGCCTCGCGCGCGAGGGCTTCGGCCAGCACCTGGGCCGGGTTGAGCAGCGGCACGCCGGCATCGGCGGCGTCGAGGGCCAGCGGAATCTCGGTGCAGCCCAGGATCAGCATCTGGGCCCCGCCCTCTTCGCCCAAAGCCCGCGACACTTCGGCAAAGCAGCGGCGCGCCAGCGGCAGATCACCGGCCTTCACCCCGTCGTAGATGCCGCGCATCAGCAGCGCGCGGTGCGCCGCACCGGGTTCCACGCAGACGATGCCGGCCCGCTGCAGCGGCTGGGGATACAGGCCCGTCCGGTAGGTGCCCTCCGTGGCGAGCAGGCCCACGCGCTGCACTCCCTGCACGCCCAGCACGGTCGCCACCTCGCGCACCGCGTGCAGTACCTGCAGGTGCGGAAACCGCGCCTGCAGCAGCCCGTGCCAGGCATGGGCCGTATTGCAAGCGATGGCCAGCACCTGCGCACCCAGCGCAGCCAGCCGCCCCGTGGCCTGCAGCAGCGCATCGCCCGGCTGGTGGGCGCCCGGCGATCCGTTCTGCAGCGCGGCCGTGCGGTCGGGCACGGGCACCTGGGCCAGCCAGTGCTCAGGGTAGGCCTGGTCGGTCACGGGCAGGCCCAGCGCCTGCATGCGTGCGGTGCAGGCCTGAACGAACAATCGCACGAAGTCGGCGCCGGCTGCCGGGCCCATGCCGCCCAGGATGCCCACCGTGCGCGGCCGGGCCGCTGGCGGGACTGGCACCACCGGGCCCGGTGCCCGCGGCGGCCTTTCGGCACAAGCGACCATCACACCGCCGGCTTGTCGCTCTGCGCGGTCAGGTTGTCGCGCAGTTCCTTGGGCATGGGCAGGCCCAGCGCTTGGTTCTTCGGTGGAATGGGCTGCAGGAACCAGCGGTTGTAGAGCTTTTCGAACTCGCCGGACTTCATCATTCCGCCGATCACGCCATTGACCAGCGCCTGGAACTGCGGATCGTCCTTGCGCAGCATGCAGCCGTAGGGCTCGACCTGCAGCGCATCGCCCACCACATCCCAATCGCCGGGGTTGGTCGCGTTGCTCTTGAGGCCGTACAGCAGGATGTCGTCCATCGCGAATGCCAGGGCCCGGCCGGTGTCGACCAGCAGCATGGCGTCGTTGTGATCCTTGCCCAGCACGATGTCCATGTCGAGGTTGTTGTCCCGGTTGTACTTGCGGATGACCTGGGCATTGGTGGTGCCGGACGTGCTGGCCACGGTCTTCCTGGCCAGGTCGGCGTAGTTGGCCACGCCGGACGACTTCTTCACCAGCAGCCGGGTGCCCGTGTAGAAGTGGTTGATGGCGAACTGCACGTCCTTGCCACGCGCCGTGTTGTTGGTGGTGGAGCCGCATTCCAGGTCCACCGTGCCATTGGTGACGAGCGGTATGCGGTTCTGCGAGGTGACCGCCTGCAGCTCGACCTTGATGTCGGACTTGTTCAGCTTCTTCTTCACCGCATCGACCACGGCGTTGGAGATGTCGACCGAGAAGCCGATGGGCGTGCCCGCCCCGGCCAGGTAGCTGAAGGGCACCGAGGACTCGCGGTAGGCCAGCGTGATCTTGCCGCTGTCGGCGATCTTCTTCAGGGTGTCGGCGTGGGCGGCAGTGCAGACGAGCAGGCCGCAGGCGAGTGCGACGGCAGGAACACGGAACTTCATGACGACTCCTTCGGGGGTGGGTGGAATAGGCCAGCGCCGCGGGGCGCAACGCAGGAACGCACTGTAGGAACCCGAGGCAGGTTTGAACAATTCATTCCAGGGGCATGGCCATGTCCAAAAGTTATGGCCACCGTCCCCCGGACAGGGCGTGCAAGCAAGGGCCGCGCCCGTCCACCGGGTCGGCCCTGCTCCATAACCTGCATGCATGCCCCATGCGCCATTCGGCATTTGTCGGCCGCAGGGCGCGCCGCCTACAGTGCCCCTGCGCATACCGCGCCGGAGGATCGGATCGTCATGCATGTGTGTGTTCTGGGGGCAGGCATCGTGGGGCTGGCCACGGCCTATGAGCTGCAGCGGCAGGGCCTGCAGGTGACCGTGCTGGACCGGGCAGCTCCCGGCAGTGGCGCGAGCGGCGGCAACGGCGGGCAGCTGAGCTACAGCTACGTGCAGCCGCTAGCCGACGCGGGCATCTGGGCGCAGCTGCCTACGCTGCTGCTGTCGCCCCGCTCGCCACTGAAACTGCGCCCTCAATGGGATCTGCAGCAGTGGCGCTGGGGCCTGGAATTTTTGCGAGCCTGCAACGGGCGCACCTCGCGCCGCACCACCCAGGCGCTGCTGGCGCTGGCAGCGCACAGCCGCGCGGGGTTCGAGCGCATGCTGGCGGCCGAAACGCTGGCCTGCGATTTCAGCCGCACCGGCAAGCTGGTGCTGTACGCCACACCCCAAGGCCTGGCGGCCGCCCAGCGGCAGCTGGACCTGCAGCGCGGTTGGGGCAGCGTGCAGGAGGCCGTGTCCCCCCAGCGCTGCGTGGAACTGGAACCTGCGCTGGGCCGGTATGCACGCCACATCGCCGGCGCCATCCACACGCCCAGCGAGTGCGCGGCCGACTGCCAGCAGGTCTGCGAGGGGCTGCATGCGCGGCTGGCCGCACGGGGCGTGCGCTTCGCGCCGCCGCAGGCGCTGCGGGGACTGGAGCGGCGCGGCGGGCGCATCGTGGCGGCGCACACGACGGCAGGCTCCATCGAGGCCGACAGCTTCGTCCTTGCGCTGGGCAGCGGCAGCGCGGCCGTGGCGCGGGGCATCGGCCTGCGCCTGCCGGTCTACCCCCTCAAGGGTTACAGCATCACCGTGGACGCGCCAACGGGCGCGCAGTGGGCACCGCAAGTGAGCATCACCGATGCGGCGCGCAAGGTGGTCTTTGCGCGGCTGGGCAACCGGCTGCGCGTGGCCGGCATGGCGGAGCTGGTGGGTGACGATGCCCGCGTCCCGCCGGCCCGCATCGCCATCCTGCGGGCCGCCGTGCGCGATGTGCTGGGGCACGCCGTGCCCGAGGATGCCGAGGTGCGGCCATGGACCGGCATGCGCCCCGCCACCCCCACCGGACTGCCTCTGTACGGGAGGCATGCCAGCGGGCCCGACAACCTGTGGCTCAACACGGGCCACGGCGCGCTGGGCTTCACGCTGGCCTTCGGTACGGCGCAGGCGGTAGCCACCGGGATCGCGGACGCCGCGCGGGGCTGACGGCCGCTCATGCCGGCCCAGCCAGGCCGCAATCGCTCAGGGTCTGCTGCACCGCCTGCTGCATGCAGCGGGCCATGGCGTCTGCCAGCAGCGACGCCGGCCGGTTGGCCAGGCGCAGCAGGACCACCGGCACGGGCATGCGGGGCTCCAGCTCCAGCACATCCACCTTGCGGCGGTCGGCGGAGGCGGCAGTGCACGCATCCACCAACGCCACGCCCACGCCGTGGTGCGCCAGGGCCAGGGCCGCGTGGTAGGTCTGCACCGTGACGGCCGTCTGCAGGCCCACTTCGGCCTCGCGGCAGGCCAGGCCCAACAGGGCGCCCAGCGGGTCGGTCACCATCAGCCGGATGACCGGTGTCTGCACCAGATCGGACAGATGCACGCGGCCTGCCTGCACCAGCGCGGGGGGCAGCAGCCCCCGCGGCGCCACGCACACCATGCGCGCCTCGCTCAGCACCTGCTGGGCCAGCGCCGGGTGCGCCGGCGCGCTGTAGGCAAAGCCCAGGTCCGCCTCCTGCAGCACCAAGGCCGAGACGATCTGCGGCGAATGCAGGGCATCGATGGTCACATCCACTCCAGGGTGCAGGGCCCGGAAGGCCTTGAGAGCGCGCGGCATCACCTCGTGGCTCAGCGCCAGCACGCTCAGGATGTGCAGTTCGCCCTCGCGCTGCTGGCCGCGCAGGCCGGCAGCCAGGCGCTGCACCTCGTCCAGCTGGTTGAACAGGCGCTCGATGTGCGGGTACAGCGTCTGTGCCTCGCGCGTGGGCACGAGGCGCCCCTTGTGCCGGTGGAACAGCGCAAAGCCCAGCTGCAGCTCCGCATGCGCGAGGATGCGGCTGACCGCGGGCTGGGTGACGTTGATGAGCCGTGCGGCAGCGCTCACGCTGCCGGTGAGCATCACGGCGTTGAAGACTTCGATGTGGCGCAGGCGCATGGCGCTATCTTGCAACGAGCGCGCCAGCCTGCAGCAGAACGCACACGCTGGCGCTGCGGCAAGCTCTCAGAACGTGTTGACGATCTCAGTGCGCCTTGTCCCAGTTGGGCCCCACGCCCACTTCGGCCAGCAGGGGCACCTTGAGATCGGCCACGCCGGCCATGAGGCGGGGCACCTCGGTGCGTACCCAATCCACCTCGGACTCGGGCAGCTCGAACACCAGTTCATCGTGCACCTGCATGATCATGAGGATGCCCGGCTTTTCGGCGTCCAGCACGTCCTGCACGGCCACCATGGCCTTCTTGATCAGGTCGGCGGCCGTGCCCTGCATGGGGGCATTGATGGCCGCGCGTTCCGCGCCGCTGCGGCGCGGGCCGTTGGGCGAGTTGATCTCGGGCAGGTACAGGCGCCGGCCGAAGACGGTCTCCACATAGCCGTTGGCCTTGGCGGCGGCCTTGGTCTCGTCCATGTAGCGCCGCACGCCCGGGTATTGCTGGAAGTAGCTGTCGATGTAGGCGGCCGCCACCTTGGTCTCGATGCCCAGGTTCTTCGCCAGCCCGAAGCTGCTCATGCCGTAGATCAGGCCGAAGTTGATGACCTTGGCGTAGCGGCGTTGCTCGCTGCTGACCTGGCTCACGTCCACGCCGAACACCTCGGCCGCCGTGGCGCGGTGCACGTCCAGGCCGTTGGTGAAGGCGTCCAGCAGCGACTGGTCGCCGCTCAGGTGCGCCATGATGCGCAGCTCGATCTGGCTGTAGTCGGCACTGGCGATCACGCGGCCCGGCGGCGCCACGAAGGCCTCGCGCACGCGGCGGCCTTCGGCCGTGCGGATGGGAATGTTCTGCAGGTTGGGGTCGTTGCTCGACAGGCGCCCCGTCACCGCCACGGCCTGCGCGTAGTGCGTGTGCACGCGGCCCGTGACCGGGTTGGCCAGTTGCGCCAGCTTGTCGGTGTAGGTGCCCTTGAGCTTGGAGAGGCTGCGGTGCTCCAGCAGCTTGGCGGGCAGCGGATAGTCCTCGGCCAGCTTCTCCAGCACCTCTTCGTCGGTACTGCGGGCGCCGGTCGCGGTCTTCTTGACCACGGGCATGCCCAGCTTGTCGAAGAAGATCTCGCCCAGTTGCTTGGGCGAGCCCAGGTTGAACGGCTGGCCCGCGATGTCGTAGGCCTCCTGCTCCAGTTGCAGGATGCGCTGGCCCAGCTCATGGCTCTGCGTGGCCAGCGTAGCGGCGTCGATCAGCACGCCGTTGCGTTCGATGCGAAAAAGCCGCTCGCTGCTGGCCATTTCCAGCTCGTAGATGCCCCGCAGCTTCTCGTCCGCCTGCAGCAAGGGCCACAGCACGCGGTGCACATCCAGCGTCTGGTCGGAGTCTTCGCACGAATACGCTGCGGCCTTGTCCACCTCCACCTGGGCGAACGGAATCTGCTTGGCGCCCTTGCCGCACAGGTCTTCGTAGCTGATGCCGGTGCGGCCCGTGTGGCGCTCGGCCAGGCTGGCCAGCCCGTGGGGCTTGTGCACCTCCAGCACATAGCTTTGCAGCATGGTGTCGTGTGCATAGCCCCGCACATCGATGCCGTGGTTCTTGAACACGTGGCGGTCGTACTTGATGTGCTGGCCCAGCTTTGGCCGGGTGGCATCTTCCAGCCAGGGCTTCAGGCGTGCCAGCACTTCGCCCAGCGGCAGCTGTTCCGGTGCGTCGGGGCCGGAGTGCTGCAGCGGCACGTACGCCGCCGTGCCGGGCTCCACGCTGAAGCTGATGCCCACGATCTCGGCGCGCAGCTCGTCCAGCGAAGTCGTCTCGGTGTCGATGGCTGCCAGCTCCGCAGACTGCAGCCGGGCCAGCCAGCGGTCGAAGTCCTCCCAGGTCAGGATGGTGTCGTACGCCACCTTCCGGCCCTGGGCCGCCTCGGCGACGAAGGTGGCCTCGGGCGACGCGAACAGGTCGCCGCTCGCGCCGGACGGCACAGCGGCCGGGGCGGCGGCAGATTCCAGCGAGCGCGCCAGGCCCTTGAAGCCATACTTCTGATAGAAATCCCGCAGCGCAACCGTCTCTTCTGCGCCGACAGCTATCTCATCGATAGCAGGCAGGCCGGCCACATGGCCTGCCAGATCGCAGTCGGTCTTGATGGTGACGAGCTGCCGGCCCTTGGGCAGCCACTCCAGCGCGCCGCGCAGGTTCTCGCCCGCCACGCCCTTGATCTCGCCGGCACGCGCGAGCAGGTTGTCGAGGGAGCCGTATTCGTTGAGCCACTTGGCCGCCGTCTTGGGCCCGACCTTGGGCACGCCGGGCACGTTGTCCACGGTGTCGCCCACCAGCGTCTGGTAGTCCACCATCAGCGAGGGCGGCACGCCGAACTCGGCCGTCACGCCCGCTACGTCGCGGCGCTTGCCGTTCATGGTGTCGATGATGGTGATGTGCTCGTTCACCAGCTGCGACAGGTCCTTGTCGCCGCTGGAGACGATGACCTCGATGCCCTGCGCCGCCGCGCAGGCGGCCAGCGTGCCGATGACGTCGTCCGCCTCCACGCCGGGCACGCAGACCACCGGCCAGCCCAGCAGGCGCACCACCTGGTGGATGGGCTCGATCTGCGAGCGCAGGTCGTCGGGCATGGGAGCGCGGTGCGCCTTGTATTCAGGGTACAGCGCGTCGCGGAAGGTGGGGCCGCTGGCGTCGAACACGCAGGCGGCGTACTGCGCCGGGTATTCCCGCTTCAGCGCCTGCAGCATGTTCACCATGCCGCGGATGGCGCCAGTGGCCGGGCTGGTGGGGTCGCCCGGCACGGCCCGCAGGTCGGGCATGGCGTGGAAGGCGCGGTACAGATAGCTGGAGCCGTCCACCAGCACCAAAGTCTTGGGTTTGCTCATGCCGTGGATTGTGCACTCCGGCTTTCATGCCAGCCGTGCGGCGTCCTACGGCTGGGCGGGGCAGACGCAGCCTACAATCCCGCCATGCGCGCCGCCCACACCCTCCTCCTTCTGGCCCTGGCTTCCGGCCCGGCTCTGGCCCAGACTGCCAGCCAAAACAGCTCCCAGCCCAATACTGGCGAGCGCCAGGCGCTCCTGGAACAGGAGCAACGCGGTGACCGCCAGAACCAACGCGTGGAGCGCATCCAGGTGGAGGACGAAGGCAGCCGCGTGAACGAACTGCGCGTGGGCGGCCAGACCCGTTCCATCACCGTGCAGCCCAAGGTGGGCACCATGCCCGAGTACGAGGTGCAGTCGTCCGACGGCGTCCGCTCGCGTGCCGGCAGCCGCAGCGGCGCCGAGACGGTGACCGGCCCGCGCGTCTGGAACGTCGGCCGCTTCTGACCGGGCCACGGCCACAGCGGGCCGCCCGCTGCGCCCGTCCTCTTCTGCTTCTTCCGCCTCCCCGCCCGCGCACTGCGTCGCGCTGACCGTTTTCCGCTGACCGATCGATCGATGGCCGTTTTCACCGAAGTCTCTCCCACCGAGGCCAGCGATCTGCTGCGCCGCCTGCAGCTGGGCACCCTGACCGACCTGCGCGGCATCGAGGGCGGCATCGAGAACACCAACTACTTCGCCACCACCGACCAGGGCGAGTACGTGCTGACCCTGTTCGAGCGCCTGTCCGCCGCCCAGCTGCCGTTCTACCTGCACCTCATGAAGCACCTGGCGCACGCCGGCATTCCCGTGCCCGACCCGCAAGCGGACCAGGACGGCGACATCCTGCACACCGTGGCCGGCAAACCCGCCGCCGTGGTCAACAAGCTGCGCGGCAAGAGCCAGCTGGCGCCCCAGCCCGTGCACTGCGCGGCCCTCGGCACCCTGCTCGCGCGCATGCACCTCGCCGGCCGCGACTTCGACCGCCGGCAGCCCAACCTGCGCGGCCTGGCGTGGTGGAACGAGACCGTGCCCGTGGTGCTGCCGCACCTGGACGCGGGCCAGGCCGCCTTGCTGCAATCCGAACTGGCCTACCAGAACCATGTCGCAGCCTCGTCCGCCTATGCGGCCCTGCCGCGCGGTCCCGTCCATGCCGACCTGTTCCGCGACAACGCCATGTTCGACGGCGAGGAGCTCACCGGCTTCTTCGACTTCTACTTCGCCGGGGTCGACACCTGGCTGTTCGACCTGGCCGTGTGCCTGAACGACTGGTGCATCGATCTGGCCACCGGCGCCCACGATGCCGCACGCGCCACAGCGCTGCTGCAGGCCTACCAGGCCGTGCGCCCGCTCTCTGCAGACGAGCGTGCGCTGCTGCCGGCCATGCTGCGGGCCGGAGCGCTGCGCTTCTGGATCTCCCGCCTGTGGGACTTCCACCTGCCGCGCGAAGCCGCCATGCTCACCCCGCACGACCCGACGCACTTCGAGCGCGTGCTGCGCCAGCGGCTGGCCCATCCGGTCCACGCCTGAGAACGTGGTCACGATCTTCCAGTGGCCGCGCGAGATCGCGAACACGTTCTGAGCTCCGCCCAAAGGCCCCGTGCCACGGCGCTCTCCGGCCACTGCGGTAAATTCACCGACCACGCACCGTCCCTGCGCCCGGCAGGGATGCGCTTCACGACCACCACCTCATGAAACTGCACATCGTCCCCGCTCGCACGGGTCTGGAATGGGTTCGCCTCGGCATCCGCGCCTTCTGGCGCCAGCCGCTGGCCCTGGCGGCGCTGTTCTTCATGACCATGACGGCCATGTCGCTGGCCTCCATGCTGCCGCTCGTCGGCCCGGCCGTCGCGCTGGCGCTGCTGCCGTCGGCCACCCTGGCCATGATGGTCGCGGCCGCGGAGACGACGCTCGGCCGCTTCCCCACGCCCGCCCTGCTGCTGGTGGCGTTCCGCACCGGCCAGCAGCGGCTGCGCGCCATGCTGACGCTGGGCGCCCTGTACGCCGTGGGCTTTCTGGCCGTGATGGGGCTGTCGGCCCTGGTGGACGGCGGTCAGTTCGCCCGGGTCTACCTGGGCGGCGCGCCCCTGACGCCCGAACTCGCGCAGAGCGGGGAATTCCAGGCCGCCATGTGGCTGTCGCTGGCGCTGTACCTGCCGCTGTCGCTGCTGTTCTGGCACGCACCCGGGCTGGTGCACTGGCACAACATCCCGCCGGTGAAGGCGCTGTTCTTCAGCATCGTGGCCTGCCTGCGCAACTTCGGCGCGTTCACGGTGTACGGGCTTTCCTGGATGGGGGTGTTCCTCGGCGCGGGCATCGTCGTGAGCGTGCTCATGACCTTGCTGACGCTGGTCGGGCTGGGCACCGTGGCCAGCAGCGGCATTCTGGTGGCCACGGCGCTGATGCTGGCCGGCATGTTCTTCACCTCGGTCGTGTTCACCTTCCGCGACAGCTTCGAAGCGCCTGAACCGGCGACGCCCGAACCTGCGGAAGACGTCCGCCTGGACTGAACGGCCGGGTTGATCCGGGGCCGCGCACAGCAGCGGCAACCACAAGACAAGAAAAAAAGGGCGGCCACGGGGCCGCCCTTTTTGCTGCGCGCTGGAACTCAGACGCCGACCAGGCCGCCGTCGTTGCGCGTGATCACCACCGTGGCCGAGCGGGGGCGCGAGGTGCCGCCGTCGGGCCAGTGGCTCTGGTACTTGGTGGCGTCGCCGATGTCCGCGTCCTTGGTGTCTTCACCGGGATGCTGGATGTTGACGAACACCGCCCGCCCGTCGCCCGATTCGGCGATGCCGGTGATCTCGCAACCCTTGGGGCCCACCAGGAAGCGCTGCAGCTGCGTGTCCTTCTCGCCCGGCTTGGCACCGACGATGGTGTCCTGCGTGCGGCTCGTGGCTCCGCTCACGTTGGTGATGGTCTGCTTGGCACCGTCGCCCACCTTGCCCGGCACCGCGGCCAGCAGCATGCAGTTGGTCACGTCGGTATAGGCGCCGTCATCGGTTTCCAGCCATGCCAGGCCCGGCGTGGCGTGGCTGAACCACAGGCCGTCGGGGCTGGAGAAGTCGTTGTCGGCGCTGAGACCCGAGATGTTGATGTTCGCCGACGCCGTGGAGCGTGCGCCGAACAGGTACACGTCCCAGGCCAGCGTGGTGCCGGCGTTGCCGCCGCTGTCCGCGAAGCGCACGATGTGGCCGTTGGGGTTGCCGATCTGCGCCGTCGCGCCCTTGGGGTCGTTGTAGAAGCGCGGGTTGGCGGCATCGGTCTTGTCGATGGGGCGCGAAGCGGCATTGGTGTTGGTGAGGGTCACGTACACCTCGCCCGTCTTCGGGTTGACGGCCGTCCACTCGGGGCGGTCCATCTTGGTCGCGCCCACCACATCGGCCGCCAGACGTGCATGGATCAGCACGTCGGCCTGGTCGGCGAAGGCGTAGTTGGCCGCCGAGGCCGTGATGCCGTTCTTGCCGAAGGCCAGCTCCACCCACTCGCCCGTGCCATCGGCGTTGAACTTGGCCACGTACAGCTTGCCGTCGTCCATGTACTTGTCGCCGGCGGCCAGGCCGCCCGTGGCGTCGGCCGGGTCCCAATTGCGGTTGGAGACGAACTTGTAGATGTACTCGTTGCGGGCGTCGTCGCCCATGTACCAGACCAGCGGCTTGCCGGCTTCCACCGTGCCCAAGCAGGCGCCTTCGTGGCCGCAGCGGCCCAGGGCCGTGCGCTTGCGCGGCGTGCTGGTGGGACTGAAGGGGTCGATCTCCACCACCCAGCCGTAGGTGTTGTGGGCGTTGCGGTAGTCGTTCACCGCCGTGGCGCCGGTGACATCGAGGTTCCACCGGTCGAAGGTGTCCTGCTCGGTCGAATCAGCAGCGCCCTGCGTCGTGCCCCACAGACCGTAGAAGGCCTGCGGACCCACGCCGTAGCGCTTGATGGCGGCCAGTTCCTTGGCGGTGCGCCGGGCGTCGTCGGTGGCCGGCGTGCGCGAGAAGTACCCGTACCAGTTCTCTTCGCAGGTGAGGTAGGTGCCCCAGGGCGTGGTGCCGTTGGCGCAGTTGTTGACCGTGCCGCGCGTGCCCGTGCCGGCGGGGGAGTAGCGGGTCTTGACGTAGTCCGTGCCGCGCACGGGGCCGGACAGCTCCATCGGCGTCAGCGTGTGCACGCGGCGGTTGAAGGTGGAGTCCTGCTTGTAGGTCCACTTGCCGTCGGCGCCCTTGTTCGTCTCGATCACGCTCACGCCGTGCAGGAAGAACTCGCGGCGCACTTCGCTGGCCACCGTGCGAACGCCGCCCACCACCGTGCGGCCGGCGGGGTGCAGGAACACGGGGGTCAGGGACTCGTGGTTCATCACCAGCAGGCCGCGGTTTCCGGCCTTGGCATCCCAGGCGCCGTTGGTGCCGACACCGAACCAGGTCATGCCGTCGTGGTGGTCGCCGGCGCGGCGGTCGTAGGTGGCCGGATCGTCCGTACCGTCGTTCTTGTAGGCGGCCACGCCCGCGGCGATCGGATCGCCCAGGCGGTACAGCACGCTGGCGGTGTAGCCGGCGGGGGGACGATCACGGCGTCCGCCAGGCTCTTGGCCACCGGGTTGAAGCTCAGCTTGACGCCGGCCGGCGCTGGAGCGGGGGCGGGCGCCGGTGCAGGCGCGGGGGCCGGAGCCGGTGCTGGGGCAGCCACCGGGTCATCGCTGCCGCCACCGCAAGCCGCCAGGGACATGCTGCCCAGCATCGCACCGCCCGCCGTGGCAGCGCTGCGCCGCAGCAGGTTGCGGCGGCTCAGCCGCTCCTCCACCAGGGTCGAGAACGACGGGTTGCTGGTGGAGTTGTAGCCGATGTCATCGGGATCGATCATGGAAGTCCTCGTGGGTGGGTAGGTTGTGCAAACCACGGGAGCGTAGAAACCGCCGATGACGTCGGCGTGAAGCTTCCGTGACATCCGCAAGACACCCCGCTGCCGCGCTATCCCTTGCACGGCGACAGAGATTGAAAGATGCAAATAAATCGCATTCATATAATCACCCGCGCCATGAACCGACCGGCAGTGCAGCCCCGCGCGCACCACCCAGCGTCAGGTTCGCCCTCCCCTCCCGGCCCCTCCCGTTCCACGCAACGCGTGGCATCGGCATGCCGCTGCCCGCGGCAGCACATGCGCTACGGGCCCGCCACCGCCACCTTTCGTTCCAGGAGACATTGCATGACAAGCCACCTCTTCAAGACCACCGCCATCGCCGCCGTGCTGGCCACGTGCACGCTGGGCCCGATGGCGCTGGCGCAGCAGGCTCCCCAGGCGGCGGCCACGACCGCCCAGCAGCCGGTCACGGCCAACGCCGTGGCCACGCACTACGCCACGCTGGTGCATGCCAACTACCTCGACACACTGAACAGCGCCAAGGCCATGCAGACCGCGATCAAGGCGTTCACCGCCAAGCCGTCGGCGGAGACGCTGGCCGAAGCCCGCAAGACTTGGCTGGCCGCCCGCGAGTTCTACGGCCAGACCGAAGCCTTCCGGTTCTATGGCGGCCCGATCGACGACGACAACGGCCCCGAAGGCCAGCTCAATGCCTGGCCGATGGATGAGTCGTATGTGGACAGCGTGGAAGGCAAGCCCGATTCAGGCCTGATCAACAACCGCAAGTTCGCCATCACCAAGAAGGCCCTGGCCGCGCAGAACGAGCGCGGCGGCGAGGAGAACATCGCCACGGGCTGGCATGCCATCGAGTTCTTCCTGTGGGGCCAGGACCTGTCCGAGACCGGCCCGGGCGATCGCAATTTCGAGGACTTCGTGGACGGCAAGGCCAAGAACGCCGACCGCCGCCGCCAGTACCTGAACGTGGTGACCGAGCTGCTCATCGACGACCTGACCTTCCTGGTGAAGGCCTGGGATCCGAAGGCCAAGAACAACTACCGCGCCCAGTTCGTCAAGGGTGGTCAGGAGTCGGTGCGCAAGATGCTGGTGGGCCTGGGTTCGCTGTCGCGCGGCGAACTGGCCGGCGAGCGGCTGGAGGTGGCGCTGAACAGCCAGGACCAGGAAGACGAGCATTCGTGCTTCTCGGACAACACCCACCGCGACGCGGTCACCAATGCCCAGGGCATCCAGAACGTGTGGCTGGGCGAGTACAAGCGCGCCGATGGCAGCGTCGTCAAGGGTGCCTCGCTGCGCGACCTCGTCGTCGCCAAGGATGCGGCGCTGGCGGACAAGACCTCCAAACAGATTGCCGCCTCGGTGCAGGCTGCGGAAGGCATCCAGGCCCCCTTCGACCGTGAGATCATCGGCGGCAACGATGCTCCCGGCCGCCTGCGCATCCAGAAGACCATCGACAGCCTGACGCAGCAAAGCAAGGACCTGGTCGAGGCCGCCAACGCCATCGGCATCACCAAGCTGACGCTGGTGCAGCCCTGAACATGCGACAACCCCCTGAGCGGCTGCGCCGCTTCCCCCTTCTCTCGCACCGCTGCGCGATGCGGGAAGGGGGACGCCGCCAGCGCGGCGGGGCGGCCCTTGCGCGGCGGCCACTGGCGCGGCCGCGCCCTCCCCATTCGCGGTGACCTGACTTAGGCGCCGTCACATCGACATGCTTTCACCTGCCCCCTACCGTCGCCAAGCTTGGCGCTTGTTCTTAGCCAGTGCCGGCGTATTCACTATGGGCGGGCTCACGGCGGCCACGGATGCGGATCCGCTGGGCGAGAAGACCGGTGGCGACACCACCGTGTACGCCACGGGCCGCAACGCCTTTTCGTTCCCTGCCGCGAACCTGGAGGATCCGGAGCGCACGCGCTTCGTGATCGGCAACTCGTTCTTCCGCCGCAACTGGGTGGAGGCACCGGCCTCCACCAAGGCGCGCGACGGGCTCGGACCGCACTTCATCGCGCGCTCCTGCGGCGGCTGCCACGTGCAGGACGGCCGCGGCGAGCCGCCGGAGATCTTCAACCGCCTGGGCGAGACCCGGGACCCGACGGTGGCGCTGCTCATGCGCCTGTCGATTCCCGGTGCCGACGCACACGGCGGGCCCAAGCACGACCCGGTGTATGGCGACCAGTTCAACAACGCGGCCATCACCGGGGTCAAGCCCGAAGGCCGCGTGACGCTGCGCTACGAGACCCTCAATGGCCGGTTCGCCGACGGCACCCCCTACAGCCTGCTGAAGCCCCACTACGGCTTTGCCGACCTGGGCTACGGACCGATGCACAAGGACGTGATGGTCAGTCCGCGCATCGCGCCGCAGATCATCGGTGTGGGTCTGCTGGAGGCCATCGACGAAGCGGACATCCTCGCCAATGCGGCGGACCAGGCCCGGGCCGGCGGCCTCATCCGCGGCGTGCCCAACCGCGTGTGGGACGCGCCGTCCGGCAAGATGCTGATCGGCCGCTTCGGCTGGAAAGGCAACGTGGCCACCATCGCCCACCAGACCGGCGGCGCCTTCCAGGGCGACATGGGCATCACCTCGCGCCACTTCCCTGCCGAGACCTGTACCCCCGCACAGAAGGACTGCCTCGCCGCGCCCAGCGGCAAGAGCGCCGGCACCAAGGGCCAGCCCGGCGTGGAGATCGACGACAAGACCTTCGACGACGTGGTGTTCTACCAGGCCACGCTGGCCCCGCCGGCCCGCCGCAACACCAACGATGCGCAGGTGCTGCGCGGCCAGGCGCTGTTCGCCCAGGCCCAGTGCGCCACCTGCCACCGGCCGAGCTACGTGACCAAGAGCGGGCCCAATGAGGGCGTGTTCCCGCGCCTGACCAGCAAGGCCCTGCACGGCCAGCGCATCTGGCCCTATACCGACATGCTGCTGCACGACATGGGCGAGGCGCTGGCCGACAACCGCCCCGACTTCGCCGCCAGCGGACGGCAGTGGAAGACCCCGCCGCTGTGGGGCACCGGCCTCATCAAGGACGTGAACGGCCACACCCGCCTGCTGCACGACGGCCGCGCCCGCGGCGTGCTGGAGGCTGTGCTGTGGCATGGCGGCGAGGCCGAGGGCGCCAAGCAGAATGTGCTGAAAATGGACCAGGCCGAGCGCGATGCGCTGGTCAAGTTCGTGGAGTCTCTATGACCGTTGTTCCCTCCCCATCTGCCGTCCGGCGCCTGGGTTGCGCCGCCCTGTGGGCCGCGGGCGCCCTGCTCGCGCCCTTAGCGAACGCCCAGAGCCAATGGCGCCAGGACGCCGTGCCGTTCTACGACACCACGCATGCGCTGCAAGGCCTGTATGCCCACTGGGGCCAGCCCCGCTCGGCCGACTTTGCCCAGGTATCGCAGGCCTTGCCAGCGGCACTGCGCGCCCTGTGCGCCGCCCCGGCTGCCCAGCCGGAGGCCGCCCTGGGCGATGCGCGCACGGCGTGGCAGAAGGCCATGCTGGCCTGGGAAAGCCTCTCCGCCGTGGCCGTCGGCCCCGTGGTGTCGCGGCGCGCGCAGCGGCAGATCGATTTCGCGCCCACCCGCCCGCAGCTCATCGAGCGCGCCATCAAGACCCAGCCTCAGGGCGCGAAAGCGTTCGAGCGCGTGGGCACGCCTGCCAAGGGCCTGCCGGCGCTGGAGTGGCTGCTGTGGACGCAGCCCGTGCGGCCCGCATCGCCGGCCTGCAGCTACGCCGTCGAAGTCGCCCTGGATGTGGAGCGCGAGGCGCTGGCGCTGCAAGCCGCGTTCAAGGAGGCATCCACCACTGACTGGGGCGCCGAGGACGAGCAGGAGCGCTCCACCCAGGCCATGGGCGAGTTCATCAACCAGTGGGTGGGCGGCATCGAGCGCCTGCGCTGGGCCCACATGGAAAAGCCTCTGCGCGCCGCGAAGGGCACGCGCGCGCCCGACTACCCGCGCGCCGCCAGCGCACTGACCGCCGAGGCCTGGACGGCCGAATGGAGCACGCTGCGCACGCTGGCGGTGCTGCCCGCCGAGGCCGCCGTGCCCGCCCCGGGACAGGCGCTGGTACCGCTCGAAACCTACCTGCGCGGCCGCGGCCTGAACCCGCTGGCCGACAGGCTGGTGAAGACCACGCAGGACATCGACTCCGCCTTCTCGGCCCTGACCCGCGCCGGCCAGAACAACGGCACGCAGGTGCAGCAGGTGGCGAAGGCGCTGTCCGCCCTCAAGCGCCTGGCAGAGGCCGAGATCGCGCCCGCGCTGCAGGTGAGCATCGGCTTCTCGGATGCCGACGGGGATTGATCGGGCCATGGCGGCCTTCTCACCCCTTGTGTCGCGGCGCGGCGCCCTGGCCTGGGTCAGCGGCCTGCTGACCGCACCGATGCTCGCACGGGCGGCC
Source organism: Paracidovorax wautersii (assembly GCF_031453675.1). Taxonomy (NCBI): domain Bacteria; kingdom Pseudomonadati; phylum Pseudomonadota; class Betaproteobacteria; order Burkholderiales; family Comamonadaceae; genus Paracidovorax; species Paracidovorax wautersii. The sequence continues at coordinate 2,545,265 of NZ_JAVIZX010000001.1, read as the reverse complement.
GCCGAGCCGCTCCGCGCGCTGCAGCTGGCCGCCGCTTGGCAGCAGGCGGACGGCGGATACCGCATCGGGCTGCTGGCCGCGCCCGGAGCCCCCGACGCCCCCGTCAGCGTGCTGCATGAACTGGAAGTGCCCACGCGCGCGCACGGCGTGCACCCGCTGCCGGACGGCAGCATCCTGGCTACGGCACGCCGGCCCGGCGACTGGCTGCTGCGCTGGCATCCTGGCGGCGCCGACGCCGAGCCGCTCTGGCACTGGGTGGACCCCACGCGCTCGTTCAACGGCCACGTGATCGGCAGCCCCAACGGCCGCCACATCTACACGACCGAGACCGATATCGATACCGGTGCCAGCCTGGTCGCCCGGCGCGATGCGCGCAGCCTGGAGACCGAGGCCGAATGGTCCACGCACGGCATCGACGCGCATGAACTCCTCTGGGCGCCCGCGGCCGAAGGCAGCGGCGAGCGCACCCTCATCGTCGCCAACGGCGGCGTGCCCACGGCACCGGAGACCGGCCGCGTCAAGCGCGACCTGCACACCATGGATTCTTCCATCGTGCGCCTGGACGTCCGCAGCGGCGAGCTGCTGGGCCAATGGCGGCTGCAGGACCCGCGCCTGAGCCTGCGCCACCTGGCCTGGAGTACCGACCGCCGCGTGCTGGGCGTCGCCCTGCAGGCCGAGCACGACGACCTGGCGACCAGGCATTCGGCGCCCATCCTCGCCCTCTTCGACGGCCAGGCGCTGCGTGTGGCGAGCGCCCCGCAAGACGTTGCCCGCAGCATCCACGGCTACGGCGGCAGCATTGCGGCCACGGCATCGGGCTGGGCCGTGAGCTGTCCGCGGGCGAACGGCATCGCCACCTTCGCGCCGCAAGGCGCCTGGCACGGCCTGGTCGCCCTGTCCGAGGTCTGCGCGCTGGCGGTGGACCGCCAGCAGCTCTGGGCGGCGGGGGTGACGCATTCGCTGCAGGACGCACTCCAGCACCCGCAGCGCCATCCACATGCCCGCAGCCTGGACGGCGCCCGCATGGACAACCACTGGGCGGTCGCGCGCAGCGCTGCCCGGCCCACGTAGCGCGCAGCGCTACCCGCCCCACATAGCACGCGGCCCCGCTGCGCCGGCCGGAGGGACGGCCACGCCGCAGCCCGTCCAAGACACAGCCCTGGGCCCTGCGCACATTGCCGCGGTGGCGGCGCCGCCATCCACTCAGTTCCGTGCCCCGGCCCCGGGAAGCGCACCAATCAGGATCTGCACCCTGCGGTTGCGCTGGCGCCCTTGCGGGTCATCGCGCCCGTCCGGCGTCGCATTGGGGGCGACCGGTTCGCGCTCGCCCCGTCCCAGCGCCTGGGGCAGACGCGCCGTGCGCTGCTGCAGCGCCTGGGCCACGGTGTGCGCCCGGCGCAGCGAGAGGTCGTCGTTGTAGGCGTCGGTGCCCTTGCTGTCGGTGTGACCGACGACCTGCAGCGGCGCCTGGGCATAGCTCTTGATCAGTTCGGCCGCCTTGTCGAGCGGAGCCGCGGCGTCCGGCCGCAGCGTCGCCTGGTCGAAGTCGAACAGCACGTCGGCGGGCAGATCGACGGAGATGGCCTGCTGGGGCGTGGGCTGCGCCTTCAACTCCGCGAGCAGCGCCCGGGTCTGTGCGAGCCGTGCCGCCGGCACCTCGGCCTCGCGCAGCACCGTCGCCGGCCCGGCCTGCGGCTGCAGCCGGGTGGCAGGCCCTTGGGGCGACAGCCCGCCCTGCACGTTCTGGGGACTCAACTGCGTTCGGGGCGCCTCGGCCACCGGCTGCAATGCCGTCGGGGCCTGGGCCAGGGGCCGCCCGCTGCGCTCCACCAGCAGGCCTTGGGCGACGGCGGCAGCACACGCGCTGCCCGCCAGCAGCGCCGTGGCCAGGCGGCGTTGCCATGGGGCGCCGCGCATCAACCGCCCTGCAGGGGAAGGTCGATGGAGAAGCCAGGCGAGACGATGTTGTCGCCCTGGGCGCCGTCATTGAACACCAGCTTCAGCTGCCGGGCGGTGGGCGGCACGCTGCCCAGGAACACCAGCTGGCCGTTGAGCGTCTCGCCTTCGCGGATGGTGAGGTCGCGGTTGCCCTCCGGGCGCTTGATGTGCAGCTTGGCGCCGGACTCGTCCTGGATATACGTGTCGGCCAGGGCCAGCATGGTGGAATCGGTGATGCGGTTGGCGAACGAGATGCTCACGTCCAGCACCGTCGCATCGCCGCCGATCTCCGCGCCCTTCACCCGCACGGTGACGCCAGCGGGCGCCACGCCCTGCACGCCCAGGGGCAGCTTGCGCGGGGCTGCGGCGGCTGGCGCGGCCCCCGGTGCCGGCGAGGCCGCTGCCGCAGGGGCGGCAGGTGTCGCGGGGGTTGCGGGAGCGGTCGGTGCAGCCGGTGCTGCGGGGGTCGCCGGCGTGGCGGGGACGGCCGGCGTGGCAGGCTGGGCCGGTGCGGCGGCGGGAGCGCTTGTCTGGTCCTTGCAGGCCGTCAAGGCCAGCGCCAGAGCGGCTGTTGCCCAGAGGGCGCCTCGCGGCAGTTTCGGAGCACGGTGCGTCGCGGTAGAACTCATCCCTTCGTTGCCTTTCTGTTGTTGTGGTGCGGGCGCCGCCGCAGGGCGCAGGCGGCCCGGCGACCGCGCTGAACGCGCGCACCGCCGGCCACGGCTAGTGTCGGCCGAGGCACAAAAAGGGCTGTAAAGAATGGTTTCGCGTTGCCGTCAGCAAAGGCCGCAAGATCGCAGGAGCGCGTGGCAACGCAGGCCGCGCCTGGACGCCGCACATGGGGCCTGGCCTGTGCACGGGCTGGAGCGCGCCGCAGCGCTCGCGGGTGGAGCCGGCCCGCGCGGGCTGGCGAGCGGCACGGCAGACCGGCAGTCAGGCAAGGCCCGCCGCCGCAGTGCCGCGACAGTGCCGCCTTGTATCTTTGACGCTCGGACCAGTTCAGGTAGCCCGAAGCGCCTCTGGGAAGTTTGAAGCCCGTGACTGAGCACTGGGCGCCTGAGCTGGACCGTCCTTTCTTGCAGCCCGAACGGTTGTAGGAACTTGTAGTTCGCATAGACAAGGATGGGAGCGAGAGGACGTGTCCGACTCTGTTTTTATTGGTATTGACGTCTCCAGCCAGACGCTGGAGGTGGCCAGCAGCAGCCAGGCCAAGACCTGGCAGGTCGCCAACGACGCAGCTGGCATTGAGCAACTGGTCGATCAGGCATCGGCCTTGACGTCGGCTCTGGTGGTGCTGGAGGCCACCGGCGGCTACGAGTTCGAGGCAGCGTGTGCGCTGCAGGCCGCAGGCCTTGCGGTGGTCGTGGTGAACCCTCGCACGGCCCGCGACTTTGCCCGCGCCATGGGCGCTCTTGCCAAGACCGATGCGCTGGACGCGCGCATGCTGGCGGCCTTCGCCCGCGTGCTGCACCAACACCCCGAGCGCGAACGCTTCGTCAAGCCGCTGGCCAATGCCGAGCTGCAGCAGTTGCAGGCACTGGTGCTGCGCCGGCGCCAGTTGGTGCAGATGCTGACTGCCGAGCGACAGCGCCTGCGGCTGGCCCATGCCGCCGCTCGCCCGAGCATCGAGCGGGTCATCGAGTTCCTCAAGCAAGAGATTGGCGACAGCGAGGCCGAGGTGGCAACGCATGTGCAAGGACACCACTCGCAGCTGGCCCAGGCGCTGGCCAGTGTGCCGGGCATTGGCGCAGCCAGCGTGGCAGTGCTGCTGGCCGAGTTGCCAGAGCTGGGCAAACTCGACCGGCGCCGCATTGCTGCGCTGGTGGGCGTAGCTCCCCTGAACCGAGACTCCGGCCAGATGCGCGGGCAGCGCTCCATCTGGGGCGGGCGGGCAGATGTGCGACGCACGCTGTACATGGCCACCCTTGTGGCGGTGCGCCACAACCCAGCGCTCAAGGCCTGCTACGAACGCCTGCTGGCAGTGGGCAAGCGCAAGAAGGTTGCCCTGGTCGCTTGCATGCGCAAGCTACTGACCATGCTCAACGCCATAGCCAAGCATGGCTCCACATGGGATCCGGCTATGCATAACGCTTGACAGCCAAGACGGTTGCTCAGTCGACGATGGTGAGCTTGGCCACGCTCAGGGCCAGCCACTTGGTGCCGTGGCGGGGAAAGTCCACCTGCGCGCGTGCGTCGTCGCCCGTGCCCTCCAGCGCCTTGACCTTGCCTTCGCCGAACTTGGTGTGGAACACCGCCAGCCCCACGCGCAGGCCGTGCGACGGCGCTGCCTTCTGCACCGGCACCGGTGGGCTGGCAAAGGTTTCCGACCGATAGCCAAAACCGCCCTTGGCGCCCGCCCCATAAGCGCTTCCAGCTCCTGGATTAGGAGCATACGAGCCGAAGCCCTGCTGCTTGGGCGTGATCCACTTCAGCGCGCTTTCGGGCAGTTCGTCGAAGAAGCGGCTCTTGATGTTGTAGCGCGTCTGGCCGTGCAGCATGCGGGTCTGCGAATGGCTCAGGTACAGGCGCTTGCGGGCGCGCGTGATGGCCACGTACATCAGGCGGCGCTCTTCTTCCAGGCCCTCGCGGTCGTTCATGGAGTTCTCGTGCGGGAACAGGCCCTCTTCCATGCCGCCGATGAAAACGCCGTCGAACTCCAGGCCCTTGCTGGCGTGCACGGTCATGAGCTGCACGGCGTCCTGGCCGGCCTGGGCCTGGTTGTCGCCGGCCTCCAGCGCGGCGTGGGTGAGGAAGGCTGCCAGCGGCGACAGCGTCTCGCCCGTGTCGGCATCGACGATGCCGGCGACGGGTGCCAGCGGCTCGTCCGTCTGCGGCAGCGACGGATCCAGCCCCTGGCTGGCGGGGCTCTGCGACAGGTTGGCGCCGTGCTCGTCCACCGGCAGCGCGACCGCGTCGCGGCCAAAGCCTTCCTGCGTGACGAAGCTTTCGGCCGCATTCACCAGTTCGTCCAGGTTCTCGATCCGGTCGGCGCCTTCCTTCTCGTTGCGGTAGTGCTCCAGCAGGCCGCTGGCCTCCAGCATCTGGCCGATGATGCCGCGCAGGTTCTGGCCTTGCGTCTGCTCGCGCATCACATCCACCAGCGCCACGAAGGCGCCCAGGTTGGCGCCGGCCTTGCCGGGCACGGCGCTTACCGCGTCGTGCAGCGAGCAGCCCGCGTTGCGCGCTGCGTCCTGCAGCACTTCGATCGTGCGCGCGCCGATGCCGCGCGGCGGGAAGTTCACCACGCGCAAGAAGCTGGTGTCGTCGTGCGGGTTCTCCAGCAGGCGCAGATAGGCCAGCGCGTGCTTGATTTCGGCGCGCTCGAAGAAGCGCAGGCCGCCGTACACGCGGTAGGGCACGCTGGCGTTGAACAGCGCGGATTCGATCACCCGGCTCTGCGCATTGCTGCGGTAGAGCACGGCGATCTCCTTGCGCTCGAAGCCGTCGCTGCGCACCAGCTGCTTGATCTCGTCGACTATCCACTGCGCCTCGGCCAGATCGGTGTTCGACTCGTACACGCGAACCGGCTCGCCCGGGCCCTGCGTGGTGCGCAGGTTTTTCCCTAAGCGCTTGCTGTTGTGGCTGATGAGCGCGTTGGCGGAGTCGAGGATGTTGCTGTAGCTGCGGTAGTTCTGCTCCAGCTTGATCTGGCGCTGCACGTCGAACTCGCGCACGAAGTCGGCCATGTTGCCCACCCGCGCGCCGCGGAAGGCGTAGATGCTCTGGTCGTCGTCGCCCACGGCGATCACGCTGCTGCGCGACTGGAAGCGCCCGGCCACGGTGTCGCCCGCCAGCTGCTTGAGCCAAGCGTACTGCAGCTTGTTGGTGTCCTGGAACTCGTCCACCAGGATGTGCGCAAAGCGGCGCTGGTAGTGCTCGCGGATGGGGTCGTTGTCACGCAGCAGCTCGAAGCTGCGCAGCATCAGCTCGCCGAAGTCGACCACGCCCTCGCGCTGGCACTGCTCTTCGTATAGCTGGTACAGCTCGACCTTCTTGCGCGTGTCCGCGTCGCGCGCGTCCACCGCGCCGGGGCGCAGGCCCTCTTCCTTGCAGCCGGCGATGAAATAGGCCAGCTGCTTGGGCGGAAAGCGTTCTTCGTCGATGTTGTACTGCTTGCACAGCCGCTTGACGGCCGAGAGCATGTCCTGCGTGTCCAGGATCTGGAACGACTGCGGCAGCCCCGCCAGCTTGTAGTGCGCGCGCAGCAGGCGGTTGCACAGGCCGTGGAAGGTGCCGATCCACATGCCGCGCACGCTCACCGGCAGCATGGCCGACAGGCGCGCCACCATTTCCTTGGCAGCCTTGTTGGTGAACGTGACGGCCAGGATGCCGCCGGGCGTGGCGTAGCCGTTTTGCAGCAGCCAGGCGATGCGCGTGGTCAGCACGCGGGTCTTGCCCGAGCCGGCGCCCGCCAGGATCAGCGCGTGGCCCGCCGGCAGCGTGACGGCGGCGAGCTGCTCGTCGTTGAGGTTCTGCAGCAGGGGCGACGTGGCAGGGTCGACGCGCGGCGCAGGGCCGGCCTGGCCAGCGCCGAAAGGCGCATCGTGCGCGCCGGAAAACAGGTCTTGAGAAGGCATCCCGCCATTGTAGAAACCCGGCCGCGCAGCCCGCGCCGCAGGGTCAAGCCCTACTACTTTGATAGCGGCTTGCGCTTGTCCTTCAACGAATTTGGACACAAATCAACTTGAAACCGAATGAATTCGAGCGCAAGCAGCTATTTTTTTTGTAGCGATGCCATCACGTCAGCACGCCGTCAATCGCGTCGGACTGGAACCGCGTCCACAGCGCGTCGCGCCGCTGCAGCGACTCGCCCACGGCGCCATGGCGCAGCTGCGCCACCGCGGACACCAGCGCGTTGCACAGGAAGAACGCGGCGGTGTAGGAATCGAACGGCGATGCATTGGCCGTGCGCGCCACCAGCGTGTGCTGCGCGTGCTGCACGATGGGCGCCACCGGGCTGTCGGTCAGTGCCACCACCGTGGCGCCTTGCGCTCGGAAGTGCTGCGCCGCCAGCAGGCCGCCGCGCGAATAGCGGCGGATGGTGAAGACCAGCAACACGTCCTGCGGCTCCACCCACAGCATGCGGTCCACCGCGAAGGGCGCGCCCGCGCCCAGGTCCTGCACGCCGGGGCGGCACATGTTCAGGTGCGTGGCCAGGTGGCTGGCAACCGGCGCGCTGTTCTTCTCGGCCATCACGAAGACGCGGCCACCGTCCTGGCCCAGCAGGCGCGCCGTGGCCTCGAAGGCCGCCATGTCCAGGCCCTGGCGCGTGGCCGCCAGGTTGTGCTGGTCGTGCAGCAGGGCGTCGTCCACGCACTCGGCCAGGCTGCGCTCGGCGCCCAGCGTGGCCGGAGCGCGCTGCGCGGCGGTCTGCAGGCGCGAAGTGACCTCGGTGCGCGCCTCGCGCCGCACCTCGGCCAGGCTGTCGTAGCCCAGCTTGGAGAACATGCGCACCACCGTCGAGGCGCTGGTGCCCGTGCGGGCCGCGATGGCGCTGGCGGAATCCATCAGCCCGTCGGGGTAGTGGCGCAGCAGGTCGTCGGCCAGCGCGCGCTCGCTGGCGGTGAGGGAGGCGGCGCGGGCGGCGAGCCGTTCGGTCAGGAGCATGGTGGCGTGGGCGGCAGAGGCAGAAGCGGCGCGCGGCAGGCGCTGCGTGGGCCGATTGTGCATGGCCCATCCGCTCTGGGCCGGCCTTCAATTGCAACACACATTGCAAGGCAATATGATTTGTGAAATTTTCATTTCAATTCCCGCACCGACCGCCATGTCCCACACCGCGCCTGCCATCGCCGCCTCGGCGGCTCCCGCCTCCGCCCAGCCCTTGCTCGACTGGCTTGCCTCGCAGGAACAGGCCATGGCCGATCTGCTGGCGCAGATCGTCAACATCGACAGCGGCAGCGGCCATGAAGCAGGCGTGCGCCAGGTCGCCGCGGCCCTGCGCGGCCGCCTGGAGGCCGCCGGCATCCCGGTGCAGACCTTTCCGGAACCCGGCTGGGGCGAGTGCATCCTGGCCAAGGTGCCGGGCAGTGATACCGCGGCCGCAGGCCATTACCAGCTGATGGGCCACATGGACACGGTCTTCCCGCTGGGCACGGCCGCCCAGCGCCCCTGGCGCGTGGAGGGCGGCAAGGCCTACGGCCCCGGCGTGGCCGACATGAAGTCCGGCCTGGTGATGAACGTCTTCGTGGCCGAGGCCCTGGCCCGCTTTGGCGGCAACGCCACGCCGGTGCACCTGCTGTTCACGGCCGACGAGGAAGTGGGCTCGCCCGCCTGCCGCACCGTGATCCGCGAGCACGTCCAGGGCGCCCGCGCTGTGCTGAACGCCGAGCCGGGCCGCATCAGCGGCAACGTGGTGAATGAGCGCAAGGGCTCGTACCGCATCGATTTCGAGGTGACGGGCGTGGCCGCGCATGCAGGCATCAATCCCGCGCAGGGCGCGAGTGCCATCGACGCGCTGGCCCGCAAGATCCTGGCGCTGCATGCGCTCAACGCCTGCGAGCCCGGCATCACCGTCAACGTCGGCTTCATCCAGGGCGGCATGGCGTCCAACGTGGTGGCCCCGCTGGCCGCCGCGCACGTGGACCTGCGCTACACGGCCGAGAACGACCTGGACGGCGTGCTCGCCCGCATCCAGGCGATCATCGAAGAAGAGTCTTTGCCGCGCACCAGTGGCCGCATCGTCGCCAAGACGGGCACCCTGCCCATGGCCCGCACGCCGGACGACCTGCTGCAGACCTACCAGCGCTGCGCACAGCAGGTGGGTTTCGCCGTCGAGGGCGAATCCACCGGCGGCGCGGCCGACAGCGGCATCACGTCGAACATGGGCATCCCGTCGCTCTGCGCTCTCGGCCCCGTGGGCGGCTACGCGCACAGCGAGCGCGAGTTCTGCGACCTGACCACCTTCGTGCCGCGCGCCCAGGCGCTGGCGCTCACGCTGCTGGCGCTGGGCTGAGCCGGCTCCCTCCCCTTTTCGTTTTTCTGACCCCTCCGAGACCTATGTCCTTCGAACGCATGCACACCACCCGTCGCCAACTGCTCGCCACCGGCCTGGGCCTCGCCGGCGCTGCCGCCCTGCCAGCCTTCGCCGCAGGCGACAAGTACCCCAGCCGCCCGATCACGCTGGTCGTGCCCTTCCCGCCCGGTGGCTCGGTCGACGTGATGGCCCGCCAGTACACCGAAGCGCTGGGCCGCATCCTGGGCGTGCCGATCGTGGTGGACAACAAGCCCGGTGCGGGCGGCTCCATCGGCACGCAGTTCGTGGCGCGTGCGCCGGCCGACGGCTACACCTTGGTGGCCTCGTCGCAAAGCAGCCACCTGGCCAACCCGCTGGTGCAGCCCAAGTTGGGCTACGACCCGATCAAGGACTTCGAGAACATCGCCATCATGGGCCGCCAGCCCAACGTGCTGGTAGCGCATCCCAGCGTGCCTGCCAAGAACTTCGCCGAGTTCGTGGCCTACCTGAAGGCCAACCCCGGCCAGGTCAACTTCGCCACCGCCGGCGCCGGCAGCATGGGCCAGATCAACGCCGAGGCGTTCCTGCTGGCCGTGAACGCCAAGGGCGTGCACATCCCGTACCGCGGCGGCTCGCCCTACGTGACGGCCATCCTCGCGGGCGAGGTGCAGTTCGCGCTCGACAACCTGGTGGTGTTCCTGCAGCACATCCAGGCCGGCAAGCTGCGCGCCCTGGCCGTGGCGTCGGACACGCGCGTGGCGCAGCTGCCCGATGTGCCGACCTTCAAGGAACTGGGCTTCCCCGACCTGAACCAGTCGTCGTGGACCGGCATCGCCGCCCCGGCCGGCACACCCGCCGCCATCGTGGCCACGCTGCACAAGGCCATCCGCAAGGCGGCGACCGAGCCCGCGATGATCGAGAACCTCAAGGCCCGCGGCGTGATCCCGCCCGAAGAGATGACGCCGGCCGCCTTCGAGAAAATGATGTCCGACCGCCTAGCAAGCTACGGCGAAGTCGTGCGCAAGGCCAACATCAAGCCCGAGTAAGCCGTCCGGCGCGGGCCGAGCGGCGCACCGGCGGCGTCTTGTGGGAACATGCGCGGACCTACCGCACCGCCCCAGGATGGACCTTTGATGCGCCCTCTGCCCGCCCTTTTGCGCTCCCTCGCGCCGGCCGCCCTGCTCGCCGGCGCGCCCCTGGCTGCCATGGCCCAGATGGCCGTCTGCAGCAGCGACGGACAGCCGCCGCCGCGCGCTCTGTACGAGCGCTTTCTGAGCGCAGACTGCGAAAGCTGCTGGGCCGATGTGCCCGCGGCGGCGCCGGGCGATGCGGCGCTGCTGCTCGACTGGATCGTGCCGGGCCGCTCCGGCGATGACGCACCGCTGTCTGCCGCCGCCACGCGCGATGCCCTGGATCGGCTGGAGGCTCTGGGCCGCACCCCGCCCGGCACCACCGATACGGCTGTCAGCGATGTGGCGCCTGCAGGCGCTGCGCCCGGCCGGCTTCGCGTGTCCCTTGGCCCTCCGCTCAACGACTATGTGGGCACGACCATCGCGCTGGTGCCGGCACCCGTCCGCGGCGGCGCCCGGCCCTTGCGCCCCGGCGCGCGCTACACCTTCACCCTGCTGCTCATCCAGACCGTGCCCGCCAGCTCCGAAGGCAATGCCGCGCCGCGCCATCTGGTGCGCAATGCGTTGCAGGGCACCTGGGTCGCCGGAGCCGGCCGGGTGCAGACCGGCTGGTCCGAACTGCGCCCCATGCGCGTGCCGGACGGCGCCGATGTGCAGCGGCTTGGTGTGGCCGGCTGGCTGCAAGACGCGGACGGTACGGTGATTGCGGCGGCCCAGGCGCGGTGCGCCGCCGGCGCGGACGCCGCAGCCACGGGCAACGCTGCAAAGTAACCCTGCGCCGCACCGCGCCAATCGCACCCGGGCCGATGGCCGTGGGTGGCAGGGGTAGAATCAATCACCGGGCCCAAGTTTCTTGACGTCCGGTTTTTTTGCGCCTGCGCACAGCAGGGTTCGGTGATGGCCGCCACGGCCCACCCGCAGAACCGGCCTCCAAGCCAAGCGCCCCATCGCGGGGGAAATAGGTCCTCTGCGACCTTTCACAGGAGCTTGGAAATCTCATGGAAATCTTCGACTACGACAACGTCCTTCTGCTGCCGCGCAAGTGCCGCGTGGAAAGCCGGTCCGAGTGCGACGCCAGCATCACGCTGGGCTCGCGCACGTTCCGCCTGCCCGTGGTGCCCGCCAACATGAAGACGGTGGTGGACGAAAAGATCTGCCGCTGGATGGCGACGAACGGCTACTTCTACGTCATGCACCGCTTCGACCTGGACAACGTCCAGTTCGTGCGCGACATGCATGCCGCAGGCACCTTCGCTTCCATCTCGCTGGGCGTGAAGTCGCCCGACTACGCCACCGTGGACACGCTGGTGGCCGAGGGCCTGGTACCCGAGTACATCACCATCGACATCGCCCACGGCCATGCCGACAGCGTGAAGAACATGATCGGCTACCTCAAGGAGAAGCTGCCGCAGTCGTTCGTGATCGCCGGCAACGTGGCCACGCCCGAGGCCGTGATCGACCTGGAGAACTGGGGCGCCGACGCCACCAAGGTGGGCGTGGGCCCGGGCAAGGTGTGTATCACCAAGCTCAAGACCGGCTTCGGCACGGGCGGCTGGCAGCTGTCGGCGCTCAAGTGGTGCGCCCGCGTGGCCACCAAGCCCATCATTGCCGACGGCGGCATCCGCAGCCATGGCGACATCGCCAAAAGCATCCGGTTCGGAGCCACCATGGTGATGATCGGCTCGCTCTTCGCCGGCCACGAGGAATCGCCCGGCAAGACCGTGGAGGTGGATGGCGAGCCGTACAAGGAGTACTACGGCTCCGCCAGCGACTTCAACAAGGGCGAATACAAGCACGTGGAAGGCAAGCGCATCCTCGAACCCATCAAGGGCAAGCTGGCCGACACCCTGGTCGAGATGGAGCAGGACGTGCAAAGCTCCATCAGCTACGCCGGAGGCAAGAAGCTGCTGGACATCCGCAAGGTGAACTACGTGATCCTGGGCGGCGACAACGCGGGCGAGCATCTGCTGATGTGAGGCCGGGCGGAGGCACACAGCGGCGACTGACCTGTGGCTGAAGCCCCTCCTGCAGCGCGAACGCAAAATTTTTAGCGCGCCTATTGCCACGGGCGTAAAAAGTAGTGCATAATTCGAGGCTCTGCAGCGATGCAGACCAAGTTTCGAAAGAAGTGGGTTCTTAGCTCAGTTGGTAGAGCAGCGGACTCTTAATCCGTAGGTCGAGTGTTCGAGTCACTCAGGACCCACCACTCATTTCAAGGCGCTACAGCTTCATGGCTGTGGCGCCTTTTCATTTGGGATTCTCTACGAGAGTCCAACCAAATCACAGGCCGGCATCTCACGCTGCGCCCTGCCCGACCTCGCAGCTCTGCATGGGGTCACGCTATCAAATCGGTAGTGATATTACGAGCCCGCCTTGATTGCCTTGGCGCGAAAACTGGCTCCAGACCATTGCGGATTGGAGTCGCAAACCCACGTTGCCCTGCCCTCCCACCGTCCTTATTTCGCTGTTGAAGGATCGGTGGGCCGCGCCGGATATGAGAGGTTTATGAGATGCATCACATATACAGTGCTACGCAGTCTCCGATATCCGAAGGGCTAAGCGCGCTAGACGAACCCGAAATAGTTGTTGCGTAGCCACCTATCAGCATCGAACAAGGCCGCCCGCGCCGCATTTTCATCAGGCCCGCAACGCCACGTTTGCGGCCAGCGTTTGAGGTAGCCGAAATCCCATTCCATCCCTGCCACCAGCAGGCATCCGTCGTCCCTTTCTTTGACCACGCGCGCGTCGGTAAGCGGCCGAAGGATTGGGGATAGATCGCCATCGAGTGGGGGCAGGCTTGCGGACCACCAGCCGCCCTCATGCTGTTTGCTGACAAACAGACCCCTTGGCCAGGGGCGCCGCTGGATCAGGTGGACGGGCAGAAACGATCCTGTGAAGCGCAGGCGGATCACGCAATACCGGGCACCGGCCGCCTGCTTGGCCTCCTTGTCTGCATGACTATTGGGCGTCCATGGGCCGCCGCGATAAAACGCCTGGTAGGAACATTTCAAAGCCCAAATTGATACTGTATAAATATACAGCAATCGCTATCCCATGGTGTCAGCGGAAACCAAGCAAAGTCCGCCATTTCCCGTCATGCGAAATAGGGCGAAATCTGGCCGCGAGGCTGCACCAGGCCTTGCGCTGGTCAGTGTCGGCAGGGTCGGCAAGAGAGGCCGATCAAGCGGGCAGGCGCGGCGGGGTCTCGACTGCGCGCTGGCGGTCTGGACCGTTAAGGACGGCGGTGGGGGCGGGCTGGGGGAGGGGCAGGCGCTGGGATGCAGGACCGTAGAGGGCCAAGCGATGGAGGGGCAAGGGGCAAGGGTGGGTGGGATCACTGCGGGCTCTGGTGCCACTGCTGATGGTTCGCGAAGCGTCCGGGGCGCATGGCCGCCGGCTTGCGCCGATTTTTCTGCAGATCTGAGCTAAATTGCTGTTGTTTCTAGGGGATGCGCTATCACTGCTTCCTCTTGGTAACGGTAGCATCCCGCAACACTTCTCAAGGATAGAGCGGGTCATGACGAATCATTGGAGCAGCCGGGCACGCATTGGGTAGCGGTCGCCGGACTGCTGGGAATGCTGGCAGGCTGCGGCGGAGGCGGTGGGTCTGATGCCACGCCACCCGTCGTGCCGGCCCCCCCTACAACCCCCATCACTCCAGAGCCGCCAGTCACGCCCCAGCCGCCGGTAACGCCCCAGCCGCCGGTAACGCCTACGCCTGGCGTGGCCACGGTCACCGTCAGCCACGACGGCCAAGCCAGCACGCCCCCGACGCGTGTCACGGCCACCTTCACCGCCAAGGTCACGTCCATCCTGCCGGGCCTGATCACCGTGAGCGGTAGCTGCACCAACCCGCCAGCACCGACCACAGCCCTGGATGCCACCGGCCGCGTGCTTACCGTGACGCTGGGCAACTTCCAGTGCGATTCCGGCCAGACCCTCACCGTTTCCGTGGACCCCACCAAGGTGCAACTGGAAAACGCCACCCTCGCCGATACCTCGGTGTGGACGCGTACCTTCACGATGGCTATGCTGCCCCAGCTGATCAGCGGCAACATCAGCGGCTTGGCGGGCAGGCTCCTACTGCAGAACAACGGCGGCGAGACCCTGGCCAGCCTGGGCGATGGCAGCTTCTTCTTCCCCACGCCAGTCGCCTACGGCGCCCCTTACGCGGTGACGGTGAACACCCAGCCGCAGGGCCAAACCTGCTCGGTGAACAATGGCTCGGGCACGGTGGGAAGCGTGGCGATCCGCAACGTCGCGGTGGTGTGTTCCACCAATATCTATCAGGTGGCGGGATCGGTCAGCGGCCTTGTGGGCAACATCACCCTGCAGCTCAACGGCAGCGCCTCGCGGACCTTGAGCACCAACGGGGCCTTCAGCTTCCCCACCAGCTTGGCGCAAGGCTCCGCCTACGCGGTGACCGTGCAGACCCAGCCCGCAGGACAGACCTGCAGCGTGTCCAACGGCACCGGCACGGTTAATGGCCCGGTGAGCAATGTGCAGGTGGTGTGCTCCGCCAACTCCTACACGGTGGGCGGCACGGTTTCCGGGCTGACAGGCTCCGTGGCACTGCAGAACAACGGCGCTGACAACCTGACCATGTCCAGCAACGGAGCGTTCACCTTCTCCACCCCAGTGGCGACCGGGGCAACCTACAACGTGACGGTGTTGACCCAGCCCGCAGCGCAAACCTGCACGGTGACGAACGGTAGCGGGAGCATCGGAGGGGCCAATGTGACCAGCGCGGGAGTAGCTTGCTCGAGCAATACGACGACTATCTCGGTTTCGGGATCGCCTCTCACCGTACCTGTCGGTGGCGGGCCTGTGTATCTCACCGTGACAAACACTGGTGGCATTCCAGCAAATATGGTGATCCCGCACAACACGGGCAATATCCCGCTCGGTTGGTCCTCCCCTGCAGCCTGTGGATTGCTCGCGCCCCAGGCCAGCTGCAACATCATGTTTTTTGCATCTTTGCCTTTTGTTGCGACAGCTCAGATGAGTATCCAAGGTAATAACACGAATGCAGTGAATATCAAGGTGGCATCCTCGTCGTCTGGGCATCTGGTTTACGACGTCAAGTCGATCAACGCCGCAATGGTTGCCGCTCCTACGGTCGCTTCAGACTGGCACTCAATGCCTTCACTGGTAAATGCGACATCCAGAACGGATGGGCGTGCAAATACTGACGCGATCACTCAATCGCAGTTTGGGGTATTTACAGCTGCAAGAAGGTGCAGAGACTTAGGGACGCAGTGGTACTTGCCTGCGGTGTGTGAATTGGGATCAACCTATTGCCAGCAACAGCCGAACATCGTGCAGAATCTCTATGAGAAGGGATTCTTCAACGGGGGGATGAGCTGGAGTTCAACTGAAGTAGATTCTCAATATGCGCTGGCTGTATACACTGGTTTCCCGGGGGGATTAGAGGAAGATACTGATAAAAGGTACGTGAATTCACTGATGTGTGTTGCAGAGCATCCATACTGAGCCGGTTTGAACACAAAGCTGAAGGCCCGCTGATGCGGGCCTTTTTCGTTGGCTATCGCCGTTTGCTGCCTATTTGGTACCGTCCCCATCGTCCGCCTGCACTTCGTAGGGGCGGAAGCGCATGACTTCCTCGCCGAGCCAGTCATTCAGCTCCATGAACCGCGTCTGTAAAGGCTCAATCTCATTGCGGGCAAACACCTGGGCGGCCGGCGTCACTGCCCCGAAACCGCCCGCATTGCTCGGCACCACCCCCATCAGCTGGGGCGGCACGCGATGCGCCGCCAGCAGATCGTCGCGGCTCACGTTCTTGATGTTGAAAAACTCATCCTTTGCGGCTACCTCGCTGACGGGGATCAGCTTCACGCCATCGGCCTTGCCGTTGGGCGAATGCAGGAACAGATTGCGAAAGTTGCCCGGCCCCTTGCTGTCCTTGAGCGCCTGGCGGATCGCGTCCACGTCCTCTTGGCTGGTGGCGGGGTCCGACATGTAGAGGATGAAGCCGGCATGGCTCCCGTTCTCGTAATACTTGCGCCGGAACAGCGTCGCCGACTCGTTGAGCCATGCCGACTGCAGCGCGGCCAGGTATTCGGGCAGGCCATAGACCTCCTGATTCACGTCGGGCTCGATGAGGTGGAACACGTTGCCGGGCTTGAATTCGTGTTCATCCTTCCAGCTGCGCACGAAGAAATAGCGGTCGAGGTCAGCGCCGCGCCGCATGTACTTGGCCATGGCGTAGCTGAGCTGCATCACACTGCCGAGCCGGGAAGGGGCCGCTCCAGATAGCCATTGCCGTACACCAGATGGTCGAGGGCGAACTTGCCGAAGGTGGCGCGGTCGAGCAGCTTGTGCGGAATGAAGGTGCTGGCCAGCACGTTGCGCTTCACCTGCAGCGCGCTCGCGTGGTGCGGGCTCGCGCGGAATGAGCGGGACAGTCCTTCCCAAGAAATCGGCGGCTCGTACCACCGGCCTTTCAGCCAGCACTCGATGTAGTCGGCAATCTCGCCGCGCCGCATGACGGGTTCAGGATCGCCGAAAGAGAAGGCGCGCACGCCTGGTGCCACCGTGCCTGTGCGCGCCGCAGTGGCCACGCTGTCGTCTGCTGCCATTTAGAAAATCTCCATGCTTGATTGGTTCGCGCCCGTCATGCCTTCGAGCGGTTCAAAGTCGAGCGCGTTCATGCACGTCCATGCCAGGTCTGCGTGCCCGGTTTGTGCTGTGTGACTGGCGCCGGACGTGGCTTGCTGACCGCCGGCCGTCATCATTCGCTTGATGCCCATGAACGACTGCGCCAGGTCGATGTCGCGGCCCGCGTCCATTTCAAGCCTAGCCTTGCTGATGTCGCTCTTTGCCTTGAGCACAAGCCGCGCCTTGACCTCGGGCGAATAGCGAATGGCCTTCGCAGCCGGGAAGAAGTTCAACACCAGCTCCCCAACCCCTCGCCCCATGCCGGTGGTGTCGATGCCGATGTGCTGCAGTTTGTAGGGCTGGGTGCCGACTTAAGCCAAGATTGGGTACAGATGGCCGTAGATTCCGGCATCGGTGGCCAGTACGTCGCGCAGCTTTTAGATGAGGCTGCGCAGTGCCGCGGATCTCCTACGGCGCCACTCACGGGCAGCGGACCGGAGTTCATCACTCAGGCTTTCCTGGGCTGGTGCGAGCGCAACATGAAGCGCGCTTTCGCATTGGGCATCGGCAACACCATTTGACTGGTACAGATGGAGATCACCGATGCGGCTACGAGTGTCTCCAAGTAAGGAGGCTGAAAGCCACGACCTACGCGCCACTGACTCGTACTCGATATGCAATCACTTCTGAGCGGGGGTGAAGTTCGGCACGTGGAAGCCATCACGTGAGAACGACAGTGCTCAACGATCACCAGACCATTGCCTACCTGCCGGCAACAACTTCACCGCAGATACCCAAGCCTTTCAAGGGCCCGCGGCGGCTACCTCGCCGATTGCTTTCAGCCGCAGCATAGGGGGCGCCGGACATCTTAAAGAAGAGGTGATTCCCGGCCCGGTCGTGAAATCGTTACATCACATTCACCACTTGTACATTCACGAGCCCTTAGACGGTTCAACTGGCCACTTCCGAGAAGAATAGCCACGTTTTCAACGAACCCCAGCGCCCCCCTTTCCGACAACATCACGAGGCTGCGTCCTACGGCATGAGGCAACAGTTTTTAACAATCGCCATCCTAGAATTAAGTGATAGTTCGCCCCTCGAGAGGGCATCAGTTGTTTTTGCCAGTTGTCACGCGATTGGCCGAGTCAGTTGACGTGAGACCAGTGTTGATCTTGGTTAGCGAACAATAGAAGTTACAACAACTTGAGGAATTACATGGCAGGGACTCAAACTATTGAGCGGAGTTGGTTCGTGGGTGCCACAAGCCTTCAATGGGGAGCTCCGGTCTTCGCCATCTTGGCCTTAGCGCTGACCGGGTGCAGCACTCCCGCCCCTAAAGACTACGGCGGCTCTTGGATGCCAGTGAACAGATTTCAAAGCGCACCGACAGAAATCCCGTTGTCCCCTGCCTATACCTTCTACGCTTCGCCTATGGACGCGACGCTTCGGAACATGCTGACCCGTTGGGCCTCCGACAATGGACTGCAGTTGGTCTATCAAATCGGTTCCGACTTCACGCTCCATCAACCCGTGGCGCGGGTTCGAAGCAACGATATCCAAACCGCAGTGAGTGAACTGAGTGCTATCTATGCGCCACAGGGCATTGTCATTGTGGCTGACAGCAAGAGAATCGCGGTTCAGCCTGCGGCATCTGCTGCACCTACCGCTGTAGGGTTGCCCTGATGTTCAAGAAGAACTCGTCGACCCCGAAAATCGATGAAGCAGTCACCCAATCAGTCAACTTTGAGCTGACCGTGGCGGACTTGGTACGCCGTAGCGAGAGGCGCGCCTGGTGGGTGGCTGGCAGTGCGGTGGTCATGTCACTTGTGCTCCTGAGCGGATACTTCTACATGTTACCGCTCAAGGAGAAGGTTCCATATCTGGTCATCGCCGATGCGTACACCGGCACCAGCACAGCGGCACGCCTGACCGACGACGCGAGCTTACAGCGCATCACCACGAGCGAAGCGATCAATCGGAGCAACGTAGCGCATTTCGTGATGGCTCGGGAGGCGTACGACCTCGCACTCACTAATCTGCGCGACTGGACCACGGTGCTGACCATGTCGGCCCCTCAGGTCGCCGGGGGCTACACCCACTTGTATTCCGCGCAGAACCCCGCCAACCCGTACAAGCTCTATGGTAAAGATCGGGCCATCCGAGTTCGCATCCTGAGTATTACCTTGATCGGCGGAGGGGGCAGCGAGACTCCAAAAGGTGCGACGGTGCGCTTTCAACGCAGCCTCTACGAAAAGCAAAGCGGCGCCACCCAGCCGCTGGATAGCAAGATCGCGACCTTGGTCTTTACCTACAAGGCCAATCTAAAAATGGACGAGAAGCAGCGGATCGAGAATCCGCTCGGATTCCAGGTCACCGACTATCGGGTCGATAACGACTACGCATCGGCTCCACCAGAGGAAATCTCCACCAACGCCAGGCCTGCGGAAAGCGGGCCTGCAATGTCGGGCACGGAAGTTCCGCAGGGCACCAATGCACCCGCTAACGCTACAGGCATGGCTACGGCCGGCCAGCCTGTGCAGACTGAGATGCCACCTACACCACCACCACCGCCACTCAACCTTGGGGTGCCCAGCGCCAATGCGCCCGCTGCACCGGCCGCGCCTAGGGGCGTCAATCAGGGAACGCGCAACCAATGAAATCACAGTTCACCCACCGTCGATGGGCGCTGGCAGTTGCGTGCACAGTTGTTGTCTGCGCCGCATCCGACGCCTTTGCGCAAACCGTCCAGATCTATGAATACCAGCCCGAGCGCATTTATACCGTGCGAGCCGGCTTGGGCATCGCCACCCAGATCGAATTGAGTCCAGACGAAAAAATCCTGGACTACAGCACCGGCTTCAGCAGCGGGTGGGATGTAAGTCGGCGCGACAACATCTTCTACCTTAAGCCAAAGAACGTGGATGTGGACACCAACATGATGATCCGCACCGCGACCAACTCCTATATCTTCGAACTGAAAGTGGCCGCGACGGACTGGCGCACTCTGGAACAAGCGCGGAGCGCGGGTGTGCAATACAGGATCAAGTTCAGCTATCCGGCCGACACCAGCTTTTCCAAGGAAGCCAAGAAAGCGGCGGAGGCGCCAGCGCTCAACACCACGCTGCAAAAGGACCGAAGCTACAACTTCGAGTACGACTATGCCACCAGCAGTGCCAAAGCACCCTGGTTGGTCCCAGTTAACGTCTATGACGACGGTCGTTTCACTTATCTAAAGTTGAGCGACCTCACTCAGTTCCCGACGGGTAACTTCCCGACCGTCTACATGCGGCAGAACGAACGCGACGAAGACTCTGTGGTCAATACCACCGTCGAGGGCAACACCCTCATCGTTCACGGGACCTACCCCTACTTGGTCATACGCCACGGCGAAAACGTCGTGGGCCTTCGAAGGAACACCGTCAAGTGAACTCACAGCCCCCCTCCCAATCAGGCGACTTCACGCCTGACCGTGACCGGTCAGAGCCTGCAGATGGCGGTAGGCCCGCTGTACAGACAAACCCCTATTCAACGATGTTCGAGCGGCCCGGCAGCCCCCCTGCGCCCGACCTTGATGCGGCCGCTCCTCAGCTGAAGTCCAGCGACATGCAGCGTATGAACCGTCGTGCCATCGTTTTCATGGCAGCGCTGGTACTTCTGCTTGGCCTTGCCGCCATCTGGATGCTCAGTAACGTCATGCGGCCAGAAAAGGTGCAAAAACCCAAGGAAGAAGTGGTCACGATTCCCGCTGCTCCACAGTTGCCGCCGCCACTGGTCCGAGCACCCGCGCCGCTACCGGTCGCGCCGCTCCCGGCCACGCCGATTCCCGTTGCCGAGCCCACCCTGCCGCCGCTTCCCTCTGCGCAGCAGGAGACCCGGGCTCCTCGGGGGCCCACGCTCGTCGAGCGTCGCATGGCCTCGAATGCAGGCACCGTCGCTGTAGGCACGGCAGAAAACACCCAGGCTGCACCACAGAGCCCATACCCCGGCATGCCCCCTGGAATGGGTGCGCCAGGCATGGCTGGAATGGGCATGCAGGGCGGCAATGAGCAGGAGTTCGCGCCCAACAATGCGTACCGCGCCAGACCGCTGCCAGCTGTTTCCAACGCGCAGCCACTGACCCATGCGAACGTGCTGATGCTCCGTGGCACCTATATTCGCTGCGTGCTGGAGACACGCATCATCAGCGACATTCCCGGCTTCACGTCCTGCGTCGTGACTGAGCCGGTCTATTCCGTTACGGGCAGGCGCCTGCTGCTGCCCAAGGGCTCCAAGGTGCTTGGCAAGTACGACTCCGAACCCAACGGCCCACGCATTGCAGTCATTTGGGACCGCATCGTCACCCCGACCGGCATCGATGTGAACATGGCTAGCCCGGGTGTCGACAATCTGGGCGGGTCCGGTCACCCCGGTTACCTCGACCAGCATTGGGGACAGCGGATCACATCGGCCCTGCTGATCAGTCTGTTCGCTGACGCCTTCAAGTACGCGGCCGCAGAGAACGGACCCAACACGACAACAGTTGCGAATGGCGGCTTCGCGGTCCAGTCACCGTATGAGAGCTATACGGCTCAGACGTTGCAGAACCTTGCCAGCCAAGCCGTTCGCCGCAACGCCAATCGCCCGGACACCGTCACAATCAACCAAGGCACCGTTGTCAATGTCTACGTGGCAAAGGACGTCGATTTCAGCGCCGTGGTTGCGGGCTTCTGAGAACTCATTCCACGCATGACAGAAGAACTCGTTGCAGCCGTCTCGAATGAATTCCTGGACTATCAATACCAGGTACTGGGCATCCGTGAATTCATGCAATCGCCCGATGTCACGGAGATCTGCATCAATCGACCAGGCGAAATCTATCTCGAGAACCAGTCCGGGTGGGAGCGGGTCGAGGTCCCGTCACTTACGTCGGCGCGCGCCTTGCAGTTTTGCACCACTGTGGTCAACGAGAGCAACACCGGGCAGCGCATCACCGACGCCAACCCCGTCGTCTCGCTGACTTTCCCGACAGGACAGCGTGCTCAGTTCGTCATCCCACCGGCGGTCGAGGCGGGCCAAGTGTCCATCACCATCCGCCTTCCTGCAAAGCAGACGCGAACCTTAGACCAATACCAGCAGGAAGGCTTCTTCAGCGAATTGCTCGACGACACGGCAGGCATCGACCCGCAGGACGAGGAACTGATGGCACTGCGCGCGGCGCACCGCTACGCAGACTTTTTCAAGCAAGCGGTAATCTACAAGAAGAACATCGTGGTCTCCGGCGCGACGGGCAGCGGCAAGACCACTTTCATGAAGTCGCTCGTTCATCACATCCCCCCCAGCGAACGCCTGGTCACCATCGAAGACGCACGCGAGCTCTTTATCGATCAACCCAACGCCGTGCACCTGCTCTATTCCAAGGGAGGTCAGAGCACCGCCAACATCACCGCTAAGAGCTGCATGGAAGCGTGCCTGCGCATGAAGCCCGACCGGATCATCCTTGCGGAGTTGCGCGGTGACGAGTCGTTCTACTTCATCCGCAACTGCGCCTCCGGCCATCCAGGCTCCGTCACGAGTTGCCACTCGGGCAGCATCGAGCAGACCTGGGATCAGCTGGCTCTCATGGTGAAGGCCTCGAGCGAAGGCGCCGGGCTCGAATTTGCCACCATCAAACGATTGCTCATGATGACCATAGACATCGTCGTGCACATCAAGTCCCATTCGGGCAGACGCTACATCACAGGCATCGACTACGAGCCCGGCCGTCACACCATGGCCGAGGCCTCTTAGCCCTGCCGCTCACCGCAACCGAAAAAGAGCAATACCGTGTTTCCAGGAATGGAAGTTTTGGCCTGCCCCAACCTCGCTGTCCCGGCGCAGGTCATGCGGCACGTCGTCCATGTCGAGTCCAGCGCCAATCCGTTCGCCATTGGTGTCGTCGGCGCGCAACTCGTGCGGCAGCCTAAGACGCTGGAGGAGGCGGTTGCCACCGCAAAGATGCTCGAATCCGGCGGATACAACTATTCGCTGGGTGCGGCGCAAGTCAATAGGATCAATTTTCGCAAGTATGGGCTCGACAGCCACGAAAAAGCCTTCGACCTGTGCGCGAACCTGGCCGCCGGCGCCAGCATTCTGGCTAATTGCTACGCCAGTGCCGGCGGAGACTGGGGCAAGGCTTTCAGCTGCTACTACTCTGGGAATTTCGTAACCGGGTTTCGCGACGGCTATGTGCAGAAGGTCTTCGACTCGATCAATCAGGGACAGGCCGTGGCCCAAGTCCCATCCGCAGTCAGCGCCATTCCGCTGCGTACGAGCAGCACGCAGCCGCGTGCAGCACCGACGGCTGCTGCCACGCCGGCACCTCGCGCTTCTGCCCGTGCAGATGCAGAACAGGCCACCACGGCGGCATCGCGGATCTTGATGCGGGTGGTGCCGATGGCCCCCTCTGCGCCGATGCCGGCCACCGTAGCGGAATCAAGGCCAAGCTTGCCTGTCACGCCCGTTGCAACGTCACCGGCAGCGACCAGTGCTGCGGTCGGATCCGATGTCTTCGTGCCGCAAGTACGGCTTCCCTCGAGAGGCAATGCGCCCGCTGCAACGACCCCTGCCGTTTCCGTCGACCGGCCCGCCAGCGACAGCGCTTTCGTTTTCTGATCTCCCAGTCACCTAAACCAACAGCGAGTAAATCCACTATGCAACGTCACCCTAACGCCTCCTCGTCACGCGGTCACATCGCTTATTCCCACCAACAAGTGCTTCGCGGTGCCGCCGTAGCAGCCCTGATCATTTTTCCTTGCTTGGCCATGGCGCAGGTCGGCACCGGTGACCTCACCAGTGCTACTTGCGGTGTACTTAGCAAAGTCAAGACCTTGCTGAATGCGGTGTCGATCATCGTGGTCACTATCGCCGTCATCTTCTCGGGTTACCAAATCGCTTTCGCACACAAGCGCATTGGCGACGTGGCGCCGGTGTTCATCGGCGGGCTCCTGATCGGTGCCGCCGGGCAGATTGCCAACATGCTCATCGCTACCAATACCAGCGAAGCGGGCTCTGGCTGCACCGGTGCGAGCCTGATGACCGAGCCCCTGACCCGCTTCGCCGGTCTCGTGGAGGCCATCGGTCGCTATGCATAAGAACCCGATGTTTCGTGGCTGCACCCGCCCGCCCATGTTCATGGGCGTGCCCTATGTGCCCTTCTTCATAGGCGCTGGCGGATGCATGTTGCTGGCGATGTACTTCGATCTGCTTTTCTTGGCGTTGATCCCTGTGGTGATCCTGGTCATGCGCTTGATGGCCAAGCGCGACGAGTTGATTTTCCGGCTGCTCGGGCTGCGTCTGCAGTTCCGCACCCGCATGCGCAACATCCAGCAGCATGAAGGCATGTGGGTGTTCACGCCCAATGTCTATCGCGGGCAATCCAAAGACAACTTCTAAGAGCCGGAGCCACCATGAAACAAGTCAAGATCCAACGAGTGCAAGTGGCTGCCGCTCGGATCGTTTTGGCCGTGGCGGCCATTAGTGCATCGACCCATTCAGGCGCACAGGTCATCGTGAATGACACGATCGGCGTGGGTAAACAGATTGCCGAGTACGCGGAGCAGGCGAAGCGGTGGGGCGAAACGTTGGCGCAATACCAAAGGCAGATCGCGGCCTATCAGCAAATGGTCTCGACCATCTCCGGCTTGAGCATGCAGAGCCTGCTTCCGCAGCAGCCGCTTCAAAGACTTGACGAGGAAAGACTAGCGGAACAAGCCTGCCCGGGCGCTGGGAACATGGTCTCCGATGTTCTCTCCGCAGTGACCGGCATCGACTTGAAAGGGCCAGTTCTACAGAACTCTCAACGCCTCTGCGTAATGACCACGAAGCTCAAAGTCAGGATGTACAACGAGAGCGTCGAGCGTGCCAATCGCCTGACCGTCTATGACGGTCAACTGAAAAAATTCGTCAATCTCATTAACTCGCTGACTGGAAGCGCCAACTCCAACGGCAACACCCAGCGAATGATATTGGACACAACGCAGACAGACGCACAACTCAAAGTAGAGATGGAGAATTACGCTGCCAATATGGCTTCGTATCAAACGCTGCTGAAGACGCTGGAGGACCAGCAGTCCATTCTCGCCAGGGCGTCGCTCCGGGGTAAACCATCGCTGCTGGGGGGCGTCACACAAGCCGCAGCATTCGCCGCAGCCTTTCGTTGAGCAAGCGTCCGAGCGAAGATCATGGAATTCACTTACTACGCGCTCATCTACTCTTGGCTAACGGACAAGATCGATACATTCGGTTCAGGCTTTGTGGGCCGATCAATGCAATTCGCCACCTCAATCGCGCTTGCCCTTCTGACCGTATGGATCATCGTCCAGGGCTTTCGGATCCTCACCGGGCGTTCGCGAGATTCGATGATGGGCATGGTCAGCGACATGGGCCGCGTGGCCGTCATCGTCGCGGCGGCCACCGTCATGGCGATCGGCTCGTTGGACTTGCAGCAGTTCTTTGGTGAAGACCTGACTCGCAACATCAACACCCTGGTCACCGGCTCCGACGAATCGCCCAGCAGCAACATCGACCGTAATCTGGCGTACACCCAGCTCGCGATGGGAGCAATCGAAGCGATCCCGGTTCCGCCGGACGATGCAGCGGGCTCCAACGCCCAGAGCCGTGCATCGCTTATCGCTTTGTTAGGTGTGGCCGGCCCGCCGATGACGGCTGGCGCCATGCTGCTGATGTACAAGGTGGCGATGGCCCTGTTCATCGGGCTGGGTCCGCTGTTCATACTTTGCCTGATCTTTGAACCGACCAAACCGATGTTTCACCGCTGGCTGATGTATGGGTTGGCCACGCTGTTCTCGCTTGCCGTGCTCAACTTCATGGTGTCTATCGTGCTGGAGCTGACGCTGCGGGTGGCTGCTGCCATGTGGGCATCCACGGTGATCAACGCGATCACCGGAGCGAATGCTGAGGGTTTTACGAACCAGGCTTTGCAGCAAGGGGGCATTGGCTTGCTGATGACCGTGCTGTTGGTGAGTACACCGCCGATGGCCGCAGCGTTCTTTGGGGGCACGTTGGGGCAATTCATGAGCTATGCACAGGTGAATGGCGGCGGTTCCGTGAACCGCCCTGGGCCGCAGGGGCAGCCGCCCGGGTCTTGGGGTGGGTTCGGGGCAGGGGCGTCGTCGTCGCCGGTCTCTACACGCGATGCGCCAACATCAGGCGTCCAGGCGTACAGCCGCCCTAGTGCTCAAGCCCCCGCCTCCGACACGATCAAAACTCATCAACGCGAATCAGGAGCTAGCACATGAATCGCATCAACTCATTCAGTGTGCTATTTGTTCTTTGTTACCTAAGCATGGGCGTGCGCGCCGAGGGTAACTGCCCGGCAGGTTACTACCCAATTGGTGGTGGCACGACAGCAGGATGTGCTCCTATTCCTAGTAACAGCGCCACGAGCGGCGGCGGACAACAGCAAGCGCCCAGCGCTCCAGTGCCTTTGTGGGAGGACCGCTGGGGAGCAGTTGCATTCGATGGACCCAAAGGCATACTGGGCGTCGCCACTGGACTGCAAAGTGAATACGCTGCGCAGCAGAGTGCATTGAACGATTGCAAAGCTCGAGGCGGCATCAAATGCCAGTCCGAAATTTCCTATAAAAACGGCTGCACAGCGTTCACGATCGGTGATTTAGGGTATTACCGGGGAGCTGATGCGACGCTGAGCGAGGTGGTTATTGCGGGCATGCAAAAGTGCAAAGAGAAAGACAAGAACTGCGAAACCTACTACAGCGCATGCAGTCCCCCAGTTCGTATCCGTTAGCTCAAAATTGTCGATAAAGACCTATAAGGCCTCAAATTCCGCCATGTTGGGGATGAAGATTGGACTAGGCATGAAGGTATTTCCAGGGCCAGACGCGCCTGCGCAAAATTTTTTGCTCCGCCTGGAGTCGGCAGCTATTAATTCAACATGATTCATGCGGCCGATCAAATTACCCAAGTTCGATTGCTCCCGCGGAACCAATGCACCTTGAAAGTGAAATTGACATGAGGCGCCGCTTCGCCACTACTTTTTTCAGTCTTTTACCCTTCACTCTCCCTGCGCTTGGAAAGCCCATGAAGAAACCTGATGTCAAATTCAATCCGCATCCGAAGATGCGCTATGAAATCACCTTGTCCATCGAAGGCGCTCCAGGGCCATTTGACTCCGTCGATGGATTCACTGGTTATGAAGTGACGAACGGTGCTTGCGTACCGCTCACCCCTTTCAGTGGTGCGACGTTGACTCCTAGAGAGAATGTACCGGTGTCCTTGCGCAGACTGAGCGACACGTCATACAAGGGCGACATCTATGTTGACCTGTTGACGGACGAGGACTACTTCGGGCAGGGCCTTTGCCGCTGGTCCATGCGTTTCGTTAACTTCGGTTTGCGAGTTGGAGACCTGGTTTTTGCTCACTCCATCTCCCTGGATGAAGTGCTGGCTGGCAAATCAGTTGCGCGATATTTCAACAATATTTCTTTTGTCAGCGAGCACGCCAAGGCACCAAAAAGCGACCGTCCACGTGTCAGCAGCGGCAACGCAACCCGGGCCGAATTCAAGGATCCGGCGAACACCTTCTCTATATCGCTCTCTGCCAAGGAGAATTTCCAATGACCATCAAGTCGACGGATTACGCGCTGCTGGCACAGGATTCGTACAACAGTCATAAGCTCGAAGAGGAAGTCATCCTGGGTGGTGTGACGTATAGAACCGCCGACCATGTCGACAACCCCCGAACGGGCTTTCAGGCAACGGCCTACGAGCGAGTCGATACGGGTGAATTCATCATCAGCTATCGCGGCACCGAATTTGATCGCGAACCGTTGCGCGACGGGGGCGTCGATGCCGGCATGGCGTTGGCGGGCGTCAACGCACAAGCGGCCGATGCCTCAGCTTTCACGGCAAAGGTGCTGGCGCAAGCCAAGGCCGAGGCACTGGAAAGCGGAAAGCCATTCAATGTCACCGTCACCGGCCATTCGCTGGGTGGCACGCTGGCCGAGTTGGAAGCGCACAAATTCGGCCTGAAAGGCGAAACCTTCAACGCCTACGGTGCAGCCGGGCTGGTGCATGGCGTTCCGGAAGGCGGCCACCAAGTCATCAATCACATTCGCGCGGGCGACCCGGTGAGCGCAGCCAGTTCGCACTTTGGCGAGGTGCGTGTCTACGCAGTCCAGCAAGATATCGACACGCTAGGCGCGGCCGGCTACCGCGACGGCGGCGGCGCTCTCAGTGCGCGTAACCCCATAGCTGCTACTGATTTTGATGCGCATTCGATCGACAATTTCGTGCCCAACAGCAAGCTGCTGGGCCAATCGATCATTTCGCCGGAGAACGTGGCACGCTACAGCGCCCATCACAGCATGATCGACCGCTACCGCGATGACTTGCACAATGCCCGCTCCATTGCATCCTTTCCCTTGCAGACAGGCATCGAGGCCGGCCAGACCGTCGGCCATGGCATCAATGCAGTGGGCCAGGCCGCAGGCCAGGTCTATGACGCAGCACGCGATAGGATAGGGACAGGTGCTCGTCGGGCAGGAGAGGCACTGGAACGCGCCGGTGACGCACTGGAACGCGCCCGTGACGCGGGACGCGAAGGCGCCTCCCGCATCATTGACAAGGTCGTGCATCCGGGGTCGTGGTTCGGCAGCATGAGCCAGTCAGAACACCCCGGCAACGGACTCTACATGCAGTCCCTTAAAGGGATAGAGAAGATCAATGCCCAACACGGCATTGCATCCGACCAGCGCACCTGCAATGCTGCCGGCACGTTGGCTGCAGCGGCTTGTCAATCAGGTTTCAAGCAGATCGATCATGTGGCCCTGGGTGAGAACGGCAACAAGCTCATTGCGGTGCAGGGTGCGCCAGGCACGGCGCACGCCAAGGTGGTCCATGTGCCCACCGTGCAAGCCATGAACACCCCTATTGAAGACAGCTCCATCAGCTATGTCCAGGCGCTGAACAAGGCTGAGCAAGCGCAATTTGCGTTGTCACATCAAATCCAGCAGCCACATCAGCAGCAGCAGCAGCAGCCGAGCATGTCGGTCTGAGGCGTGACCTTGCGTTGATGGTGGCATCGTCCACCTCATCAGCATGACCACGAGCGACCTCTCCATCGTCCTGGCGGCTCCGCCTGGGACGGATCGGGTGACGCTACTCGTGAAACTGAGCAAACACTTTCTTTCAACCCTTTCGCCTATCGAGGTGGTATCCAGTGAAAACAGCAACCAGAATGTTCTTCCTCAGCCTCGCACTCTTTGCGTATGGCTCTGGCGCCCTGGCGTATGAAAGCACTGCTCAGGTCATCAAACGTCAAGCGCCTACAGGCATTAGCAATGTGTTCTATGGATGCGTTGAAAAAGCGGAGTCAGACAACGTTGCTCTCGCCGCCTGTCAATCTGCGGAGAAGAAACTACAAAACGCGCGATTGAACGCTGCTTACAAATCGCTGCTCAGTAAGCAGCGCGGCGCGGCCAAGGACACTCTGGTCCGCGCCGAGCGCGCCTGGCTTGATTTGCACAACACCAGCAAAACCTTTGAGTCATCACTCTACGGCAGCGAGACGGTGAGTAGTTTTCAAGTCATGCAGAAAGAGATTTTCCGCCTCTGCGAACGCGCCAATGTTCTGGAAGAGTATTTGTCGATCGCAAACGATCGGTAGTCCGTTAGTCGCAACTTGTTAACAATGGAGTAGCCCATGGCCAATCAAGATGAGAACACTGCCAGCACCACCCACATCGATACTCGCGATGTCAACGCGGTTGCTGGAGCCACTTATTTCGTTGTGGGTCGCGGCACCGAGGGAGGTGCGTCCTCTTTTCACTTGTCCATTGCCGGTGTGACGGTCAACAAGTCGGAGCCCAATTGGGGAAATGTTGACTCGGTTCGGGACAATAGCGGCTACTCGCTCGGCACTATTCAAGTCGACTTCGGTCAGCGCGGTACATGGGCGCTCGGCGCGGTCTCTGGTGCCGCCCTCAAGCCCGGCGAGACTACCTACGTGGATGCCGTTGTGGACCAAGCCGCGAAGTATGCCCAGGCACATAGCCTTCCGTTCACTCAAGACAAGGCGAAACTGAGGGAAGACCTGTTGAGTCACGGTGACGGGCAGCGTTTCATCGGCGAAGGCAAAAACCGAAGGGCAGATCCCCACACGCCGCTGGTCTATATCGATAAGGACACCCGCGACAGCATCAATGCTTGGGCGTCTTCCTCGGAAGGCCAGCAGTGGATTCATAAGAACATCGATTTTCCGCAGGTAAAGAACGCGACGCAGTCCGCCATGGACGTGCTGGACAAATATGGAGAGAACATCTCTGCTGACCGTCGCCTGGAAACCATCGCCATTCTGGCAAAGACGGAAAACCAGATGCCGTCCCAAATGAGAAAGCTCGAGCGAGTCCTCAAGGACGGTGGAGACTACGATGACGTGCTCGCAAAGGCCAACGAGATCAAGAACAGGTACAGCGCTTACGACGGCCCGAAAGCTGCGGCCATCGCGGAAAACTACAAGAATGCCTACAACGACCCAGAAAAGGCCGCCGCACTCGGTCGTGCACAGACCAAAGTGAGCGATGCGAACTTCGATCCCTCCAAATCGGCCAACGATCCGGACATCAACGCTGCCCTGAAAGCGATTCATCCAGGAAGGCTTCAGCAAGGCGGCAAGATTTACGACGCCGATTTGAAGGAGCTTCAAACCAAGCTCGCCGAATTGGGTTACACAGGCAGCAACGATAAGACTATTGTGGCTGACGGTCTTATGGGTGCCAACACCCGACATGCCATTAAAGCCTTCCAGCACGACCACCATCTTAAAGAAGATGGAATAGCGGGCCCAGCCACTTTGAAGGCACTCGGTGCCAAGCTTGCTGACGGACCGTTGTCGAAATCGCAGCAAGATCTACAAATTCAAGACAGTCCGTTGTTCAAGCAGGCCCAGAGCGCTTTGCAAAAGGTCGACGCACAGTTTGGCCGCACGTCTGATCAATTGACCGATAACGCCGCTGCTGCGGTCGCGGTATCGGCTCACCGAGCGGGCTTGACGCGCATCGACCATCTCCAATTGGGCGGTGTGGATAACAGCCAGATCTTCGCCGTACAAGGCAAGCCGGGGACAGCGCACTCGAAGGTCGTTGATGTGCAGACGGTAGATGCCATGCACACACCGATTGCGCAAAGCGGCAAGGCCTTTGCGGAAGCCCAGCACCACTCCAGGACCCAGCAGCCACCACAGCTGGTTCAACCCGCACAACAACAAGCGGCGCCGGCCTTGTCTCACTGAGCCACCTTGATCGCAGTTGTCTGGAAGAAAGCACGGCAGCTCAACCCGTGCAGGAAAGTATTGATCATGAATCTACGTACTGTCTGCGGAAATTTCGCATTGGCTTCGGCTTTGGGTCTTGGACTGAGCGCCACTGCTCGCGCCCAGGCGCCAGACCCCTGTACCGTCTTTCTCTGCATGGCTAGCGTTTCCGGCTTTGGCACTCCAAGTCCCAGCTGTGCTGCGCCAATCGCTGTCTTTCACAGCATCCAAGTCTGGAGCCCCAAGTTCAACCCACCGGCCACGGCGGCGGCACGCCGGAGATTCCTGATGGGATGTCCCGGCGCGACCGTACCGAATCAGGCAATTTTGGAAGCCATCATCGCCCAGTGGGGATACAGACCTTGACCGGCATCGCCCGCTGATCCGAAAAACAAATTGCTTGAGACTTTGCGGGCACCCTGCCATAGCCCATAGAAAGCTACCCCATGCCCACGTCGCCCTTCAGTCCCGACACGCCCATCAGCGAGTTCCTCCCTATCTCCACGCACGTCTCCCCAACAGTGCTCAAAACAACGGGTGGCGACTTCTTCCTGACTTGGCGACTTGACGGACTGCCTTTCGTCGGCCGCGAGGAATGGGACATCGAACACAAGCACAACGCGTTCAACCGCATGCTGCAAACGCTGCGTGCGCCAGACTTCACCAATGTGGCTTTCTGGGTGCATGACGTGCGCCGCCGCCGCCGCGTGAACGACGCCAGCCGCTTCCAGGAGACGTTCAACCAAGCGCTTTCCGATGCCTACTTCCAGGCGCTTTCAGCACAGAAGCTGATGCAGAACGAGCTGTACTTGACGATGATCTATCGTCCAGTGGTGACCGGCAAACGTTTCGTTGAAAGGTCTACCGATACCTCGCGCCTCGCATCGGAACAACAACAAGCCATCGACAAGCTACTCGAACTCGCTGGCAACATGGAGGCGGTGCTAAAAGACTACGCACCGGTTCGCCTGCGCATGTATGAGGCGCCGAACGGCATCGTGTTCTCTGAAACGCTCGAATTCCTCGGCTACCTCCTCAACCGTGTCGATGAGCCAGTTCCGGTACTGAAGGCACCGGTCTACCGTTACCTGCCCATCAGTCGACAGCGCTTTTCGGCCAAAAGCGGCGACTATGTGCTCACCGCGCCTGACGGCACCAACCATTTCGGCGCGCTCCTCAACATCAAGGAGTACCCTGACGGCACGCACCCCGGCGTCTTGAATGGGCTCAAGTACCTCGATCTCGAGTACGTCATCACCCATTCCTTCAGCCCCATGGGGCGGCACGACGCGCTGAAGGCGTTGGAACGCACGAAGGGCATGATGATTTCTTCAGGCGACAGGGCTGTGAGTCAGATCATTGAACTAGACCAGGCCATGGATCAACTCACGTCCGGCAACTTCGTGCTCGGCGAGTACCACTTCACCATTGCGCTCTACGCACCAGATCAGGCAACGCTGGCCCAGCACATTGCAACCACCCGCGCTGAACTGTCGAATGCTGGCTTCGTCTCGGTCAAGGAAGACCTCGCCGTCACCGCCGCGTTCTACGCACAATTTCCCGGCAATTGGAGGTACCGCACGCGACTTGCGAACGTGAGTTCGCTCAATTTTCTCGGCCTGTCTCCGCTGCACAATTTCGCGAGCGGCAAGCGCGACAACAACCCGTGGGGAGCCTGCGTCACCACCCTACAGACCGTTAATGGGCAGCCCTACTACTTCAACTTCCACGCCACGTTGCCAGGTGAAAACTCGTTCGGTGAGAAGGCCATTGCCAACACCATGGTGATCGGCAAGTCTGGCACTGGCAAGACTGCGCTCATCAATTTCCTGCTCAGCCAGATCCAGAAGCTGGACCCGGCACCAACCATTTTCTTCTTCGACAAAGACCGCGGTGCCGAGATCTTCGTACGCGCGTGTGGAGGTAACTATCTTTCGTTAGAGAACGGCCAGCCCACCGGCTTCAATCCGTTCCATTGCGAGCGGACAGAAGCCAACATCCACTTCCTGAGCGATCTGGTCAAGGTACTGGCCGGCAAGGCGGTCTACACCTCTCGGGAGGAAGAAGAAATCTACCGCGCCGTCGAAGCCATGCTCGATACGCCGGCGCACCTGCGCAACATGACGAACTTCCAAAAAAGTCTGCCCAACATGGGGGACGATGGACTCTTCATCCGACTGCGCAAATGGACTGCTGGCAACTCGCTAGGTTGGGTGTTCGACAACCCCAAGGACACCATCGACCTGGAAAAGGCCAACATCATCGGCTTCGACTACACCGAGGTTCTCGACAATCCGGAGGTGCGCGTGCCGGTCGTCAACTACCTGTTGCACCGTCTCGATGCGCTGATCGACGGCCGCCGCCTCATCTATGTGATGGACGAGTTCTGGAAGATTCTTGACGGGGGCGGTGCCCTCAAGGACTTCGCAAAGAACAAGCAAAAGACCATTCGTAAGCAGAATGGCATGGGCATCTTCGCCACACAAAGCCCTGAAGACGCACTGGGCAGCGACATCTCCGCCGCGTTGATCGAGCAGACGGCCACCATGATTCTGCTTCCCAACCCCAACGCCAGCCGCAAGGATTACATCGACGGCTTGAAGCTTACCGAGTCTGAGTATCAGGTGGTGATCCGTCTAGACGAGCGCTCGCGTCGCTTCCTGGTCAAGCAGGGGCATAGCTCTTCGGTGTGCCAACTCGATCTGCGCGGCATGGACGACGCGCTGTCGGTCATCTCCGCGTCCACGGACAACATAGAAATCATGCATAGCGTGCTGCGTGAGCGCGCCCAGGCCGAAGGCGTCTCGATCGACGACCTGCGGCCTCACCACTGGTTGCAGGACTTTTACGACAACCGCAAAGGCATGGGCAAACGCGCTTCTGCGTCCGATGAATCGCCGGCGTTTAAGAGCCCGTTGCGTCCGCGCTTGATTGCTTAGCCCGCACATTTCAATGTACGGTAGCAAGTTCCAGCGCCATTTGATAGCGTGGAAGAAGCGTATTGGTGAAAAGCTCTGATTTTCCAGGAGACTTCAGATGCATTTTTGAAACCAATTCAACGGCTGAAGGAGTTTCGAGTGATGCTCAGACTGGCACTACTGACGAGGACCCGACAGCGCACCACGATCAAAAAGGCGTTCGCTTAGCAACGCAAGAATCGGTCTGCGTTAGCATTGTCAATAATGAGTGATATTCGATGAACAAGGTCAAGCTGTTTAGCGCAGCCCTGTGTTTTGCCCTTGCACTATCTGCAGGGATTTATCTGTCTGGCTGGCTTATCCTCTTTCTGCTCAAAGTTGACATCCATGCGCTGAGTTGGAGTACGTATCTGGATTACTGGAAGGTACGGGATCTCGCAGCCTATCGCCCCTTTGCGAAGCAGATTCATTGGGCAGGCTACATCGGCTTTGGTGTCCCCGCGCTCGTCTGGCTAGGTCTGCTGGCGCTGCTCGTCAGGACCAAAGCCAAGTCGATTCATGGCGACGCCCGCTTCGCCACAGGCGCAGACCTGGCAAAACAGGCCATGTTCAAACCATCGCCCAATGCGATCTTGGTCGGTAAATTCGGCGGCCGTCTTGTTCGCCTGCCGGGCCAGCAATTCGTCATTCTTGCGGCGCCGACACGCTCCGGTAAAGGCGTCGGTGTCGTCATTCCGAATTTGTTGGAGTACAGCGGATCGGTCGTAGTGCTCGACATCAAGCAGGAAAATTACGAACTCACCAGCGGATGGCGTGCGAAAGAGGGCCAGGAGGTCTATCTCTTCAATCCCTTCGCAGAAGATAGGAGGACGCATCGCTGGAACCCGCTCACATATGTCTCCACCGACCCGAACTTTCGGGTGTCTGATTTGATGAGCATTGCGGCCATGCTGTATCCGGACGGTGCTGCCGACCAAAAATTCTGGGTCAGTCAGGCGCGCAACGCATTCTTGGCGTTCTCCCTGTATCTCTTCGAAAAATGGGAGGACGATGACAGGCAGGGAATTCCAGAATCGATCCGCACAGCGCGCACGCTTGGGCAGATCTATCAACTGTCGTCGGGCAACGGCGCCGACTTGCGCAAGTCATACGAAGAGCTGGCAGCCGCGCCGTTCTTGAGCGACAACGCGCGATTGGCTTTCTCCAACCTGCTGTCGCAAGCAGCGGAAACGTTCGCCTCCATTCTTGGCACCTTTAAGGAGCCGCTCAATGCGTGGGTCAATCCGATATTGGACGCCGCCACCAGCGCGGACGACTTCCTCCTCACCGACGTGCGCAAGAAAAAGATGACGATCTACATTGGCATCCAGCCCAACAAACTCGCGGAGAGCCGGCTGATCGTCAATCTGTTCTTCAGCCAGCTCATCAACGTGAACACTAAAGAGCTGCCGCAGAACAACCCGCAGTTGAAGCATCAATGCCTGCTGTTGATGGACGAATTCACCAGCATCGGCAAGGTGGACATCATTGCCAACGCCGTGAGCTACATGGCCGGCTACAACATGCGGCTTTTGCCCATCATCCAGAGCATGGCCCAACTCGATGCGACCTATGGGAAGGAAGTGGCACGCACGCTGCTCACCAACCATGCGCTCCAGATTATCTACGCGCCGCGGGAGCAGCAAGACGCCAACGATTATTCCGACATGTTGGGCTACACCACGGTGCGTAAGCAGAACGTGACCCGTGGGCGGGAAACGAGTCGCAGCGAATCGGAAGAACGGCGTGCCCTCATGCTGCCGCAGGAGCTTAAGGCTATGGGGCCAGACACCGAAGTTTTTCTCTACGAAGGTCTTCCGCATCCTGTGAAGTGCGACAAGATCCGCTACTACCAAGACAAGTATTTCACGCGAAAGCTGCTGCCCAAAATTGCGATTCCGGCCCTGTCGATTTGAACTCCGCGCTTAGCGAACTGGTGTTGTGGGTGCCCTCGCCGGCCTCTCACACCGCGTCCTTCCCACCCCGCAGCTCTGCCGTGTCGTACCATTCCCTTGGTAGTGATATTCCGAGCCCGCGGTGATTGATTCGGCGCGATTGCTCGGCTCCAAGCCATTGAGGATGGAGCCGCCCTCCCTGCATACCGGTCCGCCCACCTCCCTTGTCTGCGAACGCAGGAGCGATGGGCGCCCCATCGCGGAGCTACCTGATTAAGCAGCCGATGCCTAGCAACAGGCGAAGGCGTCCCGTCCTCCGCATCTCCGCATCTCCGCATCGGACATGCTTCCCTTCAAAACCTTAAAGGCCCCGTCCCCTCACCGTGTTCGCGCTCGCCAATGCGGCCTCCGCCGGACTGGCTGCCGGGACCTCGTTCCAGGAAAGTGGGCCGCCGCCACGTGCGTCAAGAGGCGCTCATACCGCAATGACAGCGCCGCCACCAAGACGGCGCAGGGCAGCAGACTCGCGGCGAAGGCGACCGGTGACACCGTCACGCTCAAGGACGAATAAGACGGTATCGCCAAGGTCACGACCGCTGACGTCTGCAGAACGCGTAACCCACGCGGTCGACCAGTGCTGGCCTTCCCAAGTGACGCCACGCCGGACCTTCGACAGAGGATCCGCCCACTACGCGGCGCGGCGCTTCAGCCGGAGCGGCGCCATACCGGCAGCAACATCCCAAGGGCATTTTCTTGACACAGGTCATGAACTCACGGCCGTAGGACGCAGCCACCGGGCGTTGTCCGACAGGCGTAGAGCCCGATGGACGGCGGCTTTGGTGAGACGGCCCTTCTACAACAGAGACACCAGCCGGCCGCGACCCGAGCGGCCGCATCCACCCCTGTTGAGAAGGAGAGCCCCATGAACGCACCGATCACCCCCCACAACCCTGCTGCACCGGTAGATCCCGATTTGGCGGAACAGGCCAGGCCCGGCTACGGCGTGCCTTCGCAAGACCCCCGCCCTGCCGCGCAGCAGGCCCTGTCGCCGGACGAGGCCGCGCGGGAGTCCAAGTCCGTGCTGATGGGCGGCGGCGTCATGGCGGGCGCCGCCACGGGTGCCGCCGTCGGCGTGGCGGTGGCAGGGCCCGTGGGCGTCGTCGTCGGAGGCACGCTGGGCGGCGTGGCCGGCGCCCTGGGCGGCGCAGCCGCCAGTGCCACCGTGGGCCCCCACGTGGCGGCGACAGGACAGGACCCCGTGCCAGGCGAACCCGCGCCCATGGAGATGCACCCCGGCACGAACAAGCCGTCCGTCTGACCGCCCGGGCGCGTCAGCCCCGGGGCGCGGCCTGCAGAAAGCGCGGAACGTCCTCGGCCTCCAGCGGGCGGGACAGGTAGTAGCCCTGCACGGCATCGCATCCTTCGCGCTTGAGGATGTCGAAGACTTCCTTGCTCTCCACGCCCTCGGCCAGCAGACGGTAGCCCAGCGTGTGGCCCATGTGGAGCAGCGACCGGACGAGCTTGAGCGCGCGCACGTCCGTCGCGATGGGCTTGATGAGGGACTGGTCGAGCTTGAGCAACTGCACCGGCAGCGAATGCAGGCAGGCCAGGTTGCTGTAGCCC